>NZ_CADFDM010000003.1:0-894273 GCF_902832985.1 Burkholderia sp. BCC0097
GATCAAACCCGGCAGCACGCCGCGGCCGCCGAGATCGACCACCTTCGTCGCGCGGCCCGCGAGCGGCATCACGTCCGCTTCGCCGCCGACCGCGACGAAGCGGCCGTCCTTGATCGCGACGGCGGCAGCGATCGGGTTCGCACGATCGAGCGTCGTGATGCGCCCGTTGTGCAGGATGAGATCGGGTGGGGTATCGGTTGCGCTCATGAATGTCCTCGATGTGCTCAGAAGCCGAGCCAGTGACGAACCGGCGCGATGGCCTGTGCGCCGATCAGCATGCCGGCGAGGCCGACCAGTGCGATCAGCGGCGGCGCCGGCGAACGCACTCGGATCACGCTGTACACGACGCCGATCAGCACGCCGGCGCCCAATGAGATTAGATAAGATTCCATATCGTTTTTTCTCCCGCCCGGATTAGAATGATCCGCATCGCATCGGCCGCATGCTGTGCTGCCCTCGCCTTTCCTTCGCTTTCCTGCCATCCATTCCAATCATGCAACACCTTCCTGATCTCGAAGCCTGGGCCATCTTTGCGCGCGTCGCGGAGACCGGTTCGTTCGCGAAAGCCGCGGAAACGCTCGGCGTATCGCAACCCACCGTATCGAAAGCGATCGCACGCCTCGAAAAGCGCCTCGGCGAGATGCTGCTGTACCGCACGTCGCGCAAGCTGTCGCTCACGCCGACCGGCGAACTGCTGTGCGACCGCGTGATCCGCCTGCTCGCCGATGCGGAACTGATCGAGAGCGAGGCCACCGCGCAAGCGCTCGAACCGCACGGACTCGTGCGCGTGAACGCGCCGATGTCGTTCGGGCTGCGCCATCTGTCGCCGGTGCTGCCCGCATTTCTCGAGCGCTATCCGCGCGTCGACATCGATCTCGTACTCACCGACCACATCGTCGACATCGTGTCGGGCGGCTTCGACGTCGCGATCCGCATCGCCGAGCTGAGCGATTCGACGCTGCGCTCGCGCCGCCTGTGCGCTGTACGCCGGCCGCTCGTCGCGTCGCCCGCGTATCTCGACCGGCGCGGCCGCCCCACGCATCCGCGCGACCTCGAACATCACATGTGCGTCATCTACACGAACCTGCCGACACCGGAGTACTGGCGCTTTCATCACATGACATCGAACAGAGATTTCGGCGTACCTGTGCAAGGCCGCATCCGCACGAACAATTCCGACGTGATCTTGCCCGCGTTGATCGACGGATACGGCCTGGCCCTGCAACCCGAGTTCCTCGTGCGGGACGAACTACAGCGCGGCGAGCTCGAAGAAGTGATGCATGACTGGAAGATCGCTGACATCGCCGTGAACCTCGTCACGCCGCCCGGCATGCTGCGCGCCGCGCGCGTGACGGTACTGCTCGATTTCCTCGCCGAACACTTCTCGCACGCGCCGTGGGCGCTGCCCGCCGCCTGAACGCGTGACGGCCGACGGCACGCGATCGCCGCAGTAACCGTCGCGGCGATCGCGGCCGGCGGCCCGTTACTTCGCCGGCACGGCCGGAATCGACTCGTGCGGCGTCGCAGTACGCTGCGGCGCCTTGTGGACCATCGTGTACGCGTAGTCGATGCCCATCCCGTATGCGCCGGAATGCTCCTTGGCGATCGCAACCACGGCGTCATAGGTGTCACGGCGCGCCCAGTCGCGCTGCCATTCGAGCAGGACCTGCTGCCACGTGACCGGCACGACGCCGGCCTGCACCATGCGCTGCATCGCGAAGTCGTGCGCGGCCTGCGACGTGCCGCGCGATGCGTCGGCGACCATGTAGATCTCGTAGTCGCCTTCGAGCATCGCGCACAGCGCGAACGTCGTGTTGCAGACTTCGGTCCACAGGCCCGACACGACCACCTTCTTGCGGCCGTTCGCGGCGAGCGCGTCGCGCACCTTCTGGTCGTCCCACGAGTTCATCGACGTGCGTTCGAGCGTCTTCTGGTTCGGGAACACGTCGAGCAGTTCTGGATAGGTGGGGCCCGAGAAGCTCTCGCTTTCGACCGTCGTGATCGTGGTGGGGATGTTGAAGACCTTCGCGGCCTTCGCGAGCCCGACGACGTTGTTCTTCAGCGTCTGGCGATCGATCGACTGCACGCCGAACGCCATCTGTGGCTGCTGGTCGATGAAGATCAGCTGGCTGTTCTGCGGCGTCAGTACCTCAAGTTTCGGGTTGCTCATGGCGCATGGAATCCTGTGAACGGGTAGCAGAAATGTGACTTTTGAGCAAATTCGGGAGTCAACCTATCTTGATGCATCGGACCGAATTTCCATCGGCCGACCTCATTTAATACATAAATTACATACCCGTACACCCAAAAAACAGAATCGATCCGATTCTCGGATTACGCCGATCATTTGTCAGATAATTCCTTTGATTTTCACACACACGCAATATTAATTGCGCACAAGAAGGCGGTGTTTTGATTTGGAAAAGCGCGCCACTGCGGCTCCCTTCATGCAGATTCGGAGTGAACAGGCAACCCTCTCCCGCACTCCCGGCAGACAAAATGGACACCGCAACTATCAAATCACGCGAATCAATATTCCTGGAAATCCACGCATATCACTCAAAAGCGAGCGTCTTCCCCCGGCTCTTCGTTGATCGGCTGAGTTTGATCAGAAGATAAATCGGCGCGCACCAATAAAATTGATGAACGAATTCCCCATCATTCAAAATCAATAGCACCATCGTTCAGCTCATTCCACACGAACCGGGATGCAATAACCCGACGTCATCGAAGTCTGCGAGGGCCCCGACCAACGACCTCCATCATGCCGTTGCACGACACCGCTTTCGACATCGCATCGGTCGTCACAACCGGCCTAACAACGCGTGCTGCTCGCGCCCGGCCGACGGCGCGCCGATGATCACACTTCCTGGAAAATGCGAGCCCGCGCGGCATGGGACGTCTACCAGGCGTCGCATCGCACTCGGAATGCTGATTGATAACCGGTGTCGACATGCATCCGGCATGGCACGAGCCGCGGTTTCATGGGAGGGAGGCGTCATCGGGAGCGCCTCCTTAAAGAGCCGGGCAACCGTCGAGAACACAGCCGGTCACGCACGTAACCGGCTGTTCACCCCTTACTGCTTCGTGGCGAGCCCGAAGGCATACAGCTTGTGACTGCTGCCGTCGTATGGCAGGCCGAGCACTTTTGTGTGATAGCCGGAACCCCAGTAGACCGATCCGTCGACGATGGCGGCGCCCGACACGACCGCACCGTTGTTCACATAGCTCCACTTGATTGCGCCAGTAGCCGCATCGAGCGCATACATGCTTGCGCCCGTGCCGGCCAGCGACCCGGCGTATACGACGCCATTCGCGGCCGACATCGCGACCGTATCCATCTTGCCCTGCGGGTCGGCCGTGCGCCACAGAACCTTGCCGGTGGCCGCATCAACCGCCGCCCAGATTCCTCCCTTGGTTGTCTTCGCGCCGTTCGGACCGTTGTCGACATCGATCGATTCTCCCTTCAGATTGCCGATCGAAACGTAGATACGCTTGCCATCCGCGGCCGTACCCCACAGCATGCCGCCCAGCAGGCTGCCCGGTCCGACCTGGGTATGCCAAATCACCTTGCCGGTCTTCGGATCGAGCGCCCAGTACACGCCGCTTTTCGCACCCGCGCCCACCAGCGTCCTCTCCTTCCCGTCGATGGTCGCCTTGAACAGATTGGGCCCGGAGCCGAAATCGTAGTCCGGACCATCGTCGTGATCGTAGTTGGTCGACATGTCGGCCGCCAAGGTACGGCTGTGCCAGACCACCTTGCCGGTCTTCAGATCGAGCGCGACAAAGCTGTCGATCATGTTGTCCGGCGTATCGGATTTGCAGTTCTTCTGCGTCGGATAACGGCAGTGGCCCGGCGGCACCGAGAAGTTGTTGCCGGTGGTCACGTAGAGCAGGCCGGTCTCATGATTGACCGCAGCCGTATTGCCCCACACCGACCCGCCGGTGTACCCCTTCGGGACCATATAGGTCTTCCACCGAATTTTTCCGGTCTTGGCGTCGAGCGCAACCACCGCACCTCGATAAGTCGGCTTGTCCTTGAGTGCTTCGGCACGCGACGAGAGACCGATATACACCACGCCTCGATCAACGATCGGCGATTGGGTAATGATCGCGGTCGGGTCTGAATCCACCTTGGTTCGCCAGAGCGGCGCGCCATCCTCCGCCTTGGCAGCCAGCACGAACGCTCCGCTCGGATTGTTCGCGATCTGGGTCCCCTGACCGAAAATCAGCGTGCCTTCCCAATATGCCGGGCTGGTGCGCGAGGCATCGTTTTCGATGCCGCTGTATTCGGTGATCTTCTTCTTCCACTTCACCTTGCCACTGGCAGCATCGACCGCCCATAGCGAACCGCCGAAGTCAGGTACATATACGGTGCCGTTCGCTACGGTTGGTGTAGCCGAAACGTTACCGTCGGTATCCAGCGTCCAGCGCGGCGCGAGCCGAGAAACGTTGTCGACACCGATAATGTGCTCGTCGGGCGCGGTGCGTGTGTTATCGACACCCTGTCCGGCGAAGACCCAATCCGCTGCCGCGGCCGGTCCACTTGCGACCATGCCGAACAATGCGAGTGCGCCGACCATAGCCGGCGCACTCCGGCACCACGAAGCCGCAAGCCCGTCGTCTCGAGTGTTGAATTTCTTCATGACATCACCTTACCAAGAGGGGTGTGACTGATGACGGGCCGAACACGAATGGCCGTCGATGGAAAAACCTCGTCGAACCGAGGCAACGAGGAAGAACAAAAACGCTCCGCACGGGAACGCGTATGCCGTGGTATCGAAACCGTGGCCGAAGGCCGAATCGCAACGCACTCGGCGACGAAACCACGAAGCCCGTGCACCGGTGGGTGCTTGCTCAGAACGTATGCATCATCCCCACGTACGCCCCCGTCTGCGACTCGCCCGTTATCGGACTCGTCCCCGACGTCGCGTCGCGCGGCGTCGCGAGCAGCGAGAAGTTCGAATTCCCGCCATTGCGCACATACGCAACCGTCCCATACAGGAACGTACGTTTCGACAGGTTGTACGTGGTCCCGAGCACGTACATCATCGCGTGCCCCGACGGATCGTGCGACGCATCGCCGCCGCCATCGCCTACCTTCACGTAATATCCGCCCCCCGTCACGGCCCACTGCGGCGTCGCCGAGTAGGTCGCGCCGAGCCAGTAATGATCGGCACGATCGGCAACACCAGCCGGACTATCCGGCGCCTGGTAGTGCGTATACGCGCCCTGGATCTTGAACTTCGACACCTTCACGTTCGCGCCGACGAAGTACTCGCGCGATGCGGTAAAGATATTGCTGAACTTGCCGTTGTTGTCGCGCAGCTCGTCGTAGATGCCGCGCACATCAAGCACCGGCGAGTGGTACGAGATCATGATCCCGTCCGAACGGCCGAAATCGTCGGCCGCTCCGTAGTTGAAGCCGCGCGACTGGTTGCCGAACGCGTATTGCGCCTGCACGTCGAAGCCGCCGATCACCGGGCTGTGATATTCGATGTTGTTGCTGGTCTGCTGCCAGTTGCGGCCGCGCACGAGCGACGCCGACGAAAACGCCTGCTGGACGAACGGATCGAATTCCCACACGCCGTCGCTGTCGATGAACAGGTTGCGGCCAGCCTGCAGCTGGCCCCACGTATTGCTCTTCAACCCGACGTACGCGCGCCGCGACCACATGCGCCCGCCGCCCGTCTGGCCGTTCATCACCTGGAACGCGGTTTCCAGGTTGAACACCGTCGACAGCCCGCCGCCGAGATCCTCGACGCCCTTCAGCCCGAACATGCTGGTGCCCCAGTCGCCGCTTTCCGCGCTCCAGCGCGTCCCGCTGCCACCGCTCGGCTTCGCGATGTGGTTCAGGTATTCGACGCCGCCGTCGATGCGGCCGTACAGCGTCACGCTCGTCTGGGCAAATGCGACCACCGGTGCGGCGGCCATGATCAGTCCTGCGAAATGTTCGAGTCGCAACGTCCCACCCCTTTTTAGTCTCGATCGCCAGCCTGCGTACGCTCGACCATCCGTGACCGATCAACATTCATCCGAGATCTTCCGAGTCGCACTCACGGGCCCCTCGGGATTCTCCAACCGTTTTCTCGCGCAAAATTATTTTTCTAGTCTCCGACGCATTCATCATGAAAACATCGAATAGGAAAACAAAGCAGCCCCATTAACAACCGACAGTTTATTATTTAACGAAAACAAAAACTGGATTCAATGAGGCTTGGGCAGCTTGATTGACGCCAGATATTCATCAATCCGCTCAAAAAATGTGATCCTCAAAAACACTTGGGAGCGAAAGACCCACGATCATCCGCCAAGCCTCGCCAGGAAAGCCCGGCCGAAATCCGAGCGATCTCTCGAGCCGGCAACAATGCCCGTCGCGCCCTTAATTATTAATATAGTAATGAAATGAAAGCCGCCTCACAACAAAAAATCGAAAACTCATCTATTCCATTTTTTACATTGACGGCAATATAGACTGATGTACCATTTCAATGAGCAAGTCCTCCACGGATGCCTCCTGTTACTCGCTGCGATAATGCAATGACGCCGAGACTACGCAACTGATGATGGCATTACTCGCAGGTTCACGAGCGCGCGGCCCCAACAAGTGCTTGCCCGTCTAATTCAACCCTCCAAAGGAACCTGTCTCATGTGGACCAAGCCCGCCTACACAGATCTGCGTCTCGGTTTCGAAATCACCATGTACGTTTCGAACCGCTGATTCCGAGCTGCAGGATCAAGCAAAAAGCCTCGGCTTGCCGAGGCTTTTTGCTTGATGAAGTCCACCCATCGAAGATCGACCATGTTCATACACATCCTCGGATCGGCCGCAGGCGGCGGCTTTCCGCAATGGAACTGCAACTGCGCGAACTGCGCGGGGTATCGCAACCACACCGTTGAGGCGCACGCCCGCACTCAATCATCGATCGCGGTGTCCGACGACGGTGTGAATTGGGTGCTGTGTAACGCGTCGCCCGACATACGCGCGCAATTGCAAAGCTTCGCACCGATGCAGCCCGGTCGTGCGCCACGCGATACCGGCATCGGCGCGATCGTCCTGATGGACAGCCAGATCGACCACACGGCCGGCTTGCTTGGCTTGCGTGAAGGTTGCCCGCTTCAGATCTGGTGTACAGATATGGTCCACGATGACTTGACGACTGGCTTTCCGCTGTTCGACATGTTGAAGCACTGGAACGGCGGACTCATCTGGAACCGCGTCGAGCCTGACAGCAGCTTCGTCGTACCGGCCTGCCCGAACCTGGAGTTCACGCCGTTCCCTCTGCGCAGCTCGGCGCCGCCCTATTCGCCGCATCGCCATGCTCCGCACGTCGGCGACAACATCGGCCTGATCGTCACGGACTCACGCACGGGCGGCACGCTGCTCTACGCGCCGGGGATCGGCATCGTCGACGACATGCTTCTGAAACGCATGAATGCCTCGGACTGCCTGCTCGTCGATGGCACGCTATGGGACGACGACGAAATGCGACGACTTGGCGTCGGTACCCGAACGGGCCGCGAAATGGGCCATCTCGCGCTAAGCGGCCCGGACGGCATGATGGAAATACTCGGGCGCGTTTCCAGGCCCCGCAAGGTACTGATCCACATCAACAATACCAATCCGATCCTCGACGAACGCTCCGTCCAGCGCACGGAACTACGGCGCCGCGACATCGAGGTCGCGTTCGACGGCATGCAGATCTCGTTATGAGAAGCACTCCCTACGACCATATGAACGCGTCACGGATCGATCGCGAAACAGCGGACCGTTTTGCCGCGCTCCACCATTTCCAGACGTCATGAAACCACAGACGGGCCAATTCCCCCTCACCCCCGATCAGTTCGAGCAGGCACTGCGCGCCAAGGGCGCTTTCTATCACATTCACCATCCCTATCACGTCGCGATGTACGAAGGCCGCGCAAGCCGGGAACAGATCCAGGGCTGGGTGGCAAACCGCTTCTACTATCAGGTCAACATCCCGATGAAGGATGCGGCGATACTCGCCAATTGCCCCGACCGCGAGGTACGGCGGCAATGGGTACAGCGCCTCATCGATCACGACGGCACCTCCGGCGAAGATGGCGGCATCGAGGCCTGGCTGAGGCTCGGCGAAGCAGTCGGATTGAGCGCCGAGCAGTTGCGCTCGCAGGAACTGGTGCTGCCGGGCGTGCGCTTCGCCGTCGACGCATACGTGAATTTCGCGCGCCGCGCGTCGTGGCAGGAAGCGGCCAGCAGTTCGCTAACCGAATTGTTCGCCCCGCAGATCCATCAATCGCGCCTCGACACATGGCCGCGCCACTATCCGTGGATCGATTCGGCGGGTTACGCGTATTTCCGCACCCGGCTCGGCCAGGCACGTCGTGATGTCGAGCACGGGCTCGCCATCACGCTGCAGCACTACACGACCGTCGAAAGCCAGCACCGCATGCTGGAAATCCTGCAGTTCAAGCTCGACATCTTGTGGACGATGCTCGATGCGATGTCAATGGCCTACGAACTGCATCGTCCGCCCTATCACACCGTCACCGACCAGTGTGTCTGGCACAAGGGAATCGCCTGATGAGATTCGATCGAAACGGGGTGCCGCGCTGGCGACAGGGTTTCCGCTTTCAGTTCGAACCCGCGCAGAACGCGCACGTATTGTTGTATCCCGAAGGGATGGTCAAGTTCAATGGAAGTGCAAGCGCGATCGGCGAGCTGATCGACGGCGAGCGCAGCGTCGCCGACATCGTCGCGCATCTCGAAGGTCAATTTCCTGGCGTGCCCGAACTCGCGGCCGATGTCGAGGATTTCATGGAGACGGCCCGTGCCAAACACTGGATCGAACTTGCGTGAGCCGGCCTCGGCGGCAGGCCACCCCGAGATCGGGCTGCCACTCTGGCTGCTTGCCGAACTGACTTACCGCTGCCCGCTGCAGTGCCCGTACTGCTCGAACCCGCTCGATTTCGCTCGGCAGGGAACGGAGCTCGATACGGAGCAGTGGTTCAAGGTGATGGCCGAAGCGCGTCGAATGGGTGCCGCGCAAATCGGCTTTTCCGGCGGCGAGCCGCTCGCGCGCCCCGATCTCGTCAGGCTGATCGCCGAAGCACGAAGGCTCGACTACTACACCAACCTGATCACCTCGGGCATCGGCCTGACCGAGGAGAAGATCGTCGGGTTCCGGGAGGCCGGCCTCGATCACATACAGATCAGCTTCCAGGCGAGCGACGCGGAAGTCAACAACATGCTGGCCGGCTCGAAGAAGGCGTTCGCCCATAAACTCGAAATGGCGCGCGCGGTGAAGAGGCACGGCTATCCGATGGTGCTGAACTTCGTCACGCACCGGCACAACATCGACGACATCGACCGGATCATCGAATTGTGTCTTGCGCTCGAGGCGGACTATGTCGAGCTGGCGACGTGCCAGTATTATGGTTGGGCCTACCTGAATCGCAACGCGCTGCTGCCGAGCCGCGAGCAGCTCGTGCGCGCGGAACGCATCACCGACGAATATCGCGCCAAGCTTGCCGCGCAAAACCACCCGTGCAGATTGATCTTCGTGACCCCGGACTACTACGAGGAACGACCGAAGGCGTGCATGAACGGCTGGGCCAGCCTGTTCCTGACCGTCACACCAGACGGTACCGCGCTGCCCTGCCACGGCGCTCGGCAGTTGCCGATCGAATTCCCGAACGTGCGCGACCATGATCTGCGGCACATCTGGTACGAGTCCCCCGGCTTCAACCGCTTTCGCGGCGACAGCTGGATGCCCGAGCCGTGCCGGTCATGCGACGAGAAGGGCAAGGACTTCGGCGGATGCCGTTGTCAGGCTTACATGATGACGGGAGAGGCGGCCAATGCGGACCCGGTATGCAGCAAGTCGCCGCATCACGACATCGTCCTGAAGGCGCGGGATATTGCGCTCGCATCGCCACGCCCCGTCACGCAGATGGTGTTCCGCAACCTTTACAACTCTCGCAAGTTCGCGAAAACCTGACATGCAGCCATGCAACCGCCGCGACGCGGCCGAAATCTCGCCAGTGCACGACAGCGGATAGCAACCGTCTGCTTGGGCGAATTCCTGCCAGCATGCAAGATTGCGCGGCAATGGTACGTGATGCAATACGATGCAGGTCGATGCCGCACGGTCAGCGGGCCGCTATGCGAAAGGTTCACCCTAGGTCATCCCAGAGCGGCTGGTACGCTTTGGCTTGGCTGGATTCGTCCCACCGGCGACGTGCGCGATCAAGGTCGAAGGTCGAATCTTTCGCGACGATCAAAGGAAGCAAGGGGTGAGGGTGAAATACCCTGGCCCTTTTTCCGTTTCCGGGCGTTTTTTACCGGCCCTTGAATCGCCCACCCGTTTTCGAGGGTCGCGGCCGTACGGTGCGCGCACGGGTCAAATCGCCGCATCGGCGTGCGCCGCGCGTCCTCGGCCAAGCCTGCGCACGAAACTTGCTGGAACACGCGATAATGCCTATGAACAACCCGCATTCGCGCATGAAAAACAACATTCTCGAAACTGCCCTGTGTGCGTCGCTGCTCATGCTCGCCACCGCCGGCCCCGCGTCGGCGAAAGCGCTCGACGACGCGCTCGACTGCCATTCGACCGGCCACAAGTTCGTCGCGCCGCTGCTCGCCGCCGGCGACATCCAGTCGGAGCCGATGCACGTCGAATCGAACTCGGTCAATGCGTTCCGCACCAACCGCTCGCTGACGGCCTACGGCTTCGGCGTCTATGTCGTGCTCGGTTACCAGGCGAACGATCCGATCTTCCGTCCGGGCGACGGCAAGCCGATCGGCGACTGGGCCTACGGCGTCGTCGTGCGCGGCACGAAGAGCGCGGTCGAGGAAGCCGTGCGCAAGGCCGGCAGCGACGCAACCGTCAAGCAGGCGTTCCCGTTCCTGACCGCGATCGTCTGCTCGTCGGATTGAGCTGGCCGTCAGCACCCGCGTCGCGCCGCCCCTGACTGCCGTACAGGGTGACACCTGACGGATGCAGCCTCCGCACATTCCACCGGAGCCGGGAGCACCCTCCGGGCCCGCCATCGCCCCGTCACGCGCCGGTATAAACCACGCGATACGGGATACCGACCTTCTCCCACTCCGCCGCCTCCTGGCTGAGGCTATAGTCGGTCAACGGGTTCTGCTCGACCCAGGCGCTCGGCAGACGCACCTCGTACCCACCCTTCTTCATCTGCGAAACGGAAATGTCGGGGAGCCCCGCATCGGTCCGGCGCCGGCACAGCAGCGCCGCGAGCCGCAGGCAGAACAGCAGCGGCCATTCGACCTCGCGTGCCTGCGACAGCTTGCCGAGCTTGCCCGCATGGCCGAGCACGAGCGCGGCAAGCCGCGCCTGGTCGGTACGCGAAAAACCCGGCATGTCCGCGTTGCTCGCGATATAGGCCGAATGCTTGTGATACGCGCTGTGCGAGATCGACAGGCCGATCTCGTGCAATGCGGCCGCCCAGCCGAGGAACATCCGCCCTTCCTCGCGCGCTTCCTCGTCGCCTTCCTCGAGCTCGTCGTAGAAACGCGCGGCGAGCGCGCCGATCCGCTCGGCTTGCGCACGATCGACACCGTAGCGGCGCGTGAAACCCTCGACGGTCACCGCACGCATGTCCTCGTGCTGGGTCCGGCCGAGCAGGTCGTACAGCACGCCGAGACGCAGCGCGCCGTCGGTCGTATCGACGTAGTCGACGCCCAGTTCCTCGAACACCGCCAGCATGATCGCGAGGCCGCCGGCGAGTACCGGCACGCGGTCGGGTTTCAGCGCGATCAGCTTCAGCCGGTTGACGTTCTCCGACTTGATCAGCGCACGCTTCAGCCGCTCGAGGCCGCCGCGCGAAATGCCGTGCGTGATGCCCGGATCGTTGAAGCCGTTCGCCTCGACGAGCTCCGCCAGCGCGCGTGCGGTGCCGGACGAGCCGATCGCCTGGTCCCAGCCGGCCTTCTTGTATTCGCTCGAAATGATCTGGATCTCGCGCTTGGCCGCGAGTTCGGCCTGCCGCATCGTGTATTCGTCGACGTTGCCGGCCGGAAAGAAGGTGCGGCTATGGCTCACGCAACCGATATAGAGGCTCTCCATCACGATCGGCGTGTAGTGCGAGCCGATGATGAATTCGGTCGAGCCGCCGCCGATGTCGACGACGAGCCGCTTGCCGGCGCTCGCCGGCACCGAGTGCGCGGCGCCCGCATAGATCAGGCGCGCCTCTTCGCGGCCCGCGATCACTTCGATCGGGAACCCGAGCGCCGCCTCGGCCTCGCCGAGGAATTCGGGGGCGTTCTTCGCGACGCGCAGCGTGTTGGTCGCCACCGCGCGCACATGATCGGGATGGAAATCGCGCAGGCGCTCGCCGAACCGCTTGAGCGCCTCCCAGCCACGCTCCTGCGACGCGCGATCGAGCATCTTGTCGCTCGACAGCCCCGCGGCGAGCCGAACCGGCTCGCGCAGCGCGTCGACGGGATAGATCTGGCTGCCCGCCGGCGTTTCCTCGACGCGCCCGACGATCAGCCGGAAGCTGTTGGAGCCGAGATCCACGGCAGCCAGCAAGTGGGGAGTTGTAACCATCAGAAGGGGGCTCCGTGCGCGTTCTTCCGCGGCAGCCGTTCCTCCGGCAATCGCGGGCGATCAATCAAAGGCGACATTTTAAGCGTGGAACGCTTGCCGTTGCCACGCTTCACGGGCATGCACACTGCTCGATTCCATATAGCCGAAACATTTATGCGACGAAAGGGTTACGGCGTAGAATTTCCCGATATAAAACCAGTATTGTCATCAGCACGTCATCGTACCGTGAGAGTTTCCGAGCGTCCTTTCGAATCATCGCCTGAATTACCCCCTACTCTGCCGATGTCCGTCCGTTACCCGCTTCTCAATCGTGAACTCGGCATCCTCGGTTTCAACGAGCGCGTGCTGGCCCAGGCGGCCGACCCGCAAGTCCCGTTGCTCGAGCGCCTGCGCTTCATCTGCATCACCAGCAGCAACCTCGACGAATTCTTCGAGGTCCGGATGGCCGGCCTGCAGGAGCAGATCCGCGACAACCCCGGCGCGCTGACGCCCGACGGCATGTCGCTGCAGCACGCTTACGATCTCGTCGTCGAGCGCGCGCAGCGGCTCGTGCATCGACAGTACACGATGCTGCACGAAACCGTGCTGCCGGCGCTCGAACAGGAAGGCATCTACTTCCACGCGAGCGACACGTGGAACGACGAGCAGCTCGAATGGGCGCGACGCTACTTCCTCGACGAGCTGCTGCCCGTGCTGACGCCGATCGGCCTCGATCCGGCTCACCCGTTCCCGCGTGTGCTGAACAAGAGCCTGAACTTCGTCGTCGAGCTCGAAGGGCGCGACGCGTTCGGCCGCCAGGCCGTAATGGGCATCGTGCAGGCGCCGCGCGCGCTGCCGCGCGTCGTGCGCATGCCGCATGCGCTGTCGGGCTTCGAGCACGGCTTCGTGCTGCTGAGCTCGTTCATGCAACGCTTCGTCGGCGAACTCTTCCCGCAACTCGTCGTGAAGAGCTGCAACCAGTTCCGCATCACGCGCAACAGCGAGCTGTTCGTCGACGAAGACGAAATCACGAACCTGCGTGTCGCGCTGCAGGGCGAACTGCCCGCGCGCCACCTTGGCAATGCGGTGCGCCTCGAAGTGTCGGCCGACACGCCGCTGCACATCGTGCGGCGCCTGCTGGAGGAAAGCGAACTCGGCGACAAGGACTGCTATCGCGTGGCCGGGTCCGTGAACCTCGTGCGCCTGATGCAGATTCCCGATCTCGTCGACCGCCCGGACCTGAAGTTCACGCCGTTCACCGCATCGACCCCCGCGGCAATCGCCAACGCGCCGACGATGTTCGACGCGATCGACGCCGGCGACATCCTGCTGCACCACCCGTACGAGAGCTTCCAGCCGGTGCTCGAACTGCTGCAGCAGGCCGCGAGAGACCCGAGCGTCGTCGCGATCAAGCAGACGATCTATCGCACCGGCACCGACTCGCCGCTGATGGACGCGCTGATGGAAGCCGCGCGCAACGGCAAGGAAGTGACCGTCGTGGTCGAGCTGCTCGCGCGCTTCGACGAGGAAACCAACATCAACTGGGCGTCGCAGCTCGAAGCCGTCGGCGCGCATGTCGTGTACGGCGTGGTCGGCCACAAGTGCCACGCGAAGATGATGCTGATCGTGCGACGCGTCGTGCAGGCCGGCAAGGCGTCGCTGCGCCGCTACGTGCACCTCGGCACCGGCAACTACCATCCGCGCACCGCACGCCTCTACACCGACTTCGGGCTGATGACGGCCGACCAGAAGATCTGTGAGGACGTGCATCACGTGTTCCAGCAACTGACCGGGATCGGCGGCGAACTGACGCTGCACGAACTGTGGCAGTCGCCGTTCACGCTGCATCCGCGCATCATCGAGTCGATCCGCGCGGAGATCGACAATGCGCAGGCCGGCAAGCGCGCGCGCATCGTCGCGAAAATGAACGCGCTGCTGGAGCCGTCGGTGATCGCCGCGCTGTACGAAGCGTCGCAGGCCGGCGTCAAGGTCGACCTGATCGTGCGCGGCGTCTGCGCGCTGAAGCCCGGTGTGCCGGGGTTGTCGGAAAACATCACGGTGCGCTCGATCGTCGGCCGCTTCCTCGAACACCACCGCATCTACTATTTCCACGCGGGCGGCGCCGAGGACGTCTATCTGTCGAGCGCCGACTGGATGGACCGCAACCTGTTCCGCCGCGTCGAAGTCGCGTTCCCGATCCGCGAGCGCAAGCTCAAGCGGCGCGTGATCGCCGAAGGGCTGTCAGTGTGCCTCGGCGACAACCAGTCGGCATGGCAGATGCACAGCGACGGTCACTATCGCCGGCGCCGCACCGGCAAGACGGTCCGCAACGCGCAGCTCGGATTGCTCGCGAAGTTCTGCTCTTGAGCCGTCGGCGCGATGCGGGTCGCGCCGACGCATCGCCATGAAAAAAGCAGCCCATGGGCTGCTTTTTTCATGGCGAACTACTACGCGATCATGCTTCGTAGGCGGCCGGCCGGATCGCGATGATACGCGAGCCCGGAAACCGCGCGGTGAACGTACTGCCGCGCCCTTCCTCGCTCTGCACGTACAGATGCGCGTCGTGCCGCTGCAGCACGTGCTTGACGATCGCAAGCCCGAGGCCCGTGCCGCCCGTGTCGCGCGAACGGCTGCGGTCGACCCGGTAGAAACGCTCGGTGAGCCGCGGCAGGTCGGCGGCCGGAATCCCGAAGCCGCTGTCGGTGACCGAAAACACGCCCTGCGCACCCTCGCGCCGCCAGGACACGACGATCTTGCCGCCGTCCGGCGTATAGCGAATCGCGTTCGTGACGAGATTCGCGAACGCGCTGAACAGCTCCGTCTGTGCGCCCGTGACGCCGAGCGTCTCGTCGATCGAGAACGCGATGTCATGATGCCCGTTCGACAGCGTCTGCGCATCCTCCTTCAGATGGTCGAACACCGCCCGCATGTCGATCGCATGATCGACGGGCGGCTTGCTCTCGCCTTCCAGCTTCGCGAGCACCAGCAGGTCGGTCACGATGTGCCGCATGCGCGACGCCTGCTGCTCCATCATGTCAAGATAGCGCGCACGGTCCTCCTCGTTCAGCGGCAGCTCGCGCATCGTCTCCAGGAAACCCGACAGCACGGTGAGCGGCGTCTTCAGCTCGTGCGACACGTTCGCGACGAAGTCACGCCGCATCGCGTCGGTGCGTTCGAGCTCGGTGATGTCCTGCGTGAGCAGCAGCTTGCGGTTCTCGCCGTACGGAAACACCTGCACGGCCAGCACGTTCTGCCGCGCGTCGCCCATGCCGCGCATCAACAGCGTCTCGTCGTAATGCTGCGCATTGAGGTACCGGACGAAATCGGGATGGCGCACCAGGTTCGTGATGTGCTGGCGCAGGTCGCGCTTCGCATCGAGGCCGAAATGGACTTCGGCGATCGCGTTGCACCACTCGATCTGGTCGTGATCATCGAGCATCGCGACACCGTTCGGCGAGGCCTGGATCGCCTGGATGAAACGCGAGTGTTGCTGTTCGACCTGCCGCACCTGTGCATGCCACTGCTTCGCGAGCTTGTGCAGCCGATAGTAGATCTCGCCCCAGATGCCCGGCGCGCTCGGCACTTCGCCGTAGACGGGCGCGTCGAGCAGGCGCCACAGACGCTGCGTATGGAAGGTGCTGAAAAAGCCCTGCGCGACCAGCATCACGACCACGAACACGAGGCCCGCGGTCGGGCCGGCGAAGACGCCGACCAATACGCCGATCAGCACGAGCAGCACGAGCGACACCAGAAAGCGCGCCCAGATGATGTTCATGATTCAGCGTCCGAAAGAATGAACGGCACGCCGCGGCACGCGGCATGCCCGAATACGTTACGCGTGCTTGGCGAGGCGGTAGCCGCTGCCGCGCACGGTTTCGATCATCGCATCGCAGCCGGCCGGTTTCAAGGCCGCGCGCAATCGTTTGATGTGCACGTCGACGGTACGCTCCTCGACGAACACGTGGTCGCCCCACACCTGGTCGAGCAGCTGCGTGCGGCTGTGCACGCGCTCCGGATGCGTCATGAAGAAATGCAGCAGGCGGAACTCGGTCGGGCCGAGATCGAGCTTGATCTCGCTGCCGTCGCCGTGCGCGGCGACGCGATGCGTGGCCGGGTCGAGGCGCAGCCCGTTGATCGACACGACGTCCTCGGTCAGCTGCGGCGCGCGGCGGCGCAGCACGGCCTTGATGCGCGCCATCAGTTCCTTCGGCGAGAACGGCTTCGTCACGTAGTCGTCCGCGCCGATTTCAAGGCCGAGCACCTTGTCCTGCTCGTCGCCGCGGGCGGTGAGCATGATGATCGGGATGTGCTTGGTCCGTTCGTTGTTGCGCAGGTCGCGCGCGAACGCGATACCGGACTTGCCCGGCAGCATCCAGTCGAGCAGCACGAGATCGGGCAGCACGTCGCTGATCAGGTTCTGCGCCTGTTCGGCGTTGTACGCGCGGATCGGACAGTGACCGGCGTGCTGGAGATTCACCGAGATCAGTTCGGAAATCGCGGGCTCATCTTCAACGACGAGAATGTTGCTGGGCATCGGCACCTCTGTTCTTCCTATGGAGTCGATTAACTGTTGGCTTCGCGATCGAGCGTGTCGCGCGGCTGGTGCCGCACGTCGGTGCCCTTCACGATGTAGATGATGAATTCGGCGATGTTCTTCGCGTGGTCACCGATCCGCTCGATCGCCTTCGCGATGAACAGGTAGTCGAGGCCGACGGAGATCGTGCGCGGATCTTCCTGCATGTACGACACGAGCTTGCGCACGAACGCGCGGAATTCCATGTCGATTTCCTTGTCGTCCTTGACGATCTGCGCGGCGGCCACCGTATCGAGGCGCGCGAACGCGTCGAGCGCGCGGCGCAGGATCGTCACGGCCATCTCGCCCGACACCTTGATCTCGGCGATGTTGACCGCACGCGCGGCCGGCTCGTCGACCAGGCGGCGCACGCGCTTGGCGATCTTCTCGGCTTCGTCGCCCGCGCGCTCGAGGTTCGTAATCGTTTTCGAAATCGACATCAGAAGACGCAGGTCACGCGCGGCAGGCTGTCTCCGCGCGATGATGTTGCCGCATTCCTGGTCGATGTCCACTTCCATCGCGTTCAGCGTTTCCTCGGCCGCGATCACCTTCTCGGCCGTATCGCGATCGAATTCGTTCAGCGCGCGCATCGCGCCGACGATCTGCGACTCCACGAGTCCGCCCATTTCCAGCACTTTCGACGACACGGCATTCAGATCCGCGTCGAACTGGCTCGACAGATGTTTATCCGACATGGCTGTTGTTCTCCGTCATCAGCCGAAGCGGCCGGTGATGTAGTCTTCCGTTTCCTTGCGCACCGGCTTGATGAAGATCTTTTCGGTCTCGCCGAACTCGATCAGCTCGCCCAGGTACATGTAGGCCGTGTAATCCGAGCAGCGTGCGGCCTGCTGCATGTTGTGCGTGACGATCACGACCGTGTAGTCGCTCTTCAGCTCCGCGATCAGCTCTTCGATGCGGCCCGTCGAGATCGGGTCGAGCGCCGAGCACGGCTCGTCGAGCAGCAGCACTTCCGGACGGATCGCGATGCCGCGCGCGATGCACAGACGCTGCTGCTGGCCGCCCGATAGCCCGTAGCCGCTCTGGCCCAGCTTGTCCTTCACTTCGTTCCACAGCGCGGCCTTCGTGAGCGCCCACTCGACGCGGTCGTCCATTTCCGAGCGCGTGAGCTTTTCGAACATCTTCACGCCGAACGCGATGTTGTCGTAGATCGACATCGGGAACGGGGTCGGCTTCTGGAACACCATGCCGATCCGCGCGCGCAGCAGCGAGATGTCGCGCTTCGTCGTCAGCAGGTTCTCGCCGTCCATTAGAATTTCGCCTTCGGCGCGCTGCTCCGGATAGAGCGCGAACATCTTGTTGAACGTGCGCAGCAGCGTCGACTTGCCGCAGCCCGACGGGCCGATGAACGCCGTCACCTTCCCTTCGGGAATGCGCAGGTTGATGTTCTTCAGCGCGTGGAACTTGTTGTAGAAGAAGTTGAGGTTGTTGACCTCGATCTTCGCGTTCAGCGGCGCGAGCGGGCGATCGTTCGCCGCGTCATGCGTGCCGGCCGGCGCAGCGGTGCGCTCGACGGGATTCAGGTGGCTCTCTGCCATATTCATCGGATTGCTCCGCCGTTACTTTTTCGAGAAGATCGAGCGCGCCAGGACGTTCAGTCCGAGCACCCCGAGCGTAATCAGGAACACGCCCGCCCACGCGAGCGACTGCCATTCCGCGAACGGGCTCATCGCGAACTTGTAGATCGTGACCGGCAGGTTCGCCATCGGCTGGCTCATGTCCCACGAGAAGAACTGGTTCGACAGCGCGGTGAACAGCAGCGGCGCCGTTTCGCCGGCGATCCGCGCGACCGCGAGCAGCACGCCCGTCACGATCCCGCCGACCGACGCGCGCAGCGTGATCTTCAGCACCATCCGCCACTTCGGCGTGCCGAGCGCGAAGGCCGCTTCACGGAGCGCATTCGGCACGAGCTTCAGCATGTTCTCGGTCGTGCGGATCACGATCGGAATCTGCAGCAGCGCGAGCGCGATGACGCCAGCCCAGCCCGAGAAACGTCCCGACTTCGCGACGACGATCGCGTACACGAACAGGCCGATGACGATCGACGGCGCCGACAGCAGGATGTCGTTGATGAAGCGGATCGTGCTCGCCAGCAGGTTCTTCTGGCCGTATTCGGCGAGATAGACGCCCGCGAGGATGCCGATCGGCGTGCCGACCAGCGTGCCGAAACCGCACAGCAGCAGGCTGCCGACGATCGCGTTCGCGAGACCGCCGCCTTCCGTGTTCGGCGCCGGCGTCGATTCGGTGAACAGCTGCAGCGACAGGCCGCCGACGCCGAGATGGATCGTCGTGTAGAGAATCCACACGAGCCACAACAGGCCGAATGCCATCGCACCGAGCGCCGCGGCGAGCGCGATCGCGTTGATCGCCTTGCGCTTGCGCTGCAGGCGGTTGCGCATCGCGTCGAGCGCGGCGCCGGTCGGTCCCGGGAAATTCATGACGGGCTCGCTCATTTCTTGCCCTCTCCCTTCTCGAGGCGAAGCAGCAGCAGTTTGGAGATGGACAGCACGATGAACGTGATCACGAACAGGATCAGGCCCAGTTCCATCAGCGCGGACGTGTGCAGCCCCGGTTGCGCTTCCGCGAATTCGTTCGCGAGCGCCGACGTGATGCTGTTACCCGGCGCGAACAGCGACACGCTGTCGAGCAGGTTCGTGTTGCCGATCACGAAGGTCACGGCCATCGTCTCGCCGAGCGCGCGGCCGAGGCCGAGCATCACGCCGCCGATCACGCCGGTCTTCGTGTAGGGCAGCACGACCTTCCACATCACTTCCCAGGTCGTGCAGCCGATGCCGTATGCCGATTCCTTCAGCAGCACCGGCGTGACCTCGAACACGTCGCGCATCACCGAGGCGATGTACGGGATGATCATGATCGCGAGGATCACGCCGGCCGCGAGAATGCCGATGCCGATCGGCGGGCCCGACGTCAGGGGACCGAGCACCCACACGTCCTTGAACAGGCGGCCGAGCGGCTTCTGGAAGTATTCGGCGAAGATCGGCGCGAACACGAGCAGCCCCCACATGCCGTACACGATCGACGGAATCGCGGCGAGCAGCTCGATCGCGATGCCGAGCGGGCGGCGCAGCCACACGGGCGACAGCTCGGTGAGGAACAGTGCGATGCCGAAACTGACCGGCACCGCGATGACGAGCGCAATGATCGACGTCACGATCGTGCCGTAGATCGGCACGAGTGCGCCGTAGATGTCCGAGTTGGGATCCCACTCGGATTGCCACAGGAAGCCGAGGCCGAACTTCTGGATGGTCGGCATCGACGCAATGATCAGGGAAACGATGATCCCGCCCAGCAACAGCAGGGTCACGATCGCGGCGAGCCGCGCAAGGCCGCCGAACAGGACATCCCCGAGACGGCTCGGCGCGCGCTGCTGCGCACTGTCGGGCGATCGGGAGGACGTGTATGAAATATCAGACATGGGTGCCTGCTTTTGATCGCCGGGCGCCGTAACGCCCGGCTTTACCGCACACACTGCCCGACCGGCACGGCCGGGCAGCGAACCGCTGGATGGCTTACTCGGCGGCGACCGGCTTGCCCGAAGCGTCCGTCACCTTCGTCTTCCACTGCTTGCGGATTTCCGTCTCGACCGACGCCGGCAGCGAGATGTAGTCGAGGCTGTCGGCGGCCTTCTCGCCGTTCTTGAACGCCCAGCTGAAGAACTTCAGCGTTTCCGCGCCCTGCTCCGGCTTGTCCTGCTTCGCGTGCAGCAGCACGAACGTCGCGCCGACGACCGGCCAAGCTTCCTTGCCCGGCTGGTTCGTCAGGATCTGGTAGAACGACTTCGACCAGTTCGCACCGGCTGCCGCGGCCTTGAACGTTTCCGTCTTCGGCTCAACCACCGTGCCCGTCGAGTTCTTCAGGGCAGTGTAGGTCATGTTGTTCTTCTTCGCGTACGCCCACTCGACATAGCCGATCGCACCCGGCAGGCGCTGCACGAAGGCCGCGACGCCGTCGTTGCCCTTGCCGCCCGTGCCCGTCGGCCAGTTGACCGTCGTGCCTTCGCCGATCTTCGACTTCCACTCGTCGTTGACCTTCGACAGGTAGTTCGTCCAGATGAAGCTCGTGCCCGAGCCGTCAGCGCGGCGGACCACCGCGATGTCCGTATCCGGCAGCTTGACCTTCGGGTTCAGCGCGGCGATCGCCGGGTCGTTCCACTTCTTGATCTTGCCGAGGTAGATGTCGCCGAGCACCGGGCCCGACAGCGTCAGTTCGCCGGCCTTCACGCCCGGCACGTTGACGACCGGCACCACGCCGCCGACCACCGTCGGGAACTGGAACAGGCCTTCCTTCGCGAGTTCTTCATCCTTCAGCGGTGCGTCCGAACCGGCAAAATCGACCGTTTTCGCGACGATCTGCTTCAGGCCGCCCGACGAGCCGATGCCCTGGTAGTTGACCTTCGAACCGCCGGACTGCTGGTAATCGGCAGCCCATTTCGTATAGATCGGCATCGCGAACGTGCTACCTGCGCCCGTGATGTCGGCAGCGTGGGCGGCGACGGCGAAAAGCGCGCCAGCCAGGCCGGCAATCGCGGTTTGCATCAATTTCATGAGACCTCCAGTGTGTGAGCGGATGACTACGGCACCGCGAAGGTTAGGGGCTGCTCATGACGGTAATGTGACAATCGATGAAACTGGCGTGACAGTAACATGACTGGTTGAAAGGGAATATCGGGCGGCGTGTCGGGACGCCGGAGCGGCGGTGGCGGCAAGAATTGCCTGGCTCGCAGAGATGGGAATGACGCCCGTCTTCGAGGGCGCGCGGACGCATGGTAGCGCAGCGTCAGCCGGGCGGGAAGCCGGTTTCGCGGTCGCTGCAATCGTGGGGTCGGATACCTGATGAAATCGGAATAATGCGTTTGCCGAAGTGCGTCACTTATAGGTATGGCAAACCTTTGCGTCTGACAAAAACGACGGCGCCCGAAGGCGCCGCATGCGAATTCATCGGAAGCCGGCGCGCGGGCGGGCGGACCGCCGCGCGCGCCTGCCGCTGGTCAAGTCGTTGCAGCCCGCACCGCGTCGGCGATCGTCTCCGCGTGGCGCACCGCATCGGCCGCCTGCTGCGCTTCGACCATCACGCGCAGGACGGGCTCCGTGCCGGACGCGCGGATCAGCACGCGACCGCTGCCCGCAAGCGCGGCTTCGGCTGCATCGATCGCAGCGCGAATCGACGCGCTGCCCTTCCAGTCGGCGCCCGGCTTCATCCGCACGTTGATCAGCTTCTGCGGAAACAACGTGACGCCGTCGAGCATCTGCGCGAGGGTGCGGCCGCTGCGCTTGAGCGCCGCCAGCACGAGCAGTGCCGACACGATGCCGTCGCCGGTCGAATGCCGGTCGAGCGACAGGATGTGGCCCGACCCTTCCGCGCCGAGCTGCCAGCCGTGCTCGCGCAACTGCTCGAGCACGTAGCGGTCGCCGACTGTCGCACGGACGAACTTCACGCCCTCGCGCTGCAGCGCGACTTCGACCGCGAGGTTTGTCATCAGCGTGCCGACCGCGCCGTCGACCTTGCCGTCGGTCGCGATTCGGTCCTTCACGAGCACGTAGAGCAGTTCGTCGCCGTTGTACAGGCGGCCGGTCGCGTCGACGAGCTGCAGGCGGTCGGCGTCGCCGTCGAGCGCGATGCCGAGATCGGCGTGGTTCGCCCGCACCGCGCGCACCAGCGCGTCCGGCGCGGTCGCGCCGACGCCGTCGTTGATGTTGAAGCCGTTCGGCGCGACGCCGATCGGGATGACGTCCGCGCCGAGTTCGTGGAACACGTGCGGCGCAATCTGGTACGCGGCGCCGTGCGCGCAATCGATCACGAGCTTAAGGCCCCGCAAGTCGAACGCGGCCGGGAACGTGCTCTTGCAGAACTCGATGTAGCGGCCGGCCGCGTCGTCGAGGCGACGCGCCTTGCCGAGGCCGTCGGACGGCGCGCATTCGAGCGGCTTGTCGAGCCACGCTTCGATCGCGGCTTCGATGTCGTCGGGCAGCTTGTTGCCGTCAGCCGAGAAAAACTTGATCCCGTTGTCGTGATAAGGGTTGTGCGACGCGCTGATCACCACACCGGCCGACAGACGCAGCGCACGCGTCAGGTACGCGACGCCGGGCGTCGGCATCGGGCCGGCCAGCATCACGTCGACGCCGGCCGCAGAGAAGCCGGCCTCGAGCGCGGCTTCGAGCATGTAGCCCGACACGCGCGTGTCCTTGCCGATCAGCACCGTCGGACGCGAGCCTGCCGCGACGTCGGCGGAGCCGGCCAGCACCTTGCCGGCCGCGTAGCCGAGGCGCAATACGAAGTCCGGCGTGATGGGCGCTTCGCCCACCGTGCCGCGAATGCCGTCCGTGCCGAAATATCGACGTCCCATGAGTCCTTCCTCCTTCGTCTTTCTGACTTGCTTATCGTTGCCGTGCGGCTGCGCGCACGGTATTCCATACTTTCAGCGCATCGACCGTCGCCGCGACGTCGTGCACGCGCACGATCGCGGCGCCCCGCTCGACCGCGCACACCGCAGCCGCCACGCTCGCCGCGACGCGTTCCATCGGCGGCTTGCCGCCGATCACCGCACCGAGCATCGACTTGCGCGACATGCCCGCGAGAATCGGATAAGCGCGCCCGTCGGGACGCGCGGGCGCCGTGTCCGGCAACGCGGCCAGCAGCGCATAGTTGTCGTCGACGACCGCCTTGCCGAACCCGAAGCCCGGGTCGACGCAGATGCGCTCCGCCGCCACCCCCGCGTCGCGCAGCGCCTCGGCGCGCGCGGCGAGAAAATCGCGCACGTCGGTCACGACGTCGCCGTAGTCGGGCTCGCCCGCCTGCATCGTCTGCGGCTCGCCGAGCATGTGCATCGCGCACAGTCCGCTATTGCCGTCGCGCACCGCATCGATCGCGCCCGGCTGGCGGAACCCCCAGATGTCGTTGATCAGGTCCGCACCGGCGGCTAACGCCGCGCGCATCACGGCCGGCTTGTAGGTATCGATCGACAGCGGCACGTTCAGCGGCCGCAGCGCCTCGACGAGCGGAATCACGCGCGCGAGCTCCTCGTCGAGCGGCACCGGCGGCGCACCGGGGCGCGTCGATTCGCCGCCGATGTCGAGCAGGTCCGCGCCGTCGGCAATCATCCGCTCGGCCTGGCGCAGCGCATCGTCGCGCGCGAGGAAGCGGCCGCCGTCGGAAAACGAATCGGGCGTGGCGTTGAGGATGCCCATCACGAGCGGGCGTTCGAACGTCAGTTCGAAGCGGCCGCACTGGAGCGGCGCGGGAATGAACGGGGACACAGCGGAATCGGACACGAGCAACGGGCGTGGATGAATGCAAAACGGGCCGGTGTGAAGCCACACCAGCCCGTGAACGGCGTTAAAGCGGAGATTATGCCGCCGGCGTAGCCGGTGCCGGCGCGCTGCCGGGCTTGACCTCGGCGCTGCCGCCGCCCGACGAATCGCCGCCGACAGCCGGCGAGCTCTTCGGCGAGCGCGGCGGACGGCCTTCCATGATGTCGTTGATCTGATCGGCGTCGATCGTCTCCCACTCCATCAGTGCGGCGGTCATCGCCTCGACCTTGTCGCGGTTATCTTCGAGCAGGCGGCGTGCGAGGTTGTACTGCTCGTCCAGCACGCGGCGGATTTCCGAGTCGACCTTCTGCTGCGTCGCCTCCGAGATCGTGCGCGTGAAGCCGCGGCCGAACGGCGACGCATCGTTCTCGTCGTCGACGTAGACCATCGGGCCGAGTGCGTCGGTCATGCCGAAACGGGCCACCATCGCACGCGCGGTCTGCGTGGCCTTGTTGAAGTCGTCCGATGCCCCGGTGCTAACCAGGTTCATGAACAGCTCTTCGGCCACGCGGCCACCGAACAGGATCGCGAGGCGGTCCAGCAGGTAATCCTTCGAATACGTCTCGTTGTCATGCTCCGGCAACTGCCACGTGACGCCCAGCGCGCGACCGCGCGGGATGATCGTGACCTTGTGCACCGGGTCGGCCTTCGGCAACAGCTTCGCGATGACCGCGTGGCCCGACTCGTGGTATGCCGTCGCGCGCTTCGCTTCCTCGCGGATCACGGCGGACTTGCGCTCCGGACCCATGAAGATCTTGTCCTTCGCGTCCTCGAAATCCTGCATCTCGACGATACGCTTGCCGCGACGGGCGGCGAACAGCGCAGCCTCGTTCACGAGGTTCGCGAGATCGGCGCCCGAGAAGCCCGGCGTGCCGCGTGCGATGACCGCCGCGTCGACGTCGTTCGCGATCGGCACCTTGCGCAGGTGCACGCGCATGATCTGCTCGCGGCCTCGGATGTCCGGCAGGCCGACATAGACCTGACGGTCGAAACGGCCCGGACGCAGCAGCGCCTTGTCGAGCACGTCGGAACGGTTGGTCGCGGCGATCACGATGACGCCCGAATTCGCCTCGAAGCCGTCCATCTCGACGAGCATCTGGTTCAGCGTCTGTTCGCGCTCGTCGTTGCCGCCGCCCATGCCGGCGCCGCGATGACGGCCGACCGCGTCGATTTCGTCGATGAACACGATGCACGGCGCATGCTTCTTCGCCTGCTCGAACATGTCGCGCACACGGGCCGCGCCGACGCCGACGAACATTTCGACGAAGTCCGAACCCGAGATGCTGAAGAACGGCACCTTCGCTTCACCCGCGATCGCGCGGGCGAGCAACGTCTTGCCGGTACCCGGAGGGCCGACCAGCAGCACGCCGCGCGGAATGCGGCCGCCCAGTTTCTGGAATTTCTGCGGATCGCGCAGGAAGTCGACGAGCTCGGACACTTCTTCCTTCGCTTCGTCGCAGCCCGCGACGTCGGAGAAGTTCACCGCGTTGTTGTTCTCGTCGATCAGCCGCGCACGCGATTTCCCGAACGAGAATGCGCCGCCTTTGCCGCCCCCCTGCATCTGCCTCATCATGTAGAACCAGAACACGATGATCAGGATCGTCGGCCCGAGGTAGTACAGCGCGGACATCAGCGCGTTCGGCTCGTCGTCGGCCTTGCCGCTGACCTGCACGCCGTACTTCATCAGATCGCCGACCATCCAGATGTCGCCGGGCGACACGATCTGGTATTTCTGGCCATCAGCCGGAGTGACGGTGAGGTTGCGCCCCTGAACGATGACGTTCTTGACCTTGCCGTTCTTGGCGTCGTCCATGAACTGCGAATAGGACACGCCTTCCTGGACGCGGGGCTTGTCGAACTGCTTGAACACCGTAAACAGCACCAGTGCGATCACCAGCCACACCGCTGCCTTCGAAAACATATTGTTGTTCAAAGCACCACTCCTTCACTCGTAGACGAGCGCCTACATTTTCCTTGCGGCGCCCCTCGGTCATTCTAATCCAGTCCGACCACCCCCGCCATAAGCATTGACAACCGCCGCGATAGCGCTTCGCTTGTCTGGCAAGGGCCGGAGCCCGTTTGCGGCACCGCACTCCGCGTCAACGCGGATGCTTCAGCTGCCGACCCAAAATGAACGTTTCGGACGATTTGTCGCGGGATGCCTTGGGCTTGCGTGGCGCGACAACCTTAAACTGCTGTTTGAACTTCTCGACGATCTGGCTGTAGCCGCTGCCGTGAAAGCACTTCACGAGCAGCGCACCGTCCGGCTTCAGATGGTTCTGCGCGAATTCGAGCGCCAGATCGCAGAGATGCTCGATGCGCGCCGCGTCCGCCGAGGCCACGCCGGAGAGGTTGGGGGCCATGTCGGAAATAACAAGGTCCACCGCGCGGCCTTCGAGCACTTCTTCGAGCTGGTGGAGGACGTCGTCCTCGCGGAAGTCGCCCTGCAGGAAGTGGACGTCGGCGATCGGATCCATCGGCAGGATGTCGAGCGCAACGATCGTGCCGTCGATGCCGCCTTCGCGCTCCGCGTCACGCTTCTTGCCCTGCGCGAGCTTGTTGCGGGCATACTGGCTCCAGCTGCCCGGCGTGGCGCCGAGATCGACGATTACCTGGCCCGGACGGATCAGCTTGTCCTGCTCGTCGATTTCCTTCAGCTTGTACGCGGCGCGCGCGCGATAGCCCTCCCGCTGCGCCATTTTGACGTACGGGTCGTTGATGTGGTCGTGCAGCCAGTGCTGGTTGAAGCGGTTTTTTGCCATTCGAGAGAGAGATTGCTGCCAATTGCTTCGTGAAGCCGCGCTTTTAGCGGATAATACGCGTCTTCTTCGCGCGGCTGCGGCCCCTTTTCAGGCCCAAGCCGCGATTTTACGTGGTTTCGGCGCACGGCTGATGCGGGAAAGTCCCGCGATCGCTTTTCAGTCAGCGCGCCCTTATTTAGATTTCGACATTTCCATGCCCGCCCTTTCGCTTTCTCCCGCCGAGCGCTCCGCGCTGCGCTCCCAGGCCCATGCGCTCAAGCCCGTCGTGCTGATCGGCGCCGAAGGGCTGACCGACGCCGTGCTGAAGGAAATCAAGGTGCACCTCGACGCGCACCAACTGATCAAGATCCGCGTGTTCGGCGACGAGCGCGACGAACGCATCGCGATCTACGACGAGATCTGCGACCGGTTGAACGCGGCCCCGATTCAGCATATCGGCAAGCTGCTGGTGATCTGGAAGCCCGAAGCCGCAGCGGCCCCGGCCCGCGGCCGTCGTGCCGGTGCGCTGCCCAGCGCGGCAGAAGCCGCCGACGACAAGAAAGGCCGCGCCCCGCGCACCGTCAAGGTCGTCAAGGTGTCGCCGAACGCGAGCCCCGTGCGCCGTCCGAGGCCGGTGAAGGTCACGGTGCGCGGCAACGAACGCGTGACGGCAGGCGGCACCGTGAAGCGCGCTAAAAAGCGCCAGGCCAGCACCAAGCGGCCGTTTCAGGACAAGTAACATGCCTGCGCGGCACGGATTCCCGTGCCGCCCTGCCCCAGCGCGGCGCTCAGGCGTCGCGCGCCGGCAGACGCCAGATCAGCATCAGCCCCAGCACGCTTTCGACCAGATAGAACACGCTCGAAACGCCGTGCAGCATCCCGAAGCGGCTCGCATACGGCGAATTCGCGATATCGGTGCCCGCATCCATCGCGGCCACACGCAGCGCGTTCATGAACGGCTGCAGCGCAAAATACCCGACCAGCACGCATACGACCATCGCGGCGACGATCCAGCGCACGCGGCGATACTCGCTGCTGCCGCGCCGCACCTGCTGATTCGACAACGCGAGCAGCAGCACGCCGCACACGACGCCGAGGATCGCCTCGATACGGAACAGCTGGGCGGCGACCGAACCGGCCGTCATCCGTTCCAGCGTCTTGAACAATACGGGCGCGACCGCATACCCGATCGTCAGCAGGCTGCCGACCCACACGGCCGACAGCAGACGGAACACGCGATGCGGCATCACGTCGCCCCGCTTCAGATGTAGCTGACCGAGATGATTTCGTACTCGCGCACGCCGCTCGGTGCCTGCACGGCCGCGACGTCGCCTTCGGACTTGCCGATCAGCGCACGTGCGATCGGCGAGCTGACCGAGATCAGGCCGTGATCGATATCGGCTTCGTCGTCGCCGACGATCTGGTACTTGACGGTGTCGCCCGACTCGAGATCCTCGAGTTCGACCGTCGCGGCGAACACCACGCGGCCATCGGCGTCGAGCACCGTGGGATCGATGATTTGCGCGGCGGACAGCTTGGATTCGAGTTCCGCGATGCGGCCCTCGATAAAACCCTGCTTTTCCTTCGCTGCGTCGTATTCGGCGTTTTCGGACAGATCGCCCTGTGCGCGGGCCTCCGCGATCGCGTTGATCACGGCCGGCCGCTCGACGGACTTGAGGCGCTGCAATTCATCGCGCAGTTGCTCTGCGCCACGCTTTGTCAACGGAATGGTGCTCATAAACGGCTCAATCGCTAAAAACGGCTATAAAAAAAATCACCGCGATTAAGCGCGCTTCCGATGCACTGGAAACACCGCCTAATCGCGGCACGTGTTGCTTCGACAGGTAACTGACTGCTTAGTTTAGGCGAGCGTGAAGACCTTGTAAATCATAGACTTCCAGATCCTTCAGGTAGCGCAAGCCTTCAACGGCCGCGCGCGCGCCCGACATCGTCGTGTAGTACGTGACCTTGTGCGCCTGCGCGCTCATGCGGATCGAGCGCGAATCGGCGATCGCCTGGCGCGTCTCGTCGACCGTCGTGAACACGAGTGCGATCTCGCCGTTCTTGATCATGTCGACGATGTGCGGACGGCCGTCCTTCACCTTGTTCACGACCTTCACTGGCACGCCGGCCGCTTCGATCGCGGCTGCCGTGCCCTTGGTCGCGACGATCGGGTAGCCGAGGTCGTGCAGCATGCGCGCGACTTCGACGGCCTTCGGCTTGTCCGCGTCCATCACGGTCAGCAGCACCGTGCCCGACTCCGGCAGGCGCGAACCGGCCGCGAGCTGCGACTTGAACAGCGCTTCGCCGAACGTCTGGCCGACGCCCATCACTTCGCCGGTCGAGCGCATTTCAGGCCCGAGGACCGGATCGACGGTCGGGAACTTGACGAACGGGAACACCGCTTCCTTCACGCTGAAGTACGGCGGCTCGACTTCCTT
Source organism: Burkholderia sp. BCC0097 (assembly GCF_902832985.1). NCBI lineage: Bacteria > Pseudomonadati > Pseudomonadota > Betaproteobacteria > Burkholderiales > Burkholderiaceae > Burkholderia > Burkholderia sp. BCC0097. Next base: position 29,635 of record NZ_CADFDM010000003.1, read on the forward strand.
CGTCACACCCTGCTGCGCGAGCTTCTGGCCGACCATCGCGCGCGCCGCGATCTTCGCGAGCGGCAGGCTGGTCGCCTTCGACACGTACGGCACAGTGCGCGACGCGCGCGGGTTCACTTCCAGCACGTAGATGATGTCCTGCTTCGAGCCGTCCGCCTGCGGCACCTGCTGGATCGCGAACTGCACGTTCATCAGGCCGACCACGTTCAGCGCCTTCGCCATCGCGCCCGTCTGGCGCTTCAGCTCGGCCACGGTTTCCTTCGACAGCGAGTACGGCGGCAGCGAGCATGCCGAGTCGCCCGAGTGGACGCCCGCCTGCTCGATGTGCTCCATCACGCCGCCGATGAACACGGCTTCGCCGTCGCAGATGCAGTCGACGTCGCACTCGATCGCGTCGTTCAGGAAGCGGTCGAGCAGCACCGGCGAATCGTTCGACACCTTCACGGCCTCGCGCATGTAGCGCTCGAGGTCGCGCGGCTCGTGGACGATTTCCATCGCGCGGCCGCCGAGCACGTACGACGGGCGCACGACCAGCGGATAGCCGATTTCGTCGGCCAGCGCGAGCGCTTCGTCTTCGGCGCGCGCGGTGCGGTTCGGCGGCTGGCGCAGGCCGAGGTCCTGCAGCAGCTTCTGGAAGCGTTCGCGGTCTTCGGCCGCGTCGATCATGTCCGGCGACGTGCCGACGATCGGCACCCCGTGCGCCTCGAGGTCGAGCGCGAGCTTCAGCGGCGTCTGGCCGCCGTACTGGACGATCACGCCGACCGGCTTTTCCTTGTCGACGATCTCGAGCACGTCTTCCAGCGTCAGCGGCTCGAAGTACAGGCGGTCGGACGTGTCATAGTCGGTCGACACCGTTTCCGGGTTGCAGTTGACCATGATCGTTTCATAGCCGTCCTCGCGCATCGCGAGCGCCGCGTGCACGCAGCAGTAGTCGAACTCGATGCCCTGGCCGATCCGGTTCGGGCCGCCGCCCAGCACCATGATCTTCTTGTTCGTGGTCGGCTGCGCCTCGCACTCTTCCTCGTAGGTCGAGTACATGTAGGCCGTTTTCGTCGCGAACTCGGCCGCGCACGTGTCGACGCGCTTGTAGACCGGACGCACGTTCAGTTCGACGCGGCGGCGGCGGACGTCTTCCGGCGTCGCGCCGAGCAGCTTCGCGAGGCGGCGGTCGGAGAAGCCGCTCTGCTTCAGGTAGCGCAGCTCGTCGAACGTCAGCGATGCGAGCGTGCGGCCCGACAGCGCCTTTTCCTTCAGGATGATCTGCTCGATCTGCTCGAGGAACCATGGGTCGATCGCGGTTTCCGCGAAGATTTCCTCGGCCGTCATGCCGATGCGGAACGCATCGCCGACGTACCAGATACGGTCCGGACCCGGCTCGTGGATCTCGATCGCGATCTCGTCGCGGTTGGTCGACTTCTCGTCGAGGCCGTCGACACCGACTTCGAGGCCGCGCAGCGCCTTCTGGAACGACTCCTGGAACGTGCGGCCGATCGCCATCACTTCGCCGACCGACTTCATCTGCGTGGTCAGGCGCGAATCGGCTTCGCGGAATTTCTCGAACGCGAAACGCGGGATCTTCGTGACGACGTAGTCGATCGTCGGCTCGAACGACGCCGGCGTCTGGCCGCCGGTGATTTCGTTCTTCAGCTCGTCGAGCGTGTAGCCCACCGCCAGCTTCGCCGCGACCTTCGCGATCGGGAAGCCGGTCGCCTTCGATGCGAGCGCCGACGAACGCGACACGCGCGGATTCATCTCGATGACGACCATGCGGCCGTCCCGCGGGTTGATCGAGAACTGCACGTTCGAGCCGCCCGTGTCGACGCCGATCTCGCGCAGCACCGCGAGCGATGCGTTACGCAGGATCTGGTATTCCTTGTCGGTGAGGGTCTGTGCAGGCGCTACCGTGATCGAGTCGCCGGTGTGCACGCCCATCGGGTCGAGGTTTTCGATCGAGCAGACGATGATGCAGTTGTCGGCGCGGTCGCGCACGACTTCCATCTCGTACTCCTTCCAGCCGAGCAGCGACTCTTCGATCAGCAGCTCGCGCGTGGGCGACAGGTCGAGACCGCGCTTGCAGATCTCTTCGAACTCTTCGCGGTTGTACGCGATGCCGCCGCCCGAGCCGCCGAGCGTGAACGACGGACGGATCACGACCGGGTAGCCGCTGCCGCCCGTCTCCGCCATGATCTCGGCGTGCACCTTGGTCGCCTCTTCCATCGAGTGCGCAATACCCGACTTCGCGGAACCGAGACCGATCTTGGTCATCGCTTCCTTGAACTTCTGGCGGTCTTCCGCCTTGTCGATCGCTTCCGGCGACGCGCCGATCAGCTCGACGCCGAACTTCTCGAGCACGCCGTGGTGGTGCAGGTCGAGAGCGCAGTTCAGCGCGGTCTGGCCGCCCATCGTCGGCAGGATCGCGTCCGGGCGCTCCTTCTCGATGATGCGTGCGACGACTTCCCAGGTGATCGGCTCGATGTAGGTCACGTCGGCCGTGTTCGGGTCGGTCATGATCGTCGCCGGGTTGCTGTTGACGAGAACGACCTTGTAGCCCTCCTCACGCAACGCCTTGCAAGCCTGCGCGCCCGAATAGTCGAACTCGCACGCCTGGCCGATGATGATCGGGCCGGCGCCGATGATGAGGATGCTCTTGATGTCTGTGCGTTTTGGCATGGCTTGTGAATTCAATAAGTAATCGTTGTCGTGGGTCGGCCGGCGGCGCTCAGCTCATGGTCGCGAGCGCCAGCTTCACCGAGAAACCGATGAACAGGCCGCCCACGCTGCTCGCCGCGCCTGCCGCGAGCTTGCGGCGGCGGCGAAAGTGCTCGGCGAGCCGCGCGCCCGCGAAGATCAGCGTGCTCAGGTAGAGGAAGCTCGCGCATTGCGCGATCGCCCCGAGCACGACGAACGACAGCGCGGGATGCGGGAATGCCGGGTCGACGAACTGGATGAAGAACGAGATGAAGAACAGGATGGCCTTCGGATTCAGCAGGCTCACGATCAGCGCTTTCCGGAGCGGCCGCTCGCCGTCGACCGCCTGCGGCGCCTCGACCGGCGCGTCGCCGCGCGCGCGCAGCTTGCGCCACGCGCTGCGCAGCATCCCGGTGCCGATGTACAGCAGGTACGCGGCGCCGCCGTACTTGACGACGGAGAACAGCAGCGGGTTCGCCTTCAGCAGCGACGCGACGCCCGCGGCGGACAGCACCATCAGCACGGTATCGCCGACGAACACGCCGCAGGCCGCGCGATAGCCGGCCTTCACGCCGCGCTGCGCGGCGAGCGACAGCACGTACATCGAGTTCGGCCCCGGCAGCAGGATGATGAAGATCACGCCGAACACGTAGGTCCAGATATCCGTGATGCCGAGTGCGTGGCCGAACATGATGTGAATCTCCCGTCCTTCGGTTGCGTCGATGACGTTAAGCGGTGCGCTGCTTCGCCGCGTCCATCAGCGCGGTGAAACGGTCGAACAGGTAGCCGATGTCGTGCGGGCCGGGCGACGCTTCCGGGTGACCCTGGAAGCAGAACGCCGGCTTGTCGGTCAGCTCGAAGCCCTGCAGCGTGCCGTCGAACAGCGACACGTGCGTCACGCGTGCGTTGGCCGGCAGCGAATCGGCGTCGACCGCGAAGCCGTGGTTCTGCGACGTGATCACGACACGGCCGTCGCCGAGATCCTTCACCGGATGGTTCGCGCCGTGGTGGCCCGTCTTCATCTTGAGCGTCTTCGCGCCGACCGCGAGACCCATGATCTGGTGGCCGAGGCAGATGCCGAAGGTCGGCACGCCGCGCTCGATGAATGCCTTGGTGGCCGCGATCGCGTAATCGCACGGCTCCGGGTCGCCGGGGCCGTTCGACAGGAAGATGCCGTCCGGATTCAGCGCGAGCGCATCTTCCGCGCTCGCCTGGGCCGGCAGCACGGTCACGTGGCAGCCGCGCTCCGCGAGCATGCGCAGGATGTTGTACTTGACGCCGAAGTCGTACGCGACGACGCGGTACTTCGGCGCTTCCTGCATGCCGTAGCCGCCTTCGAGACGCCATTCCGTCTGCTTCCACTCGAACGGCTTGGTGGTCGACACGACCTTCGCGAGATCCATGCCGGCGAGACCCTCGAACGAGCGCGCGAGCTCGATCGCCTTCGCTTCGTCATCCGAGCCCGTCAGGATGCAGCCGCTTTGCGCGCCCTTGTCGCGCAGGATACGGGTGAGCTTGCGGGTGTCGATGCCGGCGATCGCGACGACGCCTTCGTCGCGCAGATAGTCGCCGAGTGTGCGGTCCATGCGGAAGTTCGATGCGAGCGTCGGCAGATCGCGGATGATCAGGCCGGCGGCATGGACTTTCGTGGCTTCGACGTCTTCGGCGTTGACGCCGACGTTGCCGATATGCGGATAGGTGAGCGTGACGATCTGGCGCGAGTAGCTCGGATCAGTCAGGATTTCCTGATAGCCGGTGATCGCGGTATTGAACACGACTTCGCCGATCGTATGGCCTTCGGCCCCGATCGAATAACCACGAAAGACCGTGCCGTCGGCGAGTGCAAGCAAGGCGGGAGAAAAAGACGGCAACACGGGAGGCTCCTTGGGGAACACCCTGCTGCCGACCTGTTTACCCTGCCGCGCGAGCGCCGCGCTGCGTGGGCGCGCGTGGTCGCTAGCTGGACGCGGCCTGCGTTGTCGAGACGCGAACCCGGCGCGTGGCGCACGAGGCTTCGCGGCATCGCCCGGCAGGCGGCGTGCGGCGGATGAACGGGATGAATGAGGTAGGCGCTAGGGTGCGAGGTTGATCAGCACAAACTTTCAAATTATAGCCTGAAAATGGCCCTATCTTCAATGGATATGGCCGTCCGATCATGCGCGCGCCGCGAGCGGCAGGCGCAGCGCACCATGCTGCGACCCTGTTTTAGCGGCCGCCCCAGCCATCAGCGTACCGCCGGATCAGTGGGCTTGGCCAGCGCCGCGCGCGGGCCAGACGTACCAGACCGCGCTCGCGAGTTGCAGCGCGAGCAGCACGCCCCAGGCGGTGAAGTGCGCGGCGGCCGGATAACGGCCGTCGACCGCCGGCCAGTGCGACAACACGGCGCCGACGCCGATCTGGAACACGAAGATCAGCAGGAAGATCACGAGCGTGAGCGTCGTGTTCGCGCGACCGATCAGATGGGCGGGAAAGTGGCCGGCCATCACCGCGTAGGTCAGGATGCCCACGCCGCCGAACATCCCGTAGGCGGCCCACAGCACGGCCGGCGGCAACGGCACGCGCGCGACGATCGCGAGTTGCGTCGTGACGAACAGCGCCATGCCGATGCCGCAAGTCGCGTAGACCGACACGCCGCGCCGCTCGAGCACGCGCGCCGCCGCGCCGAAGCCGACGCAGCCGGCCATCATCGCGAAGCCGAGCACCGACACGAGGCGCGCGGCATGCGGCGCGTCGAATCCGCCGACATCCCGCAGATACGGGCCCACCCACAGCGACTGCATCGCATAGAACACGCCCTGCGTGACGACGGAGAACGACGCAATCTTCCAGAACGCCCGGCTCGTCAGGATGTGCCACGTGCCCTTGAACTGACTGACGAGGCCGCCCTGGTGACGCGCCTGCTGCGCGTCGGGCGCCCCGAAGCCGATCGACGCCGCGACGGCCACGGTCAGCACCGCGAGGCCGAAACAGATCGCGCGCCAGCTCGCCCAGCCGAGCAGCCAGGTCAACGGCGAGCCGACCATCACGCCGCCGAGGCCGCCCACGGCCATCACGAGGCCGTTGACGAGCGGCAGCCGGCCAACCGGGAAATGCTGCGCGAGCGCCTTGAACGCCGCACCGAGACAGACCGATACGCCGACGCCGATCAGCAGCCGGCCGACCATCATCGTGCCGATGCCATGCGCCGCACCGAACACGGCCGCGCCGGCCGCCGCGAACAGCAGCATGCCAGCCGTCACGCGCCGCGGGCCGAAGTGGTCGAGCATCACGCCGGCCGGGATCTGCGCGCCCGCGAAGCCGAGGAAATAGAGGCTGGTGAGCAAGCCGAGATCGGCGGCCGACAACCCGAGTTCATGCGTGACGAACGGCGCGAAGCCCAGATTGACGCCGCGAAACACATACGACACGAAATACCCGACCGAAAACAGCGCGAGCACCCTCACCTGCACCGACGACATCGCTCCCCCTTGTTCGATGAAGACGCGCGACGTTGCGCCGCGCGCAAACGAAAACGCCGTCACCTCGGTGACGGCGTTTCGTCGAATTCGTCGGATGATAGCGCAATCGCGCGGGCCTCACCGGCCGCCACGCTGCGCGCGGCAGCCGCGCTTACTTCTTCTTGCCCTTGTGCGCGGCGGCCTTGGCCGGCGCGGCTTTCGCGGGCGCAGCCTTCGCCGCTGGCCGGGCCGACGACTTGGCGCCGCCGCGCTTGCCGCCGTGCGACTTGCCGCCCACCGCCAGGCTCGCGCGCTCGATGTGCGCACCGCCCGTCGACGTCGCGATCCGCTCCGGACCGGGCTCGGCCGGCACCGAACGGCCGACCGGCACGTGCAGCACGAGCGCCTGGCCCGGCATCGCGAGATCGCGGTGCGTACGGTTCCACGCCTTCAACTGGCCGACCGACACGCCATAGCGGCCGGCGATCGCCGCCATCGACTGCTTGCGGCGCACGCGGATCAGCATCTTGCGCGTATCGGGGACGTCCGGCTCCATCGCGAGCGCGCCGTTTTCGGCGACGTCGGCGCTGATGTCCTCGTCGTCGTCATTGCCGCGCGGCACGACGATCGTCGAGCCCGGCTTCAGGCGCATGCCGGCCGGAATCTTGTTGACCGACATCAGCGTATCGGCATCGACGCCGATCTTCTCGGCGATCGCGGCCGGGCGTGCACGCTCGCTGACCGTGTAGGTGGTCCACGACGACAGCTGGCCGTTGTACGCTTTCAGGCTCTTCTCGAACGCGGATGCGTTGTCGAACGGCAGCAGGATCTGCGGCTCGGTCGCGCCGAGGATCACGGGCTTCGAGAACGACGGGTTCAGCGAGCGGAACTCGTCGAGCGGCAGGTTCGCGAGCTTCGCGGCCACCGCCACGTCGATGTCGCGCGACGTCGTGACCGTCACGAAATACGGATGGTTCGGGATATCGGGCAGCGTCAGGCCGTACTGCTGCGGGCTCGCGATGATGTTCTTCACCGCCTGCAGCTTCGGCACGTAGTTGCGCGTCTCGTTCGGCATCCGCAGGTTCTGGTAGTCGGTCGGCAGCCCGGCCGCCTGGTTGCGCGCGATCGCGCGCTGCACGTTGCCCTCGCCCCAGTTGTACGCGGCCAGCGCCAGATACCAGTCGCCGAACATGTCGTGCAGGCGGGACAGGTAGTCGAGCGCGGCGCTCGTCGACGCGAGCACGTCGCGGCGCTCGTCCTGCCACATGTTGCGCTTCAGGTTGTACGTGCGGCCGGTGCCGGGCATGAACTGCCACATGCCGGCCGCCTTCGCGACCGACAGCGCCTGCGGGTTGTACGCGGACTCGATGAACGGCAGCAGCGCGAGCTCGGTCGGCATGTGACGCGCCTCGAGTTCCTCGACGATGTGATACAGGTACTTCTGCGAGCGCTCGGTCATGCGCTGCACGTAATCGGGACGCTGCGTATACCAGGTCGTCTGCATGTCGACGAGATCGCTCTGCAGGTCGGGCATCTGGAAGCCGCGGCGAATGCGCGCCCAGAGATCGGAGTCTGCAGTGGTCAGGTCGCCGACGGATTGCTTGTCGACGTCGACAGTTTCTTTGGCGGTGGCTGATTTACGGAGGTAGTTGGACGTCGCCTGCGAATCGGCGGCGTTGTTGGCGACAGGGGGCTGGCTCGCACAAGCGGCGAGTAGCAGCACCACCATCGCACTCAATATAAGTCGCATGAAAATCTCGGCTTCCGACGGCTGGAAATTGCAGGCGATACTACGGAAGTGCGTGCTTCACGTCAATAAAAACACCGAAAACTCAGCGAAATCCTACATTTGGAGCAATTTTTACAGACACCGCTTGAGCTTTGGAGTCCTCCGGAAAACGTCACCGGAACCGGTTTTTCCATTCGCGCATCAGCGTGAACGCCGCCAGACGATCCGTCACCGTTTCGTGCAGCTCGGCCTCGAGCGTTGCATGGATCGCCGCGCTGTCGGCCCGCATGAACGGGTTAACGGCACGCTCGTGCGCGATCGTAGTGGGCAGCGTCGGCACACCGCGCGCACGCAGGGCCTGCGCGTCGTCGCGCCACGCGGCGAGTGCCGCATTGCCCGGCTCGCACGCGAGCGCGAAGCGGATGTTCGACAGCGTGTATTCGTGTGCGCAATGCACTCGGGTGTCGCCCGGCAGCGCGGCGAGCGCGTCGAGCGACCCGAGCATCTGCGCGGGCGTGCCTTCGAACAGGCGGCCGCAGCCGCACGAGAACAGCGTGTCGCCGCAGAACACGTGCGGCACCGCGTTGCCCTGCCCGGCCGCGCCTTGACCGGCCGCCTGAAAATAAGCAATGTGGCCGCGTGTATGGCCCGGCACGTCGAGCACGTCGAACGCGACGGCCGGCGCGTCGAGCGTCACGCGATCGCCACCCGAAAGCGGCTGCGTGACCACGCCGATCGCTTCGGCCGCGGGGCCGTAAACGGTGAGCGGAACATCGGCCGGTTGGCTATGCTGCAGCGCCTCGACACCGCCGACGTGGTCGGCGTGGTGGTGCGTGAGTAAAATAGCGGTCAACCGCCAGCCTCGTTCGGCAAGAACCCGGCGTACGGGCGCGGCTTCACCCGGGTCGACGGCGATCGCATCGCGGCCGTCCGAGACGAGCCAGATATAGTTGTCTTCGAATGCCGGAACCGGCACGTATTCCAGCTCGTTCATAGGCGCGCAATCATCGTTATGTCTGACCGTCAAATTATAGACTGGCCCGCCTGGACCGACTCGCCGCCCGGCCGTTACGTGCTGGGCTGGGAGCAGGCGCAGCTCGACCGGATCGTATCCGACGTCTTCGGCTTCCACGCGTTGCAGCTCGGCCTGCCGCAGCTCGACGCGCTGCGCGAGAACCGCATGCCGTATCGCGGCCTCGTGCTCGACCCGGCGAGCGGCGCGAGCGCGCCGTATCAGTATCCGTGGGCGCGCGAAGCACACACGGCGGCCCACGCGCCCGCCGATCGCAGCACGACGTGGTGCGACCTGCTCGACCTGCCCTTCGAATCGCAGAGCGTCGACCTGATCGTGATGCCGCACACGCTCGAATTCACGTCCGACCCGCACCGTCTGCTGCGCGAGGCCGAGCGCGTGCTGATGCCGGAAGGCCAGCTCGTGATCACCGGCTTCAATTCGCTCAGCCTGTGGGGCATGCGGCAGACGTTCGGGCGCATGGCGAACCGCCCGTTCGTGCCGGCCACGCGCGACCAGATCGCGTTCATCCGGCTCAAGGACTGGATCAAGCTGCTCGGTTTCGACCTTGAACGCGGCCGCTTCGGCTGCTACCGTCCGCCGCTCGCCACCGACCAGTGGCTGGCCCGCTACGGCTTCATGGAGGCCGCCGGCGACCGCTGGTGGCCGATCTTCGGCGCCGTCTACATGGTGACGGCCGTCAAGCGCGTGCGCGGCATGCGCCTCGTCGGCCCGATCAAGATGAAGAAGCCCGTGCTCGCACCGGGCCTGACGCCGGCGGCCTCCCCGACCACTCACCAAGAACATTCATGACAACCGACACCATCGACATCTATACCGACGGCGCCTGCAAGGGCAACCCCGGCCCCGGCGGCTGGGGCGCCCTGCTGCGCTACGGCAGTCAAGAAAAGGAACTGTTCGGCGGCGAGCCGAACACGACCAACAACCGCATGGAGCTGATGGGCGTGATCGCCGCGCTCGAAGCACTGAAGCGGCCGTGCCGGGTGATCGTGCATACCGACTCGCAATACGTGCAGAAAGGCATCAGCGAGTGGATCCACGGGTGGAAGAAGAAGGGCTGGGTCACCGCGGCGAAGACGCCCGTGAAGAATGCCGACCTGTGGAAGCGGCTCGACGCGCTCGTCGCTCAGCACGAGATCGAGTGGCGCTGGGTCAAGGGTCACGCGGGCCATCCCGAAAACGAGCGCGCGGACGCGCTCGCGAACCGCGGCGTCGAATCGCTGGCCGCCTGAACCCCGGCCGCCCTCTCCTGTTTTCGTTGCTTTTCCCGATATGCGCCAGATCATTCTCGATACCGAAACCACCGGCCTGAACGCCCGCACGGGCGACCGCCTCATCGAAATCGGCTGCGTCGAGCTGCTGAACCGGCGGCTCACCGGCAACAACCTGCACTTCTACGTGAACCCCGAGCGCGACAGCGATCCGGGCGCACTGGCGGTGCACGGCCTCACGACCGAATTCTTGAGCGACAAGCCGAAATTCGCGGAAGTCGCCCACCAGATCCTCGACTTCGTGAAGGACGCCGAGCTGATCATCCACAACGCGCCGTTCGACCTGGGCTTCCTCGACGCCGAATTCGCGCGGCTCGGCCTGCCGCCGTTCACCGAGCATTGCGGCGGCGTGATCGACACGCTGGTGCAGGCCAAGCAGATGTTCCCCGGCAAGCGCAACTCGCTCGACGCGCTGTGCGACCGTTTCGGCATCAGCAACGCGCACCGCACGCTGCACGGCGCACTGCTCGACTCGGAGCTGCTCGCCGAGGTGTATCTCGCGATGACGCGCGGCCAGGACAGCCTCGTGATCGACATGCTCGACGACGCGGGCGCCGACGGCAGCGCGGCAAACGGCAAACGCGTGTCGCTTGCCGCGCTCGACCTGGCCGTGGTGGCCGCGAGCGAAGACGAGCTGGCCGCGCACCAGGCTCAGCTCGACGAGCTCGACAAGTCGGTCAAGGGCACGTGCGTGTGGCGCCAGCCCGCCGACACGGATACGGCCGAAGCAGCCTGATGCACGCGGCACGCGCCGCGGCCGCGCCGCTCAGGCGCGCGGCTGCAGCGCGATGACGGCCATCCCGCCGAGCGCGAGCGCCGCGCCGGCCACGTCCCAGCGGGTCAGCGCGACGCCGTCGACCACCCGCAGCCAGATCAGCGCCACCGCGATGTACACGCCGCCGTACGCGGCATACGTGCGCCCCGCCGCGCTCGGGTGCAACGTCAGCAGCCACGCGAACAGCGCGAGCGACAGCGCGGCCGGCACCAGCAGCCAGGCCGAACGTCCGCCCTTCAGCACGAGCCACGGCAGGTAACAGCCGACGATTTCGGCCAGCGCAGTCGCGGCGAACAACGCCGCGATCCTCATCAGTTCGGTCATCCGGTTCCTCGCGAATTCAGCCCCGTCGCGCCGGGCGGCATGGCCGCGCCGCGCGCCGCCGATCATACCCGAGCGGGCCGCGCCGGATGCCCCGCCAGACGGGCCATTCCAGGCAATTTGCACGATCATCCGTCATCGTGCTATCATGTCGCCTGTTTCAACATTCAATCTCTGTCTTTTCGATTTTGAGCGAAGTCCGTCCGCACGCTGCGGCCCGGTGCCTCGATCGAAATTGCATCCACAGGAAAGCCCGCCCGACAGGCCCGCTTTTCTCGTTTCGCTGCCCCTCCGGGGCGTTGCCGGCACGCCGGACCCATCGTCCGCACCGGCATCCGCCGCCTGCATCACGCGGCCCATTCTTCATGAGCGCACTGTCGCGACGGCCCATCGGGCCCGCGTCGAAGCAGCCCCTTGGCCCTTTGCTGCCCCCTATGCAGTAAGTGCTTAATGGCCTGCCCCGACGCGCAGCACACGACACCGCGCTCGCCGGCAAACCGTGTCGGACGGCCTGCCCGTTCCGGCGCTGTCAAAGGAGTGCATGACCTTGACCGCAACACACGTCAGCCCGACCGCTGTCTCTTCCTCCGCTTCGTCGTCCGGCGAAGCCCCGCTCGCCGCGGACGACATCACCGTCGTCGACCAGAGCCTGCTCAAGCGCGCCGTCAGCGCAATGGCCATCGGCAATGCGATGGAATGGTTCGACTTCGGCGTCTACAGCTATATCGCCGTCACGCTCGGCAAGGTGTTCTTCCCGTCGAGCAGCCCGTCCGCGCAGTTGCTGGCCACCTTCGGCACGTTCGCGGCCGCGTTCCTCGTGCGCCCGCTCGGCGGCATGGTGTTCGGCCCGCTCGGCGACCGCATCGGCCGCCAGCGCGTGCTCGCCGCCACGATGATCATGATGGCCGTCGGCACCTTCGCGATCGGCCTGATCCCGAGCTATGCGTCGATCGGCATCATGGCCCCGATCCTGCTGCTCGTCGCCCGCCTCGTGCAGGGCTTCTCGACCGGCGGCGAGTACGGCGGCGCCGCCACCTTCATCGCCGAGTTCTCGACCGACAAGCGCCGCGGCTTCATGGGCAGCTTCCTCGAATTCGGCACGCTGATCGGCTATGTGCTGGGCGCAGGCGTCGTCGCGCTGCTCACCGCGTCGCTGTCGCAGGAAGCGCTGCTGTCGTGGGGCTGGCGCGTGCCGTTCCTGATCGCCGGGCCGCTCGGCCTGATCGGTCTGTACATCCGGATGAAGCTCGAGGAAACGCCGGCGTTCAAGCGTCAGGCCGAAGAGCGCGAAGCGCAGGACAAGGCCGTGCCGAAGGCGCGCTTCCGCGAGACGCTGCTCGCCAACTGGCGTGCGCTGCTGCTGTGCGTCGGCCTCGTACTGATCTTCAACGTGACCGACTACATGGTGCTGTCGTACCTGCCGAGCTTCATGTCGTCGACGCTGCACTTCGACGAATCGCACAGCCTCGTGCTGGTGCTGATCGTGATGGTGCTGATGATGCCGATGACGCTGTACGCCGGCCGCCTGTCGGACAAGGTCGGCCGCAAGCCGGTGATGCTCGCCGGTTGCGTCGGCCTGCTGGTGCTGTCGATCCCGTCGCTGATGCTGATCCACACGGGCACCACGGCGTCGGTGTTCGCCGGCCTGCTGATCCTCGGCGTGCTGCTGTCGTGTTTCACGGGTGTGATGCCGTCGGCGCTGCCCGCGCTGTTCCCGACCGAGATCCGCTACGGCGCGCTCGCGATCGGCTTCAACGTGTCGGTGTCGCTGTTCGGCGGCACGACGCCGCTGGTGACCGCGTGGCTCGTCGACGTGACGCACAACCTGATGATGCCCGCGTACTACATGATGGGCGCCGCGCTGATCGGCATCGTGTCGGTCGTCGCGCTCGCCGAAACCGCGCGCCAGCCGCTGAAGGGCTCGCCGCCGGCCGTCGCGACGCGCCGCGAAGCGCACCAGCTCGCGCGCCAGTTGCGCGAGGACGACGACGAATCGGAGGTCTACGGCGTCGCGACTCCCGCCCGCGCGTAAGCGTCGCGCAATGAAAAAGCCCCGGCCGAAGCCGGGGCCCGATCGAACCCGATCCGCCCGACCGGCTTGCGCCGGCCGGGCTTTTTTTCATACAACCGGCGCGAACGCCTTCATGCCTGCGCTTCGCAGTGACGGCAGAAAATCAGCGCGCGCGACCGTGACACGGCTGCCTGTGCACCGCGCGCCGCGACGATCATCCCGACCTGGCCGAGATTGAAATCGCGCTCGACCATCAGCTGCGTGAGCCCGGCAAGCGCCAACACGACGGACGGGTGGTACAGGCTCGATTCGATCAGGGCTTTCATCATCGGCTCCATCTGGCAATGCGTGATTTGATGGAGTGGATTCTAGGGATCGGTCGCCTCCGGATAAACAGCGCGAATGCGAAGTCACTTGTCAGCCGCCGAGAACAATCGGCGGCGGCTTGCCGGACAAGGGCGAGCGGCGGCCGACAGCGGTGCGCGACAGCCCGGCGTCCCGCTTCGAAACCTAGACGAGCGGCGTTTCGACGAAGGCCGGCAACGCTTCCGCCCGCGCGGAATGCGCGGCGAGCGCCGGATAACGGGCCGGATCGATCCGCGCCAGCACCGGGTAATCGGCCGCCATGAACTGCGTGAAGCGCCACGCCACCGCGACCGTCACGTCCGACTGCAGCAATCGCGCGCCGCCGAACCAGCCGTTGGCGGCCGCGACCAGCGGTTCCAGCGCGCCGTATGCGCCTTCGAGCTGGCTCAGCACGCGATCGACCCACGGTTCGTGCTGCTTGTCCGACGGGCGCGGCGCCTGCTCGTAGACGAACTGCACGGTTTTCTCGGCGGCGGCCAGCGCGAAGCCGATCGGCACCAGCGCGCGCAGCCGGGCCTCGACGGCGTCGGGCAGCAGGCGCCGCTCCGGCGCGGCCAGGTGGTCGAGATAGTCGACGATCAGCGACGAATCGAGCAGCGTCGCGCCGCCGTCGGTCACGAGCGTCGGCGCCTTGACGACCGGGTTGAGCGTCCTGAACCGCTCGATATGACGAAACACCGAGATCGACTCGTGTTCGAACGGCAGGTCGAGCAGCTTCGCCGAAATGGCGACGCGGCGCACGAACGGAGAATCCAGCATGCCGATCAGCTTCATCGCGAACGCTCCGCTTCGAGGGAATGGGACTGACGACTGTAGCAGCAGCGACCGGCAGCGCCTAGCGTGCCCCTGCGCTTGACGCGCATCAGCCGGCCATACATCGGGCTCCCGCTGCCCGGCCGCTATGACCATAATGGAGGTTCACGCTCCTTCCGCCCCAAGGTCCGCCATGTGGTATGCCGTCGTCGAGCAGCAGCGGGAATGGATGCGCGCATGGCGCGCGGCGACGCGATACGCGTTCGACGCATGGCCCGCGGCATCGCTGCCGCACGCCGCGTCGTCGTGCTACGACGACCTGTTCGAACCGCTGCTCGGCCCGCAGGCCGCGCCGCCGGGCTTCGACCTCGCGTGGCCCGCCGTCAGCGAGCAGATCGTCGCGCACACGCCGTTTTGCGACTTGCGGCGCTTCGCGCACGCCGATGCGCACCGCACGGTGCTGCTGTGCGCGCCGCTCGTCGGGCACGCGGCCGTGATGATGCGGGAAACCGCCGAAACGCTGCTCGCCGATGGCGACGTCTGCGTGACCGACTGGCGCAATGCGCGCGACGTGCCGCTCGCGGCAGGCCGTTTCGGGCTTGACGAATACGTCGCGATGCTCGACGGCTTCGTCGGCACCCTCCAGCACGACGACCGGCCGCTGCACGTCGTCGCCGTATGCCAGGCGACCGTACCGGCGCTCGGCGCACTCGCGCTGCGCGCCGCGCGCGGCCTCGCGCCGCCCGCGAGTATCACGCTGATCGGCGGCCCGATCGACGCGCGCCTGAACCCGAGCGCGCTCGGCGCCGCGGCCGCGGCCCATTCGCTCGACTGGTGCCGGCGCCACTTGATCGACATCGTGCCGCCCGGCTTCGCGGGGCATGGCCGCCACGTGTTCCCGACCTATCTGCAACAGGGCGAGATCGCGCTGCTGTATCCGCAACGCTTCCTCGCGCTGATCGAGACCTACGCGCTGGCCGCTTCCCGCTTCGACATGGCCGGGCTCGCCGACGCCCGGCGCGCGCTGCGCGAATACACGGCGCTGCTCGACATGCCGGCCGACTATTTCCTCGACACGGTCGACGTCGTGTTTCAGCGCATGCTGCTCGCGACCGGCGCGTGGCATGTGCACGGCCGGCGCGTCGACCCGGCCGCGCTGCGCGACGTCGCGCTGCTGACGGTCGAAGGCGCCCGCGACGCGGTCACGGGCGCCGGGCAGACGCATGCGGCGCTCGATCTGTGCAGCGGCCTCTCGGCCGACGAGCGCCATCGCGTCGATATCGACGATTGCGATCACTACGGGCTGTTTACGGGGCCACGCTGGCACGGCAACGTCCATCCGGCGCTGCAGCGCGTGTTCGCGCTGGCGGAAGCCGGCCGGCCGCGCCCGCGCGGAACCCGGCGGACGTGACGACGCGTCAGGGGCGCGCCGCGTCGAGCAGCGCGCGCACCTCGTCGTCGCTCGTCTGCTCGAAGCGCGCGTAGAACTGGCTGATCCCGAAGAACCGCGCCGGCTGCGACACCGTGACGAATGCATCGGCCAGGCCGTCGAACGCATGCGCGGCACCCGCCGGCGCAACCGGCACGGCGGCGACGATGCGCGCCGGGTGACGCTCGCGCAGCGCCTGCAGCGCGACGCGCATCGATGCGCCGGTCGCGACGCCGTCGTCGACGACGATCGCGATGCGCCCTGCCACCGCCAGCGGCGGCACCGCGCCGCGGTACAGCGTCTCGCGACGATGCAGTTCGGCCGTCTCGCGCGCGATCACGTCGGCGAGTTGTGCATCGGATACGTCCATGGCGCGGATCACCGAGCGTTGCAGATGCATCGCGCCGCCCGTCGCGATCGCGCCCATCGCGAGCTCGGGGTCGAACGGCACGCCGAGCTTGCGCACGACCAGCACGTCGAGCGGCGCGCGCAGCGCACGGGCGACCGGATACGCGACGGGCACACCGCCGCGCGGCAACGCGAGCACGACGACATCGCTTCGCCCCGCGTATTCGCGCAACGCATCGGCCAGCTGGCGACCGGCATCGGCGCGATCGGCAAAACTGCTTTCGATCACGATCGACTCCCTGCCATTGCGCCGATGCGCGAAAGCCGCGCCGGCGCCTGTCAACGAGGATGGTTCATCGGTCGCGCCGATGCAAGCAGGGTCACACCGGCGCGCGATGGGTCGCGGGAAAGGATCAGAGGCCGCTGGCCTGCCGGTACAGCCGCCAGAACGACTGCGCGTAGGACTGCGCGAGTTCGGGCGCGCGCCGGAACACGTTCACGGTGTCGGCGTGCTCGGCCGCGCCGTCGGACAGTGTCGTCAGCGCGACGCTGTCGTCGACGATCGCGAAGCGCGACGCGGGGCCGCCGTGCCGCGAATCGATCGCGACGTCGACACCCGCGGATTTCAGATAACCGGCGCCGCTGTACCTGCCCGCACGCGGCGGGCGCACCAGCACCACGCGCACCTCGATCCCGCGCGCGCGGGCCGCGCGCAGCGCGCTCGCGACAGCCGGCGGCACTTGCGTATAGCCGGCCAGCAGCACGCGGCGCTGTGCCTGTTCGATCAGATCGACGGTTGCGTCGGCCGCCGCGTTGTCATACGAAAAGTATGTGCCGACCGATGCGGCGTCGGACGGAATCTGGCTGGCGTGGACGCTCGTCGCGCAGCAGAACGCGGCGAGGAGGAAGGCGGCTGGTCTCATGGCGGGCGCCGTTGTAGCGACGCCATTTCGCGTGACAAGAGGCGGCTGCGACGCTGCTGCGCCGGCGCAACACACAGTGCGAAACGGGTGCCCGGCGGCTGTGTTTCGAGCCGGGTTTCAGCCCGTCGATCAGCCGGCCGCGACGCGCGCGAGCCAACTCGTCACGCCGTCGACGGAACGGAAATCCGCGAGGCTGCGCGCCGGCAACGCGGGATACGCGCCGCCGGCCATCTCGGCCAGCGCGCGCCCGGGGCCGAGTTCGAGAAACGCGGTCGCGCCGGCCTCCACGCACGCGGAGAGACAGGCGGCCCACTCGACCGGCTCCGCGATCTGCCGCGCGAGCTTGTCGAGGCCCGCGTCGACATCGAGCACCGACGCGCCGTCGATCCCCGAGAACAGCCGCGTGCCCGGCAGCGGCCGGCGCGCGCGCGTCGCGGCCAGCGTCGCGCGGAAGGCCGGCACGGCCGCCGCGAGCCGGCGCGTGTGCGACGCGATCCGCACGCAGACGGGCGCGACGCGCAGCGCGCCGGCATGCGCCGCGTCGTCGGCCACCGCATCGACGTCGGCGTGCCGCCCCGCGACCACGAACGCGTCGCCCGGGTTCGCGATCGCGATGGCCGCGTCGCGACCGTCGCACAGCTGCGCCAGTTGCGAACGCGCCAGGCCACGCACGAACACCATCCGCTCGTCGCCACCGCTTGCGGCATCCATCGCGCGTGCACGCGCGTCGGCCAGGTCGAGCGCGTCGTGCGGATCGATCATCCCCGCGACGCTCCACGAGCCGACCTCGCCGACGCTGTAGCCGGCGACGCAGCGCCGGCGCGGCCACACCGCATCGAGCAGCGCGGCCGCCGCGAGCGCCTGGACCGTGCAGAGGATCTGCGCGGCCCGGTTTTCCCGCAGCGCATCGGGCCCGGCCTGCCGGACCCAGGTGCGCGGATCGTCGCCGAGCAGCCGGCCCGCATGCGCGAACAATGCGTCGGCCTGCGGCGCGGCCCCGGTCAGGTCGAACATGTCGGCGCGCTGCGCGCCTTGCCCCGAGCACAGGATGGCCAGCGTCATCGCGCATGCCCTTCGGCTTCGAGCGTATCGACGAACACGCTCATCGCGAGCAGGTCGGCCGCCCCGCCCGGGCTCAGCCGGCGTGCGACGAACGCCCGATGCGCGGCCGCCGCGCGCAGCCGCCAGTCGGGCACCCGTACGCCGCCGCGCGCGACGAAGGCACGGGCGGTCGCGCGAGCGAAATCGAGGCCGGCCTGCCCGCCCCGGTGCAGCAGATTCGTGTCGTCGAGCGCGGCGATCAGCGCGAAGCACGCGGCGACCCGCGCGGCTTCCGGATCGTCCGGCAAGTCGCGCTGGGCGCGGCGCAGCGCGGGCAACCCGACCGCGTACACGGTCGGAAAACCGTCGGCCGCCTCGCGACGCGCACCGCCCACACCGTAGCGGCGGCTCGCGCACTCGCCGTGACTGTCCGGCAAACGCGGGCCGCCAAGAATCTCGACGCCCCAGCGGCGCGATACGAGCGCGCCGAGCGTCATGCCGTCCGGCACCGCGCCCGGCAGCGCACGCCGACCGGCAGCCGCGCACAGCAGCCCGAGCCCGAAGATCGCGCCACGATGCGTATTGACGCCGCCGGTCGCGGCGAGCATCGCGTGCTCGGCACGCAGGCCGATCTTGCGCAGTACGGCCATGTCGGCGTCGCGTGCGCCCGCGTCGGCGAGTTCCGCGAAGTACGGCCGCAGCACGGCGGCGCTGCGCGCGAACGTCGCGGCATCCATGTCCGTATGACTGCCGGTGTCGACGTGACTGACGAGGCCCGGCTTCGGATAGGTGTCGATCTCGAGCACGAGGCTGCGCTCGGCCAGCGCCGCGATGCGTTCGGCATCGGACGGCGCCGCTACGCGGCAGGCAGCCCGTGCGCTCATCGCGGGCCTCCGGTGAAGGCGTCGGCGCGCATCAATTCGACGGCGATCGCGGTCTTCACCGCGACTTCGGGCAAGCGCGCGCGCAGTTCGCGCCAGTTGACGCCCGCACCGTCTTCTCGCAACAGTTCGCCGTCGATGCGCATCGGCGCGCGCGCGTCGATCGCCGCAAGACCGTCCAGCAACGGCGCGAGCAATGCAGCGTCCGGCAGCGGCAACACGATGTCGAGATCGGACGATGCGCTCAGGTAGGGCTCGCCCGTCAGCGCCTGCCACGCGAGGCTGCCGAACACGCGGCCCTGCACGCCGCAGCGCGCGCCGAGCGCATCGAGTTCGCGCAACGGCGCATGCCACGCGGCGGGCGCGGCGGCGAGCACGTCGGTCAAGGTCGGCAGCAGGCCGACCGTCGCGAGCGCGTCGGCGGCCACGTTCAGCGCGATGCGCCGCTTGCCCGCCGACGGCGGCAGCGGCAGGCCGAGCGGCACGCGGCCGGCATCGGCTTCGTCCGGCGACGCGCGACGCACGATCAGCGGCCAGCCGCGTTCGGCCCATGCGCGCACGAGCGGATCGCTCGCGAGCGCGGGGTCGCGGGCGAAGGCCGCGCCCCACCCGCCCGCCGTCAGCGTGACGAGCGTGTGGCGGCGCAGCGGCAGCTCAGCGTGCGGCACGCGCGAGTGCCTCGACGCGGGCGGCGACGTCGGTCGCGACCGGCCGGCCGCGCGCCGCGCGCCGGTCGATGCGCTCGGCCGGCTTGCCGAGCCATTCACCAACCTGCGCGTCGAGCGCGCGGGACGGATCGAGCACGGCGTCGACGGCGCCCATCTTCACGAGGTTGTCGAGCCCCGGCGCGAACACCGGTGTCGAACGCGCCATCTCCTTCAGCACGTCAATCGGCAGCTTGGTCACGCGCGACATCGACGGCAGGTCCATCACCTCCGGCTCGGCGCCCGGCACCGCGAGCAGCGTGCGCGTCGCGAGCGCGGTCGCGATGAACGCGCCGGCGGCCGTGTGGCCGTACAGCACGCCGATCGTCCGGTGTCCGGCGAGATCCGCGTGCATCAGGCATTTGGCGAGATGCGACAGCCCTTCGTTCAGGCCCAGCAGTTCGTCGCGCTTGCTCATCCGCTGGCTGTCGCTGTCGACCAGCACGAGGATCGGCGTGTCGCCGCTGCGTGCGACCGTGTCGAGCACCCGCGACGCGAGCGTCAGCGCCTCATCGATGCCGAACGGCAGGCGGTCGGCCACGCCGATCACGTCGACGCGCGTGCCGCCCAGTTCCGCGTGGCCCGTCAGCAGGCCGCCATTGCGCGCAATCGAATGGCCTCGGGGAAACAGCGAGTTCAAAACGTCATCGAGCGTCATGCTGCCTCCCGCCGGGCCGCCCCAAGGAGCGTAGCGGGGCATTCGCGGAACATCGCTCCGCGCCCGCGCAGCCGGCCGGCTTTGCAAAGCCGGCCGTGGACGGCAGGCGCCCCCTCGGGGGGAGCCGTGCATGGGACCGGAGTAAGCGCTGAAGCGCCAACTCCGGTCGACAGCGAACGAAGTGAGCGTGGGGGTCGTTTCATTTCTGCTCCTGTAACTGGTCGGCGAGCTTCGCGAATTCATCGTCGGGCATGCCCGGAATCGCTTCCGGCTCGTCGGCCCCGAGCGCACGCCACACGTCGAGCGCATCCTGGCAGCCGCCGAACCGCTCGATCCGTGCCTCGAGGCGCGCCTGTTCCTCACGCAGCATCGCCGCATCGAACGTCGGCGCGCGGCCGATCAGGTCGAGCGCGGCCGCGCGAAACGCGTCCGGCGTATCGGCCACGTAACGATCGGCGCCGCCGATCAAGCGCCGGTGCTTGCCGCCCATCGTGCGCCAGATCAGCGCGCGATCCTTCGAGTCGAATTCCTCGACGCCGCGATTGGTCTCGATCACTTCAGGCCCCGACACGCTGATGCGCCCCTGTTCCGACACCGCGAGCGCCGAACAGCACGCGGCGAGCAGCCCGCCGCCGCCGTAGCAGCCCGCCCGCCCGCCGATCAGCCCGATCACCGGCACGCCGGCCGCCCGCGCGTCGACCAGTGCCCGCATGATCTCGGCGATCGCGAGCTCGCCCGCATTCGCTTCCTGCAACCGCACGCCGCCCGTATCGAACAGGATCAGCACCGGCTTGCCGACGTCACGCGCGGCGCGCAGCAACCCGGTGAGTTTCGCGCCGTGCACCTCGCCGAACGCGCCGCCCATGAAACGGCCCTCCTGCGCGGCGACGAACACCGGCCGGCCGTCGAGCCGGCCGTGCCCGACCACCATCCCGTCGTCGAACTGCTGCGGCAGCGCGAACAGCGGCAGGTGCGGGCTCGTCACACGCTCGGCCGGCCCGAGGAATTCCGTGAAGCTGCCCGCGTCGAGCAGCCCGTCGATGCGCTGCCGCGCCGACGCTTCGTACCAGCTCGCCGCGTTCGCGACGAACGCCGGCGCATCGTGGATCACATCGCTCATCATGCGTCTCCCTCGATCGCGCGCACGGCCTGCGCGAGCCGCAGCGACACCATGTCGGGCCGCGCGCCGCCGTCGTTGATCGACAGCTTCAGGCCGCCCGGCGTACGCCGTTCGACGAAATCCGATACGACCGCCTGCCAGACCGCGCCGAAACCGACGGCCGCGGTGCGGATGTCGATCTCGCATTCGTTGCCCGGCAGCACCCGCTCGACCAGCACTTCGAGGTTGCCGGACGCGACCACGCCGACGAGCGCCGCGGCCTGCTCGCCCTTCGCGCGTTCGCGCGCGGTGAAGCGATAGTTCAACTGTTCCATGCCCTCTTCCTCACCAGTTGCGGAACCGGGCCGGCGGCGCATAGAGCCCGCCCGACCAGTGCACCAGATCCTTGATCGACCGCGCGGCGAGCCAGCGGCGGTCGGCGTCGAGCGGATCGATGCCGAGATCCTCCGGGCGACGGATCACGCCGCGTTCGCGCAGCCGCTCGACCATCCTCTTGTCGCGGCCGCGGCCGACGTCGGTATAGCCGGCGACGCCGCGGATCGCGTGCTCGCGTTCGTCCTTGTCGCGGCACATCAGCAGGTTCGCGATCCCTTCCTCGGTGACGATGTGCGTGACGTCGTCGCCGTAGACCATGATCGGCGCGAGGTCGAGCTGCAGCTTGTCGGCGAGCTTCAGCGCGTCGAGCTTCTCGACGAACATCGGCACGTTCTTGTCACCGAACGTCTCGCCGATCTGCACGACCAGCTTGCGGCCGCGCCGCAGCGCCGCCGGCGTGTCGGGGTCGGCTTGCGCGCCGGCCTTCAGCCACGGCTCGCTCGGATGGCGCCGGCCGCGCGCGTCGCTGCCCATGTTCGGCGCGCCGCCGAAGCCGGCGATCCGCTCGGCCGTGACCGTCGACGAATGGCCGGACAGGTCGATCTGCAGCGTCGAGCCGATGAACATGTCGCACGCATAGAGGCCGGCCGTCTGGCAGAACGCGCGGTTCGAGCGCAGCGACCCGTCGGGGCCGGTGAACCACACGTCGGAGCGCGCGCGGATGTAGTCGTCCATCCCGACCTCGGAGCCGAAGCAGTGGACCTGCTCGACCCAGCCCGATTCGATCGCGGGAATCAGCGTCGGGTGCGGATTGAGCGCCCAGTGCGTGCAGACCTTGCCCTTCAGCCCGAGCTTCGCGCCGTAAGTTGGCAGCAGCAGCTCGATCGCGGCCGTGTTGAAGCCGATCCCGTGGTTCAGGCGCTTGATCCCGTACGGCTCGTAGATGCCCTTGATCGCGAGCATCGCGGTCAGGATCTGCGTTTCGGTAATCGCGGCCGGGTCGCGCGTGAACAGCGGCTCGACGTAGAACGGCCGGCCGGCCTCGACGACGAAATGCACGCGATCGCCCGGAATGTCGACGCGCGGCACCTTGTCGACGATGCGGTCGACCTGCGCGATCACGATGCCGTCCTTGAACGCGGTGGCCTCGACGACGGTCGGCGTATCCTCGGTGTTCGGGCCCGTGTACAGGTTGCCGTCGCGATCGGCGCTCACGGCCGCGATCAGCGCGACCTGCGGCGTGAGGTCGATGAAGTAGCGGGCGAACAGTTCGAGATAGGTATGCACCGCGCCGAGCGCGATCTTGCCGCCGAACAGCAGCTTCGCGATGCGCTGCGACTGCGGGCCCGAATACGCGAAGTCGAGCCGCTTCGCGATGCCGCGCTCGAACACGTCGAGGTGCTCGGGCAGCACGACGCCCGACTGCACCATGTGCAGGTCGTGGATCTTCGCGCTGTCGACGTCGGCGAGCGCGGTGGCGAGCAGATCGGCCTGCTTCTGGTTGTCGCCTTCGAGGCACACGCGGTCGCCGGGCCGCAGCACCGCTTCCAGCAACGCGACGGTGTCGCGCGCATCGACCCGCTTGCCCTGCGCGTAAGCCGCGCCGGCCGCGAGGCGTGCATCGCGCGCCTGCCGCGCGTGATTCCATCCGGTCATGAACAGTTCTCCGCTTCGATGGTTCAGCGGCATTCTAAGCCGCGCGCCGCCGCCGATTGATGATGTTGCGAAATGCGACTCAGAGGACGCGGCAATGGATGCGGCCCGCATGCGAGCCGCGTCGCAGGGCCCTACGCGCCGACTAGCGCGCGCGTCGTGAAGAACAGCACCGACGGCCCGAGCAGGCAGCCGACGCCGGTATGGAACGTCGCGACCAGCGCACCGTACGGCACGAGCCGGCGATCGGTCGCGGCAAGGCCCGCGCTCACGCCGCTGACGGTGCCGGCCAGCCCGCCGAAGATCATCGCGGAGCGCGGCGTCTTCAGCCCCATGAAATTGGCCGCGACCGGCGTGCCGACCATCACGATGATCGCCTTCACGAGCCCGGTCGCGATGCTGAGCGCGATCACGTCGGAGCTCGCGCCGATCGCCGCGCCGGTGACGGGCCCGACGATGTAGGTGACGGCGCCCGCGCCGATCGTCGTCATGCTGACCGCGTCGGTATAGCCGAACGCGCGCGCGATGCACGCGCCGACGATGAACGGCAGCACGGTGCCGAGCAGCAGCGACACGACGCCGACGAGCCCCGCCTTGCGCGCCTCGGTCGGCTGCACTTCGAAAGCGGTCGCGACGATCGCGAAATCGCGCAGCATCGCGCCGCCCATCAGGCCGATGCCGGCGAACAGCTTGACGTCGGCCAGCCCCTTCTCGCCGCCGGTGAATGCGCCGCCGACGTAGGCGAGCACGAGACCGATCACGATCGCGATCGCCGAGCCGTGCACGCGGCCGAACGTGAGCTTGCGCGACGCGATCGACGACAGCCACATGATCAGGCCGACCAGCGCGAACGACGCGACGAGCCCGTTGTGGGCGACGGTTTTTTCGAGCATCTGCAACATGGCGGCCTCCGTTATTGTTCTTCGAATTGCGGCACGCCCGCGAAGGCCGTGTCGTCGCGACCGGTGCGCGCGAGTACCGCGATGCAGCATGCGCAGATCGCGACCGCGCCGACGGCGGCCAGCAGCGCGACCGGCCCGCCCTTCAGCGCGGCGACGACGTTCTGGTTCGCGGCCATCGCGACGACGACCGGGATGTACATCGCGCCCCAGAAACCGACGCCCGCCTCGGTCTCCTTCGGCAGCCAGCCGCGCCGGTGCAGCCACAGGCGCAGGCAGATCAGCAGCAGCATCGCGATGCCGACGCCGCCGACATTGGTCTTCACGCCGATCGCGCTGCCGAGCAGGTCGCCGAGAAACAGTCCGGCCAGGTGGCAGAACGCCAGCAGCGCGGTTCCGTAGATGATCATGAGTCGTCTCCAGTCTCTTCGTGACGGGCGCCTGACGCGTGCGGGAGTCAGGCCCGCACGCCGATCCCGGGCGGACTGTCTGTCTCCTGCGGCGGGGCGCCGCGGCCCGGCGGCTCGTCGTGCGAGCACGTTCTCGGGGTCGATGGGATGATGCGGTTTCGGGCCGGACGCCGGATGGCTTAGACTGACCGATGCAGCCGGCGGCGCGACACGGGGCTACGCGTCCGGTGCCCCCCGTTGGCGGAGGCTGCACTGGCGCGTGATCCGATACTAGCGCCGCATAATCCCGCCATTTATGAAGTTGTCGAAACCGATTCAGTGGATTTAGCAATGCGTCCGTTACCGCCCGAGCTGCTGCGCAGTTTCGTCGCCGTCGCCCAGTCCGGCAGCTTCACCGCCGCGTCCGAGCGCGTGAACCTGTCGCAATCGACCGTCAGCCAGCATATCCGCCGCCTCGAGGAGCTGCTCGACCGGCCGCTGTTCGAGCGCGACACGCGCAACGTGCACCTGTCGCAGCACGGCGACGCGCTGTTCCGCTACGCGGTGCGCATCCTGGAACTGATGGACGAGGCCGTCACGTCGGTCTGCGGGCCGCCGCTGTCGGGCAAGGTGCGGCTCGCGATGTCGGAGGATTTCGCGTCGGCGCACCTGACGGCCGCGCTCGCGAGCTTCGTGCAGCGCAACCCGGACGTCGAGCTCGCGATCTCGACCGGGCTGTCGGGCGACCTGTTCGACGCGCTCGACGAGGGCCGGCACGATCTCGTGTTCGCGAAACGGATCGCCGGCAGCCGGCGCGGCCGCGTGATCCGCAGCGAACCGCTGTACTGGTGCACCGGCCCCGATTCGCGGATCACCGGCCACGAGGCCGTGCTGCCGCTCGCGATGCATCCGGAGCCGAGCGTGTCGCGCCGCCGCGTGCTCGAATCGCTCGAAGCCGTCGGACGACCGTACCGGATCGCCGTCGTGAGCAGCAGCATCGCGGTGCTGCGCGCGGCCGCGAGCGCGGGGCTCGGCGTCAGCGCGTTCGCCGGCTACGTGATCCCGGCCGGACTCGCGCGGCTCGAGGCGGGGCTACCGGAACTCGGCGAACTCGAATACGTGATCGATCGCCCGGCGGCCGCGTCGCGCTCCACGCTCGCGCTCGAAGCCACGTTGATCACGGCGGCGGCCGAGTTGTAACGGCACCGCGCTCAAGTCACGCGGACACACCCGCACCTGACAGCTTTGCCCGGAACGCGTCACCGTCCGCGCAGCACCCGCTCGCGACAATGGGCTCCATCCGAACGCACCGCGCATCGCCGCGCGCGTCCGGTACCCCGTCCCCTTGATCGGAGCCCGCCATGAAAAACGTCCTGCGATTCGCCGTCGCGACCGCCGCAGCCGCGCTGCTGTCCCCCGCCTTTGCCCAGACCGACGCATCGGCCCCGGCGCAGGGCCTGACGCGCGCGGAAGTCATCGACCAGCTCAAGCAGGCCTATCTCGACGGCGAACTGCCGACCAACGACGGCAACTATCCGCCGAACGCCGCGACCCGCGCGCGCAACCGCGAACTCGTGCAGGCCGCGAGCCCGGCCTGGCTGGCCCACGTGCCGCCCGCCAGCCAGGCGACGTCGCAGCAATGACCGGTGGCGCCGCGGCGCGCGACCAGACCAGGATCAAGATCAAGATCAGGGCAGGAAGCTGCGGCGCCGCGCGTCGATCAGTTCGACGAGCAGCCGATCGCGCTCCGCTGCCAGTTCCTGCATCGAGCGCTCGCCCTGGATCGCGCGCAGCTCGTCGGTCAGCTTGCGATCGACTTCCGGATCGAACGACGGCGTGCCGAGGTCGTCCCACCAGCTCGTGATCGGCCCCGACAGGTGTTCGAGAAAGTGCGCGATCCCGCCCGCGCCGCCACCGAGGTGATAGGTCAGGCACTGCCCCATCAGCCCCCAGCGCAGGCCGGGGCCCCACGCGACGGCCTTGTCCGCATCGGCGACGCTCACGACGCCTTCGCCGACGAGGTGATACACCTCGCGGAACAGCGCGGCCGCAAGCCGGTTCGCGACATGGCCGGTCATCTCCTTGTTGAGGACGATCGTCTGCTTGCCAAGCGCATCGTAGAACTGCTTCACGCGCGCGATCACGTCCGGGCTGGTCGCGTCGCCGCCGACCAGCTCGACGAGCGGGATCAGGTGCGGCGGATTGAACGGATGCGCGATCAGGCAGCGTTCCGGATGCTTCGCGCATGCCGTCTGGATCTCCGACATCTTCAGGCCCGACGAGCTCGACGCGATCGGCACGTGCGCGGGCAGCACGTCGTCCATCTGGCGATAGAGCGCGCGCTTCAGGTCGAGTCGCTCGGGGCCGTTCTCCTGCACGAAGTCGACGCCGTCGAGCGCACGCACGAGATCGGCGTCGAACGACAGCCGCGCGCAAAGCTCGGCGGCCCGCTCGCCGAGGAATGCGGCCAGCGCGTCGCGCAGCCGTGCATCGGCCTGCGGCGCCGGGTCGGTCGCGACGACGTCGAAGCCCTGCGTCAGATAGAAAGCGGCCCAGCTCGCGCCGATCACGCCGGCGCCGACGATCGCGATACGTCGAATGTCCATGGTTGTCCCGTGTGTGGTTGGTCTGCGGATATGTCGCGGCGATTGTCGCATCGAATCCCGCGCGCAGGCGTCGACGCGGATTGCACATGCCCTCTTGAAATGCGCGGCGCCGGCCACTAATTAAGCGTCGTCGGGCAGTGCCGCATGCCACGCACCGCCCCCGAATCGACCCAGTGGAGCCCCCCGTCGCGCCCGCCGCAGGCGACGCGCGGTTACGTCTCCCGCGTTCCCTGTTCAGGAGGACCAACATGAGCGGTATCCATTTCAGCCACGATCTGTTCGATGAATTCGCCCGCGTGCAGCGGCAGATGGCGAACCTGCTCGGCGAACGCCCGTCGGGCATCCGCGCGGGGCGCGCCGGGGCGTTTCCCGCCCTCAACGTCGGCGCCACCGACGACGCGATCGAGATCGTCGCGTTCGCACCCGGCATGGCCGCGGCCGACTTCGACGTATCGATCGACAAGGATCTGCTGACGATCAGCGGCGAGCGCAAACTGGCACCGCGCACCGAAGGCGACGACGTGCGCACGTATGCGCAGGAGCGCTTTCACGGCGCGTTCCGCCGCGTGGTCGAACTGCCGCGCGACGCGGACCCCGATCAGGTCAGCGCCCGCTACGAAAACGGCTGCCTGCTGATTCGCGTCGGCCGGCGCGAGGCCTCGAAGCCGCGTGCGATCACCATTCAGTAACCTTCAGGATACCGACATGAACACGAACCCGACCCTGGCCGAACGCCAAACCAACCCCGTTCACCCGGCCGCCGCCGAAGCCGCGCGCCGGCCCGCGATCACGCCTTCCGTCGACATCGTCGAAGAT
This sequence comes from Burkholderia sp. BCC0097, assembly GCF_902832985.1. Taxonomy (NCBI): domain Bacteria; kingdom Pseudomonadati; phylum Pseudomonadota; class Betaproteobacteria; order Burkholderiales; family Burkholderiaceae; genus Burkholderia; species Burkholderia sp. BCC0097. The sequence continues at coordinate 57,801 of NZ_CADFDM010000003.1, forward strand.
CAACGCGGCGTCACGCTGCGGGCCGACCTGCCCGGCGTGCCGCGCGAGAATCTCGACGTGAAGGTGCACGACAACACGCTGACGATCGAAGCCGCGACCCAGTTCGACACGGCGGCCGATCTGCGCGTGCCGCACGCGGAAATCCGTTCGACGCGCTATGCACGATCGTTCGTGCTGAGCGCCGATCTCGACACGTCGCGGATCGACGCGAACCTGCGCGACGGCGTGCTGACGCTGACGATCCCGCGCCGCGAGGAAACGCGTCCGCGCCGCATCGACGTGACGGCCGGCAATGCGTGAGCGTCGACGCGTGTCCTGACGTGGCGCGCATGAAAAAGCCCCGCTCCGGCGCGATGCCGGGCGGGGCTTTTTTGCATCGAGCCGCGCGCTCAAGCGCGCGGACGGCCGCTTCAATCGAAATCGAACAGGTCGAACACCGACTTCTTGCGACGCCGGCCATCGTGCCGGTCACGCTCGTTGTGCGAGCGGCCGTCGCGCCCCCAGCCGTCGTCGCGGCCGCGCGGCGCGTGCGCATCGTGTTGCACCGGCGCGGCGTCGCGACGGGCCGGCGCGTCACCGGTTTCGCGGGCGAGCAGCTTGTCGAGTTCGCCACGGTCGAGCCACACGCCGCGGCAGGTCGGACAGTAGTCGATCTCGATCGACTGGCGCTCGGCCATCAGCAGGTCGGGCGTCTTGCAGACAGGGCATTTCATCGCGTTTCTCCTTTCCGTGCGAATGCATCGGGATTCCGTATGAGGTGCGCGAGCCGGCCGCCACGGCGGACGGCGTCACGCTCGCCGGCTCAGTCGCGCGCCACCTGCGCCGCCCGCTTCGCCTTGGCCCGCCGCGCCAGCATGTTCATGCCCTCGACGAACGCCGAGAACGCCATCGCCGCATAGATGTACCCCTTCGGCACGTGCGAACCGAACCCTTCGGCGATCAGCGTCATGCCGATCACGACCAGGAATGACAGCGCGAGCATCACGATCGTCGGGTTGCGGTCGATGAAGCGTGCGAGCGGCTGCGCGGCGAACAGCATCACGCTCACGGCGACGATCACGGCGACGAACATGATCGGAACGTGCTCGGTCATGCCGATCGCGGTCACGATGCTGTCGATCGAGAACACGATGTCGAGCATCACGATCTGGCCGATCGCGGCCCACACCGTCAGGCCGGCCGCGCCGGCGGCCCCGCCCGCGCCGTCGCCGTCGTGCGACACGTGGTGATGGATCTCGGTGGTCGCCTTCCACACGAGGAACAGGCCGCCCGACAGCAGGATCATGTCGCGCCACGAGAACGCATGGTCGAACAGCGTGAACACGGGCTCGGTCAGGCTCGCGATCCACGCGACGCTGCCGAGCAGCGCGAGGCGCATCACCAGCGCGAGCGCGATGCCGAGGCGCTGCGTGCGGGCGCGCTGCGCTTCGGGCAGCTTGTTGCTGAGGATCGAGATGAAGATCAGGTTGTCGATGCCGAGCACGACTTCCATCACGACGAGCGTCAGGAGCGCGGCCCAGACGGCGGGGTCGGTGGCAAGCGTCAGCAGGTAGTCCATGGGAGGGGCCGATGCGAAAGTGGAAAGCCTGATGATATGACGCCCCGAACTTCGTAAAAATCAGAGAGAATCTGACTTTAGGTTCGGTTTTTACGATATATCGCGCTCCGATGCTCAATTTCCGACATCTGTACTATTTCTGGGTCGTGGTGAAGGAAGGCGGCTTCGCGCGCGCGGCCGAGCGGCTCGACATGGCCGTGCAGACGATCAGCGCCCAGGTGCGCGAGCTGGAGAAATCGCTCGGACACCAGTTGCTGCGCCCCGCCGGGCGCGGCGTCGCGATGACCGACGCCGGGCAAGCCGCCTTTGCTCGCGCGGAAATCATCTTCGAGATGGGCCGACTGATTCCCGACGACGTGCGCGCGGCGGCCAGCCAGCCGACCGTGCGGCTCGCGGTCGGCCTCGCGGACGGCATCTCCAAGCTCGCCGCGCACGCGATCCTCGCCCCGGTGCTCGACACACCCACGCTGCGGCTGCTGTGCCACGAGGGCGAGCACGACGCGCTGCTCGCGGAACTCGCGCTGCATCATCTGGACCTCGTGCTGGCCGGCCAGGGCGCGCCGTCCGGGTCGAACCTGCGCGTGACGAGCGAGCGGCTCGTCGCGTCGCCGGTCGACTGGTACGGGCCCGCGGCACTCGTCACGCCGGCCGCGCGGCAGCGCTTTCCGCAGTGCCTGGCCGAGCTGCCGGTGCTGCTGCCGACCGCGCATTCGGCGTTGCGCGCGCGTCTCGACCGGTGGCTGGAAAGCGAGCGGATCGTGCCGCGCGTGGCTGGCGAGTTCGAGGACAGCGCGCTGATGGCCGTGTTCGCGGCGCGCGGCCTCGGCGTGTTTCCGCTAAGCGAACTCGGCGCGAACGACGCGTCGCTGCTGCGCGGGCTCAGGCGGCTCGGGCGCGCGGGCGACGTGACCGAGGAGATCCATGCGATCCGCTCGCGGCGCGGCGAACATCATCCGCTGACCGCGCAATTGCTGGCCGCGGCGCGCGGCGCGCCGGCCGACTGAAGCGAGCGCGACATCAAACGAAACTATAATGTCGCCCCGGCCATACGAGATGTGCGGGCGCATCAATCCGGGCACTCCCCTTGCGCCGCCTCTCGCCGAGCCTTCTGAAAGACGCCATGCACAACCGATTTCGCCTGTTTTCCGTTTCGTGCGCGCTCGCGGTCGCGACCGTGCTGGCGGCATGCTCGTCGCCGCCCAAGCCGATCTACCAGCAGGAACAGTTCGACGCGACCACCAGCCCGTATGCGCATACGTTCCACTCGAAATCCGACGCGGCCTGCGAGGCCGCGCGGCGCGCGCTGCTGAGCCAGGGCTACGTGGTGTCGTCGTCGCGCAACGACGCGGTCGACGGCAGCAAGAATTTCCAGCCGAGCAACGACATGCACGTCGTGATCGAGTTTCACGTCGTGTGCGCGGACGCGAATGCGGACGGCTCGTCGAGCATCGCGTATGTGAACGCGGTGCAGGACCGCTATACGCTGAAGAAGTCGAATACGTCGGCCAGCGTCGGCTTGAGCGTGTTCGGCTCGCTGTCGCTGCCGATCGGGTCGAGCGACGACGCGCTCGTCAAGACCGCGAGCGAGACGATTCCCGCCGGCGTGTTCTATGAGCGCTTCTTCACGCTCGTCGACCATTTCCTGAAGATCGACCCGGCACGCCGCGACCGCGCGACCGTGAAGGCCGCCGAGAAGGAGCCCGTCGCGCCGCTGCCCGAGCCCGCGCCGACGCCGCAGGGCGAACCGCTGAAGATGACGACGCCGGTCGTGCCGACGCCGCCCGCGGCGCCGGTGCCGCTTTCGGTGCCGGGGGTCGCGCCTGGATCGGGCGCGAATGCCGTGCCGGCGGCGATGCGTGCTGCCGCGCCGGCGGCGGCGTCCGGGTCCGGGACGGTTTCGGGGGCGGCACCTGCGTCTGCACCTGCGCCGGCTTCGGCTGGCGGCCCGGCGCCTGCGTCGGCGCCTGCGCCCGCTTCGGCTGCTACGCCCGCTTCGGCGCCTAAGCCGATTTCTGGTCCGGCAACCGCACCGGCGCCTTCATCGGCCTCCGGTTCGACGGCCACGCCAGTTTCCGCACCCGCGTCGGCTCCGACTCCGGCCGCAGCGCCGGCCACCGCCACGCCGTCATCGCCCGCGCCCTCGTCAGCAGCATCGACGCCCGCATCGGCCTCGGCGCCGTCGAGCGCATCGCCTGCGCCGGCTGCCGCGAACCCGGTTGCATCGTCCACGCCGTCCGGCGCGAGCGCACCCGCCGCGAACTGACCGCGCTCCCGTATCGTCGCGCCCGGCCGCATGCGCCGCCGCGCGACGGTACGCAGCCCTTTCGTATCACTAAGTCGTTCCCGCCCATCCGGCTGTGCGCCGGCCGTGGATAGCCGCGCGGGATTGACGGCAAGGCAACGTGGACGCGTCACGGTCAGCGTTGCGCGCCTCATCCCCACAGTCAGCACACGCGGAAATCGCAGGCGGCCCAGCGTCTCGCAACCGCGCTGCGCGCCAGCGCCCCACCTACCGCAACGTCGCGTGCAGCGTCTGCAGATGCTCGACGGTCGTGGTCACGCCGCCGCAGACGATCACCGCGATGTCCGACGCCGATGCGAGCACCGGCACCGGGCGCTCCAACGCGGCCAAGGCAGCGCCGCACGCGGGCTCGACGACGATCCGGTGTTCATCGACAAACCGCAGCGACGCAGCCACCGCGTCGGCATCGGACACGACGACCGGATGGATCGCGTGGCGCGTCGCCCACTCGACCGCCGCGTCACATGGCCGCTTCGCGCCGAGCGACGTCGCGATGCTCGTGATGGCCGCCAGTTCGACCGGACGCCCCTGCGCGACCGAGCGCGCATAGCAGTCGGCGCCTTCCGTCTCGGCCGCGACGACCGGCACGTCGTGCCAGCCGTTGCGCGCCAGCCCTTCCAGCACGCCGCACAGCAGACCGCCACCGCCGACCGCGAGCACGACCGCGTCGGGCTTCGGGCCGGCCGTCGCCATCTCGTCGATCATCGTCGCGTGGCCCTGCCACAGCACACGGTCGTCGAACGGATGCACGAACGCGTCGTGCTCGTCGAGCGTCGATTGCGCGAACGCATTTGCCTCGGCCCAGCTCGCGCCGTGCACGACGAGGTCCGCGCCTTCGATGCGGATGAGCTCGCGCGCCCGGGCCGATGCGCTTTCCGGCACGACGACGCGCACCGGCACGCCGAGTTCGCGGCCGCAATACGCGACCGCGATGCCCGCGTTACCGCCCGACGACGACACGAACCGCCGCGCACCGGCCGCATGGCGCGCCTCGCAGACGGCGCCGATGCCGCGCAGTTTGAACGAGCCCGATGGCTGCAGCGCGTCGAGCTTCAGCCGGACGGTCTTGCCGAACCGGCGGGACGCGATGGGTGAGCGGATATAAGGGGTTGGAATATGGAGCGGCATGGGGCGGGACGCAGTGGGGACGGAGGAAACACACGCGACTCGGGAGGAAGCGAGTGCGGCAATGACGGTCATCGTACGGCAGGCTGGTCATGCCTTCCAATACCATCGAATGGCGTTTGCTATGCTCTGCAGGCATATCCTTCCACCGAACCGGGCACCACATGCGCCAGATCGAACTGCGTCACCTGCGTTACTTCGTCGCCGTCGCCCAGGCCGGCAGCGTGATGGCCGGCGCCCGCGCGGCCGGCATCGTGCAGCCCGCGCTGTCGCGGCAGATCCGCGAGCTGGAGGACGCGATCGGCACGCCGCTGCTGATCCGTCGCGCGACGGGCGTCACGCTCACCGCGGCCGGCACGAGCTTTCTGCACGATGCCACCGGCCTGCTCGCGATGCTGCAGGACAGCCGTGAGCGCGCGTTGCGCAGCGCGGCCGGCCAGCTCGGCGAACTGCGGCTCGGCGCGCTGCCGAACTGCCTGCCGTTGGCGGTCGTCGCGAACGTCCTCAAAACGTTTCGCGATGCGTGCCCGGACGTGAAACTGTCGATCGCGCCGATGCTGTCCGCCGAACAGGCCAGCGCGCTGATGCGCGGCCAGCTCGACGCCGGAATCATGGCGTGGCGTCGCGAGGAAGCGCCGCACCTGACGGGCGTGCGGCTGCTGAGCGATCGCTTCGTGCTCGCGATGCCCGCACCGTCGGACGGCCGCTTCGTCGCGCCGCGCACGCTGGCCGACGTCGCGAACGAGCCGTTCGTCTGGTTCGATGCGCAACGTTCCGCCGCGCACCACCGGTTCCTGATGACGCAGTGCCAGCAGGCCGGCTTCACGCCGCGCATCGCGCAGATCGGCAGCGACATCCCGACGCTGATCGGCCTCGTCGCGGTGGGGATGGGTTGCGCGTTCGTGCCGGAAAGCGCATCGCCGACCTGCCCGAGCACGGTTCGACTCGTCGCGCTCGACGAACTCGCGAGCCGCTTCGACATCGAGTTCGTGTTCGACGGCGCGGCGGCGACGCCGTCGCCCGTCGTCGCGCGGTTTCTCGCGGCGGTCCGCGATGCGGCCGGCGAACCGGGCTGACGCACGCCGGACGCATCGGCGCGCGGTCGGGCGATGCGACTTGCCGCGCCGACCGACGCGCGGAACTCACTTCCGCGATCGCGTCGTGTTCGATGTCATCGCGCACGAAACGACACCGTCTTGTCATCGAAAAATCTTTCAAAATGCCGACGCCCGATGCCGCGATACCGCAATTTTCAAATTGACACCAAAAACGGCCGTTTAACGCCGATTCGAATCGTCCTGGCCCGAAATATACTGCGCGCGCATCCAACCCTCGTGCCAAAGAGAGGATGCGTTTCCGCCCCGGCCATGGTCCCCCTGTGGTCGGGGCTTTTTTACTGTCGCGCCTTACAGCGAAAGGCTTTCGGACATTGCCCCACGCCGCGACAGGGGAATCGCCTGTCGCCGGGCGACGCGTTCCGCCAGGCCAGCCGCGCGTCGTCTCATGGTCGCCAGCCGACTTCCCGAGCGTCTCGCAAGATACCTCCGCATGAGCTGCGAATCGTCACGCCGTCGCAGCCCCTGTCCGCAAGTTGCGCACCTTTTAATTACGAAAAGCTTTCGCAAAACCCTTGGCTGTTCGCCTATCCCGTCAAAACACGGCTCACAGGGCACGCCTCACCCGCGTCGCCCGCGCGCTGCATTGTTGACATGAAATCAAGATAATTTCGTCCGCATACGGCTTTTTCCGCAAAAGTAACGCAGGCACACTTCACGCTGTCCTCAACGGCCTCGTGCCGTCGTCCCCCGCTTACAGGAGTCCACCACGTGACCACCACGACTTCCTCTCCGTCCCGCCCCGGCGGCAGCGCCGCGCTGCCGCTGCTCGCGCTCGCCGCCGGCGCGTTCGGCATCGGCACGACCGAATTCTCGCCGATGGGCCTGCTGCCCGTGATCGCCGAAGGCGTGCACGTGTCGATTCCGCAAGCCGGCATGCTGATCAGCGCGTATGCGATCGGCGTGATGGTCGGCGCGCCGCTGATGACGCTGCTGCTCGCGCGCTGGTCGCGCCGCTCCGCGCTGATCGCGCTGATGTCGATCTTCACGATCGGCAACCTGCTGTCGGCCGTCGCACCGGACTACGCGACGCTGCTGCTCGCCCGCCTCGTGACGAGCCTCAATCACGGTGCGTTCTTCGGGCTCGGCTCGGTGGTCGCGGCGAGCCTCGTGCCGCGCGACAAGCAGGCCAGCGCGGTCGCGACGATGTTCATGGGGCTGACGATCGCGAACGTCGGCGGCGTGCCGGCCGCGACCTGGCTCGGCCAGATGATCGGCTGGCGCATGTCGTTCGCGGCGACCGCGGGGCTCGGCCTGATCGCGATCGCCGGCCTGTTCGCCGCGCTGCCGAAGGGCGAAGCCGGCAAGATGCCCGACCTGCGCGCCGAACTGTCCGTGCTCACGCGCCCGGTCGTGCTCGGCGCGCTCGGGACGACGGTGCTCGGCGCGGGTGCGATGTTCACGCTCTATACGTACGTCGCACCGACGCTCGAACACCTGACGGGCGCCACGCCCGGCTTCGTGACCGCGATGCTGGTGCTGATCGGCATCGGCTTCTCGATCGGCAACATCGCGGGCGGGCGCCTCGCCGACCGCTCGCTCGACGGCACGCTGATCGGCTTCCTGTTGCTGCTGATCGCGACCATGGCCGCGTTCCCGCTGCTCGCCACCACCCATGCGGGCGCTGGCGTCACGCTGTTGGTCTGGGGGATCGCGACGTTCGCGGTCGTGCCGCCGCTGCAGATGCGCGTGATGCGCGCGGCCCATGAAGCGCCGGGCCTTGCATCGGCCGTCAACATCGGCGCGTTCAACCTCGGCAACGCGGTGGGCGCCGCCGCCGGTGGTGCGGCGATCTCGGCCGGGTTCGGCTACGCGGCGGTGCCGCTCGTCGGCGCGCTGATCGCCGCCGCCGGGCTCGCACTCGTGATGCTGCAGCTCACGCAGCGCCGCCGCTCGCCGGCCGCCGCGAATTCATAAGGGCGGGCAACGTTCGGACTACCCGGAACCTTCCGCTCGCATTTTTACGGCCGCGCAATGCGGCCGTCTTCATTTCCAGCCCACAATCCGGACTTTCTGTTTTTCAATCCGGGAAAATCCTGAATATCCATCTTTCGAGCACCATTTCAATCAAATCGATTCAGGAGCAGAAAAAAGCTTCAATTTCCTCCCGAATGATTTGCAGCAGGTATTTTTCATTTCACCATGGACATTAACGCTCGATTCCGTGCCAATCGACACCGCACGCCGAATCAACCACGGAAATCGTGCCGCCCCGTCCGAGCCGCCGCCCCGGCACCGGAAAACCTTTCGTCCATAGAACGGAAAACAAAATCAAAAATCGCAATATTTTCCGGTTTTATTTAATAAGAAGGGGGTCATGTGTAACAAAATGAAACAACGAAACTTTATGATTGAAAGACTCATCGATTCGTATCAGCATTTACCGAGCCGTGGCATGCGGAGCGCGGCTTAAATCCAACGAAAAACCGCTCGATGAGGGATCAGTGTGAAAGTCGCCATCGCTTCCACGACATTGTCGCTCGCGCTGTCAATCGGCCTTTCGACACCCGCCGCCGACGCCGCCGTCTATACGAACGGCACCGCAACCGCAACCTTCAACGTCACGCTGACACTCCAGCCGAACTGCACGATCGCCGCGAACCCGCTGGCCTTCGGCACCAACGGCGTGCTGGCCACCGCGATCAACCAGCAGACGACCGTCAGTGTCACCTGCACCAACACGACGCCGTACAACGTCGGCCTCGATGCCGGCTCGGTCACTGGGTCGAGCGTCGCCAGCCGCCTGATGGCCGGCACCTCGACCGGCAACACGACGACGACCGTCGGCTTCCAGCTGTACCAGGACGCCGGGCGCACGACGATCTGGGGCAACACGCAAGGCACGAACACCGTGGCCGGCACCGGGACGGGCGCCGCGCAGGCCCTGACCGTCTACGGCCAGGTGCCCGCGCAGGCAACGCCGAAGCCGGACACCTACCAGACGACCGTCACCGCAACCGTCTACTTCTGATCGGCGCCGCCACGCATGACCGCATTACGTCGAACGCTCGCCGCGCTGCTGTGCGCGGCCGGCGCCGCGCACGCCGCGTCGCTGCAGATTTCCCCCGTCACGATCGAATTCGGCACCGACGACACGGCCACCGGCATCACGCTACGCAATCCGGGCGAACGCCCCGTGTATGGACAGGTCCGCGTGTTCCGCTGGGACCAGGCCGACGGCCAGGACACGCTGACGCCCACGCAGGACCTCGTCGCGAGCCCGCCGCTGATCCAGGTCGGCACGCAAGCGGAGCAACTGATCCGCGTCGTGCGCGCATCGCGCACGCCCTCCGGCGTCGAGCAGAGTTACCGGCTGCTGATCGACGAGTTGCCGCAGCCCGGCGAAGCGCCGACCAACGGCGTGTCGATCCGGCTGCGCTATTCGATTCCGGTGTTCGTCGAACCGGCGACCCATGGCACGCCGCAACTCGACTGGGCGCTGGTGCGCAGCAACGGTGGCTGGGTGCTGCGCGTGCGCAACGGCGGCGCGCGCCGCGCGCAACTGGCGTCGGTCGAGCTCGTGACCGGCGACGGCCGTGCGTACCCGCTCACGCACGGGCTGCTCGGCTACGCACTCGCGGGGCGCACCGGCCAGTGGAGCGTGCCGCTGCCGGCCAGCGTCGCGCTCGGCGGCAAGGTCACGGTACGGGCGGCCGTCAATTCGCAGCCGGCCAGCGCGGTCGTCGCGGTGGAGCCGCCGGGCTAGGCCGCCGGTGCGCCGCCCGGCTCTCGCCCCTTCGCCGCGCGCCGGCACGTTTCCGGTCCACGGACGCAGAACGTCGCGACACGCGCGACGCCTCGTGCTCGTGGCCGTCGTGGCCGGCGGCCTGCTCGTGCGCGGCGGCGCCCGCGCGGACGAACCGTCGGCGCTCGTGATGACCGACCGCACGCACGACGTGATCCTCGAAGTCAGCGTCAACGGCGAAAGCACGACGCTGCTCGTGCACTTCCGCGAACGCGACGGCCACCTGTCGGCCAGCGGCGCCGACCTGCGCACCATCGGCGTCGCGACCGACCGGCTCGGCATCGCCGACGCGGCGACCGTCGAACTCGACGCGATTGCCGGCCTGCGCTACCGCTACGACGCGGCACGCCAAAGCGTCGACCTGGAGATGACCGACGCGCTGCGCCGCCCATACGCGGTCGACAGCCGCGCGTTGCCGCCCACGCAAACCGCCACCGCGTCGCGCGGGATCGCGATCAACTACGAGGCCTACGCGCAGACGCTCGGCGACCGGCAGTTCTCGCTCTACACCGATGTGCGGTACTTCGATCCGGGCGGCGTGTTCGACACCACCGGCACCGCGTATTTCTACAACGGCCAGCGGCGCTACACGCGCTTCGATACGTCGTGGAGCCGCTCGGACCCGGCCCGGCCGAGCACGACGCAGATCGGCGACGCGATCTCGGGATCGCTCGCGTGGACGCGCTCGGTACGCCTCGGCGGCTTCCAGTGGCGCAGCAACTTCGCGCTGCGGCCCGACCTCGTGACGTTCCCGATTCCGTCGCTCGCGGGTTCCGCGGCGGTGCCGTCGGCGGTCGACCTGTACATCAACAACGTGCGCCAGTACACCGGCAACGTGCCGAGCGGCCCGTTCATCATCCACGACGTGCCGGGCATCACGGGCGCCGGCCAGGCGACCGTCATCACGCGCGACGCGCTCGGGCGCACCGTCGCGACCTCCGTGCCGCTCTACGTCGATACGCGCATGCTGTCGGCCGGGCTGTCGAGCTATTCGTTCGAAGCCGGCTTCCTGCGTCGCAACTACGCGCTGCAGTCGTTCGACTACGACGCGCGGCCGGCCGTCAGCGGCTCGATGCGACGCGGCGTCAGCGACGCGCTGACCGTCGAGGGGCATGCGGAGGCGACCGGCGGCGTACTCAACGCCGGCGTCGGCGCGCTGGCGCGGCTCGGCTACGCGGGCGTCGTGAGCGGCGCGGTCGCGGGCAGCGTCGGCCGCTATCCGGGCACGCAGGTGAGCGTCGGCTACCAGTTGATCGAACCGCGCTTCTCGATCAACGCGCAGACGATCCGCGCATTCGGCCGCTACGGCGACCTCGCGTCGCGCGACGGCGCGCCGGTGCCGTCGGCGACCGACCAGGCGACGCTCGCGCTGCCCTTCATGTACCGCCAGACGCTGTCGCTCAGCTATATCGGCTTCCGGCTGCCGCAAGGCCCGAGCGCGCGGATCGGCACCGTGTCGTACACGCTGAGCGTCGGCGATCTCGCGTCGCTGAGCGTAAGCGCCTACCGCGATTTCGCGCAGCAGGGCGCGAACGGCGCGTTCGTGTCGCTGAACATCGGGCTCGGCCGCAACACGTCGATCAATACGACCGTCGGCCGCCAGCGCGGCCAGTCGAACTACACGGTCGACGCGAGCCGCCCGCCCGACTACGGCGGCGGCTGGGGCTGGGGCGTGCAGACGGGCGGCACGGGCGCGGTACCTTACCGGCAGGCGCAACTGCGTTACCTCGGCCATGCGGGCGAAGTCATCGCGGCCGCGCAAGGCATCGACCGCCAGACCGGCGCCTCGCTCGACGTCAGCGGCGCGCTCGTGTTCATGGACCGCAGTCTGCAGTTGTCGCGCCGCATCGACGACGGCTTCGCACTGGTGTCGACCGACGGCGTCGCGGGCATCCCGGTGCTGCACGAGAACCGCGTGATCGGCACGACCGATCGCGCGGGACATCTGCTCGTGCCCGACCTGAACGCGTATCAGAACAACCAGGTCGCGATCGATTCGATGAAACTGCCCGCCGACGCGCGGATCGCCCGCACGTCGATGACGGTCGTGCCGCAGGCGCGATCGGGCGTCGTCGCGCATTTCGGCGTGTCGCGCTACCGCGCGGCGTCGGTGATCCTGCGCGACACCGCCGGCAATCCGCTGCCGGCCGGCGCCCGCGTGCATCACGCGGAAAGCGGCGCGGACACGATCGTCGGCTACGACGGGCTCACGTTCGTCGACGGGCTGAAGGACGACAACCATCTCGCGATCGACTACGGCGCGCAACGTTGCGTCGTGGAATTCGCGTTCACCGCGCCCGCCAACGGCACGCTGCCGACCATCGGGCCGCTCACCTGCCGGGCCGCGCCATGAGGATCGTGCTGCTGCTCGTCGTCGCGTTCGTCGCATGGTGCGGCGCGCCGCGTCACGCGCAGGCCGAGACGTGCACCGCCACGGCATCGACGGTGAGCTTCGGCTCGGTCAGCCCGATCTCGCGCGCATCGGTCGCCGCGACCGGCACCGTCAGCATCACGTGCACGTGGGCGGCCGTCACGCTGACGCCGAACGTGCTCGTCTGCCTGAACCTCGGCGGCACGAGCCCGCGCAGCCTCGTCAACGGTACCAACGCGATGCAGTACGACCTCTATCTCGACGGCGGGCATTCGGTCGCGTGGGGCTCCATCTATTCCGGCACGACGCCCGCCTCCGTCACACTCGTCAAACCCGCGCTCGGCACCAGCGCGAGCGCCACGGTCACGATCTACGGACAGATCACCGCGAACCAGCCGACCGTGCCGACGACCGGCAACAGCACGACCACCTACTCGCAGACGTTCGGCGGCAACACGACATCGATCAACGCGGGGTTCTACCTGCTCGGCGCGCCGACCTGCGCATCGTTGACCGCGTCGAACGGTACCTTTCCGTTCAGCGCGACGGCGGACGTGATCAACAACTGCAACATCAGCGCGACCAACGTCAACTTCGGCACCGCGAGCGTGCTGTCGGGCGCGCTCGCGGCAACCGGCTCGATCACCGCGCAGTGCACCAACGGCGACGCGTGGAAGATCGCGCTGAACGGCGGCGGCAGCGGCAACGTGACGGCGCGCCAGATGCAGCGCGGCGGCGGGGGCGGCACGGTCAACTACGGGCTTTACACGGATGCCGCGCACACCGTCGCATGGGGCGACGGCACCGGTGGCAGCGCGACGGTGACGGGCGTCGGCACCGGCGCGTCGCAGGTCGTGACCGTGTACGGCGCGGTGCCGGCGCAGACGACGCCCGCGCCGGGCAACTACAGCGACACGATCACCGCGACGATCAGTTTCTAGCGGGAATGACGGGACGGCAGGCCACGTGCGCCGCTCAAAACGTGACGGTCCATGCGGGCGGCGGGCCCGCGCCGATGTCGTGCGGCGCCGCCCGCGGATCGGGCCGCGACGCGTGACTCAGCGTGAACGGCGTGCCATGCACGCAACTGACGCTCGGCATGTCGATATCGGAGGCGTGCCGAGCGGCGGAGCCGATCGTGCAGGTTTCCGGAATGGTGAGACTGACGCGCAGCGAAATCGACGGTTCCGCGCCGCCAGCGAGCGATCCCGCGCCCAGCATCGCGAGCGCGATCGTCGCGCGGGTCATTTGGCCGGCTGTCATCGTGCGGCCCTCCTTCGTGCATTCATCCGGCGAATGCGCGAATTATCGGCGTGCGCTCGGAAAACTTGAACCCGCGCGCACGCGATCCGACCCTGCCGAGCCGTCAGCGCCCGGCGGCAAACCCGCCGAAAAACGCGCGCGCGTTCGCCTCGAGACTCGCGAGGTGATAACCGCCCTCCTGCACGATCACCGTCGGCAAGCCGAGCGCGCCGATCGCACCGCCGAGCCGCCCGAACCCGTCGGTCGTGACGGCGACCTGCGATTGCGGATCGTCCTTGTAGATGTCGAAACCGAGCGCGAGCACCAGCGCATCGGGCTGGAACCGCGCGAGTGCACGCAACGCGTCGTCGAGCCGCTCGAAGAATGCCGACTCCGGCGCGCCGTGCGGCATCGGCAGGTTGAGGTTGAAGCCGTCGCCGGCGCCCGCCCCCGTCTCTTCCTCGTAACCCGCGACGACCGGATAGAAGTTGGTCGGGTCGCCGTGAATCGACACGTACAGCACGTCGTCGCGGCCGTAGAAGATCTCCTGCACGCCCTGCCCGTGATGCATGTCGGTATCGAGCACCGCGACGCGGCGATGGCGACCGAGCAGCGCCTGCGCGGCGATCGCCGCATTGTTCAGGTAGCAGAAGCCGCCGGCCGCGTCGTGCCGCGCATGATGGCCGGGCGGCCGGCACAGCGCGTACGCTTCGCGTGCGCCGTCGTTGACGTCGGCCGCGGCGGCCAGCGCACCCTGCGCGGACCAGTACGCCGCGCGCCACGTGTTCGCGCCCACCGGGCAACTGCCGTCGGCGAGGTAGCGCGCGGCCTTCGCGAGCACGCCGCGCAGCGGGTTCGGGTCGCGCACGAACACGTTCGACATCACTTCGTCACCCCAGTCGTCGGGCATCTGCTTCCAGTCGCGGTGCGCGTCCTCGAGAAAGCGCAGGTAGTTCATGTCGTGCACGGCCGCGATCGGCGCGGTGCCGCGGTCGGCCGGCTCGCACACGTCGAAGTCGAGCGACCGGACGGCCGCGACGAGCCGCGCCGCGCGTTCGGGCACTTCCTGCGGTTCGCGCATCTGGCCGCGCGACAGGTAGCTGCGCGGATGGTGCAGCAGTTGTTCGGGATGGAAATAGGTTTTCATGGTGGTCCTCGTCGAGTCGCCGGATCAGGCGCCGTGCGCGACAGCCGCCGTGTCGACGCGCGCCGCGATGCCCGCGCGCGCCAGCACCGCATGGAGCAGCACGTTCGTGCCGCGCGTCACGTCGTCGGGCAACGCATCCTCGGCTTCGTTGTGCGACAGGCCGTCGACACACGGAATGAACACCATCGCGGTCGGGAAACGGCGCGCGAGCAGGATCGCATCGTGGCCGGCGCCGCTCACGATCCGCTCGTTCGAATAGCCGAACGCGGCGGCCGCCTGCGCGACCAGCCCGACGCAATCGCGGTCGAACGGCGTCGCCGGGCTGCGCCAGCAGGTGGCGATCGCCACCTGCACGCCGCGCGCGGCGGCCACGCGTGCGCAGGCGTCGCGCAGGTCGCGCTCCATCGCATCGACTTCGGCGTCGTCGTGATGACGCAGGTCGACCGCAAACGTCAGGTCGCCGGCAATCGTGTTGCGCGACGCGTTGCGAATGCCGACCTGCCCGATCGTCGCGAGCCCGCGCGGCGCGTAGGCGGCGACGATCCGTTCGAGTTCGAGCGCGATCTGCGCGCTCGCGAAATACGCGTCCTTGCGATAAGGCATCGGCGTCGTGCCCGCGTGCGCGGCCACGCCGGTCACCTTCACGTCGAGCCAGCGGATCGCCTGGCCGCCCGTGACGACGCCGACCGTCGTGCCGTTCGCCTCGAGCACCGGCCCCTGTTCGATATGCGCCTCGAAATACGCGTCGACCGCGCCGCCCGTCGCGCGCGTGCCGCGGTAGCCGCACGCGTCGAGCGCCGCGCCGAGCGTGACGCCGTCGGCGTCCTGCTTCGCGAGCGCGTCGTCGAGCGGCAACGCGCCCGTGAACACGGCCGAGCCGAGCATCGCCGGCGCGAAGCGTGCGCCCTCCTCGTTGGTCCAGGACACGATCTCGAGCGGCTTGTCGGTCGCGATGCCCGCGTCATTCAGCGTGCGCACGAGTTCAAGCGCGGCCAGCACGCCATAGACGCCGTCGAAGCGGCCGCCTTCGGGCTGCGTGTCGAGATGGCTGCCGATCAGCACAGGAGCTGCCCGCGCATCGGCGCCGTCGCGCCGCGCGAACAGGTTGCCGACCGCATCGACGCTCACCGTCATTCCCGCGTCGCGGCACCATTGCGCGAACAGGTCGCGCCCGCGCCGGTCTTCATCGGTCAACGCGAGGCGCCGGACGCCGCCGCGCGGGGTCGCGCCGACGCGCGCCATGTCGGTCAGGCTCCGCCACAGGCGGGCGCCGTCGATTTCCAGCAGGTCTTTCATATGCATTCCGGATCGATTCGTTCGTTGAAGGTCAGTGCGAGCCGAGCGCTTCGGCGACGGCCGGCCGCGCGGCGCGGCGCGCATCGAGCGCGACGATGCAGAGCAGCGAAATACCGGCGAGACACGTGTAGAACACCGCGAGCGGCCACCACTGGCCCGTGAAACGATGCGCAAGCCACGTGCCGACGAGCGGCGTCAGGCCGCCCGCGATCGCACCGCAAATCTGGTAAGCGAGCGAGATCGCCGAATAGCGCACGTGCGCGGGAAACACGTCGCTGACGAAGCCCGCGATCACCGAATAGAAGCCGGCCATGCACACCACGGCGAGTGCGATGCCGGCGATCAGCGACGCGGACGTGCCGCCCTGCACGAGCATGAACATCGGATACGGCGACAGCATCGCGAGCAGCGCCGCGAGCTTGAGGAAGCGCGCGCCGCCGATCCGCTCGGCGATCCAGGCGGCGAGCGGCTGCGCGAAGAACTGGATGATCGCGACCGCGAACAGGCTGTCGAGGATCAACGACCGCGACACGCCGACGTACTGCGTCGTGTACGCGATCATGAACGTGTTCGTGAAATAGACGCCCGCGATGCCGATCGTGTTCGCGCCGATGCAGAGCAGCACGAGCCCCGACGCGGAACGGAACACTTCCGCGACCGGCAGCTTCACCGTGCGGTTGGCTTCCTTCACCCGCGCGAATTCCGGCGACTCGTTCACGCCGAGCCGGATCAGGATGCCGACCACGAGCAGCACCGAACTCGCGAGAAACGGCAGGCGCCAGCCCCACGCGAGGAAGTCGGCCTTGTCCATCGACGTGACCGCGCGGAACGCGATCAGCGACAGGATCAGCCCGGCCGGGCTGCCGAGCTGTGCGAACGACGCGAAAAACGTGCGGCGCCCCTGCGGCGCATGCTCGCCCGCCATCAGCACCGCGCCGCCCCATTCGCCGCCCACCGCGATGCCCTGCACGACGCGCAGCGCGACGAGCAGCACCGGCGCGAGGATGCCGACCTTCGAATAAGCGGGCAGCAGCCCGACGCACACGGTCGCGACGCCCATCATCATCAACGTCGTCATCAGCGCCTTCTTGCGGCCGATGCGGTCGCCGAGATGGCCGAAGATCACGCCACCGAGCGGACGTGCGAAGAAGCCGACCGCGAACGTCGCGAACGACGCCATCGTGCTGACGAACGGGTCGTGCGACGGAAAATAGAGTTCGCCGAACACGAGCGCGGCGGCGGTCGCGTAGATGTAGAAGTCATACCACTCGATCATCGTGCCGATGAACGCGGCCGTCGCGGCGCGTGCCGGCTGGCGGGCGGAAGGAAGGGACTGGCTCATGCGGGCTCCTGACGCGCGCCGCGGCGGGGCAGCACGCAATATCGTGACGGCGGCCGTCTGTCGCGGCCTCGCGCCGCACGCTGCGGCGCCCCTCCTTTATCGATGGCCGGAAATCATTAGTCAAATTTCAAGTTATTATTCACGATATAAATTTAACTAATGCCCGTTCGCCGCCTGCCCGGAGACCCGATGCGCCCCGACCTCGCCCCGTTCCTGAACGACCGCCTCGACTGGAATCTGCTGCGCACCTATCTGGTGATCATGCAGGAACGCAGCGTGAGCCGCGCAGCCGCCCGCCTGCACGTCACGCAGCCGGCCGTGAGCCAGGCGCTGCGGCGGCTCGAAGAGACGCTCGAGCGCCGGCTGATCGAGCGGCGCGGCGCGCACTTCGCGCCGACGCCGGCCGGCGAAGTCGTGTACCGGATCGCGAGCGACATCTACGGCGGCATCTCGCGCCTCGAAACCGAAATCGACGACAGCACGGCCGACCTGACCGGCTCGATCCGGCTGCTGACGGTGAGCCGGATCGAATCGCCCGTCTACGACGAATTCCTCGCGGATTTTCATCGCGCGTATCCGCGTATCGATCTGCAGATCGAAGTGATGCGCTCATCCGACATCCTCTCCTCGCTGCTGCAGAAAACGGCCACGGCCGGGCTCGGCCTGTGCCGCACGCCGCACGACAAGCTGGAGATGCGCTGCTTCCTGCGCCAGCGCTACGCGATCTACTGCGGCCGCCATCACCGGCTGTTCGGGCAGACGCAGTTGCGGATGGACGATCTGCTCGCGGAGAATTTCGTGTCGTTCACGAGCGACCAGATCGGCGACAGCCTGTCGCCGCTCACCGTGTTTCGCGACCAGAAGGGCTTCACGGGACGCATCGTCGCGTCGTCGCCGAGCCTCGAGGAGGTGCGGCGGCTGATCTTCGCGGGCTACGGGATCGGCTGCCTGCCCGAGCACATCGTGCGCGACGACATCGCGCAGCAACGGCTGTGGCGGCTACCGCCCGACGACGGGCTCGTCGATGTCGACGTGTTCCTGCTGTGGCATCGCGACCGCAAGATGAACGCGGCCGAGCTGGCGTTTCTCGACGCGATGGAGCGCTGCATGCAGCGCTACTCGCTCGCTGAGCGGCTCGGGAAATGACGGTGCGCATGCGCCCGGAGCACGCGCCAGGCGCATGCGGCCCGGCGCGTCGCTCCGTGCGCGGGCATCAGAAGCGATGCACGATGCCGAGTTGCACGCCGCGCGCATTCGCGCCCGGATACGCGAGCGGCAGGCCGGGGTTCGCCGCGCCGGCGAGCGTATAGCCGGCCTGGTTGCGGTTGCGCAGGTACGACAGTGCGCCATAGAAGCTCGTGCGCTTCGACAGGTCGTATTCGTACATCAGCCCGAACTGGTCCGCATTGTCACCCTGCGACGACTGGTCGTGCAGGTACGCGTAACCGAGCGCGACATAGCTGGCCGGGTTGAACTGGTATTTGACCGACAGCCCGTACACGCGCGAATCGATCCCGAGGTCGGCCCACTTCACTGCAGAAAAACCGCCATACACGGTGGCCTTGCCGATTGCATACGATGCACCGGCCATGATCGTGCGATCCGTCGTGGTCGCCACGGTGTTCTTCAACCACTGGCCCGCGACGAATGCGCCGAACGGGCCGTGTTCGTAGGTCAGGTCGAACTGCTGGCTGGAGCCGGCCGAGCGCACGCCGCCCGCATCGCCGAACCCGAAGTACAGCCCGCCCTGGAAACCGGCAACCTCCGGGCTCTGGTACGACAGCGTGTTGCTCGTGCGGAACGCGAACACGGTCAGGTTGTCCATGCCGGATGCCTGCGTGACTCCGCCGAATGCATCCTGCCCGCCCTGATCGTTGAATAGCGGCGAATTCTGCCGGCCCGCACGCACCTTGCCCCATTGCCCCGCGATGCCGACCCACGCCTGCCGGTTGAACATCGTGCCGGCACTCGCGAGCGAGCCGTCGTTCGGGTTGAAGCCGTTTTCCAGCGCGAACTCGATCTTCTGGCCGCCGCCGATATCCTCGCCGCCCTTCAGCCCGAACCGGCTGCCCCACTGGCCGCCCGAGTTGATCGCGGCCGTATAGCCGTTGCCGGTATTCACGACCTGCGCGAATTCGTCGATCACGCCGTACAGCGTGACACCGTCCTGCGCGAACGCAGTGCCCGAACCGGCGACGCAGGCAAGCGCCACCGTGAGACGAAAACCGGCGTGCACCGGCCGCGCCCGGCAATCGATGCCGTGCGCTTCAATATGCTTAGTCATACTATTCGATAGGTCGAGATTGAAACGACACCGGGCGCGGCGTGAGCGCCGCACCGGTATTGCTGGATATCGGGATGTGTTGATGGAGCCGGACGCAGGCTGCGTCCGACTCGGCGCTCAGGCCGACGGTGTGCCGACCCGATGCGCGAAACGCGTGGTCAGTGGTGAACTTCGCCGCGTTCGAGCGGCAGGATCAGGCGTTCGGGAATGCTGCGTCGCGACGCGCGGGCGCAGACGTAATACAGCATGGCCGGCACGACGAGGCCGAGAATCCACGAGATATCGGTGCCGCCGAGCGCATCGACGAGCGGCCCCGTGTAGATGTGCGTCGACATGAACGGCAGTTGCACGAGGATGCCGACCACGTAGATCGCGATGGCCATCACGTTCCAGCGGCCGTAGCGGCCATCGGGATCGGACAGCGCCGGCACGTCGTAGCGCGAGCGCGTGAAGCAGTAGTAATCGACCAGGTTGATCGCGCTCCACGGCGTGAAGAACGCGAGCAGGAACAGGATGAACGCGGTGAATTCCTTCAGGAACGAATGACGGCCCGCGAGCGCGATCAGCGTCGACACGCAGATCATCCCGAAGATGTACACGAGGCGGCTCTTCGACGATACCGCGCCCTTGCCGCGAAAGCCGCTGACGATCGTCGCCATCGACATGAAGCTGCCGTACGCGTTGAGCGCCGTCACCGTCACCTTGCCGAACGCGATGCTGAAATACAGCAGCGCGGCCACCGCGCCCGTCGAGCCCAGGCCGACGATGTACGACACCTCATGGTGCGCGAACTGGCTGCCGGCCAGCGCCGCCGCGAACACGCCGAACACCATCGCCGCCTGCGCACCGATCACCGAGCCGAGGCCGACCGCGAGAAACGTCGCGACCGACGACGTCGAGCGCGGCAGGTAGCGCGAATAATCGGCCACGTACGGGCCGAACGCGATCTGCCACGACGCGGACAGCGACATCGCGAGCAGGAAGCTCGCGAGAGAGAAATGCTTGTTCGCGAGCAACGCGCCGATGTCGTGGTTCGCGAACAGTTGCGCGAACATGTAGACGAACGCGACGATGCCGACCACGCTCGCGATCCGGCCGACGAAGTGGATCGCGCGATAGCCGAACACGGTCAGCACGACGATCACGGCCGCGAACAGCAGGATGCCGGCCGCGTCGTCGACGTGCAGCAGTTGCGCGACGGCCTGCCCGGCCAGCACCGAGCCGCTCGCGGAAAAGCCGATGTACATCAGGCACACCAGCACGATCGGGATCATCGCGCCGTACACGCCGAACTGCACGCGGCTCGAGATCATCTGCGGCAGCCCGAGCTGCGGCCCCTGCGCGCCGTGCAGCGCCATCACCGCGCCGCCGACGAGCTGGCCGAGCAGCAGCGCGACCAGCGACCAGAACACGTCGCCGCCGAGCACGACCGCCAGCGCGCCCGTGACGATGGCCGTGATCTGCATGTTCGCCGACAGCCACAGCGTGAACTGGCTCAGCAGGCCGCCGTGGCGCTCGGCGTCGGGAATGAAGTCGATCGAGCGTACCTCGATCAGTCCGCCGGCTTTTCCACTGGAATTCGTTGACACGGGTCAATCTCCAAAATACTCAGGACCACACATGGTTTGAACGGGACAGGAAACTGCGAGCCGCCCTTTCGGCTCTGCGGTGCGGGGCGCCGTGGATCGCCGGCATGCGCCACGCACGCACGGTCTGCACGCTGGCGCGCAAGCGGCACGACGTGTGCCGACATTGCCAGCGGATGATGTTGTATATACAACTTGCGAGATATCGGTGATTACCCGGTATCGATCGAATTTCGAAATCGTCCGAGTCATTGCGGCCCGCCAGCGCAGTATTGCCGCAAGCCGGATGTCGGAAAAATGAAAGTTCGGTCCACCCGGGGCCGATCGGGCGCAGCCGTCACCGCATGGGAAACGCAGACGAATTACCGGACGGGCGCACCCGCCGGCACCGCATCAGACCAGTTGGTCGGATGCGACGACCTGCACGCCCGGCCGGGCGTCGATCGCCGCGTCGAGCAACGCCCGCGCAATCCGCGGCGCGGGATTCACGCGCCACTTCGCCGGCAGCACCGGCGCGGCGGCGCTCAGCGCGAACACGAACAGCCGCTCGCCGAACCGGAACTCGTCGCGGCTGCCGCCGATCAGGCCCGGTCGCACGTACGTGAGCGAATCGAAGCCGACGCCGGCGAGCGCCTGCTCGACCTCGCCCTTCACGCGGTTGTAGAAGATGCGCGACCCAGCATCGGCGCCGAGCGCGGAATTCAGCACGTAGGTCGGCGTGCCGTGCCGGTGCGCGAGCCGCGCGACCGCGAGCGGATAGTCGTGATCGACGCGCCGGAAGGCCGCTTGCGAGCCGGCGGCCCGCATCGTCGTGCCGAGCGTGCAGATCACGGCATCCGCGTGCCACCAGTCGCCCGTGTCGGGCAGATGGTCGAAATCGACTTCCAGCGCACGCATCTTCGGATGCGGCGACAGCGGCCGGCGCGCGAGAACGACCACCTGATCGACCCGCGAATCGGTGAGCGCGACTTCGAGGACGTGGCGCCCGACGAGTCCGGTCGCGCCGACGAGCAGCAGTTTCATGTCCGGTTGTTCCGTGTGAAGCCTGCGTTGCGGGCCGAGGCGGCCCGGTTTCCGGCTATCGACATGATCGTCGGCCGACGTGGCGGCGGCAACCCTCCCCTCGTCTCGAAAAATTACGGGCCTGTCAGGCGCCGTTCCGGGCGATCGAATACGACCGCTGCGCCTGACTCGCGTTCCCGACCCGGCGCGCGGGCACGGGCAATCCGATCAGGTCGGCTTCGAGACCGGCGCGAGCGGATGCCGAATGAACAACATGAAATACGTGAAACGCCGCAAGCGCTGCCGATGCGTACGCGACGCACCGGCAGCGCTCCGTCAAGCCCGCACGTCAGACATGCAGCGCGTGTCCGAGCGCGCGCAACGCCGCTTCCTGAAGCGCTTCGCCGAGCGTCGGATGCGCGTGGATCGTGCCGCCGATGTCTTCCAGCCGCGCGCCCATCTCCAGCGACTGCGAGAACGCCGCGGCCAGCTCCGACACCCCGCGCCCGACCGCCTGCCAGCCGACGATCAGGTGATTGTCGCGCCGGGCGACGACGCGCACGAATCCGTCGGTCGCCTGCAACGTCATCGCGCGCCCGTTCGCCGCGAACGGGAACGATGCGCTCAGACAATCGACGCCGGCCGCGTGCGCATCGTCCGGCGACCAGCCGGCCGTCACGATCTCGGGATCGGTGAAGCACACAGCCGGAATCGCCGCGGGCGTGAACTGGCGACGCCGGCCGGCGATCAGCTCGGCCACCATCTCGCCCTGCGCCATCGCGCGATGCGCGAGCATCGGTTCGCCCGCGACGTCGCCGATCGCCCACACGTTGCGCATCGAGGTCCGGCATGCGTCGTCGATTCGCAACGCGCGGCCGTTGCGATCGAGCATCAGCGTCTCGAGCCCGAACCCGTCGACGCGCGGCTTGCGGCCGACGGCAACCAGCACGCGATCGGCCGGCAGCGTCTGCTCGGCGCCGTCGGCCGCCCGCACGCGCACCGCGCCGTGCGCGTCCAGCCCGAGCACGGTGTGGCCGAGCCACAGCCGCACGCCGAGGCGCGCGAGCGAATCGGCCACCGGCCGCACGAGTTCGGCATCGTACGCAGGCAGCACGCGCTCGGCCGCCTCGACGACGCTGACGTCGACGCCGAGCTTGCGATAGACGATCCCGAGTTCGAGCCCGATATAGCCGGCCCCGACGACGACCAGCCGCTTCGGCAGCGTCGCGGGCGACAGCGCGTCGGTGGACGACACGACGTGCCCGCCGAACGGCATCGACGGCAGCTCGACCGGTTCGGAACCGGTCGCGAGCAACAAGTGCTCGCAACCGATCCGCACCGCGTGGCCGCCGCTGACGACCTCGACGGTCTTGCCGTCGATCACGCGCGCTTCGCCATGCAGCACGCGCACGCCGTTCTTCTTGAGCAGCGCGCCGACGCCGCGGGTCAGCCGGTCGACGATGCCGTCCTTCCATGCGACGCTTTTCGCGATGTCGATCTCCGGCGTGCGCACGCGGATGCCGAGCGCCGCTTCACCGGCATGGCCGCACGCCTGCTCGAACGCGTCGGCCACGTGGATCAGCGCCTTCGACGGAATGCAGCCGATGTTCAGGCAGGTGCCGCCGAGCCGGTCGCGTTCGACGAGCACGGTCGGAATGCCGAGCTGGCCGGCACGGATCGCGGCGACGTAGCCGCCCGGGCCGCCGCCGATGACGAGCAGTGTGGTGTGTTCGTTCTTCATCGGCTTACTCCACGAACAGCAGTGCCGGGCGTTCGAGCACCGCGCGCACGGCCTGGATGAATTCGGCCGCGTCCGCGCCATCGACGACGCGATGGTCGAACGACGACGACAGGTTCATCATCTTGCGCGCGACGACCGCGCCGTCGCGGATCATCGGCCGCTCGACGATCCGGTTCACGCCGACGATGCCGACTTCCGGATGATTGATCACCGGCGTCGACACGATGCCGCCGAGCGCGCCGAGGCTCGAGATCGTGATGGTCGAGCCGCTCAACTCGTCGCGCTGCGCGCGGTTCGCCCGCACCGCGTCGGCAAGCCGTGCGATTTCCGCCGCGATCGACCACACGTCGCGCGCTTCCGCATGACGCAGCACGGGCACCGTGAGGCCGCCGTCCGTCTGCGTCGCGACGCCCACGTGCACCGCGCCGTAGCGCGTGACGACGCCCGCTTCGTCATCGAAACGCGCGTTGATCTGCGGGAAGTCGCGCAGCGCGATCACCATCGCGCGGATCAGCAGCGGCAGCGGCGTGAGCTTGCCGCGCGTGTCGCCGTGGCGGCGGTTCAGTTCCGTGCGCAACGATTCGAGCTCGGTGACGTCGATTTCCTCGACGTAGCTGAAGTGCGGGATGCGGCGCTTCGCCTCCTGCATCTTGCGCGCGATCGCGCGCCGCAGGCCGATCACCGGCACTTCGGTTTCGTCGTGGCGCTCGTCGTAGCCGCGCGGTTGCGATCCGTGCGCCGCGCCGCCGGTACGCGCATACGCGTCGAGATCGGCATGCAGGATGCGCCCGGCTTCACCAGTGCCGCGCACGTAGCGCAGCTCGATGCCCATGTCCCACGCGCGCTGACGCACGGCCGGCGACGCGAGCGGCCGTTCGCCCGGCGCGAGCGCCGCGCGCGGCGGCGCGGCCGGTTCGTCGCGACGCGGTTTCGCCGGTGCCCGGGGCGCCGCGGGCTGCGCAGGCGGTTCGACCGACGTGTCGGCCACCGGCTTCGACGGCGCCGCCGCCTCGACCGGTGCGGTTGCTACCTTCGTTTCCCGCACCGGTGCCGCGGCCTTCAGGTTGCCGTCGCCTTCGACTTCCAGCCGAATCAGCTCGCTACCCACCGCCATCATCTCGCCGATCCGGCCGCCCAGTTCAATCACCTTGCCCGTCACCGGCGACGGAATCTCGACCGCCGCCTTGTCGGTCATCACGTCGGCGAGCGGCTGGTCTTCCTTGATCGTCTGCCCGACTTCCACATGCCAGGCCACCAGCTCGACCTCGGCGATCCCTTCGCCGATATCCGGCATCTTGATGACATGAATCCCCATCTCACGCCTCCATCACGCGTCGCAACGCTTCACCGACCCGGGTCGGCCCCGGAAAGTACGCCCATTCCTGCGCATGCGGATACGGGGTGTCCCAGCCCGTCGTGCGCTCGACCGGCGCTTCGAGGTGGTAGAAGCAGTGCTCCTGCACCAGCGATACGAGCTCCGCGCCATAGCCGCAGGTGCGCGTCGCCTCGTGCACCACGACGCAGCGCCCGGTCTTGCGCACCGACGCAACGATCGTGTCGAGATCGAGCGGCCACAGCGTGCGCAGGTCGATCACTTCCGCGTCGATGCCCGTCTCCTCGGCGGCGGCCAGCGACACGTGCACCGTCGTGCCGTAGGTCAGCACCGTCACGTCGTTGCCGGGCCGCACGACGGCGGCCGTATCGAGCGGCACCGTGTAGTAGCCCTCGGGCACCGCGCTCGCCGGATGCTTGAGCCACGACGTGACGGGCCGTTCGTGATGGCCGTCGAACGGCCCGTTGTACAGCCGTTTCGGTTCGAGGAAGATCACCGGATCGTCGTTCTCGATCGACGCGATCAAGAGCCCTTTCGCGTCGTACGGATTCGACGGCATCACCGTGCGCAGCCCGCACACCTGCGTGAACATCGCCTCCGGGCTCTGGCTGTGCGTCTGCCCGCCGTAGATGCCGCCGCCGCACGGCATCCGGATCGTCATCGGCGCGGTGAACTGGCCGGCCGAGCGGTAGCGCAGCCGCGCGCCTTCCGACACGATCTGGTCGGATGCCGGATAGAAATAGTCGGCGAACTGGATCTCGCACACGGGCCGCAGCCCGTATGCGCCCATCCCCACCGCCGCGCCGACGATCCCGCCTTCGGAGATCGGCGCATCGAACACGCGCGACTTGCCGTATTTGTTCTGCAGTCCTTCGGTACAGCGGAACACGCCGCCGAAATAGCCGACGTCCTGCCCGAACACGACCACGTCGCTGTCGCGTCCGAGCATCACGTCCATCGCGGAGCGCAGCGCCTGGATCATCGTCATCGGCTGCGTCGCCGTATCTGTCTCGTGTTGCGCCATGATCACGCTCCCAGTTCCTGGCGCTGACGGCGCAGGTGCGCGGGCAGCTCCTTGTAGACGTCGTCGAACATCGAGGCCGGCGACGGAATCCGGTCGTCGGCCAGCGTCCCGTACTTCTCCGCTTCCTTCTGCGCGGCGATCACCTCGGCCTCGAGCTCGGCCGTCAACGCGTCGTGCGCGCTGTCCGACCAGATGCCCTTCACGATCAGGTGGCGCTTGAAGCGCTCGATCGGATCGCCCAGTGGAAAATGGGACCAGTCGTCGCTCGGCCGGTACTTGGTCGGATCGTCGGACGTCGAATGCGCGCCCGCGCGATAGGTCACCCACTCGATCAGCGTCGGGCCAAGATTGCGACGTGCGCGTTCGGCCGCCCAGCTCGATGCCGCGTAGATCGCGAGGAAGTCGTTGCCGTCGACGCGCAGCGACGCGATCCCGCAGCCGACGCCGCGCCCGGCGAAGGTCGTGCCCTCGCCGCCCGCGATCGCCTGGAAGGTCGAGATCGCCCACTGGTTGTTGACCACGTTCAGCACGACCGGCGCGCGGTACACGTGCGCGAACGTGAGCGCGGTGTGGAAATCGGCTTCGGCCGTCGCGCCGTCGCCGATCCATGCGGATGCGATCTTCGTGTCGCCCTTGATCGCCGACGCCATCGCCCAGCCGACCGCCTGGATGAACTGCGTCGCGAGATTGCCGGAAATCGAGAAGAAACCGGCTTCGCGGTCCGAGTACATCACCGGGAGCTGGCGGCCCTTCAGCGGATCACCCTCGTTCGACATCAGCTGGCAGATCATCCGCTCCAGCGGCACGTCGCGCGCGATCAGGATGCTCTGCTGCCGGTAGGTCGGAAAGCACATGTCGCCGTCGCGCAGCGCCATCGCGTGCGCGGTGCCGATCGCCTCTTCGCCGAGGCTCAACATGTAGAAGGAGATTTTCTTCTGACGCTGCGCGATCATCATGCGCGCGTCGAAAATACGGGTCTTGAGCATCGCGCGCAGCCCGGCAATCAGCCGCGCATCGTCGAGATCCGGCGCCCACGGGCCGACGGCCTTGCCGCTGTCGTCGAGCACGCGCACGAGGCTGCGGGCGAGATCGGCGGTGTCCGCCGCGGCAACGTCGATCGGTGGGCGGCGCACGGCGCCGGCCGGCGATAGATGCAGATAGGAAAAGTCCGTCTTGCAGCCCGGGCGCCCGGTGGGCTCCGGCACATGCAGACGCAATGGCTCTGACAGGCTCATCGTGTCGTCTCCACGCTCGATTGTGTCTCACGCTGTTTGGGAACGCGCGGGCCGGTTGCCGGCCTGCGCGCGAGCTGACGCGCGGATAAGCACGTCAACCTTGGAAATTTATGCCTGGCAGCGGCGGGCGTCGATGCCCAAGCCGCTCGTTCGTGATGAGCAGATTTGCCATGGCAGATCGCGGTGGCGGCACGTGCGTGCAGCGGCCGGCTTTGGCGACGGACGGTTTGCTGCAGCGCATCGTCGTTGGGGCAGCGACGAGCGGGCATCGAGGGACGGACGGATTGGCGCCGTCCCGATCATGTGAGGGTACGAAGCAAAAGACCCCGCGAAATTCTGAATTTCAGCGGGGTCTTTCATCGGGTGCGGGCGCTCGTGCGCCCGCTTGCCGGCTTACTGCGGGGTGCGATCGATCACGCGTCGGGACGGAAGAGGTCGAAGCGGCTGTCGGGCTTCACGTGCACATAGGCCGACGGGCCGCCCGCACGAAGAATGATGCCCGCGCCGAACGTGTCGAAAATGCCGTCCTTCAGCAGGTCATGGCGGATATGAACGGCGATGACCTCGCCCAGCACCAGCGTGGCCGGCGTCTCGACACCGTGATGATCGCGCAGCCGGATCACGTCGGTCACCTTGCATTCGAAGTTCACGCCGCTTTCCGCAACGCGCGGCACGTCGACGAGGCGCGACGGCACCG
Organism: Burkholderia sp. BCC0097; assembly: GCF_902832985.1. NCBI lineage: Bacteria > Pseudomonadati > Pseudomonadota > Betaproteobacteria > Burkholderiales > Burkholderiaceae > Burkholderia > Burkholderia sp. BCC0097. The sequence continues at coordinate 85,946 of NZ_CADFDM010000003.1, forward strand.
CGGTCAAGCCGCCGAGTTCGAATTCGTTGACGTCGTACGGCACGGCGGCGCAGGTCTGGTTCATCCGCTCGGCGAGATCGCGCGTCGCGAGGTTCCACACGAACTCGCCGGTTTCCTGCACGTTGCGCAGGCTGTCCTTCGCGGCGGTGCTCGAAAAGCCGATGATCGGCGGGCGATAGTTGAACGCGTTGAAGAAACTGTACGGCGCGAGGTTCAGCGTACCGTCGCTGCCGCGGGACGAAATCCAGCCGATCGGGCGCGGGCCGATGATCGCGTTCAACGGGTCGTGCGGCAGGCCGTGGCCTTGCGACGGTTCGTAATAGTGATGGGTCGAGTCGGTCATGACGGGTGGTCTTGCGACAGGCAAACGATGAGGGAAGCGGTCGGCGGGACGCGTTCGCCGGTGGCGACGCAGGCGCCCGGTGCGACGTGCCTGGCAGTATCACATGGCGCCGTTTTCGGTGCAGGGAAGCGTATCGCGAGCCGCGCTGGCGAGCCGCTTCATGTACCCGCGCCAAACAAAAAACCCGCGAGCGCTGCATTTCTCGCGGGTTTTTCACACCTTCATCGAATCGAATCGCATCAACGCAATCGATGGTGCCGGGGACCGGACTCGAACCGGCAAGCCAGTTAAGGCGGCGGATTTTCGTCACACTGCTTCTTTCAAAGCCGGCGTCGCGTGCGCGAACCGTTCGTGCGCTGGACTATGCCTTCACCGTCGCGCGCGGGCGTGACCGCTGCCCGTGCACCTTAGGCGCCCCCCGTCTAGTCTCTACACCTTCCTCGCGGATGCCGCGAGGCTTGGCTCGGCGTTGCCTCGATGCGCACATCAGGGGTTTCGCCGAATTTGAAGGGTTCTGCACCGACCGTTTCCGGCCGGGCACTCAATCGTTTAAGTCCGCTATGTTTACCAATTTCATCACCCCGGCAAGAGGGCGGACGCGATTCTACCATTGCTTGCACATGCGGTCCCTCATTCCGCCGCGCCGCATCGCGACACCGGCCATCGTCGCGCCGCTTGCTCCCTCGCATTCGACACCGATACCGCACCGACGCCACACAGCCGACGATTTCGTCCAGCACCGCCACCTCCGCCGATACAATCGACCGCGCGTCGTCCGACGGCCTCAACCGTCTGACGTTTGTGTCGTGCCTTTCGCGAAACAAGCGTCGCGCGCGTCATCGCGAAGTCACAAACGTTTTCGATAATTCCCCGGCCGAAAACGTTTACATCGCATGACTTCATGACCTCGACCATCAAGGACGTCGCTGCCCTCGCGGGCTTCTCGATCGCCACCGTTTCGCGTGCGATCAACGCGCCGCATACCGTCAGCCCCGCCACGCTGCAGACGATCCGCACCGCCATCGACACGCTGCAGTTTCGCCCGAGCCCGCTCGGCCGGCAACTGCGCGGCGAGCGCACGCGGCTCGTCGGCGTCGTCGTGCCGACGCTGTCGAACCCGGTGTTCGCCGACTGCCTGCAAGGCATCGACGCGCTCGCGACCGCGGCCGGTTTCAAGCTGATCCTGATGACGACCGAATACGACGCGGCACGCGAACGTCATGCGATCGAGACGCTGCGCGAGCAGCGCGTCGAAGGGCTGATCCTCACCGTCGCCGATGCCGATACGCACCCGCTGCTCGACATGCTCGACCGCGACGGCCCGCATTACGTGCTGATGCACAACGACACGCAGCGCCGCCCGTCGGTGTCGGTCGACAACCGCCGCGCCGCCTATGACGGCGTGCAGCTGCTGACCGCGCACGGCCACCGCCGCGTGCTGATGCTGGCCGGTTCGCTCGCCGCGTCGGATCGCGCGCGCCAGCGTCATCTCGGTTATGCGCAGGCGCTCGAGGAAAGCGACGTGGCGCCGCTGCCGCCCGTCGAAGTCGACTTCAACGCGCCCGAGTTGCCCGATGCGGTGCTCGCGCATCTCACCGCGCACGCCACGCGGCCGACCGCCCTCTTCTGCAGCAACGATCTGCTCGCGATGGTCGTGATGCGCGGCCTGCGCCGCGCGGGTTTCTCGGTTCCAGACGACCTGTCGGTGCTCGGCTTCGACGGGATCGCGATCGGCGAGCTGCTTGCGCCGCCGCTGGCGAGCGTCGCGACGCCGAACCGCGACATCGGCCGCCACGCGTGGCAGCGTCTCGTCGAATGCATCGGCGGCGCGGCGATCGACCGCACGTCGACGATCCTGCCGCATGCGGTACGCGACGGCGCGACGATTGCACCGCCGGCCACCGACCTGCAACTGCGCAAGGCCTGAGCGCCTACCGCATACGCCGTGCGGCCACACACCCCCATAACCACACCACCCCAGCGCTACACCCACTCGCCCGGAGATTCACCGTGTCCTTTCGCCTGACCTCGCTGCTGCGCGCGCTTGCCGCGCCGCTCGCCTTCGCCGCGCTCGTCGCCGGTGCCCCCGCGGCCCACGCCGACGAAACGGCGATCTGCTACAACTGCCCGCCCGAATGGGCCGACTGGGCCGCGCAGATCGCGGCGATCAAGCAGAAAACCGGCATTCGCGTACCGTTCGACAACAAGAACTCGGGCCAGGCGATCGCGCAGCTGATCGCCGAGCAGAAGAGCCCGGTGGCCGACGTCGTCTACCTCGGCGTGTCGTCGGCGTTCCAGGCGAAGGACAAGGGCGTGATCGCGCCGTACAAGCCCGCGCACTGGAACGACATTCCCGCGAACCTGAAGGACCCGCAAGGCTACTGGTTCGCGATCCACTCGGGCACGCTCGGCTTCTTCGTGAACAAGGACGCGCTCGACGGCAAGCCGGTGCCGCGTTCGTGGGCCGATCTGCTGAAGCCCGAATACAAGGGCATGGTCGGCTATCTCGATCCGTCGAGCGCGTTCGTCGGCTACGCGGGCGCGGTCGCCGTCAACCAGGCGCTCGGCGGCAGCCTCGACAACTTCAAGCCGGGCCTCGACTGGTTCCGCAAGCTGAAGGCGAACGCGCCGATCGTGCCGAAGCAGACGGCCTATGCGCGCGTGCTGTCCGGCGAGATTCCGATCCTGCTCGACTACGACTTCGATGCGTATCGCGCGAAGTACAAGGACAACGCGAACGTCGAGTTCGTGATCCCGAAGGAAGGCACGATCGCGGTACCGTACGTGATGAGCCTCGTGAAGGGCGCGCCGCACGACGCGAACGGCAAGAAGGTGCTCGATTTCGTGCTGTCGGACGAAGGCCAGAAGCTGTGGGCCAACGCGTACCTGCGCCCGGTGCGCGCGCAGACGCTTGGCGCCGACATCGCCGCGAAGTTCCTGCCCGCCAGCGAATACGCGCGGGCGAAGCCGGTCGACTTCGGCAAGATGGCAGCCGGCCAGCAGGCGTTCGGCCAGCAGTACCTTCAAGTGATGCAGTAAGCGGCCGACCCCACGTCATGCTCGACCTGACTTTTCCGCTGCGCTGGCGCGTCGCGCTCGTCGCGCCGGCGCTGGCGGTATTCGCCGCGTTCTGGCTGCTGCCGATGGCTTCGCTCGTGCAGGTGTCCGCCGACGGCGCCTTCTTCTCGCACTACGCGGCGCTGCTCGGCAATGCGCGCTACATGAAGAGCCTCGGCGAGACGGTGGCGTTGTCCGCGGGCGTCACGCTCGCGACGCTCGCGCTGTCGACGATCTCCGGCCTGCTGCTCGCGCGCCGCGAATTCGCCGGCAAGCGCGTGCTGCTCGCGCTGCTGACGTTTCCGCTCGCGTTCCCGGGCGTCGTCGTCGGCTTCATGGTGATCATGCTCGCCGGGCGCCAGGGGCTGATCGGCATGCTGTCGGCGAAGCTCACCGGCGACAAGTTCGTGTTCGCGTATTCGGTGGCCGGCCTGTTCATCGGCTACCTGTATTTCTCGATTCCGCGCGTGATCGTCACCGTGATCGCGGCCGCGTCGAAGCTCGACGCGTCACTCGAGGAAGCCGCGCGTTCGCTCGGCGCGTCGCCGTGGCGCATCTTCGTCGACATCGTGCTGCCCGCGCTCGCGCCGGGCCTGATCGCAGCCGGCGCGATCTGCTTCGCCACGGCGATGGGCGCGTTCGGCACGGCGTTCACGCTCGCCACCGACCTGAACGTGCTGCCGATGACGATCTATACCGAATTCACGCTGAACGCGAACATCGCGACGGCGGCCGGCCTGTCGATCGTGCTGGGCGTCGTCACCTGGGCCGTGCTCGCGCTCGCACGACGCTTCACCGGTCACACCGCCGCCGCCGCGGCCTGAGGATTTCCGCATGCAATCGCTTTCCGGCTCTTCCACGCCGTCGCCGGCACCCGCTCCCTTGCACGCGAAACGTGCGGCCCGGCACGCGCCGCGCGTCGCCGGTGCACGCGCGATCGCCGCGCTGCAATGGGGCGTCACGCTGCTGCTGTGCGCGTTCCTGATCGTGCCCGTCGTGATGTCGGTGCTCGCGGGGCTGACCGTCAACTATTTCCGCGGCCTGTCGAGCGGCCTCACGCTGCGCTGGCTCGAACAGGTGTGGCAGCAATATCACGGCTCGGTCGCGCTGTCGCTCTACGTCGCGTTCGCGACACTCGCGATCGTGCTCGCGGTCGGCGTGCCGGCCGGCTATGCGCTCGCGCGCAGCAAGAGCCGCATCGCGCGTGCGATCGAGGAAGCGCTCGTGCTGCCGGTCGCACTACCGGGGCTGGCTTCGGCGCTCGCGCTGCTGGTCGTGTACGGCGGCTTCACCGCGTTCCGGATGAGCCTGTGGTTCATCGTCGTCGGCCACGTCGTATTCACGCTGCCGTTCATGGTGCGCGCGGTGGCGGCCGTCGCGGCCGGCGCCGACCTGCGCACGATCGAGGAAGGCGCGGCGAGCCTCGGTGCGTCGTTCGTCACGCGCTTCGTCACGATCGTGCTGCCGAACCTGCGGCCCGGCATCGTCGCCGGTGCGCTCGCGGTACTCACGCTGTCGATCGGCGAATTCAACCTCACGTGGATGCTGCATACGCCCGACACCAAGACGCTGCCGGTCGGGCTCGCCGATACGTACGCATCGCTGCGCCTCGAAGTCGGCAGCGCGTACACGATCCTGTTCCTGCTGATGACGCTGCCGCTGCTCGTCGCGATGCAGTGGCTCGGCGTCGATCCGTCCGGTACGCGTGCGCTCAAGAAGCGCGCGCGCTGAATTTTTCGCAGACATGAAACTCGATTCCACTCCCATCACCCTGACCGGCTGCGCGAAGACGTTCCGCGGTACACGCGTGCTCGAACCGCTCGACCTGTCGATCGGCGCCGGCGAAACGCTCGTGCTGCTCGGGCCGTCCGGCTGCGGCAAGACGACCACGCTGCGCCTGATCGCCGGCCTCGACACGCCGGATGCCGGCGGCACGATCGCATTCGGCGACGACGACGTCACCGCACTGCCGATCGAACGCCGGCAAGTCGGCATGGTGTTTCAGAACTACGCGCTGTTTCCGAACCTGACGGTGCGCGGCAACGTCGGCTACGGGCTGAAGATCCGCAAGACCGAGCCGCGTGCGCTGCGCGAACGCGTCGACGAACTGCTCGCGATGATGCGGCTCGACGCGCACGCGGACAAACCGGTCGACCAATTGTCGGGCGGCCAGCGGCAGCGCGTCGCGCTGGCGCGCGCGCTCGCGGTGCGGCCGCGCGTGCTGCTGCTCGACGAACCGCTGACCGCGCTCGACGCGAAGCTGCGCGACGTGCTGCGCCGCGACATGAACGCGCTGCTGCGCGAGCTCGGCGTGACGACCGTCTACGTCACGCACGACCAGGCCGAAGCGATGGAACTCGGCGACCGCATCGTCGTGATGGGCGCGGGCCGCATCGAGCAGATCGGCACGCCGCGCGAAATCTACTACCACCCCGCGAACCGCACGGTCGCGCAGTTCATCGGCACGCTGAACCGGCTGGCGGGCCAGTGGCGCGACGGCGCGCTCGCAACGACGGGCGGCACGATCGTCACGCCGCACGCGGCCGACGAATGGTTCTTCCGCCCCGAGGACGCGCAGCTCGCCGATCCCGCGCATGCGCCGCTGCGCGGCGCGGTCGGCGCGTGTGCGTTCCTCGGCGAACGCACGCGGCTCACGATCGAGCACGCGGCACCCGACGCGCTCGTAATCGACGTGCCGGGCCGCATCGCCCTCGCGCGCGGCACGGCGGTCGGCCTCACGATCGCGCCGGAAGGCCTGATCGTGCTCGGCGCGTAAGCCGTCGATCGGGCATCATCCAGGCAGCACCCCGCGGCGGCGCGCGCCGCCGCGACAACAACCAGACGATTCCGAGGAACGACGATGCTGCTTGCTCAAATCAGCGATCTCCACATCAAGCGGCCGGGCCAGCTCGCGTACCGGCGCGTCGACACGGCGGCCGCGCTCGCGCGCTGCGTCGAGAAACTGAACGCACTCGTGCCGCGCCCCGACGCCGTGCTCGTCACCGGCGACCTGACCGACTTCGGCCACGACGAAGAGTACGGCAACCTGCGCGGGCTGCTCGCGGCGCTCGAGATGCCGTATTACCTGATGATCGGCAATCACGACGACCGCGCCGGTCTGCGTCGCGCGTTCGCCGATCGCGCCGAGCTGCAGGACGGCGAATTCGTGCAGTACGCGCTCGACGTCGGCGCGGTGCGCGTGCTCGCACTCGATTCGCAGGTGCCGGGCGCGAGCCACGGCGACCTGTGCGACGTCCGGCTCGCGTGGCTCGCCGCGCAGCTCGACGCCGCGCGCGACCGCCCGGTGATCGTCGCGCTGCATCACCCGCCGTTCGTGTCGGGCATCGGCCACATGGACAAGCTGCGTCTCGCGCCCGCCGCCGCCGCGAAACTCGATGCGCTGCTGCGCGGTCATCCGAACGTCGAGCGCGTGCTGTGCGGTCACGTGCACCGCACGATGTTCACGCGCTTCGGCGGCACGCTCGCGGCCGCGGTGCCGTCGCCCGCGCACCAGGTCGCGTTCGACCTGCGGACCGATGCGCCGTCCGCATTCCGGCTCGAACCGCCGGCGTTCGCGGTCCATCGTCATACGCCCGATACGGGAATGACGTCGCATCACGTCTATGTGGACGAAGGCGCGGGGCCGTATCCGTTCTACGAGCCGACGGGCGAGCTGGTCGACTGACGACGTGAAGCGCGTGCGGTGACGGGCGGCGGCCGGCTGGTTGTCCGGTTATGCCGGTTATGCCGGCTTGCCGCCGGCAGGATTCACGTCGCTCCGGTATGATCGGCAGCCTCGACCGGCGCCCGGCCTGCCTGCGCACCCGACGCGTGCGCCGCCTGCCGCGCCGCCCAACTTCGTGCCCGCCGCCATGTCCACCACCTCCACCGACCGTCCGACCGACGCCGCCTCGCCCCACTACTCGCGCAGCCTGCTGTTGCTGCTCGCGACGATCGCGGGCGTATCGGTCGCGAACATCTACTACAACCAGCCGCTGCTCGACAGCTTCCGCTCGTCCTTTCCGGACGGCGCGTCGTGGATCGGCGCGGTACCGACCGCGACGCAGCTCGGCTATGCGGCCGGCATGTTCCTGCTCGCGCCGCTCGGCGACCGTTTCGATCGCCGCGGGCTGATCCTGCTGCAGATCGCCGGCCTGTCGATCGCGCTGATCGTCGCGGCCACCGCGCCGTCGCTCGTCGTGCTGGCCATCGCGAGCCTCGCGATCGGCATCCTCGCGACCATCGCGCAGCAGGCCGTGCCGTTCGCCGCCGAAATCGCGCCGCCGGCCGAGCGCGGCCACGCGGTCGGCACCGTGATGAGCGGCCTGCTGCTCGGCATCCTGCTCGCGCGTACCGCCGCCGGTTTCATCGCCGAGTATTTCGGCTGGCGCGCGGTGTTCGCCGCGTCGGTCGCGGCGCTCGTCGCGCTCGCCGCCGTGATCGTGCTGCGGCTGCCGCGCAGCTCGCCGACGTCGACGCTGTCGTACGGCAAGCTGCTCGGCTCGATGTGGGATCTCGCCGCCGAACTGCGCGGGCTGCGCGAGGCGTCGCTCACGGGCGCCGCGCTGTTCGCGGCATTCAGCGCATTCTGGCCGGTGCTCACGCTGCTGCTCGCCGGCGCGCCGTTCCATCTCGGCCCGCAGGCAGCCGGCCTGTTCGGGATCGTCGGGGCCGCGGGCGCGCTCGCCGCGCCGTATGCAGGCCGCTCCGCGGACACGCGCGGCCCGCGCGCGGTCATCTCGCTCGCGATCGTGCTGCTCGCGCTGTCGTTCGTGATCTTCGCGCTGTCGGGGTCGAGCCTCGTCGGGCTCGTGATCGGCGTGATCGTGCTCGACGTGGGCGTACAGGCCGCACAGATCTCGAACCAGTCGCGCATCTATGCGCTGAAGCCGGAGGCGCGCAGCCGCGTGAACACGGTGTACATGGTGTGCTATTTCATCGGCGGCGCGCTCGGCTCGTCGGCCGGCGTCGCCGCATGGCGCGCGTTCGGCTGGATCGGCATGTGCGCGGCCGGGCTGCTGTTTACCGCGCTTGCCGGCTGGTCCCACCATCGCGGCGGCCGGCACGGCTGAGCGCGACCGGCCGGCGCGGCGTCACGCGTCGGTGCGCGAAACGGCCGGCTCGGCGGCGGCGGGCGGCGTCGCGAACGCCGGGGCGGGTTCGATCACCGCGGCCGGGTCCATCACGGCCGCAGGCGTCGGCACCGCGAGCGGGACGGCGGAAGGCGCGAGGATGGGCGGCGCATCCGGCGTCGCGATCTGCTCGGCGACGGGCGACGCGTCCACCGTAACAGCCTGCTCGGCCGCCACGGCCGGCGAACCGGCAGCGGTAGCCGGAGCGGTAGCCGGAGCGGTGGCCGTAGTCGCCGCGGGCCGGCGCGCCGGATCGAACACGAACGACAACCCGACGCTGCCGAGGATCGCGACGGTCGCGACCACGGTCGCCATCGTCACCGGTTCGCCCAGCAGCAGCGCACCCAGCGCGACCGCGACGATCGGGTTCACGTACATGCAGCTGCTCGCGATGATCGGGCTCGTGTGGCGGATCAGGTAGCCGTACGCGACGTACGCGGCCATCGTGCAGAACACCATCAGGTACACGAACGCGAACACGGGCCCGACGGCCAGCTGTTCGACGCGTTCGCCGAGCAGCCACGCGACGATCGTGGACATCAGGCCGCCAAGGCCGATCTGCAGCGACGTCGACAGGAACAGGTCGGACGGCAGCTTGAGCCGCGTCGCGAGATGCGCGCCGCCCGCCCAGAACAGCGCGCCGGCCAGCACGCAGATCGTGCCGAGGGCCGAGTTCGCGGCGGCCGCGCCGCCCGAATTCAGCACGACGATGCCGACCATCCCGAGCGCGACGGCCGCCCATTCGCCCTTCGTCACCGGCCGCCCGGCCACCGCCGCGATCACGGTCGCGAACAGCGGCACCGTGGCCACCATCACCGCGGCCGAACCGCTGCTGACGGTGCGCATGCCGAGCGCGATCGTGCCGGACGACAGCGCGACGAGCATCGTGCCGACGATCGCCGAGTTGCGGATTTCCAGCAGCGTCGGCCATTCGGGCTTGCGCCGCAGCGCGAAGATGAACAGGCCGATCCCGCCGAGCAGGTTGCGCAACCCCGACAGCAGCAGCGGCGGGAACGACTGCAGCGCGAAATGCAGCCCGCTGTAGGTCGAACCCCAGACGAAATAGATGAAGACGAGCGCCAGCGCCACGCGGCCGCCGCGGCTTTGCGGCAGGCGGACCCGGAATGAAAAGCGGGCGAGGAAATCGAGGAGGCGGTCGAGCGGCGTCATCGCGCCACCCGCCCGCACGTCACGCCGCGTGCTCCGCTGAAAGACGCCGGCGATGCCGGCAAACGGTCCACGCGGGACCGGGAAGGCAGAGCGAACGTGCGGAACGACATGGCAGTGCGAACGGCGACGAAAGAGAACCGGCAAGCGGCGGCAAAGGGACAAAAACGGGGCAAAAAAAACGTGCGCAACCGCGTCGGCTGCACACGCTCGGCATTATGGCATCAAGGATTCGAAAGCATCGTCGGACCTGTCTGAAAGATATCGACTGATGTTTCGGCGCGACATTTTTCGCGCGACGGACCGGTGAAATCCGGGGCCGGATACAGGAGGCGGGGAGCGCCGGCGTCGCCATTCGCAACCCTCGATCCAGCATCGGCCTGACGACCAGTTTGTGCATCGGCGCGTCGTGACGCGCCTATCGTGACGGACGGCGCGCGCCCTTGGCGGCGCCCCCAGCTTCTTTCCGACACCTGCACAGCTCATACAAAATTTTGTATAATCCAGACATTCTTCCGCCGAAGCCCGTCGTTTTCGTCGGCAGCGCGCTGGCCGATCTCCGCGGCTTTCCGTTGCCCGTGCGACGCGAAGCCGGCCACCAGATCGACCAGGTGCAGCGCGGCCTCGCACCCGACGACTGGAAACCGATGCGCACGATCGGCGTCGGCGTGCGGGAAATTCGCCTGCGCGACGCAAGCGGCGCATTCCGGATCGTCTAACGTCGCGGCTTTCGCCGAAGCGGTCTACGTCCTGCACTGCTTCCGCAAGCAATCGACGCGCACGAACAAGACCGATATCGACCTCGCCGCCCGCCGCTATCGGACGCTGATGATGGAGTTGAAACGATGACCGATGAACGTTACGCGAACGTCTGGGACGCAATAGAGAGCGAGCCGGCGGAAGCCGCGAACATGAAGCTGCGCTCCGAGCTGATGATCGCGCTCAAGCAGCGCATCGCGCGGCTCGAACTGAGTCAGGCCGAGGCCGCGAAGCAGCTGGGCGTCACGCAGCCGCGCGTGTCCGACCTGCTGCGCGGCAAGATCAACCTGTTCGGGCTCGACGCGCTCGTGAACATGGCCGCGGCGGTCGGCCTGCGCGTCGATCTCCAGGTGCGCGAATCCGTATGACGCATGTGCAAGCCGTGCACGCCGTGCGCACCGCTCACGATCCGCCGAACCAGTTGTAGCCCTGATCGACCCAGTAGCCGCCCGGGAACGTATCGGTCACGAAGATTTCCATGATGTGCTTCGGGTTCTTGTAGCCGAGCTTGGTCGGCATCCGCAGCTTCATCGGGAAACCGTATTCCGGCGGCAACTGGCGGCCGTCGTAGTCGAGCGCGAGCAGCGTTTGCGGATGCAGCGCAGTCGGCATGTCGATGCTTTCGTAGTAGTCGTCCGCGCACTTGAAGCCGACGTATTTCGCCTGCGTGTCGGCGCCGGCGCGCGCGAGGAATGCGCCGAACGGCGTGCCGCCCCAGCGGCCGATCGCACTCCACCCTTCCACGCAGATATGCCGCGTGATCTGTTCCGCGTGCGGCAGCGCGCGAAGCTCGTCGAGCGTCCACACGCGCTTGCCCGTTACACGGCCGGACAGCACGAGGCGGTAGGTCGACTCGTCGACGTGCCGCACTTCGTCGATCCCGTAGTACGCGTTGAACGGAAACGGGCGCGTGATGTCGGCTTCGGTGTAGGTCGGCGCGAGCTGGTTCGGGTTGAACAACCAAGCCTGCACGCGATCGTTCATGCGCGACACTTTCTCGAGGAACGTGTTGACCGACGCGTCGTCCTGCAGCGTGCAGCCGGTGAGCATCGTGAGGCCGCCGAGCGTCAGCACGCGCCGGTTGAAGAGCCGTCTCGACGGCATCTCGAGTTCGCGGCGCACGTCGAGCTCGAGCGATTTCCGGTCGAGCGTCCAGCGCGGCGCGCCGTGGTTTTTTTCGGATTCCGACATGATGAGTTCCTTCGCCCGCGTCGCGCGGGTCAACGGCCGCGCAGCATCGCGAGCAGCGAGCGCGGCACCAGCAACGCCATCGCGACATGGACGACGACGAATGCGACCAGCAGCGCCATCGCCCAGAAGTGCACGATGCGCGCGTTGTCGTAACCGCCGAACAGCTCGCGCAGCAGCGGAAATTGCACCGATTTCCAGATCGTGAGCCCCGACAGCACCAGCACGACGAGATCGACGATCGCGGTCAGGTACGCGGCACGCTGCACCGCGTTGTAGACGCTCAGGTCGTCGTGCGACAGCCGCCCGCCGAGCGCCGCGCGCACGTCGTGCCACACCGACGCAGGCGTCACGGGCAGCAACTTGCGGGCGAAGCGCCCCGTCGCGATCGACATCGCGAGATAGAACAGCCCGTTGCCGACCAACAGCCACATCGCCGCGAAATGCCATTGCAGCGCGCCGCCGAGCCAGCCGCCGAGCGTGATGCCGTGCGCGAACGTGAACGACGGATAGATCGGCGACGCGTCGTAGATGCGCCAGCCGGACAGCGCCATCAGGATCGCCGCGAGCGCGTTGAGCCAGTGGCTCGTACGCACCCACCGCGGATGGATCGTCGGCGCGGGCGGCGGCGCGCCCGCACGATCCGTGACAGGAACCGTTTGCATGATGAAGACTCCCGGGATGAGGCAGCGGGACGCGACGTGTGCCGGTAACCGGCCGGCCGCGCCCCGCCCGCATTCGTCAGTTCGACGGGCTCATGGCGTCCTTCTTCATCGCATCGCCCTTCTTCATCGCGTCGTGGCCCATCGCATCCTTCTTCATCGCGTGCTTCTTCATGCCGTCCTTCTTCATCGCGCCGTCCTTGGCCATTGCGTCGTCCTTGGCCATCGCGTCGTGGCCCATCGCGTCTTTCGACATCGACGCGCCGTCCTTCGACATGGCGTCGTTCTGCGCATGGGCGCCCGTTGCGATCGTGGCAAGTGCGGCGATACAGGCGGCGAGGAATACGTTTTTCATGACATCTCTCCGATACATGGGTTTGGGAGCCGAATAGACGGAGCACACCGCCGGAAATGACAGCGATGTCAAAAAAAATTGTAGGCGCTGAAAATGAAGACGCGAATGCTGCACCGCCTGGCGCTATCCGGCACGGCCGGGACGCCGTTCGGCAGTCGGGATTGCTGCGGCGCACCCTGCCCGGTTCGTCGGCCGCGATCCGGCCGCCGCCCGGCGGCATCGGCTTCGCACCCGGTTGAAACCACCGCCAAGCCGGTGTATCGTGTGCCCTTGCTAACGCGGGGGTCCTGCAATGCGTTCGGTCAAACAACCGGCATTGCGGGTGAGAAATACCCTTTGAACCTGATCTGGATAATGCCAGCGCAGGGAAGCGTACGGATTTCGCCGCCATCCTTCTGACGAAATCCGCCGCCTCACCAAGCCTCGTCTCCTGCTTAGCTCGAGCCCCACATTCGTCAAGGGCTCCGGGCAAGCGCCGCAGCGCCTGTCCGGCGCCCGCACAGGAGATTGCATGAACGCCAATCCGAAGTTTCTGTCTGCCGACGCCCACGTCGACGCCGCCGCCGTCGCGCCGCTGCCCAATTCGCGCAAGGTGTATGTCACCGGCTCGCAGCCCGACATCCGCGTGCCGATGCGCGAAATCACGCAGGCCGACACGCCGACCGGCTTCGGCGGCGAGAAGAATCCGCCGATCTACGTGTACGACACGTCGGGCCCCTACACCGATCCGGACGCGAAGATCGACATCCGCGCGGGCCTGCCCGCGCTGCGTCAGGGCTGGATCGAGGCGCGCGGCGACACCGAGGTGCTCCCCGGCCTGTCGAGCCAGTACGGCCTCGAGCGCGCGGCCGATCCTGCCACGGCCGACCTGCGTTTCCCGGGCCTGCACCGCAACCCGCGCCGCGCGCAGCCCGGCAAGAACGTCACGCAGATGCACTACGCGCGCCAGGGCATCATCACGCCGGAAATGGAATACATCGCGATCCGCGAGAATCAACGCCGCGCCGAGTACATCGAGAGCCTGAAGTCGAGCGGCCCGAACGGCGCGAAGCTCGCCGCGATGATGGGCCGCCAGCATCCGGGCCAGGCATTCGGCGCCGCGGCCTTCGGCGCGAACGCGCTCGCCGAGATCACGCCGGAATTCGTGCGCGACGAAGTCGCGCGCGGCCGCGCGATCATCCCGGCGAACATCAACCACCCGGAATCCGAGCCGATGATCATCGGCCGCAACTTCCTCGTGAAGATCAACGCGAACATCGGCAACTCGGCCGTCACGTCGTCGATCGGCGAGGAAGTCGACAAGATGACGTGGGCGATCCGCTGGGGCGGCGACACGGTAATGGATCTGTCGACCGGCAAGCACATCCATGAAACGCGCGAGTGGATCATCCGCAACAGCCCGGTGCCGATCGGCACGGTGCCGATCTACCAGGCGCTCGAAAAGGTCAACGGCAAGGCCGAGGATCTCACCTGGGAAATCTTCCGCGACACGCTGATCGAGCAGGCCGAGCAAGGCGTCGACTACTTCACGATCCACGCGGGCGTGCGCCTGCAGTACGTGCCGCTCACCGCGAACCGGATGACCGGCATCGTGTCGCGCGGCGGCTCGATCATGGCGAAGTGGTGCCTCGCGCATCACAAGGAAAGCTTCCTGTATGAACACTTCGAAGAGATCTGCGAGATCATGAAGGCGTACGACGTGAGCTTCTCGCTCGGCGACGGCCTGCGTCCCGGCTCGATCTACGACGCGAACGACGAAGCGCAGCTCGGTGAACTGAAGACGCTCGGCGAACTCACGCAGATCGCGTGGAAACACGACGTGCAGGTGATGATCGAAGGCCCCGGCCACGTGCCGATGCAGTTGATCAAGGAGAACATGGATCTCCAGCTCGACTGGTGCAAGGAAGCGCCGTTCTACACGCTCGGGCCGCTCACCACCGACATCGCGCCGGGTTACGACCACATCACGTCGGGCATCGGCGCCGCGATGATCGGCTGGTTCGGCACCGCGATGCTGTGCTACGTGACGCCGAAGGAACACCTCGGCCTGCCGAACAAGGACGACGTGAAGGAAGGCATCATCACGTACAAGCTCGCCGCGCACGCCGCCGACCTCGCCAAGGGCCACCCGGGCGCGCAGGTGCGCGACAACGCGCTGTCGAAGGCGCGCTTCGAGTTCCGCTGGGAGGACCAGTTCAACATCGGTCTCGACCCGGACAAGGCGCGCGAATTCCACGACGAGACGCTGCCGAAGGATTCGGCCAAGGTCGCGCACTTCTGCTCGATGTGCGGCCCGCATTTCTGCTCGATGAAGATCACGCAGGACGTGCGCGAATTCGCGGCGCAGCAGGGCGTGTCGGAAACCGAAGCGCTGAAGAAAGGGATGGAAGTCAAGGCGGTCGAGTTCGTGAAGACCGGCGCCGAGATCTACCACCGTCAGTAAGCGCGCGGCGAGCCGCACCGGCTCGCGTCGCGATGCACGAAGCCCGCTTTCGAGCGGGCTTTTTTTGCGCATGCCGTGTGCCTGTTGCGCATGCCGTGTGCCTGCCAATCGGGTGCGAAACAATTGATTACGAAACCGCGCGCGCCTTAACAAGTCCTTACAGCAGCGTCGCGGGACGGCGCGTAGATTGAAGTCATGCGCGGCCGCCAGCCGGTCGTGCGCCTTCCGTTCACTACCACAAGGACAACGATCATGAATTCGATTCGGCGTTTTGGGGTATGCGCTCTCCTCGTCGCGACCGTGGCCAGCCTGTCGGCCTGCGATTCGATGTCGCGACGCCAGCGCGATACGGCAATCGGTGCGGGTGTCGGCGGCGTCGCCGGCGCGGCGATCGGCGGCAACGCGCTGTCGACGCTGGGCGGCGCGGCAGCCGGCGGCATCATCGGTAACCAGGTCGGCAAGTAAGCAGCGCGACATCGGCCGGTTGGGCGTCGCCCAGCTGCAGGCCGGTCGGTTCAACGGCGTTTCCGCGGTGCGGAAGCGCCGTTTTCGTATGTTTCGTATGCCGTGCCGCAAAGGCCCGACCGCGCCCCCCGGAAATGATCGGTTACCGTTTTTCATACCGTGTCATCGGTACTCGGCCTAAGCTTGAAGCATCTGCCGATGGCCGGCTCCGCCGGAGACACATCATGAACAGGACCTTCGTCGCCGCGGCGCTCGCCTGCACGACGCTTGCCGGCTGCTACTACCCCTACGGCTACTATCCGGGCGGCTATTACACGGCGGCGCCGGTGCCAGTCCAGCCCGCGCCCGTGTATGTCGATCCGGCCCCCGCCTATTACTATCCGGCGCCGGCGTATGCGCCTGCATGGGGCGGTTACTGGGGCCCGGCTTTGTCGCTCAATTTCGGTTTCGGCGGACGCGGCGGCTGGCGTCATCACTGATCCAAGCGGCCGCGCCGTGCGTGGCCGGCTATCCGCCCCCTCGGCCAAGCGGCGAAATCCCGTTTCTTGTCGTTTCATCCGATCCTGAAACGACGGCGCGGTAACGCGGTGTAAGATTCTTCGCATCCCGTCCCGCCCCGGCCCGATCGATGTCGCCCAAGAACGCTTTCCTGCTGACCATGCTCGCCGCCCTGTGGGGCGCATCCTTCCTGTTCATCCGGATCGGCGTCGTCGATTTCGGTGTCGCGCCGCTGATGGCGCTGCGCGTGGGCATCGGCGCGCTGTTTCTCGCGGGCTTCGCGCTGACACGCTTCAAACCCGCCGATCTGGGCACCCGGTTGCGCCGTCATGCGTGGCCGCTGTTCGTCGTCGGCGCGCTGAATTCCGGCATCCCGTTCTGCCTGTTCGCATTCGCCGAGTTGACGCTGTCGGCCGGCGTGACGTCGGTGATCAACGCGACCACGCCGCTGTGGGGCGCACTGGTCGCTTACCTGTGGCTGAAGGACAAGCTGTCGCTGCCGCGCGCGCTCGGGCTCGTCATCGGATTTGCCGGCGTGCTCACGCTCGTGTGGAACCAGGTCGCGAACGCGCACGGCGACACGGGCGCCAGCGCGACCGCGCTCGCCGCGGCGGCCGCGCTCGGCGCGACGCTGCTGTACGGCATCGCGGCCAACTATACGAAACGCAAGCTCGGTGGCGTCGATCCACTCGTCAACGCAGCCGGCAGCATGATCGGCTCGACCATCCTGCTGCTGCCGTTCGCGATCGCGACCTGGCCGGCCGCGCCGGTGGGCGTGCACGCATGGAGCGCGGTGCTCGCGCTCGGCGTCGCGTGCACGGGCATCGCGTATTTCATCTTCTTCTACCTGATCGCGCATGTCGGGCCGGCCCGTGCGATTACCGTGACGTTCGTGATCCCGGTGTTCGGGCTGCTGTGGGGCGCGCTGTTCCTCGGCGAACACGTGTCGGCCGTGATGATCGAAGGCTGCGCGATCGTGCTCGTCGGTACCGCGCTCGCGACCGGCGTGATCAAGCGGATTCCCGGCGTCCGACCGCGCGGCGGCGAGGCGGCCTGACGATCGGCGCGCCGGGCGCACGAACTGCGGCCGGCTGCCCGTCGCCCGTCGCGCGGCAATGCCTGTAACGACGCGACGCGGGTGTACCGACGGACCGCCGATCGCCGATCGCCGATCGCGGATCGCGGATCGCGGATCGCGGATCGCATCATGCATGACGCGCGGGCATTCGCCTCATTCGTCTGACAGCGGCCGCCGCCGGGATTTCCCGCATCGGGATGCACGTCGCGCCGCGGCGACGCACGGTCATGCCGCCGCCCCTGTCGCGAGATTGTCATCTGCCGCGGCGGCGCGCTTCGTTTCGCGACGGTCATGCACCGTACGCATGCACGCGGCGCCCGTCGCCGCGCCGCCGGGCACGGGCCGGAATCGCGGTGTACCGTTTGCGTCTGGAGTTACCCTGATACGCGCGCCGCGGCAATCCCGTTACACTCGGAAAACTTATCCGCAGAAGGCGGTCTCGATGCTCCACGTTCTTTTGCGTCCGCCTGCGCATGCGGCTGCATCGGCGTGGCGATGCGCCGCCGCCCCGCCGCCCGCTGCCGGGCACCGTTGACATGAAGTCCACCCGCGACCTGTCGCTCGACGCCCTGCTCGAACGCCTCACGCCGACGCCCCAGGGCTGGCTCGCCACCTATCGCACCACGACATTGCGCAGCGTGTTCCAGCCCGTGCTGTCGATCACGCACAAGCGCGTCGTCGGCTACGAGGCGCTGCTGCGCGTCGTCGGCGACAACGGCGCGCTGGCGTCGCCCACCGCCCTGTTCGACAAGGCGCGTGGCGACGCCGACGCGCTGCTGCTCGACCGGCTCGCGCGCTGCCTGCACACGGCCAACTTCGTCGCGCAGGGGATCGGCGACGGCTGGCTGTTCCTGAACGTGACGCCGCGCGTACTGGACACGGGCCTCGTGCAGCGCGAGTTCGTCGAGGCGCTGTGCCGGCATTTCGCGCTGCCGCCGAACCGCATCGTGCTGGAAGTGATCGAGCAGCCGGCGCGTGACGAAGCCGCGCTCGCCCGCACGATCGACATGATCCAGCATCGCGATTTCCTGATCGCGATCGACGATTTCGGCACCGGCTTCTAGAACTTCGATCGCGTGTGGCGGACACGACCCGACATCGTGAAGCTCGACCGTTCGCTCGTCGAGCGCTCGACCGGCTCGGCCGAGGATCGCCGCATCATGCATCACCTCGTGTCGATGCTCCACCAGGCCGGCGCGATGGTGCTGGCCGAAGGCGTCGAAAGCGACGACGCGCTGCAGGCGCTGATGGAAGCCGACATCGATTTCGTGCAGGGCTTCCGGTTCGGCCAACCCGATGCATCGATCGCGCACGCGAGCGCTGCGGCGCCTGCAATGCTCGATGCCGCGTGGCGGCGCTTCATCGCCCGCCGGCACACGCCGGTGGCCCCCGAGCAACCCGGCTTCGACGCGATCGAACGGCTCGTGCTCGGCGGCGCGGCCGCTTTTTCGGCGAGCGGCAACCTGCAGGACGCCGCGCAACGCGTGTTCACGGTGCCGGCCGCGCGTCGCGTGTTCGTCACGGACGAGACCGGCGAACAGTTCCTGCCGTCGATCGGCGCGCCGCCCGACGACAGCCAGGCGAGCGTCACGCGCCTCGCACCGCTGTTCCCGGAAACCCACAGCAACTGGTCGCGACGCCCGTATTTCCAGCGCGCGATCGCCGCCCCCGGACGCGTCGCGCTGATGGGGCCGCACTTCTCGCTGACGGAAGGCCGCGACTGCTATACGGCCGCCGTCGCGATCCGCGCGCGGAGCCGGCTCGTCGTGTTCTGCGTCGACTTCGTGCTCGACAGCGCCGGAACCGTGATGCGGTAGCCGGCGCGCAGGGCGCCCGTTCGCCCGCGACCCGCACCGGCCCTTCGCTCGTCAGTCGATCACCTTCCCTCGTCCCGACTTCACCGTGCTGCGGCGCGACTTGTGCTCGAGCCGCCGTTCCTTCGACGCACGCGTCGGCCGCGTCGCGACCCGGGCACGCGGCGTGTACGCGACGCTGCCGATCAACGTATCGAGCCGTGCCAGCGCGGCCTCGCGGTTCTTCTCCTGCGTCCGATATTCCTGCGACTTGATCACGACGATGCCGTCGCGCGTGATGCGCTGGTCGGACAGCGCAAGCAGCCGCTCCTTGAGGACCGGCGGCAGCGACGACGCGCGAATGTCGAAGCGCAGATGAATCGCGCTCGACACCTTGTTCACGTTCTGGCCGCCCGCGCCCTGCGCGCGCACGGCCGTCCATTCGACCTCGGCCGGATCGAGCGTATAGCGAATCATCATCGCGAAACCTCCATGCGGCGCCGGGCAAGCGCCTCGTCGACGCGGGCCGCGAGCCCCGAATCGCGCTGCGTGCGTGTCGCGACCGCCTGCGCCAGCACGCGCCTCGGCCCGATCACCTGCACGCGCGTGCGGGCGCGCGTGACGGCCGTATAGACCAGCTCGCGCGTCAGCACCCGGCCGAACGACGCGGGCAGCACGAGCGCCGCTTCGTCGAATTCCGAGCCCTGCGATTTGTGCACCGTCAGCGCGAACGCCGTTTCGTGCGGCGGCAGCGCAGCCGGCGACACCGCCCGCGCGGTGCCGTCCGCGCGCCGGAACCACACGCGGAGCACGCCATGCGCGTCGGGCAGCGCAATGCCGATATCACCGTTGAACAGCCCCAGCGCGTAGTCGTTGCGTGTAACCATGATCGGCCGCCCGGTGAACCAGTGCGCGCCGACCGCGAGCGGCACGCGAGCCGCATGCCGTACGTGCGCGGCCACCAGCGCATTGACGTGTTCCGCGCCGCGCGAGCCGCTGCGGGTCGCGCACAGGATCCGGAACCGGTTGAGCGCGTCGAACAGCGGCAGCGGATCGGGCACCGGCGCGGCCAGCGCATCGCGCAATGCGTCGAGGTAGGCGCCGAAACGCCGGGCGAGCCGCTCGACCGTCGACGACGCCAGCGTGTCGCCCGCATCGTCGTGAAAGGACGCGGCGGCCGAGTCGTCGGCGGGCAGCGCCTCGAGCGCCGCCTGTACGTCGCCGCGGCGGATCGCGACCGACAGCCGCCCGATCGGCGAATCGAGACCGAAACGGTAATTGCGTTCGAGCCATACCACGCAGTCCGCGAGCGGCGCCGGAGCGGGCGTGCCGGTGGACGCGGCTGCGGCCGGCGCTTCATCGGCCAACAACGATACAGGCGCCGTCATCGATGCAAGCGCCGCATCGCCTGCGTCGAACGGCGGCAGCTCGATGGCGTCGAGCCATGCAAGGTCGTCGGGCTCGATCCAGGCGGGCGCATCACCCTCTGGTGCGCCGGCATCGGTCGGTGCCGACCCGGTGGGCGGTGGCGGCGCGATGTCGATGTCAATGTCGGCCGGCGACACTTCGTCATCCTGCGGTTCATCGTCGAAGAGCGATGCCTGTCGCGCATCGACTTTCGGTCGAGACGCCGATTTGCGCGAAACAGGCGCAGATGCCGATGGCGACGCCGGAGCCCGTGCGGACGCGGTAACCGGATGCGCGGCCGGCGCCGCCTCGTCCGGCACCGGCAACGCCGCGACGAACGTCGCCTCGTCGATGCCCAGCGCCTGCGCGATGCGCGTGCGCGCCGCGGCGGTGAACGCCGGCCGCGCGCTCAGTTCCGCGAATACGGCGCCGGCCTCGACCGCCGCCAGTTGATCCTTGTCGCCCAGCAACACGAGCCGCGCGCCCGGCGCGAGCGCGTCGAGCAGATGCGCGGCGAGCGCGACGTCGATCATCGACGCCTCGTCGACGACGATCAGATCGTACGGCAACGGATTGTCGCGATGATGCCGGAAGCCGGCCGCCCCGCCGCCGCCGAGCAGCCGATGCAGCGTGTACGACGTGTCGGGCAGGCGCGCCGCGAGCTCGGGCGGCAGATCGCCTGCGCGCGCGTGCAGCGCCTCCTGCATCCGCTGCGCGGCCTTGCCGGTCGGTGCGGCCAGCGCGATGCGCAGCCCCGGGTGCGCGTCGAGCAGACAGGCCAGCACGCCGACGACGGTCGTCGTCTTGCCCGTGCCCGGCCCGCCGCTGACGATCGTCACGCGGCCGGTCAGCGCGACGATCGCCGCGACGCGCTGCCAGTCGACTTCACCGGTGGCCGGCCCGAAGTAACGGGCGAGACTGTCGCGCAGCCGGTCGGGCGACAGGCCTTCGTCCGGCGCGGCGACGCCGGCCTGCGCGACGAGCGCATCGGCAAGCCGCCGTTCGTAATCGAAATAGCGCGACAGGTACAGGTGATCGAGCCGGTCGACGATCAGCGGCCGCTCGTCGCCGCGCGCGAGCGTGCCGAACGCGACCACGCCGCTCGCGGCAAGCGCGGCGCGGACCTCGTCGAGCGGCGCTTCGTAGCGCTGCGCAAGCGCGCCAAGCGCGACGCACACATGGCCGCTCGCGGTCGCACGGCTCGTCGCGAACGCGGCGCGCGCCGCCCAGCGTGCCGACGCGGACGGCGCACCGGCACGTCGCGCGAGGTCGCCGATGCGGCGCGCGAAGCCTTCCGCGAGCGCGATGCCGAAATCGGCCGGCTCGGGCAGCCGCGCGACGAGACCGCCGGTGAATTCGAGCATGTCGTCGGATGCGGTCATGCGCGGCCCCCGTCCATCATCCGGTCGAGTGCGTCGACGAGCGCGCGGGCGGGCCGCCGCGCATGCACGCCGGCCGGCTCGCCGCCGCTGCGCCAACCTGGCCGCACGCCGCGCACGAACAGGTACAGGTAACCCGCGATATGCGTGTCGTAGTCGTAATCCGGCAACCGGCCGCGCAGATAGCGATGCAGCGCGACCGTATAGAGCAGCGCCTGCAGGTGATACGCGTGATCGGCCATCGCGACGTCGAGCGCGCGCGGGCCATAGGCGTCCGGCGTCGTGCCGAGGTGGTTCGACTTCCAGTCGACGATCCAGAAACGGCCGTCGTGTTCGACGATCATGTCGATGAAACCCTTGATGAAACCGGCGAGCGTACCCGCCTCCAGTGCAACGTCCGGATAGCCGTGCGCGACCAGCAGCCGGCGCAGCGCCAGCAGGTCGAGCGACGGCGCCGGAAACAGGAAACCCATTTCGTCGAGCCGCTTCGCCGGATCGAGATCCACGAGCCGCATGCCCGGCACGAGCTCGGTGTGCACGACGTCGTCGACGAGCCGCACCATCATCGCCGGCAGACGCGCCGCAAGCGCCGGCTCGGCCTCGACCGGCCGGTCGTGCAGCGCGCCGAGCGCGGCCGCGTGCCACGATTCGGGTTCCGTGAACCGGCTGAGTTCGAACAGGCGGTGCAGGCATTCGCCGGCCGCCGCGCCGCGCGGGAACACGAGGATGTCGTCGTCCGGCGGATCAGCCGCAATCGTATCGGCCAGTATTAGTTCGCCGTCCGGCATCACCGCGGCGAGCGCATCGTGATCGGGCCGCAGTTCGTCGTCGGGCACGGCCGCGACGCCCGCCTCCTCGCGCGCCATCGACGCGGTCAGCGAGCTGAAGCTCGCCATGCGCCACGCATCGCGCAGCACGCGCGTCGCATGGCGCGCCGCGAGCGTCTGCGACGCGTCGTGCCCGGCCGCGAGACGCTCGCGGCGCGCGGGTACGGGCAGCGGCGCGACGCTCACGGGGCCGCCCGCGAGCGCGCGCCATGCCGTCTCGAGCGCGGCTTCGTCGGGCGGCTCGTCGAGCCACGCATCGAACGCATGGCCGGCACCGGCGACGAGCCAGTTGAGCACGCTGCGCCGCGCTTCGCGCGTCGAACGCGACGACAGGTAGGGGCCGGCCACGACATAGCAGCGATACACCGCGCGCGTGAGCGCCACGTAGACGAGCCGCGCGCGCTCCGCGGCCTGCTCGCGCAGCGCCTGCCGCGCCGCGTGCGCGGCCGCTTCGTCGTCGCATCCGTAATGCAGCACCGCATCGCCCGCGTCGTCGTGATACTCGCGCGCGTCGGGCAGCGCGGACGACGGCGGCTCGCGCAGCCCGCCGTCGTTCAGGAACGGACAGAACACGACCGCGT
Source organism: Burkholderia sp. BCC0097 (assembly GCF_902832985.1). Classification (NCBI taxonomy): domain Bacteria; kingdom Pseudomonadati; phylum Pseudomonadota; class Betaproteobacteria; order Burkholderiales; family Burkholderiaceae; genus Burkholderia; species Burkholderia sp. BCC0097. Next base: position 109,080 of record NZ_CADFDM010000003.1, read on the forward strand.
ATTCGAGCCCCTTCGACTTGTGCACCGTGACGATCTGCACGAGGTTGCGATCGGATTCGAGCCGCAGTTGCGCTTCCTCGCCGCCGCCGTCGAGCCGTTGCGCGGCGAGCCAGCGCAGCGTCGGCGCGATGCCCGGTTGCGCGGACGCCCGTGCCTGCGTCAACTCGGCCAGATGGTTGATGTCGGTCACGCGGCGTTCGCCGTCCGCGCCGGCCATCAGCCGTTCGGCGATCCGCAGCTCGCGCGTGAACGTGCGCCACATCACCGCGAAGCCGCGTTCGCGCCACAGCAGCCGATACCGCGAGAAGCGCTCGACCCAGCTCATCGCATCGGCACTGTCGGCCGCCGACGCGCCGGATGGCGCATCGCCGTCGCCCTGCTCCATGCGCCACAGCGCACCGGCATCGAGCCCGAACCAGTCGGACGCGAGCGCCGCGCGCAGACGCCGCAGATCGCCCGGCGCATCGATCGCCGCCAGCACGCGTTCGAGCTGTTCGGCGTCGCCGGTCGAGAACACCGACGCCTGTGCCAGCTCGACGCTGCCGATGCCCCACGTCGCGAGCACGCGCTTCACGAGGCTGCCCTGCCGGTGCGTCTGCACGAGCACCGCGATGTCGCCCGGCGACAACGGTGACTCTCCCAACCGCACACGCCCTTCACGCGCGCCGGCCATCAGCCGTGCGATCTCGGCCGCACAGGCCTGCGCAGCCTGCGCCTGCGCATCGCGCTTGAGCAGCGTGCCTTCGCCGCCCGGCAGCGCCCACACCCGGAAATCGCCGGCCGGGCCCGGATCGGTCTCGTCGACGAACGGCGCACGCACGCGCGTGCCGGCGCGCACCGCGTAATAGTCGAGCCCGTCGAGCACGAACGCGCGCGGATTCGACAGGAAGAAGCGGTTGCACGCATCGACGATCGCGGGTGTCGAGCGCTGGTTGACCGCGAGCGTGTAGCACGCGCTCGCCCGTGCGCGCGCGGCGAGATAGGTATGCAGGTCGGCCGCGCGGAAACTGTAGATCGCCTGCTTCGGATCGCCGACGAGGAACAGCGGGCCGCCCGGCGCGAAGATCCGGTCGAAGATCGCGAACTGCAGCGGATCGGTATCCTGGAACTCGTCGATCAGCGCCGCCGGATAGCGCGCGCGCAGCGTTTCGGCGAGCCACGGATGCGCGTGCAGCGCGTGATACAGGTTCGCGAGCAGATCGTCGAACGACACGACGCGACGCGTGCGCTTGCGCTCGGCCAGCTCGCCGGGCGCCATGTCGAGCCATTCGGCGATCAGCGCGAGCCAGCGTGCGCGCTGCGCGGCCTCGGCCGCGGCCACGGCCGCTTCGAGCGCGTCGGCCACGTCGAAGAACGCGTGTGCGGGTGTCGCACCGCCTTTTTTGGTTGCCTTCGTCAGCGCGGTTTGCGTGAGCTTCAGCGCGGCTTTCGGCAGCGCGGCCGTCGCGTCGCCCTGTTCGAAATGCACGGCCCACGCGGCGAGCGCATCGGCGACCGCGTCGGGTTTGTGCGAGCGCTGATTGAGCACGGGCTGCGCGGCGTGCAGCAACGCATCGATCGCGTCACGCTCGGCCGCCCACATCCGCGCCGCCTCCGCGAAGCATTCCGCGGCGGCCGCTTCCGCCGATTCGTCCGGCTCGGTCACGCCATCCCAGCGCAGCGCGGCGAGCGGCTTCTTCAGCCGACGTGCGAGCTGCGCATCGAGCGCGGCCGGGCCGGCGCCCGATTCGACGAGCCAGGTCGCGAAGCCCGGCCAGCGCGCGGCCGCCGGTTCGACACGCGTGCGCCAGAAATCCGCCGCGAGTTCGAAGCGCAGCGACGCATCGTCTGCCTCCATGTCGAACGCGAACGGCATCGCGGCCGCGAACGGCGCTTCCTGTAGCGCGCGCTGGCAGAACGCGTGGATCGTATGGATCGCCGCCTGGTCGAACGCGCGCAGCGCGCGCCGGATCCGCTTCGCGGCCGTCTCCGAGTCGAGCGCGCCGTCGTCGCCGAGCGTGGTCTCCAGCAGGCGCGCGATGAACGGATCTCCGCCGTCGTCACCCGTGTCGAGCGCATGCGCGAGCTGCGCGAGCCGGCTGCGAATCCGCTCGTGCAGCTCGGCCGTCGCCGCTTTCGTGAAGGTCACGACGAGGATCTCGTCCGCGCCGAGATCCTTTTCGAGCAGCAGACGCACATACAGCGCGCAGATGTTCCAGGTCTTGCCGGTGCCGGCCGACGCCTCGATCTGGTTGACGCCGTCGAGCGGGCACGCGAACACGTCGAGTTCGAGCGCCTGCTGCTGCGATACGGCGCTCATGCGACCTCCTTCAGATGCTCGACGAGCGGCTCGAACACGAGCCGCGCGAGCGTGCCGAACGGCTCGTCGAGCGACGGATGCGCGCCGCGCCACGCGATCGCGATGGCCGGGTCGTCGGCTTCGCTCACGACCCGCTCGTTGATCCACACGCTCGCGGCCTTGGCCTCGCCGTCGGATACTCGCGCCCACGCACTGCGCGGGAAAAACCGCAGCGGCATGCGCCGCCCCGCGCGAAACAGCGCGGCCAGCGGCGCGAGCCGTTCGAGCGGCGCCGCGACGGGCGTCAGCTCGAACGCACCGCCGCTGCCGACCCACAGCGTGCGGCGCGGGCCGCCGGGCTCGATCGCACAGTAGACGAGATGCGCGAGCCACGCGGACAGGTAATCGCGCGCGCTCGGCCGCGCATAGCGGTAGATGACCTGCCCGGCCGGCGTCAGCCGGTTCAGCGTGCCGTGCAATTCGAGCGGCGCGCTCACCGCGTCGGCCGCCAGCATCGCGTCGTCGGCGCCGAACAGCGCCTGCTCGGTGTCGGGCCACTTCGGTGCGACAAGGAGCGAGAACGGCCGCCGCTCGATGCCATCGGCCAACGCACGGCGCACGTTCGACGCAAGCTGCGTCATCGAACCGAGCGCCTGGTCGCGCCACACCGCGCCCGTCGCGCCGCCGGGCAGTTCGGGGCTCGCGTCCGCAATGCGCAGCGCGTGATCGTGCACGCCACCCTCGTCTGCTTCGATCAGGAGCGGCAGCACGCGCTCGGCCAGCGCGTCGCTACCGGCAAAGTCCAGCGCGAATGGCTCGGTATCGAGCAGTTCCGCCTGCGCGTCGGTCAGCACGATGCCGAGCCGACCGCGCAGCAACGCACGCGCCGGATGCCGCCAGAAACGTTCGAACTCGCTGAACGCGACGGGCTCGACCGGCTCGGCCGGCAGCGGCTGCGCGAAGAACGGCTGCTCGCGCTGCTGGCCGCGCGACGCTTCGGCGGCCAGCAGCGACGCGAGTGTCGCCCGCTCGGCATCGTACGAAACGAGTTCGCTGCCCGGCTGGAAGTACGCGGCCGCGAAAGGTTGCAGCGGATGTTCGACGATGAACGCGCGCCGCGCGGCATCGACCGCATCCGGTGGGGCGCCGGGCCCGGCCGCGACGATCGCCAGATGATCGAGCAGTTCGTCGACGAGCGCCGCGGGCGGCAACGGCGCATTGTCGCGGATGCTGCGGCCCGTATAGGCGATCAGCAGGCGGTCGCGTGCGGCGAGCAACAGGTCGAGAAACAGATTGCGCTCGTCGTCGCGACGCTGCCGGTCGCCCAGCTTCGGCAGCACGGCCATCAGGTCGAATTCATCCGCGCGCGCGAGACTCGGCAGCACGCCGTCGTCCATCCCGAGCAGGCAGACGACGCGATACGGCAGCCCGCGCAAGCTCGTCAGCGAAGAGAACGTGACGCCGCCCCACGGCACGCCGCCGCGGGCCGGATCGTCGAGCGCCGCGGCGAGCCCCGCGCGCACGACGGCCGCCGGCAACGCCTCGTCCGGCGCCCCTTCCGTCATCGCGGCCAGCATCGCGTCGAGCGCGTCGCGCACGCCGGCCAGCGCGTCGGCATACGCGGCGCCCGAATCGAAGAAGCGCGCGAGCGTGTCGGCAAACAGTTCGCTCCAGCCGCGCGGCGTGTGCGACTCCGCGAGTCGCCGCGCGAAGCCGTCGAGATCGTCGGTGAAGCGTGCGAGCCGGCCGAGCAGTTCGGCCTCGCTGCCGGTGGCCGCCTCGATCGGCAACCACGCGCCGATCGGCGCCGCCCCTTCGGGCATCGCATAGCCGAGAAAGAGGCGCGCGAGCGCATCGGAGAACGTATGGCGCGGCGCGGGCACGGCCGCGTCGTCGCTCGCGAGCGGCGACAGCCCGCGCCGCGCGCCGGCGGCCGCGAGCCAGGTCTGCACGGTTTCGAGCGCGGCCGCGTCGATGTCGTAGCGCGCAGCCACCGCATCCACGCGCAGCCATTCGACCAGCTCCGGCGCGCCGACCTGCCGCTCCGGCAACGCGAGCCAGTCGAGCAGCACGCGCGCGACCGGGTTCGCCTGCGACGGCGGCAAGCCGGTGATCCGGTACGGCACCCGCGCGCCGCCGGCGCCGGCCGTGCCGAACACCGCGTCGATCAGGGGCCCGGCCGCGGCGAGATCGGCGACCGCGACGAGCACGTCGGACGGCTGCAGGCTCGCATCGGCGTCGAACCAGGCAAGCAACCGGTCGTGCAGCACCTCGAGCTGGCGCGCGAGGCTGTGGCACACATGCACCTCGATCCCCCGCTCGACCAGCGTGTCGCCGATTTCGGCCTCCGGTTGCAATTCGAGGATCGCATTCTGCACGCGCGCGAGCCAGGTGGGCGCGGGATTCTCGACGAAACGCGACGCATCGCCCGACGCGGCGCTTTCGGTCAGTTCGTGCAGCATGTGCAGTTGCGCCTGCGTCTGCCGGCCCCATTCGGCGAGCAGCGGATGACCGACTTCCTGATAGTCGCGCCGCCCTGCCGCATCGAGCGCCTCGGCATGCGCGGCGGTCACGATGTCGAACCAGAATTCGCGGCACGGGTTCAGCGCGTAGACGCGCACGTCGATCCAGCGCGACAGTTCGCGCAACAGCGCGACGTGCAGCGGCGGCATCGTCGGCAGCGCGAACACGCTGACCGATTCGGGCCAGTCGGCGCGCGCGACCGCGTCGGCATCGAGATGGCGCGCTTCGACGAGGAAGCGGTGTGCCGGCGGCGTGCCGCTGTCGCTCAACTCGGCGAGCAGCGCACGCCACAGCGCGGCCTGCCAGCGCTCGTCGTCGCGCGCGGCGTCGCTGATCCCGCGCGGCGCGCCGTCGCCCGCGAGCACCGATTCGCCGGCCTGCCACGCGGCCAGCCATTCGGGGCGGTAGGTCAGGTAGTGATCGAGCACGGCCGCGACGCGATGGGCCAGCTCGTAGCGCATCGCATCGTCGGAGGCTGACAGATACGCGGCGAGCCGCGGCGACGCGAGCCACGGCGCATCGCCTGCCTCCTGCGCGAACAGCCGGTAGCAGCGCCACACGAGCCGGTCGGGCGCGAACGGTGAGCGCGCGGGCACCGTCAGCACGCGGCCTATCTGCGCCCACAGCCACTGCGCGAGATAGGTGAACTCGACGTTCGCGCACACGCCATTGCGCGCGGCGATGTCGAGCTCGAGGCGGCGGCGCAGCGCCGCGCTCGGCACGATGACCTGTTGCGGCGCCCACGGGCCGTTGCGGGCCGGGAACGCGGCCAGATCCTCGAGCAGCGCGTCGGCCAGCGTTTCGTGACGGTTCGAATAGAAGAGATGGAGCATGAAGCGGGCGTCGGAACCTCGCACCGGCGGGACCGGGCGAACAGGATCACCAAGGATAGCAAATGGGCCGCCGCTGCGAACCTCGGCCGGAAAGCCAGGTTTTGCGGACCGCGAAATACGATAGACTCGTCGCCAGTCAATACGCCGCCCCGGGCGTCTTCGTCTGTCATTCAGCCCATCGATGCGCTATTCGGTCGAAATCAGAAAGTTTTTCTACAGCCAGTACTTTTTCGGCGGCCTGCGGATCGCGGTCGGCGTGTCGCTGCCGGCCGTGTTGTGCCTGATCGTGTTTCACAACCGGGAGCTCGGCTTCACGATCTCGACGGGCGCGCTCGGCGCGTGCGTGGTCGACATGCCGGGTCCGCTGAAGTACAAGCACAACGAAATGCTCGCGTGCAGCGTGATCGGCTTCCTGGCCGCGCTCGCGACCGGCCTCGCGACCCCGAACATCTTCGCGCTGTGGCTCACGATCGTGCCGCTCACGTTCGTGCTGTCGCTGATCGTCGTCTACGGCAACCGCTGGCCGCAGATCAGCTTCGCGACGCTGTTCATGATGGTGATGACGCTCGAGGAGAAGTTCACGCCGCTGCAGGCGTTCGTCAACGCCGGCTGGATTCTCGCGGGCGGCCTCTGGTACACGTACTGGGCCACGCTCGTGTCGCAATGGCAGGCGCGCCGGATCGAGCAGCAGGCGCTGGCCGAAAGCCTGTTCGCCTGCGCCGACTACCTGCTCGCACGCGCGCAGTTCTACGACCTCGACGCCGATCTCGACGAGTGCTACCGCAATCTCGTCGCCCGGCAGATCACCGCGGTCGAAACGCAGGAAACCGCGCGCGACATCGTGCTGCGCAACCTGCCGAAGCTGCGGCGCGGCAAGCTCGATCCCGGCCGCACGACGATGTACAACCTGTTCATCAACAGCGTCGACCTGCACGAGCTGTTCGTCGGCGCGCACACCGATTACCCGCTCGTGCGCAACACGTTCGGCGGCTCGGACCTGATCATTTTCTATCGCGACCTGATCCGCAAGGCCGCGGCCGATCTCGAGGAGGTCGGCCTCGCGGTGCTCGAAAACCGCGCGCCGCATTCGCACATCAGCGTGAAGGCCGAGCTGCGCGCGATCGAGTACGAAATCGAGCTGATGCGCAAGAAAAACTTCGCCGCCACCCACGCGGAAGCCTATGCGGCCGTGGTCGCGACGTTCCGGCGCATCTGGAGCGCGACGCGCCTGATCGACCGGATGCGCCGCAACCTGTCGGGCCACACCGATCCGCAGCAAACCGAACTGAAGATCGACAAGGCGCTCACGCGCTTCCTGCAGCGCCGCCGCATGTCGCCGCTGCTGATCTTCTCGAACCTGAACATGCGCTCGCCAAGCTTTCGCCATGCGCTGCGCGTGACGATCGCGGTGGCGGTCGGCTTCTGGATCGGCCGGCTGCTGCCGCTCACCAACGCATACTGGATCGTGATGACGACCATCATCATCCTGAAGCCCGGCTATTCGCTGACCAAGCAGCGCAACGCGGCGCGTATCGTCGGTACGCTGATCGGCTGCGCGGCGAGCGTCGCGCTGATCTACACGGTCAAGGATACGCACCTGCTGATCGCGATCATGTTCGGGTCGATGGTGATGAGCTACAGCCTGCTGCTGTTCAACTATGCGGCGAGCGTCGTGTTCACGTCGTCGTACGTGCTGCTGATGTTTCACCTGCTCGCGCCAGGCAGCATGCGGATCATCGGCGAACGCGCGATCGACACGGTGGTCGGCTGCATGATCGCGATCGCCGCGAGCCGGCTGTTCCCGTACTGGGAATACCGGCTGATGGGCAAGCTCGTCACCGACATGCTGACGTCCACCCGCAAGTATTTCGAGGCCGTGTGGCGTGCCGGGCGCGGCATGTCGCCGCCGCCGGTGCCGACCGCCGACGGTGCCGCCGTCGTCGCGGGCGTCGCCGCCGCGATCGAATCCCCGACGGCCAGCCTCGACGACGACTACCGCTACCGGCTCGCGCGCAAGGACGTGCACATCGCGTTCGCGAATCTCGGGCAGGCGTTCCAGCGGATGATGATCGAGCCGAAGGCGCACCAGCGCTTCGTGCCCGAACTGAACGACCTGCTCGTGCAGACGCACGTGCTCGGCGCGCAGATCACGGCCGCCGCGCCGCTGATCCGCAGCGCATGCGCGGCCGACGGCGGCCTCGTCCACGACGATGCGCTGCAGCGCGGCCTCGCCGCGGTGCTCGACAATCTCGAGAAGGCCGAGGCCGGCGAGCCGCCGCCCGCCGACCAGCTCGAAACGTCGAAGCAGATCACGCGCGATCTCGATGCGATGGTCGTGTCCGCGGAAAAATCCGACGCGGTCGGCGCCGAACTCACGCACGACCTGAAGGTGCTCGCGCACCAGTGCAAGCAGATGCTCGCGTCGTCGCTGCTGATCCGCAAGGATGCGAGCGTGATCCGCCTGCCCGCCTGAGCGCGGAGGTCCGCGCCGGCAGGCCGGCCCGCGCACGACGCGGCCGGCCAGCGGCGCGCTTCGATTCAACGATTCCCGAAGCATGCTCCACCCGCTCCACGCGGCCCGCGCATCCGGCGCGCGCCAGGTCTCATTCCGCACGCCGCGCCAGTCAGGGAATACCCGATTCCGGTCACCGGGTCCCGCTTGTTATCATTCGTCCACACCCAAGTTGTATATACAACTTGGGCCAATCGAACCGGCCCTGCTCGCACGGTTCGTCGCATAAAACGATCTCGGAGACTCGATGAAAAACTTGCAGCGCCACCTGAGCGCGCGGCACATCCGCTTTCTCGCGCTGGGCTCGGCGATCGGCACGGGCCTGTTCTACGGCTCCGCGTCCGCGATCCAGCTTGCCGGCCCGGCCGTGATCCTCGCGTACATCCTGGGCGGCGCGGCCGTCTACATGGTGATGCGCGCGCTCGGCGAGATGGCCGTGCGCGAACCCGTCGCCGGCTCGTTCGGCCACTACGCAACCGAGAACCTCGGCCCCTTCGCGGGCTTCGTCACCGGCTGGACCTACACGCTCGAAATGGTGATCGTCGCGATCGCGGACATCACCGCGTTCGGCATCTACATGGGCTTCTGGTTTCCGGACGTCCCGCAATGGATCTGGGTGCTCGGCGTCGTCGCGATCATCTGCGGGCTGAATCTGTGTCACGTGAAGGTGTTCGGCGAGCTCGAATTCTGGCTGTCGATCATCAAGGTCGGCGCGATCGTCGCGATGATCGGCGGCGGCGTCGCGATCCTGCTGACCGGCATGCGCTTCGGCCATTCGGCCGACGTGCCGACCTTCGCGAACCTGTGGAACCATGGCGGCTTCTTCCCGAACGGCATCGGCGGGCTGATCGCGTCGCTGTCGGTCGTGATCTTCGCGTACGGCGGGATCGAGGTGATCGGGATGAGCGCCGGCGAGGCGAAGGACCCGGAGCGCGTGATTCCGCGCGCGATCAACGCGGTGCCTGCACGCATCCTGCTGTTCTACGTGCTGACGATGGTCGTGCTGATGTCGATCAGCCCGTGGACGGGCGTCGGCAGCGACGGCAGCCCGTTCGTGCAGATCTTCTCGGCGCTCGGCGTGAAATCGGCCGCGACGATCCTGAACCTCGTGGTGATCAGCGCGGCGATCTCGGCGATCAACAGCGACATCTTCGGCGCGGGCCGGATGATGTTCGGGATGGCGCGGCAGGGTCAGGCGCCGCGCGTGCTGATGACGACGTCGCGCCACGGCGTGCCGTGGGTCACGGTGCTCGTGATGGCCGGCGCGCTGTTGGTGGGCGTGCTGCTCAACTACCTGATGCCGAAGGACGTGTTCCTGGTGGTCGCCGCGATCGCGACGTTCGCGACCGTGTGGGTCTGGCTGATGATCCTGCTGTCGCAGGTGGCGATGCGTCGCCGTCTGTCGAGTGCCGAAGTCGCCGCACTGAAGTTCAAGGTGCCGCTGTGGCCCGTCGCGCCCGCGCTGACGATCGCCTTCATGGGCTTCGTGATCGTGATGCTCGGCTGGTTCGAGGATACACGCGTTGCGCTGTATGTCGGCGCGGCATGGCTCGCGCTGCTCGCGGCCCTGTTCTACGCACGAATCCGTCCGAAATTCGCACCTGCGTCACGTTGACGCACGGCTGACTGGCCGATGCGGCGCGCTGGTTCCGACGCGCCTTTCGATGCCCCGGTTCCGCGCGGCGCCCGTCGCACCGGAAGCCGCGGATCGACTCCCGTGGCATGCCCCCCGTACGCGACCCAATCGGGCCGCGTCGCGGCGCGTCAGTGCGACGCCGCGCTCGCGGCCTCGGCCGGATGGGCCTCGTCGTACGCGTGCTTCTGCGAAATCGCGTTGTACAGGATCGTCCCGATCACGAGCAGCACGGCCACGACGATCAGGATGCTCACGTTGCGGACAGGGTTCTTCTTGCGCTGATCGTTCATGGTCGGTGCGGCTCCGTCAAATTCGTCGAAGCGGGCATTCTACGCGCTTGCGCCCACACTGCGCCGCCCCGTTCGCCGCCTTGCGGCCCTGGCTTCTCCTCCGCTTTCCGCCAGCTTTCGATTGTTAATCGTTCCCATTTCGATCTAGAATCCGAAGTCTTTCATTTTGTAATGTTTCGGGTCGCTCGGGCGGCAGGCGCGCCCCGGAACGCTCCCTCGTCCACCTGCCGCACCGGAGTCTTCATGTCGAATCCGCGCACCCGCCTGCTGCCGCTCGCCGGCGCCCTCGCCCTGGCTGCCGTTGCCTTCGCGCCGCTTGCCCACGCGGCCGAGGAAGTGAGCCTGTACACCACCCGCGAGCCGAAGCTGATCCAGCCGCTCATCGACGCGTTCACGAAGCAGAGCGGCGTCAAGGTCAACACGGTGTTCGTGAAGGACGGCCTGCTCGAGCGCGTGAAGGCGGAAGGCGCGCAGTCGCCGGCCGACGTGTTGATGACGGTCGACGTCGGCAACCTGCTCGACCTCGTCGACGGCGGGCTCACGCAGCCGGTGCGCTCGAAGGTGCTCGACGACGCGATACCCGCGAACCTGCGCGCCACGAACGGCGACTGGTACGCGCTGTCGTTGCGCGATCGCGTGCTGTACGTCGAAAAGGACCTGAAGGTCGACGCATTCCGCTACGAGGATCTCGCCGATCCGAAATGGAAGGGCAAGGTCTGCATCCGCTCGGGCCAGCATCCATACAACACCGCGCTCGTCGCGGCGATGATCGCGCACGACGGCGAGGCCGCGACCGAAAAATGGCTGCGCGGCGTGAAGGCGAACCTCGCACGCAAGGCGACCGGTGGCGACCGCGACGTCGCGCGCGACATCCTCGGCGGCATCTGCGACGTCGGCCTCGCGAACGCTTACTACGTCGGCCACATGAAAAACGCCGAACCGGGTAGCGATGCGCGCAAATGGGGCGACGCGATCAGGGTCGTGCGCCCGACCTTCGCGAATACGAAAAGCGGCGGCACGCACGTGAACATCAGCGGCGCGACGGTCGCGAAGCACGCGCCGCACAAGGCCAACGCGGTGAAACTGCTCGAATATCTCGTGTCGCCGGAAGCGCAGGCGCTGTATGCGCAGGCGAACTACGAATACCCTGTGCGCGCGAACGTGAAGCTCGACCCGGTGATCGCCAGCTTCGGCACGCTGAAAGTCGATCCGCTGCCGCTGGCGGACATCGCGAAGCATCGCAAGCAGGCGAGCCAGCTCGTCGACAAGGTCGGCTTTGACAACTGACGCATCGCCTCCGGCCCGCGCCTATCGCGAGCCGCGCGGCCCACGTCCGCGGCTGCGACTACGCGCGGGCAGCCTGTGGCTGCTTGCGGCGCTGACGATCGCCGCGGCGGTCGCGGCGCCGCTCGCGGTGCTCGTGGCCGCCGCATTCGACGCCGATCTCGCGCACTGGCGGCATCTCGCCGAATTCGTCCTGCCGCAGGCGCTCGTCAATACGCTCCTGTTGCTCGCCGGGGTCGGCACGATCGTGTCGATCGTCGGCACCGGCTGCGCATGGCTCGTCACCGCCTACGATTTTCCCGGTCGCCGGATCCTGACCTGGGCACTGCTGCTGCCGCTCGCGGTCCCCACCTACATCGTCGCGTTCGCGTATCTCGATTTGCTGCATCCGATCGGCCCCGTGCAGGGCGCGATCCGCTGGCTGCTCGGCTTCGACAGCCCGCGCCAGTTCCGCCTGCCCGACCTGCGCTCGCTGCCCGGCGCGATCTTCGTGCTCGGCTTCGTGCTGTACCCGTATGTCTATCTGAGTACGCGCGCGATGTTCGTCACGCAATCCGCGAGCCTGCTCGAAGCCGCGCGCACGCTCGGCGCGGGCCGCCTCGCGACGTTCTGGCGCGTCGTCGTGCCGTTGGCCCGTCCGGCGATCGCGGTCGGCGTGAGCCTCGCGCTGCTCGAAACGCTGAACGATATCGGCGCGTCGGAATTCCTCGGCGTGCAGACGCTGACCGTGTCCGTCTATACGACGTGGATCACGCGCTCCGATCTCGCCGGCGCCGCGCAGATCGCGCTGGCGATGCTCGCGATCGTCGTCGGCATGATCGCGCTCGAACGCTATGGGCGCCGCCGCCAGCGCTACGCGCACGGCCGGCGCATGCGGCCGATCGCGCCGTGCCGCCTGACCGGCGCGGCCGCGCTGGGCGCCGCCGTGCTCGGCTGGCTGCCCGTCCTGCTCGGCTTCGGCGCGCCGGCCGCGTACCTCGCGGTCGAAACGGCCAAGCGGCTGCACCTCGTCGGCGGCGTCTCCGCGCAACTGATGACCGGGCTCGCGAACACGCTGACGATCGCGACCGCCGCCACCGTCACGACGCTCGCGTGCGGGCTCGTCGTCGCGTGGGCCGCGCGCGCGCAGCGTGACAGCGCCCGTGCGGGCCCTGCCCGCCTGTGCGCGCGGATCGCAAGCCTCGGCTACGCGGTGCCAGGCACCGTACTCGCGATCGGCCTGCTGATTCCGTTCGCGGCGGCCGACCGGCTGTTCGGCGCGGCGCTCGGCCGCGACGGGCTGCTGCTGATGGGTTCGGCGACCGCGCTCGTGATCGCCTATACCGTGCGTTTTCTCGCGATCCCGGCCGGCGGCATCGAGGCCGGCCTCGCGCGCATTCCGCCGTCGCTCGAACAGGCCGCGCGCTCGCTCGGCGAGACGGCCAGTGGCACGTTGCGCCGCGTCCACCTGCCGCTGTTGCGGCCCGCGCTCACGACGAGCGCGCTGCTGGTGTTCGTCGACGCGATGAAGGAGCTACCGGCCACGCTGCTGCTGCGTCCGTTGAATTTCGACACGCTCGCGACCTGGCTGTATGCGGAAGCCGCGCGCGGCACCTATGAAGAAGGCGCGGTCGCCGCGCTCGCGATCGTGCTGGCCGGGCTCGTGCCCGTGATCCTGCTCGCACGCACCCGCCACAAGATCGGAACCTGACACCGTGAACCTGCTCGAACTCGACGACCTCTGCGTCGCCTACGACACGCCGCACGGCCGCCGCACCGTGGTCGACGGCCTGAGCCTCGCGCTGCCGCGCGGCGACATCGGCTGCCTGCTCGGCGCGTCCGGCTGCGGCAAGACCACCGTGCTGCGCGCGATCGCCGGCTTCGAACCCGTGCGCATGGGGCGCATCGTGCTGGACGGCACGCCGGTCGCGGCGCCGTCGCTCGACGTGCCGCCCGAGCGGCGGCGCATCGGCATGATGTTCCAGGATTACGCGCTGTTTCCGCACCTGAGCGCGGCCGACAACGTCGCGTTCGGCCTGCGGCGCATGCCGAAGGGCGAACGGCGCCTGCGCGTCGCGGAGCTGCTCGACCTCGTCGGCCTCGCCGATTCCGGCGACGCGTATCCGCACGAACTGTCGGGCGGCCAGCAGCAGCGCGTCGCCCTCGCACGCGCCCTCGCGCCATCGCCGGAATTGCTGCTGCTCGATGAGCCGTTCTCGAATCTCGACGTCGATACGCGCGAGCGGCTTGCGTTCGAGCTACGCGACATCCTGAAGCACACGGGCCACACCGCGATCCTCGTCACGCACAATCAGGCGGAAGCGTTCGCGATCGCCGACCGGATCGGCGTGATGAAGGACGGCCGGCTCGCGCAATGGGATACGCCGTATGCGCTGCACCATCATCCGGCCAGCCCGTTCGTCGCGGATTTCGTGCGCCGCGACGCGCTGGCCGACGAACGCGCGCGCGCACTGGCGCGCGGCCGCTGAAGCCGCGCCGCCGGCGCGGCGACAGGCCCGTCAGGCGGGCTCGGCCAGATCGCGCACGGGCAGCGCGGTCGAATACTTGATCTGCTCCATCGCGAACGACGAACTGACGTCGAACAGCGGCACCGTGCGGATCAGTTGCTTGTAGACGCGGTCGTAGTCGTCGATGCCGGCCACGACGACGCGCAGCAGGTAATCGGTCTCGCCACTCATCCGGTAGACCTCGACCACTTCCGGCATGTCGCGCACCGCCTGCGTGAAACGCTGCGCCCATTCCTCGGTGTGCTGGTTCGTGCGGATCGCGACGAACACGGTCGTGCCGACGCCGAGCTTGCGCGGATCGCACAGCGCGACCTGCGCGCGAATCGCGCCGGTTTCCTTCAGCCGCTGCACGCGCTTCCAGCACGGCGTCTGCGACAGGTTCACGCGCTGCGCCAGCTCCGCGATCGGCAGCGTGGCATCCGCCTGCAGCAGCTCCAGCAGCTTGCGATCGATGGCGTCCATTTCTCCATTCCCTCGTCGATAGAAATTTATTCTATTCATCCTGCCCAACGGGGAACAATATGAAAAGTGTCTCGGCGCGTCGACCGGTGTAAATACCGATCCGCCGCGCGCGCCGCCCCAAACGAAACAGGCGACGCCACCCGCGAAGGGTGGCGTCGCCCGACATCGTCGCGCGTCGCGGCTTGCACGCCGCGCCCGGGCCGGCGCTCACACGCCGCCGGCCGCCACGCCGATCAATACGCGACCGTCGCGATCTCGCGCACGAAGCTGTCCTGCTCGAGCGCGTCGACGAACGCGACCGCGTAGTCTTCCGCCGAGATCTTGCTGTTGCCCTGCGCGTCCACGATCAGCTTTCCGACGCCGGTGCGGAACGTGCCCGTGCGCTCGCCCGGCGCGATCAGCGCGGCCGGCGCGAAGAAGGTCCAGTCGAGATCGGTGACCGTCTCCAGGTAGTCGAATGCATCGCGGTGCGCGAGCGCCTGCGGCTTGTACGCGTCCGGAAAACCTTCGGTGTCGACGAGCTGCTTGCCCGGCGCGACTTCGAGCGAACCGGCGCCGCCTACCACGACGAGCCGCTTCAGGCCGGCCTGGCGCGTGCCGGCGACCAGCGCCTTCGCGGCCGCGACGACTTGCGCCGCATCTTCCTGCTTCGGGCCGTACGCGCTTGCGACGACGTCATGGCCCGGCAGCGCGGCGGCGATGCTGGCCGCGTCGAACAGGTCGGCCGCCTTCGCGGTGATGCCGTCGCCGGATGCACCCGGATGGCGCGACAGCGCGGTGACGCGGTGGCCGCGTCGCACGGCTTCCGCCGCGATGCGCGAGCCGATCGTGCCGGTGGCGCCGAACAGCGCGATATTCAACGAACGTTGCGTCATATCGATTCTCCAGTAATGAAAATATGTAACACAGTTAATTACACATAAGGCCGAAAAAAACGGGGTGAAGCCCCCGTTGCGCCGATCGCCGCGCGTACGCGCCGTCCGGCTTCCTGCCCTGCCCGCCGTCGGTCACCCGCCGGCGCGCGCCGCCCGTTGCGTGCGCTGCTCCCGATCCAGCATGTCGGCTGTCACGTCGACCAACGTGCGCGTGGCGAGCGAAGCCTCCATCGCGCGCTGCGCGTCGCCGATATAGCCGGTCAGCACGCCCTGGATGTGCCGCCCGACGAGACACGCCGGATTCGGCGCCTCGCGGTGCAGCGCGAACAGTTGCGCATCGTCGACCGCGCGATACACGTCGAGCAGCGTGATCTCACCGGGCTCGCGCGCCAGCAGCGCACCGCCGCCCGCGCCGAGCTGCGACGTGGTCAGGCCCGCGGCCGCCAGCATCGACAGCAACCGGCGAATCAGCGCCGGATTCGTATTCACGCTGCCCGCGATGATGTCGGACGACAACGGCACGCCTTCCTGCATCGACAGCAAGGCAAGCACGTGAACGGCAAACGCGAACCGGCTGCTGGTATTCATTCCTGACTCACTCGGCGACGCCGGCCGACCCGCAACCGGCGACATGTGTAACCATCATAATTACATTTTGCGAATCGTGCAAGCCCGCGTCATTCACTGCTCGCGGGTTTGGCCCCCGCGGCGCTCTGCTGGCTCCACTGCTGGAGTTTCTTGCCGGCTTCGGCGATCTTCGCGCCCGCTTCGGAAGCCGCATGCGCGACGACCGCGGACGCCGCCGCGTCGATCTGCGCCTGCGCCGCCGATGCGAGGCCGCTCGCGGACAGCGGCGGCACGGCCGACGCCGCGGACGCGATGCCGGCCTTCGCCGCGTTGATCTGTTGATTGACGGTGCTCGCCACCTGGTCGAGCGCCTTGGCCGCATTGTTCGCGGCATCGGCGGCCGCGCTCGCGGCCGTATCGGGTTGCGCGGCCGGCGTGCCGGACTTCTCGCAGCCCGCGAGCAACAGCAGCGCACCGGCGGCCACGGCCGTCAGCACGAACTCGGGCACGCGACGCGCCCGCGATGTCTTCATGTTCATCAGCAATCTCCGGCCGCGCGTGGCGCGACCTCGTGGTTGGACCGGTGTCGATGATACCGCCTGTGGAACAGGCCAAATGACGACCCGTTATTAAAAATGCCTTTCAATTTCGGATTCGTCTGATTCAATCGCAC
The DNA here is from genome assembly GCF_902832985.1 of Burkholderia sp. BCC0097. Lineage (NCBI taxonomy): Bacteria > Pseudomonadati > Pseudomonadota > Betaproteobacteria > Burkholderiales > Burkholderiaceae > Burkholderia > Burkholderia sp. BCC0097. Next base: position 125,520 of record NZ_CADFDM010000003.1, read on the forward strand.
GCGCCACGCCTCTAAAGTGGGCACGCTTCGCTCCGCTTCGTACGTGTCCCCCTTTTCCTCGTTTTCCTCGTTATGGCTTTCCTCGTCGACTGGCTCATCGCTCTGGCCGCGCTGCTCGCCTCCACCCTGTTCCTGTGCCTGCGTGCGCCGTCGGCGCATCGCCTCGCCGAATCCGGGCGTCCGCGCCGCATCGCCTGCGCGCGCCTGCTCACGCAGGCCGTGATCGGCTTCTGGACCGCGGCCCTGATCGTCGCGCAAGGCATCCTAGGCGCCGACGCCGACGGCCAGTCCCTCGCGGGCTTCGCGGCGCTTGCCTTCGCCTCGCTCGGGCTGACGACCGTCGCCGCCTACTGGTCGGCCTGCGCGCTGAGGCTGCGCCGGCCGCCCGCGCTGTTCGCACGGCACTGACGCGCCAGATCGGTGCGTGATACCGCATCACCGCGCACCGCCTCGTTCATCATACGCACCAGTTCAGCACGTCTCGCACCACCTGCGTGCAATCGACGCGCCGCTCGAGCGGCGCCGATCCCGCCTCGATCCCGTGCACGATTCACCGGAATGCCGCATGGCGAGGCATCCAGGCACCAATTCCACGCAATCGTTCCCCAGCTTGGCTCGATATTTGCATTCCTTGCCCGTTTTTTGCGCAAGGAAGCCACGGCATGGATGGTCTGAAATCCGGCGTCGACACACTGTTCCTGTTGATCGGCGCCGTCATGGTGCTCGCGATGCACGCGGGCTTCGCGTTTCTCGAACTCGGCACGGTCCGCAAGAAGAACCAGGTCAACGCGCTCGTGAAGATCCTGGTCGACTTCTCGGTGTCGACGCTCGCGTACTTCTTCATCGGCTACACGATCGCGTACGGCGTCGAATTCTTCGACGACATCGGCACGCTGTCGCAGCACAACGGCTACGCGCTCGTGCGCTTCTTTTTCCTGCTGACGTTCGCGGCGGCGATCCCGGCGATCGTGTCCGGCGGCATCGCCGAGCGCGCGAAGTTCAACCCGCAGCTCGTCGCGACGCTGATCATCGTCGGCTTCATCTATCCGTTCTTCGAAGGGATCGCCTGGAACGAGCGCTTCGGCGTGCAGGCCTGGCTCGCGCACGCGTTCGGCGCGCCGTTCCACGACTTCGCGGGCTCGGTCGTCGTGCACGCGTTCGGCGGCTGGGTCGCGTTGCCGGCCGTGCTGCTGCTCGGCGCGCGCCACGGCCGCTATGCGAAGGACGGCCGGATCGCCGCGCACCCGCCGTCGAACATCCCGTTCCTCGCGCTCGGCGCCTGGGTGCTCGCGGTCGGCTGGTTCGGCTTCAACGTGATGAGCGCGCAGACGCTCGACAAGATCAGCGGCCTCGTCGCGGTGAACTCGCTGATGGCGATGGTCGGCGGCACGCTCGCCGCGTGGATGGCCGGCCGCAACGACCCGGGCTTCACGTACAACGGGCCGCTCGCGGGCCTCGTCGCGGTATGCGCCGGCTCCGACGTGATGCACCCGATCGGCGCGCTCGTCACGGGCGCTGCGGCCGGCGCGCTGTTCGTCGCGATGTTCACCTGCGTGCAGAACCGCTGGCGCATCGACGACGTGCTCGGCGTCTGGCCGCTGCACGGGATGTGCGGCGCGCTCGGCGGCCTCGCGGCCGGCGTGTTCGGGCTGCCGGCGCTCGGCGGCCTCGGCGGCGTGTCGTTCCTGTCGCAGCTCGTCGGCACGCTCGGCGGCATCGCGATCGCGACCGCGGGCGGCGCGCTCGTCTACGGCGCGCTGAAGGCGACCGTCGGCCTGCGTCTCGATCGGGAAGCCGAATTCGACGGCGCCGACCTGTCGATCCACCGCATCTCGGCCACGCCCGAGCGCGATTGAGCGCAAACGCTTGCGACCGGCGTCCGTCAGCTCGCCTGACGGACGCCCGACGCTTCATTACGTTTTCGATTCAAAAAACTTTCATCTAGCGTCCTTACACTTCCGTCCAGTTTTCAATATGCCTTCGCGAAGCTTGCCGCTCGCCCGCTTCGCGAAGGCCATTCTTCCAACAACCGAAACTGGACTCCACATGCCCGCGTTGCCCAATGCTTCCCGTCGTCAGGCCCTGAAGATCCTCGCCGGCGCGCCGATGCTTCCCCTTTCCGGCCTCGCGCTGCCGGCCCTGCTGACGGGTTGCGGCGGCGACGACGGTCCCGCGTCGACGCCGGCGCCGGTCGCCGCTGCCTATACGTCGGCGGCATTCTCGGCGATGGCCGCGCCGACGCTCGACAACGCGGCCGCGATGGCCACGACGACGGTCGGCTCGACGCTGTCGGTGTCGTTCTCGGACGGCTCGTCGCGCAACTTCAAGCTCGCGTACAAGCCGTTCTTCGTGACCGGCGACATGGTGCCGGACGGCAAGGGCGGCACGACGCTCGCGGGCGGCTACTACGACATCAACAACCAGCCGATCATCGATCGCTCGGTCGCCGGCAAGGAGCGCCAGTTCTATTCCGACTGCCCGGACGGCAGCTCGCTGCTGACGCTGAAGAACGCGAACGTGCCCGGCGTGAAGGGCAACACGGTGTTCGCGGTCGTGCAGTTCGAATACACGACGCGCGACCAGGCAAGCGCGTCGCAGTACGGCCAGCTGCCGTCGCCGATCGCCGTGCTCACGCTCGACCAGGATCCGGCCACCGGCGCGCTGAAGGTCGTGAAGTACCACAACGTCGACACGTCGAAGGCGCACGGCCTGTGGATCACCTGCGGCGCGAGCCTGTCGCCTTGGGGCACGCACCTGTCGAGCGAGGAATACGAGCCGGACGCGACGAAGGCCGCGACCGACGCGCAGTTCAAGGCATTCAGCAAGAACACGTTCGGCGACGAGACGAAGGCGAACCCCTACCACTACGGCCATCTGCCCGAGATCACCGTGAATCCGGACGGCACCGGCACCGTGAAGAAGCACTACTGCCTCGGCCGCATCTCGCACGAGCTGATCCAGGTGATGCCGGACCAGCGCACCGTGATGATGGGCGACGACGCCACCAACGGCGGCCTGTTCATGTTCGTCGCCGACAAGGCGGCCGACCTGTCGGCCGGCACGCTGTACGTCGCGAAGTGGACGCAGACGTCGTCCGCCGGCGCCGGCACCGCGACGCTCACGTGGATCAAGATCGGCCACGCGACCAGCAGCGAGATCGAAACGCTCGCGAACACGCTGAAGGCGTCGGACATCATGGATCTGGTGACCACCGATCCGAACGATGCGAGCTACACGAAGATCCACTTCGGCGGCAAGTTCAACTGGATGCGCGTGAAGCCGGGAATGGAAAAGGCCGCCGCGTTCCTCGAAACGCACCGCTATGCGGCGCTGCTCGGCGGCAGCATGGCGTTCACGAAGCTCGAAGGCACGACCGTGAACGCGAAGGACAAGATCGTCTACACGGCGATGTCGCGGATCGAAACGTCGATGGTCAAGGGCAACGCGGTGTCGCGCGACGTCGCGGTCGACAAGAAGATCGCCGCGGGCGCCGTCTACGCGCTGAACCTGAAGGCCGGCCAGCGCGACACGACGGGCGGCGCGATCGACAGCGAATGGGTGCCGGTCGACATGGGCGCGCCGGCCGCGCTGGTCGGCGAGGATCTCGCCGCGGCCGACGCGCTCGGCAACCTCGCGAACCCGGACAAGATCGCGAACCCGGACAACCTGAAGTTCTCCGAGAAGCTGCGCACCCTCTTCATCGGCGAAGACTCGGGCATGCACGTGAACAACTTCCTGTGGGCGTACAACGTCGACACGAAGTCGCTCTCGCGGGTGCTGTCGTGCCCGGCCGGCGCCGAATCGACGGGCCTGCACGCGGTCGACGAGATCAACGGCTGGACCTACATCATGAGCAACTTCCAGCACGCGGGCGACTGGGAATCGCCGCTGCACGACAAGGTCAAGCCGACGCTCGACCCGCTCGTGCGCGCGAACTACAAGGATCGCTTCGGCGCCAGCGTCGGCTACCTGACGGCCGAGCAGACCAGCATCAAGCTCGCGAAGGGCTGATTCCCACGCGAGGAGGAGGCGTTGCTCCGTTGACCGGGCGCCTCCGACCAGGCGTCGTTTCTTCATCACCGTTCATTCGTCGGCGCTCCACGCCGTTTCACGCGCGATGCCCACTGCGGGCGTCGCGCTTTTTTTTGCGTGCGGGGATCGTGAGAGCGGCGCACATCGCACCTGCAAGCAGGCGCGAAGCAGCCCTGGACAGGCGTTTGCGGCGATCGGGGGATAATACGGGCCTGACGCGTCCGGGTGGACGGTCGGAAAGACAGGCAAAAAAAAGCGCCACGGAGACCGTGGCGCTAAAAAAGTTCTAGCCATTCCGAGGGCCGTGCTAGAACCTGAGAGACTGCGCGAAACATCGTTGCCGGTTAAACTCTTGAAACGATGTTTCGAAAACGTGAGACATTCTTTCCGTTTCCGCCCGACAAGTCAAGCGGTATTTGCACCGGTTCATGCACTTTCCGGCAACGCTCATTTGAGCGTTTTCCTAATAAACCAAGGGTGAACCCGTAAAATCTCATCGAATGACCGGTTCACCCGCGGAACATGCATCCTTTGACAATAGTCCTACAATACCAACAAAATTGAAATCGAGTTTCGGAATTAGAGAGAATCCCTCGTGTCGACAACTGTAACCTCTCCCGCGTCGCGGGACCGTGAATCGTCGCCCGACGAGATCACCGCCCTCGCCCGCGGCCTCGCCGTGCTGCGCCGCATCGCGGCTGCCGACGCCCCCGTCAGCAATCGCGAACTGACCGAATTGACCGGCATCCCGAAGCCGACCGTCTCGCGTATCACCGCGACGCTCGTCAGCGCCGGCTTCCTGTTCCAGTTGCCCGACAGCGAGCGCTTCGTGCTGACCGCGTCGGTGCTCGAACTGAGCCACGGCTTCCTGCGCAACTTCGACATCCGCGCGCGTTCGCGGCCGTTCATGATCGAACTGGCCGAACGCACGTCGCTGTCCGTGCATCTCGCGGTGCGCGACCGCCTCGACATGGTCGCGATCGACGTGATCCGCCCGCGCTCGGCCGTGCTCGTCACGCGCCTCGAGATCGGCTCGCGGATGGACATCGCGCGTACGGCCGTGGGGCGCGCGTACCTCGCGGCGCTCGAGGACGACGAGCGGAGGCAACTGCTCGAGTCGCTGCGCACCACGGCCGGCGACGACTGGCCGCACGTGTCCGCTCGCCTCACGCCCGCGCTCGACGAAGCGATGCGCGACGGCCACGCGATCGCGATCGGCGAATGGCGCGAGGGCCTGAATGCGGTCGCGGCCGGTTTCGTCGGCCCGTCCGGTCAACGCTATTCGGTGAATTGCGGCGGCGCGGCGCACCAGTGTCCGCCCGAATGGCTGCAGGAACACGTGGTGCCCGCGCTGCAGGAATGCATCGCGAAAATCACCCGCGAAATCGGCGGCGCGCCGGCCCGGCGCGTCGGCGTGTAATCGTTTCGTCATCGCCGTGTCGCGTTCTGTAACGACCGTAACCCGTTGAAAGATAGACCGCTGGACTGTAACGGGGACGGCACGTAGGATCATGCCCATCGTCGCGCCGCATTCGCGGTGCGCACCGCTCTTTTCCCGCGGATCGGCGGGGCCCCGGACCGAGCCGGGCCGCCCCGTCCCGTCACCCGCACGCCCACGCGCAGCCCAGCAGTCCGATTTTCCGGCCCGCCGCGCCGTCTTCCTGACAGAACACGATGGATAACGAACAAAAGCCCACGCCCCCTTCGAAAGACTCCGCGCCCGCCGCTGCACGGCGCCCGCGCCGCACGCTTCTGATCGGCACCGTCGCGGTCGTCGTCATCGGCGGCCTGCTGTGGTGGCATCCGTGGAACCGCACGCCCGCGACAGGCAGTTCGGCGCAAGGCGCGGGCGCCAGCGCGGCCGCAGGCAGCCATCGCGGCCGCGGCGGCCCCGCTGCAATGGCGAACGTTCCGCAGCCGGTGCAGGTCGCCCCCGTGACGCAGGGCGAGATGCCGATCGTGCTGTCCGCGCTCGGCACCGTCACGCCGCTCGCGAACGTGACGGTCAAGACGCAGCTGTCGGGCTACCTGCAGTCGGTGTCGTTCCAGGAAGGCCAGATCGTCAAGAAAGGCGACGTGCTCGCGCAGATCGACCCGCGCCCGTACCAGGTCGCGCTCGAGAACGCCGAAGGCACGCATGCGCGCGACGCGGCGCTGCTCGCGACGGCCCGCCTCGACCTGAAGCGCTACCAGACGCTGCTGTCGCAGGACTCGATCGCGTCGCAAACCGTCGATACGCAGGCATCGCTCGTCAAGCAGTACGAAGGCGCGGTGAAGACCGACCAGGCCGCGATCGATTCCGCGAAACTCAATCTCACCTACGCGCGCATCACGGCGCCGGTCTCCGGCCGCGTCGGCCTGCGCCAGGTCGACCCCGGCAACTACGTGACGCCGGGCGACACCAACGGCATCGTCGTGATCACGCAGTTGCAGCCGATGAGCGTGATCTTCACGACGTCGGAAGACAACCTGCCGCAGATCCTCAAGCAGGTGAACGCCGGCCAGAAACTGTCGGTCACCGCCTACAACCGCAACAACACCGTGCCGCTCGAAACGGGCTCGCTCGCGACGCTCGACAACCAGATCGACACGAGCACCGGCACGGTCAAGCTGCGCGCGAATTTCGATAACAAGGAAGGCATGCTGTTCCCGAATCAGTTCGTGAACACGCGGCTGCTCGTCGACGTGATGCGCAACGCGACGATCGTGCCGACCTCCGCCGTGCTGACGGGCTCGATCGGCCAGTTCGTCTATGTCGTGAAACCCGACAACACGGTGACGGTGCGCAAGGTCACGGTCGGCCCGGTCGACGGCGAACGCACGAGCATCGTCAGCGGCGTGACGCTCGGCGAGCGCGTGGTGACCGACGGCTCGGACCGTCTGCGCGAAGGCTCGAAGATCTCGATTCCGGCCGACAAGCCGAAGGACGCATCGGGCGCGCACGGCGCACGGGCCGCATCGGGTGCATCGGCTGCGTCCGGTGCCGGCGGCCATCGCGGCGGACACCGGCACGGCGCGTCGCAAGCCGCGGCCCCCGCGGCCCAGTAACGCGCGGGCCGCTCGATGAATCCATCCCGCCTCTTCATTCTCCGGCCGGTCGGCACCGCTCTCCTGATGGCGGCGATCATGCTGGCCGGCCTCGTGGCGCTGCGCTTCCTGCCGCTCGCCGCGCTGCCCGAGGTCGACTACCCGACGATCCAGGTCCAGACCTTCTACCCGGGCGCGAGCCCGGAAGTGATGACGTCGTCGGTCACCGCGCCGCTCGAACGCCAGTTCGGGCAGATGCCGTCGCTGAACCAGATGTCGTCCCAAAGCTCGGCCGGCGCGTCGGTGATCACGCTGCAGTTCTCGCTCGACCTGCCGCTCGACATCGCCGAACAGGAAGTGCAGGCCGCGATCAACGCAGCCGGCAACCTGCTGCCGTCCGACCTGCCCGCTCCGCCGATCTACGCGAAGGTGAACCCGGCCGATGCGCCGGTGCTGACGCTCGCCGTCAAGTCGAAGACGCTGCCGCTCACGCAGGTGCAGGATCTCGCCGACACGCGCCTCGCGATGAAGATCTCGCAGATCGCCGGCGTCGGCCTCGTCAGCCTGTCGGGCGGCAACCGCCCGGCCGTGCGAATCCAGGCGAACCCGACCGCGCTCGCGAAGTACGGGATGAACCTCGACGACCTGCGCACGACGATCTCGAACCTGAACGTCAACACGCCGAAGGGCAACTTCGACGGTCCGACGCGCGCGTACACGATCAACGCGAACGACCAGCTGACGAGCGCCGACCAGTACAACAGCGCGGTCGTCGCGTACAAGAACGGCCGCCCGGTGATGCTGACCGACGTCGCGACGGTCGTCGCCGGCTCGGAGAACACCAAGCTCGGCGCGTGGGTGAATTCGGACCCGGCGATCATCCTGAACGTGCAGCGCCAGCCGGGCGCGAACGTGATCGCGACCGTCGACGCGATCAAGGCGCAGTTGCCGAAGCTGCAGGAAACGCTGCCGGCCGCGCTCGACGTCGAGATCGTCACCGATCGCACGACGATGATCCGCGCGGCCGTGCGCGACGTGCAGTTCGAGCTGCTGCTCGCGGTCGGGCTCGTCGTGCTGGTGATGTACCTGTTCCTCGCGAACGTCTACGCGACGATCATCCCGAGCCTGTCGGTGCCGCTGTCGCTGATCGGCACGCTCGCGGTGATGTACATGGCCGGCTTCTCGCTGAACAACCTGTCGCTGATGGCGCTCACCATCGCGACCGGCTTCGTCGTCGACGACGCGATCGTGATGATCGAGAACATCGCGCGCTACGTCGAGGAAGGCGAATCGGGGCTCGAGGCCGCGCTGAAGGGCTCGCGGCAGATCGGCTTCACGATCATCTCGCTGACGGTGTCGCTGATCGCGGTGCTGATCCCGCTGCTGTTCATGGGCGACGTGGTCGGGCGCCTCTTCCATGAATTCGCGATCACGCTCGCGGTGACGATCGTGATCTCGGCGATCGTGTCGCTCACGCTCGTGCCGATGATGTGCGCGAAGCTGCTGCGCCACTCGCCGCCGCCCGAGAGCCACCGCTTCGAGGCGCGCGTGCACCGCGCGATCGACTGGGTGATCGCCCGCTACGCGGTCGCGCTCGAATGGGTGCTGAACCGCCAGCGCTCGACGCTCGTCGTCGCGCTGCTGACGCTCGGGCTGACCGCCCTGCTCTATGTCTACGTGCCGAAGGGCTTCTTCCCCGCGCAGGACACCGGCGTGATCCAGGCGATCACGCAGGCGCCGCAGTCGATCTCGTACGGCGCGATGGCCGAACGCCAGCAGACGCTCGCGGCCGAGATCCTGAAGGACCCGAACGTCGACAGCCTCACGTCGTTCATCGGCGTCGACGGCAGCAACATCACGCTGAACAGCGGCCGGATGCTGATCAACCTGAAGGCGCGCGACGAACGCACCGAAACCGCCGCGCAGATCATCCGCGACCTGCAGCAGCGCGTGTCGAACATCACCGGCATTTCGCTGTTCATGCAGCCGGTGCAGGATCTGACGATCGACTCGACGGTCAGCCCGACGCAGTACCAGTTCATGCTGACGAGCCCGAACTCGGAAGAATTCGCGACCTGGGTGCCGAAACTCGTCGCGCGACTGCAGCAGGAGCCGTCGCTCGCCGACGTCGCGACCGACCTGCAGAGCAACGGCCAGTCGGTGTACATCGAAATCGACCGCGCGAGCGCCGCGCGTTTCGGCATCACGCCGGCGACCGTCGACAACGCGCTGTACGACGCGTTCGGCCAGCGCATCGTGTCGACGATCTTCACGCAGTCGAATCAGTACCGCGTGATTCTCGAATCGGAGCCGAAGGAGCAGCACTACGCGCAATCGCTGAACGACATCTACCTGCCGTCGGCCGGCGGCGGCCAGGTGCCGCTGACGTCGATCGCGTCGTTCCACGAGCGGCCGTCGCCGCTGCTGGTCGCGCACCTGTCGCAGTTCCCGTCGACGACGATCTCGTTCAACCTCGCGCCGGGCGCGTCGCTCGGCGAGGCCGTCAAGGCAATCGAGGCCGCCGAGAAGGACATCGGGCTGCCCGGCTCGTTCCAGACGCGCTTCCAGGGCGCGGCGCTCGCGTTCCAGGCATCGCTGTCGAACCAGCTGTTCCTGATCCTCGCGGCGGTCGTCACGATGTACATCGTGCTCGGCGTCCTGTACGAGAGCTACATCCACCCGATCACGATCCTGTCGACGCTGCCGTCGGCCGGCGTCGGCGCGCTGCTCGCGCTGATGATCACCGGGCACGACCTCGACATCATCGGGATCATCGGCATCGTGCTGCTGATCGGCATCGTGAAGAAGAACGCGATCATGATGATCGACTTCGCGCTCGAGGCCGAACGCGTCGAAGGCAAGCCGCCGCGCGAGGCGATCTACCAAGCCTGCCTGCTGCGCTTCCGGCCGATCCTGATGACGACGCTCGCCGCGCTGCTCGGCGCGGTGCCGCTGATCGTCGGCTCCGGCGCGGGCTCCGAGCTGCGCCAGCCGCTCGGGATCGCGATCGCCGGCGGCCTGATCGTGTCGCAGGTGCTGACGTTGTTCACGACACCCGTGATCTACCTCGGCTTCGATTCGCTCGCGCGCCGCGTCCGCAGCTGGTTCGAGCGGCACGGGCCGGGCGCCGATGCAGGCAAGCACACGGGTGCATAACCGATGAACCTGTCGCGCCCCTTCATCACCCGCCCCGTCGCGACGACGCTGCTCGCGCTCGGCGTCGCGCTCGCGGGCCTGTTCGCGTTCATCAAGCTGCCGGTGTCGCCGCTTCCGCAGGTCGACTTCCCGACGATCTCGGTGCAGGCGTCGCTGCCGGGCGCGAGCCCGGAAACGGTCGCGACCAGCGTGACGAGCCCGCTGGAGCGGCACCTCGGCTCGATCGCGGACGTCTCCGAAATGACGTCGACGAGCACCGTCGGCAATGCGCGGATCATCCTGCAGTTCGGCCTGAACCGCGACATCGACGGCGCCGCGCGCGACGTGCAGGCCGCGATCAACGCGGCGCGCGCCGACCTGCCCGCCGCGCTGAAGAGCAATCCGACCTACCGCAAGGTCAACCCGGCCGATTCGCCGATCATGGTCGTATCGCTGACCTCGGAGACGGCGTCGCCTGCGAAGGTGTACGACGCCGCGTCGACGGTGCTGCAGCAGTCGCTGTCGCAGATCGACGGAATCGGCCAGGTCACCGTGAGCGGCTCCGCGAACCCGGCCGTGCGCGTCGAGCTCGAGCCGCAGTCGCTGTTCCACTACGGGATCGGCCTCGAGGACGTGCGCGCGGCGCTGGCTTCCGCGAACGCCAATGCGCCGAAGGGCGCGATCGAGTTCGGCCCGCAGCGCTTCCAGCTCTATACGAACGACCAGGCGTCCCAGGCGTCGCAATACCGCGACCTCGTCGTCGCCTACCGCAACGGCTCGGCCGTGCGGCTGTCCGATCTGTCGGACGTCGTCGATTCGGTCGAGGATCTGCGCAACCTCGGCCTGTCGAACGGCAAGCGCGCGGTGCTCGTGATCCTCTACCGCTCGCCCGGCGCGAACATCATCGAGACGATCGACCGCGTGCGCGCGGCGCTGCCGCAGCTCACCGCGTCGCTGCCCGCCGACATCACGGTCACACCGGTGCTCGACCGCTCGACCACCATCCGCGCGTCGCTGAGGGACACCGAACACACACTGCTGATCGCGGTCAGCCTCGTCGTGATGGTCGTGTTCCTGTTCCTGCGCAACTGGCGCGCGACGCTGATCCCGAGCGTCGCGGTGCCGATCTCGATCGTCGGCACGTTCGGCGCGATGTATCTGCTGGGCTTCTCGATCGACAACCTGTCGCTGATGGCGCTGATCGTCGCGACCGGCTTCGTCGTCGACGACGCGATCGTCGTGCTCGAGAACATCTCGCGGCACATCGAGAACGGCAAGTCGCGGATGCAGGCCGCGTTCGACGGCGCGCGCGAAGTCGGCTTCACGGTGCTGTCGATGAGCATCTCGCTCGTCGCGGTGTTCCTGCCGATCCTGCTGATGGGCGGGATCGTCGGGCGCCTGTTCCGCGAGTTCGCGCTGACGCTGTCGCTCGCGATCGCCGTGTCGCTCGCGGTGTCGCTCACGGTCACGCCGATGATGTGCGCGCGCCTGCTGCCCGAACAACACGACCCGCAAAGCGAGGGCCGCTTCGGGCGCTTCCTCGAACGCGGTTTCGCGCGCATGCAGCGCGGCTACGAGCGCTCGCTGTCGTGGGCACTACGCCGGCCGTTCTTGATCCTGCTGACGCTGTTCGCGACGATCGGGCTGAACGTCTACCTGTACGTCGTCGTGCCGAAGGGCTTCTTCCCGCAGCAGGACACCGGGCTGATGGTCGGCGGCATCCAGGCCGACCAATCGACGTCGTTCCAGGCGATGAAGCTGAAGTTCTCTGAGATGATGCGGATCGTGCAGGGCAACCCGAACGTGAAGAGCGTCGCGGGCTTCACCGGCGGCACGCAGACCAACTCGGGCTTCATGTTCGTCACGCTGAAGGACCGCACCGAGCGCAAGCTGTCGGCCGACCAGGTGATCCAGCAGCTGCGCCCGCGGCTGGCGGACGTGGCGGGCGCGCGCACGTTCCTGCAGGCGGCGCAGGACATCCGCGTCGGCGGCCGGCAGAGCAACGCGCAGTACCAGTTCACGCTGCTCGGCGATTCGAGCGCCGACCTGTACAAGTGGGGGCCGATCCTGACCGAGGCGCTGCAGAAGCGCCCCGAACTGACCGACGTGAACTCCGACCAGCAGCAAGGCGGCCTCGAGGCGATGGTGACGATCGACCGGGCGACGGCCGCGCGGTTCGGCATCAAGCCCGCGCAGATCGACAACACGCTGTACGACGCGTTCGGCCAGCGCCAGGTCTCGACGATCTACAACCCGCTGAACCAGTACCACGTCGTGATGGAAGTCGCGCCGAAGTACTGGCAGAGCCCGGAGATGCTGAACCAGGTGTGGATCAGCACGTCGGGCGGCAGCGCGAACGGCTCGCAGACCACCAACGCGGCCGCCGGCACCTTCGTCGCGACCTCGGCCGGCACGTCGAGCGCCGGCACGGCCGCGCAGAGCGCCGCGGCGATCGCGTCCGATTCCGCGCGCAACCAGGCGCTCAATTCGATCGCGGCGAGCGGCAAGTCGAGCGCGTCGTCGGGCGCGTCGGTGTCGACCTCGAAGTCGACGATGATCCCGCTGTCGGCGATCGCGACGTTCGGGCCGAGCACGACGCCGCTGTCGGTCAACCACCAGGGGCTGTTCGTCGCGACCACGATCTCGTTCAACCTGCCGCCGGGCGTGTCGCTGTCGCAGGCAACGCAGGTGATCTATCAGACGATGGCGCAGATCGGCGTGCCGCCGACGATCGTCGGCAGCTTCCAGGGCACCGCGCAGGCGTTCCAGCAGTCGATGAACGATCAGCCGATCCTGATCCTCGCGGCGCTGCTGGCCGTCTACATCGTGCTCGGCATCCTGTACGAGAGCTACATCCACCCGATCACGATCCTGTCGACGCTGCCGTCGGCCGGCGTCGGCGCGCTGCTCGCGTTGCTGCTGTTCAAGACCGAGTTCAGCATCATCGCGCTGATCGGCGTGATCCTGCTGATCGGCATCGTGAAGAAGAACGCGATCATGATGGTCGACTTCGCGATCGACCAGACGCGCAACCACGGGAAGTCGTCATTCGACGCGATCCACGAGGCGTGCCTGCTGCGCTTTCGCCCGATCATGATGACGACGATGGCGGCGCTGCTCGGCGCGCTGCCGCTCGCGTTCGGCAACGGCGACGGCGCCGAGTTGCGCGCGCCGCTCGGGATCGCGATCGCCGGCGGCCTGGTCATGTCGCAGGTGCTGACGCTCTATACGACGCCGGTCGTCTACCTGTACATGGACCGGTTCCGCGTGTGGGCCGAGAAGCGCCGCAACCGCCGCGGCAATACCGGCGGGCCGGCGGTCGCGGGCGAGTGACGAAAGCGGCTGCCCTTCCGAGCTGCCCCCAAGAGTTGGGACATTATCCCGACCCTTGGGGGGTCATGAACCGCCTGGATTTCCTGGACAGCGCCGAGCGTTAGTGTCCGGTCTTTCAGCGGCCGTCTTTTGCGCTTGATTGCCGGGCTTGATTGCCTGCCGCAATCGGCTATCGTGTGTCCATGCCCACCGCCGCCCCGCCGCACGAGAACCCGCCATGAACGTCCAGCTCAACCACACGATCGTCTGGTGCCGCGACAAGCATGCGTCGAGCCGCTTCCTCACCGAACTGCTGGAATTGCCGCCGCCAACGCCGTTCGGCGCGATGCTGGTCGTCGCGCTCGACAATGGTGTGTCGCTCGATTTTTATGAACAGGCGGGGGAGATCCGGTCGCAGCATTACGCGTTCCTGATCGACGAAGCCGGCTTCGATCGCGTGCTCGCCCGCATTCGCGAACGCGGACTGTCGCACTGGGCCGATCCGGCGAAGCGCCAACCTGGCGACATCTATCGCCACAACGGCGGACGCGGCGTGTATTTTGACGATCCGGACGGTCACTTCCTCGAAGTGATGACTCAGCCGTATGGGCTGAACCGGTAGCGCGGCAGGCCGGCATTGCGCCGGCCCGGATGACACGGCGCGGGGTGTCGCCCGATTGCGGACGAAACCCGGCCGATCGTCAGACTGTCGCCGGCTGCCAGCTACCGTTACCCGGCTACTCGGCGGCGGCCGTCGTCTTGCGCGGCCGGCGCGCGCGCGGTGCCGCCTTGCGGGCCGGTTTCTTCGGCTTGGCGGCGGCCGGCGCTTCGGCAGCACCTTCGGGCGTCGCGTCGACCGGCGCGACGTCGTGCGACGATTGCGCGGCCTCGTCCCGAGCGCCGGACGCGCGAAGCGCCGGTTCGGCTGGCGCCGCCGCGTGCCGCTCGTCATGCGCTGCATCGCGATGCGATTCGTCCCCCCGCTGGCCGGGCGCGTGCGCATCGCCACCGTGCGTCGCATCGCTCTGCGCAGCGGCGTCCGGCTTGCCGGCCGCGGGGCGACCGGCACCCTTCGCGGCCGCGCCCTTCTTCGCGCCGGTCTTCTTCGCCGCGCTCTTGCGCGCACGCTTGCGGCCATCCTTCGCGTCGCCGTGCGCTTCGGCCACGTCGGGCGTGGCGGGCGCATCGGGTGTTTCGGCCGGCGTCGCATCGGCAAGCTCGGCAAACTCCGCGTCTTCCGCGTCGTCCGCCTCGACCTGCGCGCTTTCATGGACAACTGCTTGCGCACGCTGCCCGCGACGGCGCCCCTCGCGGCCAGCCGGCACCGACTCCGCCGCGCGCGTACCGTAGTGGCCGCCGTGGTGTGCCACGCCGCCTTCACTCCCTGCGGCAACGTGCTCGGCTGCGGCCGACTGACGAGCCCGCGACACGAACGCGCCCGACTTGTCGTCGCGTCCCACTTCGAGCAGCCCGCGCGCCTGCGCCTCGTCGAGCAGGTTGCCGAACGCGCGGAACCCGTAGTACGACTCGTTGAAATCCGGCTTGCGGCGCTTGATCGCGCTCTTGAGCACCGACGCCCAGATCTTGCCGACGTCGTCGCGCTCCGACGCAAGCGCGTCGAACGTCTCGACCGCGAGCGCGATCGCCTCGGCCTTGCGCGCATCCATGTCGTGCTTGCGCGACGGCTCGTCGGGCCGCTTCGCGCCGCCGTTGCCCGCGCGCTGCTGCTGTTCGCGCTTCGCGAGCGCACGCTGCTGCTCGCGCACCAGGTCGTCGTAGAAGATGAATTCGTCGCAGTTCGCGACCAGCAGATCCGACGTCGATTTCTTCACGCCGACGC
Organism: Burkholderia sp. BCC0097; assembly: GCF_902832985.1. Taxonomy (NCBI): domain Bacteria; kingdom Pseudomonadati; phylum Pseudomonadota; class Betaproteobacteria; order Burkholderiales; family Burkholderiaceae; genus Burkholderia; species Burkholderia sp. BCC0097. Next base: position 140,866 of record NZ_CADFDM010000003.1, read on the forward strand.
CGATCACCTTCTTCGCGTTCTCGCGCAGCTTCGACACGAGCGGCGAAAAATCCGAATCGCCGCTGATGATCACGAACGTATCGACGTGCGACTTCGTGTAGCAGAGGTCGAGCGCGTCCACGACGAGCCGGATGTCGGCCGAGTTCTTGCCCGACTGGCGCACGTGCGGGATCTCGATCAGCTCGAAGCTCGCCTCGTGCATCGACGCCTTGAAGCCCTTGTAGCGATCCCAGTCGCAATAGGCCTTCTTCACGACGATGCTGCCTTTCAGCAGCAGGCGCTCCAGCACGGGCTTGATGTCGAATTTCTCGTACTTCGCATCGCGCACGCCGAGCGCGACGTTCTCGAAGTCGCAGAACACGGCCATGCTGACGTTGTCCAGGGGTAATGCCATGTGTACTCCAACCGGTGGGCCGCCGCGTTATTCACACGTAGCGGCGAAAAATGCATCGCGCACATGATAGCCGGTCGGCGCGTCATTCCCGCATCCGTGTGAATGAATGAACGCCGGTGCGCCGCGGGCCGGTACGCCCGCAGCCGGTACGCCCGCAGCCGGTACGCCCCTTATTACACACCCGCCGCCGGGTCGATTCGACATTACACTTGAGTTATCGGTCGTCCGTCCCTATCTGGATGGATGACGCATCGAGCAAGGAGCGGTTTCATGACGACGAAGGTACTGCTGATTGGCGCGACCGGCCGGACGGGCCAGGCCTGCGCGGATCTGCTGCTCAAGCAGCCGGAGTTCGAGGTCACGGCGCTCGTGCGCCGGCACGGCTATGCGCTGGCGGGCGCAAGGGTCGTCGAGGCCGATCTGACGAACGATTTCTCGCACGCGTTCCAGGGCATCACGCACGTGATCTACGCGGCCGGCTCGGCGGAATCGGACGGTGCGACCGAAGAGGAGCAGGTCGACCGCGACGCGGTCGCCCGCGCGGCCGGCTACGCGCTGGCCTACAACGCGCAGAAGCTCGTGGTGGTCAGCTCGCTGTCCGCGTACCGGCCCGAGCAGGGCCCGGACGCGCTGCGCCACTATTCGCAGATGAAGCGCGAAGGCGACGACCGCGTGATCGCGTCGGGCGTCGACTACGTGATCCTGCGTCCGGGCCCGCTCACGGACGATCCGGGCGTCGGCAAGATCGCGCTGACCGACCGCTGGCTCGAGCCGGCGCCGCCCGTATCGCGCCAGGATGTTGCATGGGCCGCGATCGAGGCGATCAAGCTCGGCATCTCGCGCAAGATCGTCGGCTTCGTCGGCGGCAGCGTGCCGATCGAACAGGCATTGCGCGCGTAACACGTCGTGCGCGCCGCCCGAAAGGGCGGCGCATGCCCGTGCCGACGGCCCGCACGACGGGCCGTTTTCACACGCCGGGCAGCCGCTTACTGCTTCGGATGCGCGTCGGCCCACGCCTTCACGGCAGCGAGCGTGTTCTCGACGTGCTTGTCGGGCGACAGGCTCGTGTATTCGTAGAGAACCTTCCCTTCCGGCGAAATCACATAGGACACGCGGTTCGCCCGGTCGAGCGCCGGCAGCTTCGCGTCATATTCGCGGATGATCTTCGCGTCCGGGTCGGCCGCCACCGGGAACTTGCTGCGGCACTCGCTCACCGAGAACTTCGTCAGCGTGTCGATGTTGTCGGCCGACACGCCGATCACCGTCGCGCCGTAAGCCTTGTAACGGTCGACCGCATCCGCGAACGCATGCGCCTCGATCGTGCAGCCCTTCGTGAACGCCGCCGGATAGAAATACAGCACGACCGGCCCCTGCTTCAGTGCGTCCGCGAGCGAGTACGTGTAAATCTTGCCGCCCAGCGACGCCTGCGTCGTGAAATCGGGCGCCGCGGCGCCCGGCTTCAGTTCCGCCTGCGCCAGCAGCGCATGGCCGGCCACCAGCGCCGCCATGGCGCCCAGCAACAGTTTTCGCTTCATCTGCGTCCTCATTTCTTATAAAGTCAGCCTCGATGCAGGCCACTCAGGCGTTCGCCTGTCGAACACCAGCCTCGTTGATCCGGACCGCGACAGCGCCGCCCGCGGCCGGCCCGTTAAAGATTTCTGACAGTCTGCCGTTATTCCTTCCGGACAACCGGTTCCAGCCCTTCACGTCAGCGAGAAACATGGAAGCCAACAGGAAACAGACGTCACGCAAGGGCTCCTGGCGCAGCGCCTTGCATACGCTGCGACGTTTCGCTCGGTCGGGCGGCGCGCTGATGCCCGCGCGCGCCGTCGCGCCGCGCCGCGACGACTCCGTGCGCAACTGGCTGGAACAGACGGTCGGCACGGTGGATTTCCTCGCCCACGTCGACCGCGAGCTGCGCTTTCTGTACGTGTCCGACGCCAGCCTGCGCTTCATCGGCTACCACCGCGACTACCTGCATACGCTAACGTTGCGCGACCTGATCGCCGAACAGGATACCCCGGCGCTCGAAGGCCTGCTCGCCCGCGCCGCACGCTCCGGCCAGGTCGAGAAGGCGACGATGTGCATCGTCAAGTCGCTCACCTACCCGCTGGACGTCGAGATCCGCGCGTTCAAGAGCCGCCACCACGGCGTCGACGGCTTCGCGATCGCGGCGTTCGACGTGTCGTCGTGGCGCGCGCTCGAGGCTCGCCTGACGTACGAAATGCACCACGACCCGATGACGGGGCTCGACAACCTGTCCGCGCTCGTGCCGGCGCTGATGGCCGCGCAGCAGACGGCCGACGAGGACGGCACCTGCGCGGCGCTGCTGCTCGACCTCGACGACTATCAGCGGATCAACCGCGCGCTCGGCTATGACGCCGGCGACATGCTGCTGCGCGAGACCGCGCAGCGGCTGAAGGCGCTCGTCACGCCGAACGAGCGGCTCGCGCGGGTCGCGAGCGACAAGTTCGCGGTCGTGCTGGGCGCGGCGGACCGCGCGCAGGCGAGCCATGCCGCCGATGCGCTCGCACGCCGGCTGCAGGCCGCGGTGCGCGAGCCTTATGTATTCCAGGGGCAGACCGTGCACCTGTCCGCGAGCATCGGCATCGCGCTCTATCCCGACGAACGTGCCGCGCCGCACCGGGCGCAGCATCACAGCCCGCTGCTGCGCCGCGCCGACCACGCGCTCGCGCAGGCGAAGGCGTCGGGCGGCAACGCGCTCGCATTCCATGCGCCCGTCGACGATCCGGCCGACGCCGAACGGCTCAAGCTCGAGGCGGATCTGTACGACGGCGTGCGCAACGGCGAGTTTTCGCTCCATTTCCAGCCGATCACGCGCAGCCAGTCGGGCGCGGTGGTCGGCGTCGAGGCACTGATCCGCTGGCGCCATCCGGTGCACGGCCTCGTGCCGCCGGCCACCTTCATCCCGCTCGCCGAATCGATCGGCCTGATCAACTACCTCGGCAACTGGGTGCTCAAGGCCGCGTGCATGCAGCTCGTCGCCTGGGACGGCCAGGGGCTCGCGCTGCAATATGTGGCGGTCAACGTGTCGCCGCAGCAGTTCCGCGACCCGCGCTTCACGCAGAGCGTGCGCGAGGCGATCGCGCTGACCGGCATCGACCCGCGCCGCATCGTGCTCGAAATCACCGAAAGCCTGCTGATGCACGATCCCGCGCACGCGAAAATCCTGCTCGAGGAGCTGACCGGTCTCGGCATCCGCTTCGCGATCGACGATTTCGGCACCGGCTATTCGAGCCTCGCCTATCTGCAGCGCTTCCCGCTCGCGAAGCTGAAGATCGACCGCAGTTTCGTCGAGAACCTGCTGACGTCGCGCAACGACCGCGCGATCGTGTCGGCGGTGGTCGGCCTCGCGCAAACACTGGATCTCGAGCTCGTCGCCGAAGGCGTCGAGACCGAGGCGCAGCGCGCGCTGCTGTCGGAGATGGGCTGCAATCACATCCAGGGCTGGCTCGTCTGCCAGGCGCTGCCGTCCGAGGAGCTCGCGCGGCGCTTCGAGGCGCAGCAGCTGCACCTGCACGCCGCCGCCTGACGCGCGCGGCGAACCGAACAGATCCGTATGTCAACCACCGAATACCTGCCCCGCACCGCGCTGCTCGACAAGCTGTGGGCCCGGATGAACGAACGGGGCGATTTCCCGCTGCTGTCGGAATCGCTGCGCGCGACGATGGCCGCGATGAAGAACGACGACCTCGACTTCACCGCGCTCGTGCGCGTCGTGCTGTCGGACTTCGCGCTCACGCAGAAAGTGCTGCGGCTCGCGAACTCCGCGATGTACATGGCGTTCGGCGGCAACATCACCACCGTGACCCGCGCACTGATGGTGCTCGGCATGGACGCCGTCGGCCATCTCGTGGTCGGGTTGAAGCTCGTCGACCATTTCCATCAGAGCACGCCGCGGCGCATCGACGCGAAGCTGGCGCTGAACCGCGCGCTGCTGTCCGGTTGCGTCGCGCGCAAGCTCACCGAGCGCGCCGAACTGCGCTCGGGCGAGGAAGCCGTCGTCTGCACGCTGATGCGCCAGGTCGGCAAGCTGCTGGTGGTCTGCTATCTCGACAGCGAATGGGATCACATCCGCCGCCGCGCGGCCGAGTTGAACGGCGACGAATCGGCCGCCTGCGTCGACGTGCTCGGCGTCGGCTTCGACGAGATCGGTCTCGAAGCCGCCGCGCGCTGGCGGCTGCCCGACGTGATCCGCGCGGGGATGGCCAACGGAGATCACGCGGCGCACGCCGACGCGTTCGACGACGACGGCGACGCCCGCCACGCGGACCCGGCGGCAGACGGCGGCCCGGCCGACCGCATCCGCTGGCTGCGCGCGGTGAGCCGCTGCTCGACCGACGTCGCCGGCGCGCTCGTCATGCCCGCGAGCCCGCAGCGCGACGCGCGCATCGCGACGCTCGCGCAGCACTACGGCGCGGAGCTCGACATGGAATCCGACGCGCTCGTCGAGATCGCCGAGCGGCTCGCGCGCGAGGAAGCGAGCGACACCGTGATGCGCGAGATCGTCGAGCTGCGCGCGAACGCCGATGCGATCGCACGCGCGCAGGCCGCGCCCGAGGCCTGCCTCGAAGCCGGTCTGGCCGACCTGCGCGCGCTGCCGTCCGAGCACGTGCTGACGCCGGTGCTCGCGCTCGCGTCGGAAAGCCTGCTGGCCGGTCTCGCCTTCACGCGCACCGTGATGTTCGTGCGTCACGACGACGGCACGTTCGCCGCGCGCCTGGGCTTCGGCCCCGGCGTCGATACGGCGCTCGACCGGCTGCGCTTCGACGAACGCTTCGAGCCGGACGTGTTTCATCTCGCGATCTCGAACTCGGTGGGCATCTTCATCGAGCAGGCGCAGGAGCCGAAGATGATGAAGCGCCTGCCCGCGTGGTATCTCGACGCGTTCGACGACACGCGCGCATTCGTGCTGTTGCCCGTGCGCGTCGGCACGACGAGCGTCGCGCTGCTGTACGGCGACTGGGCCGGCGCGCAACCCGCACGCAAGATCTCGCAGCAGGAGATGGCGGTGCTCAACGAACTTGCGCGCGAGCTGGGGCGGTTCTTTCCCGCTCAGCCCGGCTGACGGCCGGCGCGCGTCCGGCGTTTTCGCTCCCCAAAAGAAAAACCCGGTCGCATCAGCGGCCGGGTTTTCTTTACAACAGCGTGCGCTCGAGCGATGCGCTTACTTGAGCGTCACGGGCACGCTGAAGTACTTCTTCGCGAGGTTGTCGATCGTACCGTCGGCCTTCAGGTCCTTCAGCGCCTGATCGAGCGCGGTCTTCAGCGCCGCGTCGTTCTTGCGCAGGCCGAAACCGACGCCCGAGCCGAGGATCTCGGCGTCGCTGACCGTGCCGCCCGCGAACGCGAAGCCCTGCCCTTGCGGCTTCGTCAGGAAGCCCTTCGAGCCGGCTTCCGAATCCTGGAACGTCGCGTCGAGACGGCCCGACTTCAGGTCGGCGTACGCCAGATCCTGCGTCTGGTACGGCACGACTTCAACGCCGGCCGGCGCCCACTTCTTCTTCGCGTACGCTTCCTGGATCGTGCCCTGCAGCACGCCGACGCGCTTGCCCTTCAGCGATTGCGGGGTCGGCAGCAGGCCGCTGCCCTGCTTCGCGATCAGCTGGTTCGGAATCGTATAGATCGGATCGGTGAACGCGATCGCGTGCTTGCGCTGCTCGGTGATCGTCATGTCCGAGTTGATCGCGTCGAACTTGCGCGCCTGCAGCGCCGGGATCAGGCCGTCGAAGTCGTTCTCGACCCACACGCACTTGGTCTTCAGCTTCGCGCACACCGCGTTGCCGATGTCGATGTCGAAGCCGGTCAGCTTGCCGTCGGGCGTCTTGTATTCGAACGGTGCGTACGAGGCCTCGACGCCGAACCGGATCTCCTTCAGATCCGCGGCAAACGCGCTGCCTGCCGCCATCGCCGATGCCGCCACCACCGCATGCGCGGCCACTTTACGCCAATCCAACTTCATCAGGTGTTCTCCTCGATACTCGAATGTTCCGGAACTACGGGCGCATGCATCATTGCAGGGTCGGATGACACCGACAATGCCGATGCGGCGCCGTGATGCGGCGCAACAGCCGCAAGGCCGCGATTGTACCAATCCGCGCGGCCCGATATGGCAAAGGGGCCACCGATGCGCGATGCTGCGCTGCGCGCCCGGCGGCCGCCACGCGCCCCGTCGAACTTGCAAGACGGTGTCGCAAATACGCAAGCGCGACACGCCCGCGGGCCGCGCGACGGGCGGGCGTTATCTCAAACATGAATGGGGCGCGAGACGATGCGCGGACCGCGAGTCGCCGCGGCCCGCACGATCGCGCATCGATCAGACGAGTGCGGCCAGCGTGTCGCGCGTCGTGTCGACGACGAGCAGACCGGCGCGCAGGCCGGGCTTCACGGTCGGGTTCGGAAACACGATCCGTTCCACGTCGTGCTTCACCGTATAGCGGTAGTCGCCGTCCTGCGCGAGCACGGTGCCGCGCGCGAACGCGGTGAAGTTCGCGACGTCGGCCGCGACGAACAACTCGAGCGCGTCGCTCTGCTTCGTGATCTGGTCGATCACCGTGAAGACGCGCGGCAACGTGGCACCGCCTTCCGCCCGCTCACCCGACACGAGCTTGCGCACCGCGCGATCGGCGGGCGCGAAGCGCGTCAGGTCGTTCTGGCCGAACGGCCGCACCTTGCCGAGCTCCAGCGTGCACGCGAGCGCGCCGCAATGCTCGGCGGTGAAATGCGAATACGTGTTGCCCTTCGCCGTATGCAGCAGCACGGCCGCGATGCGTGCATCGCCGAGCCATTCGACCATCGCGCGCGTGGGCGGTGTGCCCGTGTGCGGCAGCAGCGCGAACTGTTCGAACACCGATGCGCGAATCGCCGTGTGCATGTCGATATGCCAGCGTGCGCTGCCCGCCGGCGCCGCCGCGAAGAACGCGGATGCCGCCGCTTCGAGCTGCGCGGCGCGCGGCGCTTCGCGGCTCGCGGGCACCTGCGCGTGACGACCGCTGAACAGGCGGTTCAGGTCGTCGTCGAGATAGCGTTCGCCCGCGCGCATCGCCGGCACGTTGCCGAGCACGACGAGCAGCCGGCACGCGAGCGGCAGCGCACCCGCCGCGAGGTCGCGCACGAGCATCGACAGCAGCTCGATCGGCGCGGTCTCGTCGCCATGCACGCCGGCTGACACGAGCACGCTCGCACGCGCCGCCGCGTCGGCGGCTGCCGGCTCGAACGCGAGCAGCCCGTCGCCCAGCCATTGCCAGCGCACCGCGCCGCCCGCGCAGGCGCCGTCCCGTTCTGCCGGCGCCTCACCAGCGAGCGTGAACGCAAGAAAATCGTCGAGCAACGCGGCGGCCGGCATCCGTGCCTCAGCGCTGGAAGTCATACAGCGAACCGACACGCAGGATCTGCGTGAGCTCGTCGAGCGCCGTGCGCGATTCGTCGAGCAGCGCCGGATCGGCGAGGTCTTCCGGTGCGAGGCGATCGCGATAGTGCCTGTCGATCCACGCGTCGAGCGACGCGAACAGCGTGTCGTTGATCCACACGTTCGACGTAACGGCCGCGCGCTCCGCATCGTTGAGCACGACGCGCAGCCGCAGGCACGCGGGGCCGCCGCCATTCTTCATGCTTTCGCGCAGGTCGAACACGAGCACGTCGTGAATCGGGCCGTTGCCGGCAGCCAGTCGGTCGAGATAGGCGGCGACATTCGCGTTCTCGCGGCATTCCTGCGGCACGACGAGCACCTGCGAACCATCCGCACGCGACAACAGCTGGCTGTTGAACAGGTAGGACGTCACCGCGTCGTTCACGCTCACCGCCGCGTCGGGCACCTCGATCACGTTCAGGCGCGCACCGCGTGCGTCGAGCGCGGCGGTCAGCGTGTCGTAGATCGCCTGCTTGTTGACGAACGCGCGTTCGTGCGTGAACAGCGTGTCGCGGTTGCCGACCGAGATCACGTCGTTGTGGAACACGCCCGCGTCGATCACGTCCGGGTCCTGCTGCGCGTAGACCGTCGCTTCCTCCGCGAGCCCGTGGCGATGCGCGACCGCGCGGCTCGCCTCGAAGGTCTGACGTGCCGGGAAGCGCTTCGGCTCGGGGCCGCGACGGTATTCGGCACGGCCGTACACGAAGAATTCGATGCCCGGCTTGCCGTATTCGGCGCAAAAGCGCGTATGGTTCGCCGCGCCTTCGTCGCCGAGTGCCGGCGTGCCCGTCAGCGCTTCATGCACCGCGAAGTGCGTGGGGTCCGCGAACAGCGTCGACAGCGTGCGGCGCGTCGCTTCGTGCTCGATCGCGCGATGCAGCTTGCTGCACAGGTTCGCCGGCGTGAAGTGCACGCGGCCGTCGCTCGTGTCGGCCGACGGGCTGACGGTGGCCGCGTTCGCGGTCCACATCGCCGACGCCGAGCTCGCCGCGGCGAGCAACTCGGGCGCCTGCTTCGCGGCCTTCGCGATCACGTCCGCGTCCTTGCCGGAGAAGCCGAGCTCGCGCAACAGGCGCAGCGACGGCCGCTCCTGCGGCGGCAGCACGCCTTGCGCGAAACCGAGATCCGCGAGCTGCTTCATCTTGCGCAGCCCCTGCTTCGCGGCGGCCTTCGGGTTCGCGGCCGACTTCTCGTTGTTGAGCGACGCCACGTTGCCGAACGACAGCCCGGCGTAGTTGTGGGTCGGGCCGACGAGCCCGTCGAAATTGGCTTCTTGTGCGTTCATCGTCGCTCCCTCGATCAGAAATGCAGGCCCGGCGACAGGCTCGCGGGCAAAGTCAGTTGCGTGCTTTCCACCGACGCCATCGGATACGCGCAATAGTCGGCCGCGTAGTACGCGCTCGGGCGATGGTTGCCCGAGCGGCCCGTGCCGCCGAACGGCGCGGCGGACGATGCGCCGTTGGTCGGGCGGTTCCAGTTGACGATCCCGGCGCGGATCGTGCGGCGGAAGTGCGCCCATGCGTTCTCGTCATCGGCGAGCAGCCCGGCGGACAGGCCGAACGCCGTGTCGTTCGCGCGCTCGATCGCGTCATCGAACGTCGCGTAGCGGACGATCTGCGCGAGCGGGCCGAAATGCTCTTCGTCGGGCAGGTTCGCGACGCCCGTCACGTCGACGATCGCGGCATTCACGAAGCCGAGGCGCGGATCGCGCTGCGTCATCGCGATGATCGGCTTCGCGCCCTGCTCGATCAGGCGCGACTGCGCGTCGACCAGCTTCGCGGCCGCGCGCGCCGAGATCACCGCGCCCATGAACGGCTGCGGGTCGGCGTCGAACACGTCGGCCGTGATCTTCGACGTGACGTCGACGAAGCGCGCGAGGAAGCGGTCGCCGAACGCGCCCTGCGGCACGAAGATGCGGCGTGCGCACGTGCAGCGCTGGCCGGCCGACAGGAACGCCGACTGGATCGTGTGATGCACGGCCGCGTCGATGTCCTCGACTTCGCCGATCACGAGCGGGTTGTTGCCGCCCATCTCGAGCGCGAGCACGATTTCCGGACGGCCGCCGAACTGCTTGTGCAGCAGCGTGCCGGTGTCGGAGCTGCCGGTGAAGAACAGCCCGTCGATCTGGCGGTGATTCGCGAGCGCGATGCCCGTGTCCTTCTCGCCCTGCACGAGGTTCAGCACGCCGGCCGGCAGCCCGGCTTCGCTCCACACCTCGACCGTTGCGCGCGCAACGCCCGGCGCAAGCTCCGACGGCTTGAACACCACCGTGTTGCCGGCGATCAGCGCCGGCACGATATGGCCGTTCGGCAAGTGGCCGGGGAAGTTGTACGGGCCGAACACCGCGACGACGCCGTGCGGGCGGTGACGCAGCACCGCGACGCCGTCGGCCATGTCCTGGCGCTTCTCGCCGGTACGTTCCTGATACGCCTGGATCGAGATGCCGACCTTCGCCGCCATCGATGCGACTTCGGTGCGCGCTTCCCACAGCGGCTTGCCCGTCTCGCGGCCGATCGCGGTCGCGATCGCTTCCTTGCGTTCGGTGAGCAGCGCGGCGAAGCGCTTGACGATCGCGCAGCGGGCTTCGAAGTCGAGCGCCGACCAGCCGGCGAATGCGCGGCGTGCGCTCGCGACCGCGCGGTCGACGTCCGCCGCCGATGCGCTTTCGCCCTGCCACGCGATTTCGTCGGTGCCCGGGTTGCGCGACGCGAAGACGGGGCCCGAGCCTGCGACCCAGGCGCCGTCGATGAAGAGTTCCGTCATGATTCGTTTATCCCTGTTTGACTTTGAGCGGCAGCACGCGGACCGGATCGCCGGCCTTCACGTCGAGCGCGACGGCATCGTCGGCCGACAGCACGAACGATCCGTTCGCGACCACGCCCGGCGCGACGCCGACGCGGAAATCGCCCAGCGACGTGTTCGACACCAGCGACCGGGGGGCGTCGTCCCGCGCGTCGGGCACGCCGATCGCGACCGGTACGACGACGCTCTCGCGCACCGTGCGCAGGTCGTTGACGTGGCATTCGAGCACGGGGCCCGCGTCGAAGATGTCGACGTGGTTCTGGTAGCGCAGCCCTTCCGCTTCGAGCATCTTGCGGGCCGGCAGCGTGTCGCGGTGCGTGAGCCCGACCGCGTCCTGCGCGTCCTGCGGCAGCAGGTCGACGTACACCGGATAGCGCGGCATCAGTTCCGCGAGGAACGACTTGCGGCCGTGCGAGCTCAGGTAATCGGCCGCGTTGAAATCGATCTGGTAGAAGTGCGAACCGACCGCGCGCCAGAACGGCGACGTGCCGTCCTCGTCGAAGTGGCCGCGCAGTTCCGCGCAGATGCGTTCCGGAAAGCGGTCGCGGAACTGCGCGATGAACATGAAGCGCGAGCGCGACAGCAGGCCGCCGACGCCGCCCGTGCGATAGCGCGGGCTCAGGAACAGCGAGCACACTTCCGCGTAGCCCGTCAGGTCGTGCGAGATGTTCAGCGCGGACATCCGCGTCCACACGCCGAGCTCCTGGCTTGCATGCACGACCGTGCTCACGCGGTAGTTGTAGAACGGCTGTTCGAGGCCGACCTGCGTTTCGATCCCGCACACGCCCGCGATGTCGCCCGTCTTCGATTCTTCCATCACGAAGAAGTAGCCGGCTTCGCCTGGCGCGGCCCGACCTTCGAGCGTGCGGCGCGAGCGTTCGATGCGCGCGGCGAGCGCGTCGCGGTCGGGCTTGAACGTGGTCAGGCCCGGCCCGGTTTCCTGCGCGAGCGACACGAGCGCGTCGACGTCGCCCGTTTGTACGACCCGAACGACGATCATGCTGCGTCTCCCTTCAAATCTTCATCGTCGCGGCGGTGCAGCGGCACGCAGCGCACGACATCGCCATCCTTCACGTCGAGCGCCGCGCGCACGTCGCCGGCCAGCGGCGCCTCGGCGCCGCCCGCGTCGGCCGCGTCGCCCGGCAGATCGGCCAGCACGCAGCGGAACGATTCGCCGCTGCCCGTCGACACCATGTACGCGACGTCGCCCTGCTGGTGCGCGGCCTCGCGCACGACGCGCTCCGACGCCTGCTTCACGCACGCGGTACGGTCGACCTGCGCGGTCAGCACCGGGCCCGCGTCGAAGATGTCGACGAAGCGGTCGGGCTCGAAGCCTTCCTCGAGGTGGATGTCGTACGCGAGCAACGCCGTTTCGTTCGGCTCGCCGAGCACGCGCTGCGCGGCTTCCGGCAACAGCGGCACATACAGCGGATAGGCCGGCATCACTTCCGCGATGAACGTGCGGCTGCGCCCGCCCGATGCGATGTCGACGTCCGTGAAGTCGCGGCCGAAGAACTTGCGGCCCACCGCTTCCCAGAACGGCGATGCGCCGTTGCCGTCGCTCACGCCGAGCAGCAGCGTGAACACTTCCGGCGTGAAGCGGCGGCGGTTCGCGGCGATGTACATCATGCGGGCGCGCGAGATCAGGTGCGCGGCCGCGTCGCCGCGCAGCGACGGATCGACGTAGAAGCCCGCGAGCCGGCTCTTGCCGGTCAGCTCGTGCGACATCGTGAGCGCGTGGATCTTGCGGTTCACGTGCAGCTCGCGCGACGCGTGGATCAGCGCGTCGTTGCGGAACGCGTAGAACGGTTCCGAGTAGCCGGCCGCGGCCACGATGCTCGCCGTGCCGAGCAGCTTGCCGGTCGACGAATCCTCGAGCACGAAGAGGTAGAACTCCTCGCCAGCGAAGTCGACGTCCGCGCGAAACGAATCCTCGGAGAGCGCCACACGCGCTTCGAGCGCCGCGCGGTCGTGCGGCAGCGAGTGCAGGACCGGCTGCGCGGTGCGCGCCATGTGCGCGAGCGCATCGAGATCCGTGAGTTTGCCGGGGCGAACAAATAGCATCGTCGTTCCTGTCTGCGATGGACGCGCCGATCAGCGCGCGGTGGCTTCCTGGGCCGCGAGCACCTGCTCGACTGCTTTCTCGAAGCGCTTCACGCCTTCGTCGAGCAGGTCGAACGGGATCACGAGCGACGGGACGAAGCGCAGCACGTTCGGGCCGGCGATCAGCATGATCAGCCCGTTCTCGGCGGCGGCCGTGACGAAGTCCTTCGCGCGGCCGTCGAATGCGGCGGTGAGTTCCGCGCCGACCAGCAGACCCTTGCCGCGGATGTCCTTGAAGATGCCGAAGCGCGCGTTGATGCGTTCGAGCGCGCCCTTCAGGCGCACGCTGCGTTCGCGCACGCCTTCCAGCAGCGCCGGGTCGCCGATCAGTTCGACGACCTTGTCCGCGATTGCCGATGCGAGCGGATTGCCGCCGTACGTCGTGCCGTGCACGCCGACCTTGAAGTGCGCGGCCAGTTCGTTGGTCGTCAGCATCGCGCCGATTGGGAAGCCGTTGCCGAGCGCCTTGGCGGTCGTCAGGATGTCCGGCGTGACGCCCGTGTCCATGTAGGCGTAGAACTGGCCGGTGCGGCCCACGCCCGTTTGCACTTCATCGAAAATCAGCAGTGCGTCGTTGGCGTCGCACGCTTCGCGCAGTGCCTTCAGGAACGCCGGATCGGCGGGGATCACGCCGCCCTCGCCTTGCACCGGTTCGACGATCACGGCGCAGGTTTTCGGGCCGATCGCGGCCTTCGCGGCTTCGATGTCGTTGAACGGCAGGTGCTTGATGCCTTCCGGCACCGGGCCGAAGCCTTCCGAGTATTTCGGCTGGCCGCCGACGCTGACCGTGAAGAACGTGCGGCCGTGGAACGACTGCACGAACGACACGATTTCGTATTTGTCCGCGCCGTGGCGGTCGAACGCGACGCGGCGTGCGAGCTTCAGTGCGGCTTCGTTCGCTTCCGCGCCCGAGTTCGCGAAGAAGGCGCGGTCGGCGAAGGTCAGCGATTCGAGGCGCTTCGCGAGGCGCAGCACTGGCTCGTTCGTGTAGCCGTTGCCGATGTGCCAGAGCTTGCGGCCTTGTTCGTCCAGCACCTTCAGCAGTTCGGGGTGGCCGTGGCCGAGCGACGTTACCGCGATGCCGCACGCGAAATCGATGTACTCGCGGCCGGCCGTATCCCACACGCGGGAGCCCTCTGCGCGATCCGGCACGAACGGGGCGGGAGAAAATACCGGCACCATCACTTCGTCGAATGTCTGGCGGGTCACGGTCGAGGTCGTCATGGTCGTTCCTTTCGGTTTCGTAAGAGGGTTCAACAGGATCAAGTTTAGGTAAGGGTGACGCAAGCGTCTTGCGGAATTGCGACGGGTTCTATCGGAAGGTTTGGGTTTTGCCCTCCCGGGGCGGGGGGCGGCTACGCCGTGTCGGTATTTTGGGGCTTTTTCTGGCTTGTCTGTGGTCGGCTTCCCATGTCGTGAAGCACCTGCAATCGTGTCGGTCTATTAGCGTCGCCCCTGCGCGGGGCAGCGGTCACTTTTCTTTGTCTTGCCAAAGAAAAGTAACCAAAAGAAAGGCGCTCGGATATCGCATGACCTCCCGGTGCCATCGCCAACAAAGTGGTCCGCACAAAAGTGTCCGCGCCAGTCAGGAATCCGGAGTGGTTCGAGCAATGGTTCTGACACCACTCCCTACACAACAGAGCGGTATACCGCCCCCTAGCTCCGTCCTCGCTTCGCTCGGCCGACAGGTCCACCCCCACCCAATCGCTATCACCAGCCCCCTCACAAGGAACCAACTTTCGATAAGCAGGAAATTCGCCACTCGCAAGAAAAATGGGGCGGCAAGCACATCGATGTCACGAAAATACCGACCGTCGAATAATCGGATCACACAAATGCTGGGAGCAGAAAAAATGCCTGGCACTCGACGGTTTACGCAGAGAAGCACGAACGCGATTGCATGACCGCCCCTGAAGTACCTTGCAGCCGAGCGCAGCGAGGATGGAGCTAGCGGACGGTATACCACTCCGCGGTGTAGCGAGTGGTGTCAGAACCATTGCTCGAACCACTCCGGATTCCTGACTGGCGCGGACACTTTTGTGCGGACCACTTGGGACGCTATGGCACCGGTAAGTCATGCGTTATCCGGGCGCCTTTCTTTTGGTTACTTTTCTTTGGCAAGACAAAGAAAAGTGACCGCTGCCCCGCGCAGGGGCGACGCTAATAGACCGACACGATCACAGGTGCTTCACGCCAAACGCGGGCGGACCACCAAACAACCCAAGTCAAAACCACCCTCAATCCTTCCCGCGCTCGACGAGCGCCCCCCCACGAGGTTCGCTGCCGCCGCCAGTCTGCTTTTCGAGCCACGCCCGCCGATCCTCCCGAGGCGTAACCCCGAACCTTTCGCGATAAGCGTTAGAGAAGTGCGCAGCAGAAGAGAACCCACAAGCGAGCGAAACCTGAACGACGGACTTGCTGGTCCGCTGCAACTGAGTCCGCGCCTTGAGCAGCCGAAGATTGAGGTAATACTTGGAGGGCATCGCCCCGAGATACTGCCGAAAGAGGCGTTCCAGCTGTCGGCGCGACACGCCGACCAACCCGGCGATCTCATCGGTAGTAAGCGGATCCTCGACATTGGCTTCCATCAAAAGCAACGCGTCATTGAGCCGAGGATGCCGCTCCCCCGGAGCAGTCACAAAGGGAATCCTCTGCCGCTCCTCGCCGCTGCGCAGCGTGCCGGCCCCCAGCGCATCGGCAATCCGCTCCGCGAGATCCGCCCCATGCTCCCGGCCAATCATGGCCAGCATGAAATCGACGGTCGCCTGCCCACCTGCACAGGTCGCCCGATCGCGATCGATCTCGAAGATCTGCTGCGTAACGATCGACCGCTCGAACTGCTCGGCGAACTGCTGATACGTCTCCCAGTTCACGCTCACGCGATACCCGGAAAGCTGCCCCGCCATCGCGAGCCACCACACGCCGTGATGAATCCCGGTCACGACGGGCGTACGCTGCCCGACCCGCGCGAGACTCGCGAGAAACAGCCGGTAATCGGCAAACTGCTGAAACCGCTCGGACACGACGATCAACCAGTCGCACGCGATCGCATCGTTGAACGCCGCATCGGCATGCCACTGCGCGCCGCCGGCGAGCGGCACCGGCCGCCCGTCCCACGAACACACCTGCCAGCGGTACAGCAGCCGCCCGTCGATTTCGTTCGCGAGATTCAGCGCATCGACGATCGGCCCCACGCCCGACATCGACACGGGCGGCAATGCAACGATCGCCACCTGCGTCGTGCGGGTGGCGCCTGCGGGACGAGACACCGGTACCACGGTTGAAACCTGCCCTGTCGCGTTACTTGAGACTGCCCGACAGGAACTGCTTGAGCCGCTCGCTCTGCGGGCGCACCAGCACTTCCTTCGGATCGCCCTCTTCCTCGGTCCGCCCCTGATGCAGGAACATCACGTGGTTCGACACGTTGCGCGCGAAACCCATCTCGTGCGTGACGACGATCATCGTACGGCCTTCCTCGGCCAGCTTCTGCATCACCTTCAGCACTTCACCGACGAGTTCCGGATCGAGCGCCGAGGTCGGCTCGTCGAACAGCATCACGTCCGGATGCATCGCCAGCGCACGGGCGATCGCCACGCGCTGCTGCTGGCCGCCCGACAGATGCGACGGATACTGCTTCTCGACGCGCGGCGGCAAACCGACCTTCTCGAGATACTCGCGTGCGCGGTCCTCGGCTTCCTTCTTCGAAATGCCGAGCACGTGCACGGGCGCTTCCATCACGTTCTCGAGCACGTTCATGTGCGCCCACAGGTTGAAGTGCTGGAACACCATCGCAAGCTTCGTGCGAATGCGCTGCAACTGCTTGTGATCGGCGACTTCGAGCGCGCCGGCACGGTCGGTCTTGGTGCGCACGGCCTCGCCGTCGACGACGATCTGCCCCGCATTCGGCCGCTCGAGGAAATTGATGCAGCGCAGGAACGTGCTCTTGCCCGAGCCGCTCGCGCCGATGATGCTGATGACGTCGCCGGCCTTCGCGTTCAGCGACACGCCCTTGAGCACCTCGTTGTCGCCATAGCGCTTGTGGATGTCGACCGCGGCAAGCTTGACGGAAGCGGACGCGCTCGTTTGAGTGATCTCGGCCAACTGGCTCTCCTCGAAGTAATTCAATGACGGGCGGCCGCGAGGTACGCGAGCCAGTGGCGCTCCGCGCGGCGAAACGCCGCGACGAGTGCGAACGATACCGCAAGATAGATCAGCGCGGCGATCCCGAACGACTGGAACGCCATGTAGGTCGCGGAATTGGCATCGCGCGCGACCTTCAGGATGTCCGGCACGGTCGCGGTGAACGCAACGGTCGTCGCGTGCAGCATCAGGATCACCTCGTTGCTGTACAGCGGCAGCGCGCGGCGCAGCGCCGACGGCAGGATCACGCGGCGGTACATCGTGAACGGCGACATCCCGTACGCGCGCGCCGCCTCGACCTCGCCGTGCGGAATCGCGCGGATCGCACCGGCGAAGATCTCGGTGGTGTACGCGCAGGTGTTCAGCGCGAACGCAAGAATCGCGCAGTTGAAACCGCTGCGGAAGAACGCGTCGAGCAGCGAGTGCGAGCGCACGAACTCGAGGCTGTACATGCCCGTGTACATCAGCAGCAACTGCACGTAGAGCGGCGTGCCGCGGAACACGTACGTGTAGAACCGCACGGGCATCGACACCCACTTGTTCCTCGACACGCGCGCGACCGCGAGCGGCACCGCGCACACGAAGCCGAGCGAAATCGATGCGACGAGCAGCCACAGCGTCACCGCGAGGCCGGACAAACGCTGGCCGTCCCAGAAAAGGAACGCCTTGCCGAATTCCTGGAGGATCTCGATCATAGTTCTGCGTGCCGCACGCCCATGGAATAACGCTTCTCGAGCTGGATCAGCACGAGGTTGGAGACGGTCGTGATCGCCAGATAGATCAGCGCCGCGACGAGGATGAAGAAGAACATGTTGAACGTGCTCTTGCCGGCGTCCTGCGCGGCCTTCACGACGTCCGCGAGACCGATGATCGACACCAGCGCGGTCGCCTTCACGAGCACCTGCCAGTTGTTGCCGATGCCCGGCAGCGCGAAGCGCATCATCTGCGGAAACATGATCCGCGCGAACACGCGCGCGCCGCTCATCCCGTAAGCCGACCCGGCTTCGAGCTGGCCGCGCGGCACCGACAGGAACGCGCCGCGAAACGTCTCGGTGAAGTACGCGCCGTAGATGAAGCCGAGCGTCAGCACGCCGGCCACGAACGGATCGATGTCGATCTGGTTCCAGCCGACGAGGTCGGTGAACTGATTCAGCCAGATCTGGATGCTGTAGAACAGCAGCAGCATCAGCACAAGATCGGGCACCGAGCGGATCAGCGTCGTATAACCGGTCGCGATCGCTCGCAGCACCCGGTTGTGCGACAGCTTCGCCACCGCGCCGATCAGCCCCAGCGCCACCGCAGTGGCGAGCGACAGCACCGACAGCTCGATGGTCTGCACGGTGCCGGCCCAGAGGACGGGACCAAAGCCGTAAAGGAACACGCGCGTCTCCAGAGTTGAATGAATGCCGACGCGACTGCCTGCCCCGCGCCGGGGTGACGCGGATAGTCGCAAGCGAAATTGATTGCCTCAAATCACCGTGCGCGCGGTTGCTGCGTCGCAACAATTCGTCCCACCATTTCTGCGCACGGCCTACGCCACTGTTTCAAAAGGAAAAAACCCGCTTCCTGACAGTCAGATGACGCGCCGGGAAGCGGGTTTTTTGCAATTTTCCGGTCGCTTTTTCGATATAGCGCCGGGCTGGCCGTCAGGCCGAATGGGCAGGTCCGGACCCACGCCACACAATCTCTCGCTCATGCCGCGACACGATGCGCGCCTGCGCGCCGATTCGACGCGATCCGTGGCGGCTTCCGATTTTTTGCATCTACAAAAACTTCTTGCTCCCTCATGTTTTTGCATCCACAATTAGTCGAAATTCCATTCGTTTTCGACGAAGCCAAGGATCTGTCGAACCGGCTGAAACACGGCATCTCGTTGCGAATGGCCGAATTCGCCGAGTGGGAAGCCGCGCGCACGTGGCCGGACACCCGCCGGGACTACGGCGAGGTACGCTGGATCTGTCTGGTGCCGATCGGCGCGCGCCTTTACACGGCGATCGTCGTCCCGCGCGGTCGCGCGCTGCGTGTCGTCAGCCTGCGAAAAGCCAACAACCGAGAGATGATTCGATATGAAGAAGGCGGTTAAATTCATACGCAACACGCCCGAGGAAGAAGCGGCGATCGCGCGCGGTATCGCCGCCGATCCGGACGCCCGTGAACTCGGCGACGAAGAAATCGACGCGATGGAGCCCTTCGTCGAGGTCGTCGCGAAGAAATTCGGGCGCCCGAAGCTCGAGCACCCGAAGGAGCAGGTCAGTATCCGCTACGACGCGGACATCCTCGCCGCGTTCCGGGCAGAGGGCCCGGGCTGGCAGACGCGCATGAACGACGCGCTGCGCGACTGGCTGAAGAAACGCCGCGCGTGAAGGTCAGCGCCCTTTCAGGATGTCGGAGCGCGAGGTCGTATAAACGAGCCCGTCCGGGCCGAAATGGACGTTGAAGAACGCGTCGGTGTTGACGCCGTCCTCGAGCCAGCGCCAGCTCCAGACCGTCTCGGGCTTCAGCGGATATTGCGCGATGTCGCCGGGCTTGCCGAGCAGGCGCCGCACCTCGTCCTCGTCCATCCCCGGGCGCACTTTCGCGAAATTCTCGGCGGTCAGCACCTGCGTCGCGCCCGTGTAGCGCCCGTTCGCATCGAGATCGACGAACCACGTCTGGTTGCCCATCGGGCCGCGCGGATACTCGAGACGCTTCGAGCCGTCGGTGAACGTGCGCTCGGTCTCGGGCTTGCCCATCGTGCCGCGCACGTCGGCCTCGGTCGATTCGCCGACCTTCAGCCCCTTCAGCAGCAGCGGCGCGGGCTTGATCGCGTTGAAGAAGTCCCTGATACGTTGCACGTCGAGATGGCCTTGGTCATCGCAACCGGTCAGCGCCAGCGCGGCGGCCAGCATCATCACGGAAAGCAGCCGGAAACGGAAAATCATCGGAAGAGTGGCACGTCGAGAAAACACGCGGCAAGGATACCCGCGCGACGCCAAAAGCGCGAGACGCGCCGTGCAGCCCGTCCCGTGTTCAGTGCGTCGTTTCGGTTTCGGTCCGGGTTTCGGACGCCCGGTTCGCCGGCGGCGCGGTGCGCGGCCCGGCCGACGGCACGCCCAGCCGGCGGCGCGTGCGCACCAGCTCGGCAAGCTGCCACGAGCCGAGCGCGAGGCAGCCGAACAGCACCTCTCGGCCGCGCTTGACGACCGCGAGCGACAGCGCCGTCTCGCGATCGACGCCGAACATCTGCGCGAGCAGCACGACGGTCGCTTCCTGCACGCCGAGCCCGCCCGGCACCATGAACGCCGCATGCCGCACCGCCTGCGTCATCGCCTCGATCGCGATCGCGCCGCCGATCGACACCGGGTGGCCGAGCAGCGTGAGCGCCCAGTAGATCTCGAGCGCGCCGAGCACGTAGCCGGCCAGTTGCCAGAAGAAGGCGCTGAACAGTAGGCCCGTGCGCGACATCAGCGAATCGATGTCGGCGTCGAGCCGGCGGCCATCGACGCCCTGCAGCAGCCGGTGCGAATCGCCGAGCAGGCGGCCCGCGAAACGCTCGATCGCATGGAAGATGCCGCCGCGCCGCATCAGCACCACGCCGAGCACCGGCAACGGCAGCGTCAGCAGCAGCGCGAGGGCGATCGTGCCACCGCCCATGTTGTCGGTCGTCGCGAGCAGCAGCACGAGGCCGAGCGCCGCGAACGCATACTGGACGACGATCGTCACGAGCACCTCGACGATCACCGACGCGGTCACACGGCTCGCGTCGGGCACCTGCCAGCGCGCGAGCCGGATGCCGACGATCTCGCCGCCGATCCCCACCACGGGCAACAGCCGGTTCACCGCCTCGCGCACAGTCGCGATCCACCACAGGAACGGCAGCGAACTGCGCCGGTCGAGCAGTTGGTGCCATGCATACGCATCGAGCAGCAGCGGCAGCGCGTGGAACGGCACGAGCCACAGCAGCGCATAGCCGGCGCGCGCGAGCATCTGCGACACGTCGCCGATGCCTTCGTGCAGCCCCAGCGCGAGCAGGATGCCGATGCCGATCGGCCAGCCGAGCCACTTGATCCATTTGCTCATGACGGCTGTGCTCCCGGTGCGCGCGACGCGTGCGCGCCGCGCCGTGCCGCAGGCTCGCCGAATACGTCGGCAAACCCGCCGGTCGCGACGCCCGCCGCCTTCAGCGCGGCCGCGACGCGCGGCGACAGCAGCGCATCCAGTTCGTCGACCGGACGGTAGCCGGCCATCGTCGGCGTGATCGGGCCGTCTCCGGCCTCGGCCGGATGGCAGTAGATCTCGCCGACGCCCGGCGGCAGCTTCGCGAGCGCGTCGAGCAGTACGGCCTCGTCCATCGCGCCCGTCTGCTCGATGCCGACCACGTAATCGTTGTGCGCGAGCCCTGCCCGGTCGAGCCGCGCGCGGACCAGCGCGATCCACGGCTTCAGCAGCGCGGGCGCGCTCGTTTCGTACGGCAGCCGCACCGCGCGCAGCCCGTAGTCGCGGCCGATCTCGATGATCATCGACAGCACGGTCGGATGCAGGTGGAAATGCTTGTGCGCGTTCACGTGGTCGAGCGGCAGGCCGCTCGCCGCGAACGCGTCGAACTGCGCACGGATCTCGCGGCGCAGTTGCGCACGCACGTGCGGCAGGAAGAAGAAGCGGCAGCCGTCCTTCGCCATCGCGTCGCCGAAGCGCCCGTCGGGCCCGACGAGCGCGGGAATCTCATGCGCGGGCAGCGTGGCCGGCCCGTCCGCGAGCACCAGGTGCAGGCCGACCGCGAGCGACGGCAGCCGCCGCGCGCGTTCGATCGCATCCTGCGCGGCGGGGGCGCCGACCATCAGGCTGGCGGCGTTCAGCACGCCGTCGCGGTGCGCGCGCTCGACCGCCGCGTTGACGCGCGGGTGCAGCCCGAAGTCGTCCGCGGTGAAGATCAGCGCCCGCGCCGCCCGCTGCGTCGCCACGGATCAGGCCTCGTGCGCGCGCAGGAAGCGGAAGAATTCGACGCCTTCGCGCAGGCGGCGCTTCATCATGTCCCAGCTCGTCAGCATCTCGCGCACGATCTCCCAGATCTTCGACGGACGGAAGTAGAACTGGCGATAGAACTGCTCGAGATGGTGATAGATCTCGTCGCGCGACAGGTGCGCATAGCCGATCGCCGCGAGCTGCACGCCTTCCTTGCTCACCAGGTTGATGGTCTTGTTCTCTTCCATCCAGCCGTTTTCCACGGCCTGCTTGTAGAGCGTCGTGCCCGGATACGGCGCGGCGAGCGAGACCTGGATCGTGTGCGGATTGATTTCCTTCGCGTACTCGATCGTCTTCTTGATGGTCTCCTGCGTCTCGCCCGGCAGGCCGAGGATGAAGGTGCCGTGGACCTTGATGCCGAGCTTCTTGCAGTCCGCGCTGAAGCGGCGCGCGAAATCGGTGCGCACGCCCTTCTTGATGTTCACGAGGATTTGGTCGTCGCCCGATTCGAAGCCGACCAGCAACAGGCGCAGGCCGTTTTCCTTCATGATCTTCAGCGACTTGTACGGCACGTTGGCCTTCGCGTTGCACGACCACGTGATGCCGAGCTTGCCCAGGCCGATGGCGATGGCTTCGGCGCGCGGCAGGTCGTCGGTGAAGGTATCGTCGTCGAACATCAGTTCCTTCACTTCCGGCATGTTGTCGCGAATCCACTTCGCTTCCGCGAGCACGTTCTCGACCGAGCGCGTGCGGTAGCGATGGCCGCTGACCGTCTGCGGCCACAGGCAGAACGTGCAGCGCGACTTGCAGCCGCGGCCCGTGTAGATCGACACGTACGGATAGTTCAGGTAGCCGATGAAGTAGTTGTCGATCTTCAGGTCGCGCTTGTAGACGGGCGCGACGAACGGCAGTTCGTCCATGTTCTCGAGGATCGGACGCGCTTCGTTGTGCTCGATCGAGCCGTCCTTCGCGCGCCAGCTCAAACCCTTGATCTCGGGGAACGGCTTGCCTTCGGCGAGTTCCTTGCAGGTGTAGTCGAATTCCTCGCGGCACACGAAGTCGATCGCCTCGCTCGCCGTGAGCGAGTTGTGCGGATCGACCATCACCTTCGCGCCGACCATGCCGACCAGCATCGACGGCTTCATCTTCTTCAGATCCTGCGCGAACATCGCGTCGGTCGGGAACGACGGCGTGCTCGTGTGAATGATCACGAGGTCGTAGTCGTTGGCGATCTTCAGCGTTTCCTCGACCGACAGGCCGTCGGCCGGCGCATCGACGACGCGGCTGCCCGGCACGAGCGCGGCCGGCTGCGCGAGCCAGGTCGGATACCAGAAGGAACGGATTTCGCGCTTCGCCTGATAGCGCGAGCCGGCTCCGCCGTCGAAGCCGTCATACGAAGGGGCCTGCAAGAACAGCGTTTTCATGAATGCTCCGGTAGCCTGCATAGTTCGTTTCGTTACAACGATTCAGTCAAAAAACCGCGGGCCGCCACGCCGGCGCCCGCCTCTCTGTCATGTCGCGCCGCGCGGCTTCGCCGTGCGACGCGTCTCGGCCCGCGGGCCGGGTTCGATCGACGGCCCTAGCGGCCGTCCACTGCTTCCACGGCCGCCGCCGTCGCGCGTTCGCCGCCGACGACCGTCATCCTGGCGCCGCGCCACACGACGTGCGTGCCGAACACGGCCGCGAGCCACTCGAGCGCGAGCAGCGTGTCGCGCACCGCGACGAGCGGCAGGTCGCGCCAGAACGCGCGCCAGCCGTCCTCGCCGCGCGCGTGCAGCACGAGCCGGCCGAATGCGCCGAGCGCGGCCGCCCCGCCCGCCAGCGTGCCGGCGAAGGTGCCGTCGAGGCGCAACGCGAGCGCCGCGCCGATCGCGAGCCACGGCACGGTAAACGTAATGAACAGGAACGCGAAGCCGGCCGGGTTCAGCGAACGGATCGTGCGCAGCCAGCGCGTCTCGCGGTGCCACAGCGGCCCGAACGACGACTCGATCACGTCGGTCGCGACCTCGACCTCCGACAGCACGGTGCGCCGCCCGAGGCGACGCGGCAGCTCGGCCAGCCAGAAATCGTCGGCCAGTTCGTCCTTCAGCGCGACGAGCCCCCCGATCCGGTCGAGCGTGTCGCGCGTGAGCGCGAGCGTCGCGCCGAAGCCGAAGCGGCTCGAGCGGCCGAGGTGCGTGATGCGCACCGACGGCGCGAACCAGGCGTCGACGAACTGCGCGCCGATCCGCGTCCAGAAGCCGCCGACGCTGCGCGCATGATACAGGCACGTGACGACCCCGACCGACGGGTCGGCGAGCGGCGCCGTGACACGCTCCAGATAGTCGGGCTGCACCGCGATGTCGCTGTCCGCGATCACGATGCGGCCATACTTCGCGCGCTCGGCGAGATTGATCAGGTTGCTGACCTTCAGGTTCTTGCCATGCACGCGCGCGTCGATCACGAGCGTGATGTCGCACTCCGGATGATCGGCGCGCAGCCGCTCGACGACGGCGATGGCCGGATCGGCCGACGATGCGACGCCGAACAGCACCTCGTAGCGAGGATGGCGCTGCGCGCAGAAGGTCGCGAGGTTTTCATACAGGTGCGGCTCCGCGCCGCACAGCGGCTTCAGCACACTGACCGGCTCGAAGCCGTCGCGCACCGCGGTGCGCGGCGTGCGCGGCCGCGGCGCGAAGGCCGCGACGACCGCGTAGCCGGCCGCGGCCAGCGTGAAGACGATCAGCAGCCAGTCGAGCAGCGTTGCGGCGGGCGTCATGCGCGAGGCCTCCCGGCGAATGGGGCGCCATGGCAAACGCTTGAGCGTGATTGAGCGTGATGCGGTATTCCGACAACGACGAACGCGGGCACGACCCGACTCCTTGTTCCAGCAGCGTCTGTAATGGGGGAGGCACGACCCGTTGTTCGGGTGCGGCCATGCCCGGCTTCGCGTGGCGTATCCCCGCGCAGCGCCCGGACGGCATGCGGGAAGACTCGAATGGCTCCATCGGCACAAGATGGGCAGGCGCCGGATTTTAGCAGTCCGCGCCCCCCCGCGCGCGGCGCTACGAGAAACGGACTGGTGCAATTCCAGCAAAGCTGAGCGGTCGACGAACCTTATCGGCCCGGCCACGTTCACATTAGCGTAAGCACTTTGCAGGCGTATTGCAGTCTTTAAAATCAAACGTTTCGTGCAAATTTGTATGTCGATGCGGTTTCACTTCCAATCGCCGTAAAGTTTGGTAATTAATCAGCGATTAGCTTGATTTTCGCAACGATCGTCGCAAGCAACCCTGCACCCCTGTAAGGCGCATGGGTATCCGCGCGCCACCAGCACGTTCCGGAACCCTTTGGCAAAATCGTTGGCATTTGTTGCGTCAGCGCATCACCACGCCACCCCGTTTCAAAGGTCTTCCGATGACACCGTTTTCCGTACTCGATCTCGCCCCCATTCCGGCCGGCGCCGACGCCTCGCAGGCGTTCCGTAACACCGTCGATCTCGCGCAGCATGCGGAACGCTGGGGCTACCAGCGCTACTGGCTGGCCGAGCATCACAACATGCCGGGGATCGCGAGTGCGGCCACCGCCGTCGTGATCGGCCACGTCGCGGGCGCCACGCGGACGATCCGGGTCGGCTCGGGCGGCGTCATGCTGCCGAACCATGCGCCGCTCGTGATCGCCGAACAGTTCGGCACGCTCGCGTCGCTGTATCCGGGGCGCATCGACCTCGGCCTCGGCCGCGCGCCCGGCACCGACCAGACCACGTCGCGCGCGCTGCGCCGTGACCTGATCGGCAGTGCCGATTCGTTTCCGGACGACGTCGCGGAGCTGCTGCGCTACTTCGCGGAGCCGGTACCCGGCCAGCGCGTGCGAGCGGTACCCGGCGCGGGGCTCGACGTCCCGGTGTGGCTGCTCGGTTCGAGCCTGTTCAGCGCGCAGCTCGCGGCGATGCTCGGGTTGCCGTTCGCGTTCGCGTCGCACTTCGCGCCGGATTATCTGATGCGAGCGCTCGAAATCTATCGCGCGCAATACCGGCCGTCGGCCGCGTGGCCGAAGCCGCATGCGATGGTGGGCGTCAACGTGTTCGCGGCCGAGACCGACGACGAGGCGCGGCGCCTGTTCACGTCGCTGCAGCAACAGTTCATCAACCTGCGGCGCGGCACGCCGGGCAAGCTGCCGCCGCCCGTCGACGCGCTCGAGGCGAACGAACTCGAGCTCGCGACCGTCGCGCATTCGCTGTCGTTCGCGGCGGTCGGCTCGCGCGACACGGTGCGCGACAAGCTGCGCGACCGCATCGCGCAGACGGGCGCGGACGAGCTGATCATCACCGCGCAGATCTACGATCACGCCGCGCGGCTGCGCTCGTTCGAACTGACCGCGCAGATCCGCGACGAGCTCGCGAACGAGGCACGCTGACGGCACGACCGCGCGCGGCCTGCCGCCTGCCCCGCGTCACTGCGGGTGCACGGCCTCCAGCCAATCGAGCAGCGCCTTGTGGAACGCGTCGGGGTCCTGGATCTGCGGCGCGTGTCCGAGCGCCGGAAATTCGACGAGCTGCGCGCCGGGAATCGCGGCCTGCGTGCGCTTCGCGAGTTCCGGATAGCGGCCGAGCTTCGCGTGCACGTCGGGCGGCGCGACGTCCTTGCCGATCGCGGTCGTATCCTTATCGCCGATCATCAGCAGCGTCGGCACACGAATCGCGCCGAATTCGTAGACCACCGGCTGCGTGAGGATCATGTCGTAGATCAGCGCGGAATTCCACGCGACCGCGTCGCGGCCGGCGCCGCGATACATCCCGGCGAGCATCTGCACCCAGCGCTCGTACGACGGCGCCCACTTGCCCGCGTAATAGGTCGACTGCTCATAGCGGCGAATGCCATCGGCGTTGGTCTTCAGTTCGCGCGCATACCAGTAGTCGACCGACAGCGGCGGCACGCCGAGCGCCTTCCAGTCCTCGAGGCCGATCGGGTTCACGAGCACGAGCTGGTCGGTCGCCTTCGGATACATCAGCGCATAGCGGATCGCGAGCATCCCGCCCGTCGAGTGGCCGACGATCGTCGCCGACTTCACGCCGACCGATTCGAGCAGCGCATGCGTATTGCGTGCGAGTTGCTGGAAACTGTACTGGTAGCGCTCGGGTTTCGACGACTTGCAGAAGCCGATCTGGTCCGGCGCGATCACGCGATAACCGGCGCGGCTCAGCACGCCGATCGTGTCCTCCCAGGTCGCCGCGCAGAAGTTCTTGCCGTGCAGCAGCACGACGGTGCGGCCGTTCGGGTGCGCGGGCTGCACGTCGAGGTACGCCATCTCGAGGGTTTCGCGCTGCGACACGAACGCGTACGCGTGCACGGGCGCCGGATACGCAAATCCTTCCAGGCGCGGGCCGTAAGCGGGCCCGTCGTTGGCGGCGGGCGTCACGGCAACGGCCGCAACCGGCATCGCGCACGCGGCGGCGGCGCTCACGCCGAGCACGGCGGCACGCGCGACGGACAACATCTTGCAAATCGAAAGCATGGCGATCACGGTGGTTGGGGACGCGCGCGGGCGGCCGGGCTGCAGCGGGGCCGTCTCGCGCCCCGCGATTCTACGCGGTCGCGTGACGACGGCGCGCAACACTCCGGGGCCGCGCGACTTCCGCGCGTGTGACGAACTCGGGTATCGTGTGACGTGACCCTGAAACGCGTGCAGGCGAATTCCCATGAAAAACGTCCTCAGCATTCAGTCGCACGTCATCTACGGCCATGCCGGCAACAGTGCGGCCGTGTTCCCGATGCAGCGTCTCGGCATCAACGTCTGGCCGCTCAACACCGTCCAGTTGTCGAATCACATGCAGTACGGCCACTGGGCCGGCAGCGCGATCGACGCCGCGAAGATGGAACAGCTCGTCGACGGCATCGCCGCCATCGGCGCGCTCAAGCGGTGCGACGCGGTGCTGTCCGGCTTCCTCGGCTCGCCGCCGCAGGCACGCGCGGCGGTCGAGATCGTGCGCACGGTAAAGGCAATGAATCCGAACGCGTGGTACTTCTGCGATCCGGCAATGGGCCAGACGGGCGGCATCCGGCCCGAGCCCGGGGTCGAGGAATTCATCGTGGAGGAGGTGCCCGCGCTCGCGGACGGCATGTCGCCGAACCACACCGAACTGCAGAAGCTCGCCGGGCGGCGCATCGAGACCGTCGCCGAAGCCGTCGACGCATGCCGCGCGCTGATCCGCCGCGGCCCGCAGATCATCCTCGTCAAGCATCTGCACGACCGCAACAGTCCGGCCGACCGTTTCAACATGCTCGCCGTCACCGAGACCGAAGCGTGGATCGGCCAGCGGCCGCTGTATGCATTTCCGCGCCACCCGGTCGGCGTCGGCGACCTGACCAGCGCGATCTTCGTCGCGTGCCGGCTGCGCGGCGATTCGGTGCGCGCCGCGTTCGAGCACACGCTCGCGGCCGTCCATGCGGTGGTGAAGGCCACCTACGACGCGCGCCGCTACGAGCTCGAACTCGTCGCCGCGCAGGACGAGATCGCCCGCCCGAGCGAATGGTTCGGCGCGTGGGTGACCGACGCCTGACGCGTCGGCACTCCCCTGCGCTGCTCCAGCGCGCCGCTGTCCCGCTGTCCCGCTGTCCCGCTGTCCCGCTGTCCCGCTGTCCCGCTGTCCCGCTGTCCCGCTTTCCCGCTTTCCCGCTTTCCCGCTTTCCCGCTTTCCCGCTTTCCCGCTTTCCCGCTTTCCCGCTTTCCCGCTTTCCCGCTTTCCCGCTTTCCTGCTTTCCTGCTTTCCCGTTGCAGCCGACCTGCCGACGCCGCATCCCGCTGCCCGTTCGCTGCCCGTGCAAACGTTTCCGGACTTCACATGAATGACACCGATTCCTCGCTATGCTCGCGGCGGCACGCACCGGCGCAGCCGCATCCTGCGACCCGGTGCGCGCCCTTCCCGCAGGTCCCGCCAATCGGCTCCCTCTTTACCCCACGATAACGACCATGACCCGATCGAACCGTCGTGACTTCCTGCGCGTCGCCGCCGGCACCGCCGGCGCCGCCGCGCTGAACCTGTTTCCGCCCGTGATCCGGGACGCGCTCGCGATTCCCGCGAACCGCCGCACCGGCACGATCCGCGACATCGAACACATCGTGATCCTGATGCAGGAGAACCGCTCGTTCGACCACTACTTCGGCACGATGCGCGGTGTCCGCGGCTTCGGTGACCCGCGCCCGCTGCGCCTCGCGAACGGCAAGTCGGTGTTTCACCAGCCGGTCGGCCCGGCCGAACTGCTGCCGTTCCACCCGGGCGCCGACAAGCTCGGCCTGCAGTTCCTGCAGGACCTGCCGCACGGCTGGCAGGACATGCACGCCGCCTGGAACAAGGGCCGCTACGACCAGTGGGTGCCGAACAAGGGCACCACGACGATGGCGTACCTGAAGCGCGACGACATCCCGTTCCACTACCAGCTCGCCGACGCGTTCACGATCTGCGACGCGTACCACTGCGCGATCCCGAGCTCGACCGACCCGAACCGCTACTACATGTGGACGGGCTACGTCGGCAACGACGGCACGGGCGGCGGCCCGGTGCTCGGCAACGAGGAAAAGGGCTACGGCTGGACGACCTATCCGGAAGTGCTGGAACAGGCCGGCGTGTCGTGGAAGATCTACCAGGACGTCGGCACGGGGCTCGACGCGAACGGCTCGTGGGGCTGGACGCAAAACCCGTACATCGGCAACTACGGCGACAACTCGCTGCTCTACTTCAACCAGTACCGCACCGCGCTGCCCGGCACGCCGCTGTACGACAAGGCGCGCACCGGCACCAACATCAGCGCCGGCGGCACGCTGTTCGACGTGCTGCAGCAGGACGTGAAGAACGGCACGCTGCCGCAGGTGTCGTGGATCTGCGCGCCCGAAGCGTATTCCGAGCACCCGAACTGGCCGGCGAACTACGGCGCGTGGTACATCGAGCAGGTGCTGAAGGCGCTCGTGTCGAACCCCGACGTGTGGAGCAAGACCGCGCTGTTCATCACGTACGACGAAAACGACGGCTTCTTCGACCACGTGCCGCCGCCGTTCGCGCCGCAGTCGCGCGAGAACGGGCTGTCGACGGTCGCGACGACCAACGAGGTGTTCGCCGGCGACGCGTCGCACATGGCCGGCCCGTACGGGCTCGGGCCGCGCGTGCCGATGCTGGTCGTGTCGCCGTGGACCAAGGGCGGCTGGGTCTGCTCGCAGACCTTCGATCACACGTCGCTGCTGCAATTCATCGAGGCGCGCTTCGGCGCGCAGTATCCGGTCACGGCCGCCAACGTGTCACCGTGGCGCCGCGCGGTGTGCGGCGATCTCACCGCCGCATTCGACTTCGCGACGGCCGATGCCGGCTGGCCGACGTTGCCCGACACGAGCGGCTACGCGCCGCCGGATCGTAACCGCCACCCCGACTACATCCCGGTGCCGCCGCTGCTGCAGAAGCTGCCGAAACAGGAAGCCGGGCTGCGTCCGGCGCGCGCGCTGCCGTACGAACTGTTCGTGCACGGCCGCGTCGAAGCCGCCAACGGCCAGTTCCGGCTGACCTTCGCGAACACGGGCCGCGCGGGCGCCGCGTTCCAGGTCCAGTCGCGCAACCGCGTCGACGGCCCGTGGGCGTACACGGTCGAAGCCGGCAAACGTATCGCCGATACGTGGAGCGCGGCCGCGTCGCTCGGCCTGTACGACCTCGACGTATACGGCCCGAACGGCTTCTACTGCCATTTCCGCGGCCCATTCGCGACGGGCGTGGGCAGCGCGAACGTGAACCCGGAGGTGATCTACGGCTACGACGTCGCGAACGGCAACATCACGCTGCGCCTGATGAACCGCGGCCACAAGGCCGTGCGGCTCAAGGTCACGAACGCGTACGGCCACGGTCACGCGCGCACGTTCGACCTCGCGCCGGGCGCGCACGTCGACGATTACTGGGACCTGCGCGGCAGCCACGGCTGGTATGACCTCACCGTCAGCGACGGCCGCCTGCTCGGCTTCCTGCGCCGCTTCGCGGGCCACGTCGAAACGGGCCGCCCGAGCACCAGCGACCCGCTGATCCGCACGACCGCGTCGCACGACGACGCCGAAGCCGCGTCGGACGCCCTGTCCGACTGACGTCGACCCACGCGCGGCGCGACCCGCCTGACGGGCCGCGCCGCGTTGTTGCCCGCACCGCCCCCTTCTCTGCGCCCGTTGCGTTCGCGACGGGAAACTCCCGATACCGGCGGCCGCCGCTCGCGCGGAAGCTATGCGCAAATCCGCATCGAATGCGCGACAAATTTCCAAGACCCGCGCATATCGGCGACCTATATATCGAAGCAATCGGGGCTCTTCGCGGAGCCTGACGGGAGATGTTTCCGAGGATCACGATGCCGACCTCCCCGCCCGATTCCGAGAAGCGGTCGAACCGCCCGCCCGTCGCACGCGCCCGGCCCGCCCGGGCGCGCGCGGTACCCACTCGCCGGTGTCGAACAAGAGGAACAACATGAAATTCCGTCATTCCCTGCTGTCGGTGTCGATTGCATCCGCGCTTGCCCTTCTCTCGCAACAGGCTGCCCAGGCCGCCGACACAACCGACGTGAAGGTCGGCTTCGCCGCGCCGCTCACGGGCGTGAACGCCGGCTACGGCAAGGATCTGCAAAACGGCGTGCAGCTCGCGCTCGACGATGCGACCGCGCAGAAGGTGCAGATCGCCGGCAAGCCCGCCCACTTCAATCTCGTCGTGCAGGACGACCAGGCCGACCCGCGTATCGGCGTGCAGGCCGCGCAGGCGCTGGTCGACCAGAACGTGTCGGTCGTGGTCGGTCACTTCAACTCGGGGACGACGATTCCGGCGTCGGTGGTCTACGACAAGGCCGGCATTCCGGTGATCGACCCGGCCGCGACCAACCCGACGCTCACGTCGCGCGGGCTCGCGAACATGTTCATGGTGATCGCGACCGACGGCCAGAATGCCGGCAACGCGGGCAAGTACGCGGTCGAGGTGACGAAGGCGAAGCGCATCGCGATCATCGACGACCGCACCGCGTTCGGCCAGGGCGAGGCCGACGAATTCGAAAAGGCCGTGAAGGCCGCTGGCGGCAACCTCATCGGCCGCGAGTTCACCAGCAACCAGGCGGTCGATTTCCGTGCGCAGATCACGAGCCTGAAGGCCAAGAATCCCGACCTGATCTTCTTCGGCGGCCTCGATTCGCTCGCCGCCAACTTCATCAAGCAAATGCGTCAGCTCGGGCTGAACGCGCAGTTCGTCGGCGGCGGCGGCGTGAAGGACAACGAGTTCATCAAGATCGCGGGGCCGGCCGCCGAGGGCGCGATGGCGTGGGAATACGGTCAGCCGCTCGACGAGCTGCCGCAGGGGAAGGATTTCGAGGCGCGCTTCAAGAAGCGCTTCGGCGTCGACGTGCTGTCGTATGCGCAGTTCGGCTACGACGCGGCGTGGGCGGCGATCAAGGCGATGCAGGCGGCCGGTTCGACCGACCCGAAGGCCTATCGCCCGGCGCTGAAGAAAATCGACTTCCAAGGCGTGACCGGCCGCATCTCGTTCGCGAACGACGGCTCGCTGAAGAGCGGGATGTCGACGCTGTACCAGGTGAAGAACGGCGCGTGGAAGACGATCGTGACGAAGGGAGGCTGATCGGCGATGCAGGCGGCCGGCGGCGGGAATGCCGTCTGGCCGCTGAGATCGAGTCTATTGCGCCGATCTCATATGACGACTGATGTTAAAGCAATACCAGCGGACCCGCGAGCGCGCGAGCCCCGTGACGCAACGGTCAGCCCGCCTCGGCCTCGGCTGCCTCGTGCGCGCGGCGCAGGCGCTCGCGGCTGTTGGTGAGGTGCGTGCGCATCGCGGCGCGCGCCGCTTCCGGGTCGTGGCGCGCGATCGCCTCGTAGATGTCCTCGTGCTCGTGGTTCAGCCGGCCGACGTAACGCTCGAGGTCGTCGCCGGCAAAGCGCGCTGAATTCACCCGCGTACGCGGAATGATCGACGTGCCGAGCTGCGTCATGATGTCGACGAAATAGCGGTTGCCGGTGGATTGCGCGATCTGCAGGTGGAACTGGAAGTCGAGCTGCGCGGTGTCGCGGCCGCCGCCCGCGCCCGTCGCGATCGCGTCGAGCGCACGCCGCAGCGCGGCGAGGTCGGCATCGTTCGCGCGCTGCGCGGCCAGGCTGGCGCACTCGCTTTCGAGGCTGATGCGCAGCTCCAGCACCGCGAGCACGTCGCGCAGCGTCGTGATCGTCGCGGGATCGATGCCGAGCGTCTGACGGCGCGACGGCTCCAGCACGAAGCTGCCGATGCCGTGGCGCGTCTCGACGAGGCCGCTCGCCTGCATCCGCGAGATCGCCTCGCGCACGACCGTGCGGCTCACGCCCTGCGCCGCCATGACTTCGGTTTCGGTCGGCAGCTTGTCGCCGGGACGCAGCGTGCCGTTTTCGATCTGCGCGGTCAGCGCGTCGACGACATCTTGTGCGAGGCTGCGTGCGCGACGGCGCGGCGCTGCGGGAAGCGTAGGCACGGACATGTGGCCGGTTCCTTTTTGAATGATCGTAATGTGAGCCGAGGGTTTACGCGGGGTTTGAGCGAAAGCCGATGATTCATTATACTGCGTCACAAGTCATCCGACGACTGATGATCGGCGCACGGATCTCCTGTCGACTCAGGTCGGCTGTTCAGCACCGCCCGGTCCCGTGCGTGACGATCGACCCGCGTTCGCGTTCTGCGCTCCGCCGGCCCGGTTGTCGCTTCCACCCCATTCGGGTTGCGTCGACATGCGGGGCTTGCGCGCCGCGCACGTCGGTTGTCGAATGATCGCACCTCCCGCCGCGCGCGGCAAAGCTTTTGCCGCACGGCATCGCCCACTCTTTCGCCATCGCCGCCCATGAACGCCGTCACTGCCTCGCCCTCCCACGACACGCCGCGCATCGTCGACCTGCAAGCGATTCCGGTCGCCGGCCACGACAGCATGCTGCTCAACCTGAGCGGCGCGCACGGCCCGTTCTTCACCCGCAACCTCGTGATCCTGAAGGACAGCGCGGGCCGCACGGGCGTCGGGGAAGTACCGGGCGGCGAAAGCATCCGCCGCACGCTCGACGACGCGCGCGCGCTCGTCGTCGGCCAGCCGGTCGGCAACTACCATGCGGTGCTCAACGACGTGCGGCGCACCTTCGCCGACCGCGACGCGAGCGGCCGCGGGCTGCAGACCTTCGACCTGCGCACGACGATCCACGCGGTCACCGCGCTCGAAGCCGCGCTGCTCGACCTGCTCGGCCAGCATCTCGGCGTGCCGGTCGCCGCGCTGCTCGGCGAAGGCCAGCAGCGCGAACGGGTCGAGATGCTCGGCTACCTGTTCTACATTGGCGACCGCACGAAGACCGCGCTCCCCTATCGCGACGGCCGCGGCGCGACCGACGACTGGACGCGCGTACGCGACGAAGCCGCGCTGACGCCCGAAGCCGTCGTGCGGCTCGCCGAAGCCGCGCATGCGCGCTACGGCTTCAACGACTTCAAGCTGAAGGGCGGCGTATTCGACGGGGCTAGCGAGATCGAAGCCGTGACGGCGCTCGCCGAGCGCTTCCCCGACGCGCGCGTGACGCTCGATCCGAACGGCGCCTGGTCGCTCGACGAAGCCGTGCGACTGTGCCGCGATCAGCATCACGTGCTCGCGTATGCGGAAGATCCGTGCGGGGCGGAGAACGGTTACTCGGGCCGCGAGGTGATGGCCGAATTCCGCCGCGCGACGGGGCTGCCGACGGCGACCAACATGATCGCGACCGACTGGCGGCAGATGGGCCATGCGGTGCAGTTGCACGCCGTGGACATCCCGCTCGCCGATCCGCACTTCTGGACCATGCAGGGGTCGGTGCGGGTCGCGCAGATGTGTCGCGACTGGGGCCTCACGTGGGGTTCGCATTCGAACAACCACTTCGACGTGTCGCTCGCGATGTTCACGCACGTCGCGGCCGCGGCGCCGGGCCAGGTCACCGCGATCGATACGCACTGGATCTGGCAGGACGGCGAACGGCTGACGCGGGAGCCGCTGAAGATCGAGAACGGCTTGGTGGAAGTGCCGAAGCGGCCGGGGCTCGGCATCGACATCGACATGGATGCGGTCGCGCTCGCGCACGAGCTGTACAAGCAGCACGGCCTCGGCGCCCGCGACGACGCGGCGGCGATGCAGTACCTGATCCCGGGCTGGACGTTCAACAACAAGCGCCCGTGCCTCGTGCGCTGAGCGTGGGAGGGACCGGGCGGCAAGGTCGCCCGGTCATGCGCGGCTGGGCGCCCCTGACCGGATGTGCCTAACAGGGCGTCCCTGACCGGGCGTCCCTATCCCCCGCGCCATCCCCAACGCGGCGGACAGTCAGACGATCTGCTTGAGCGCCGCGTCGAGCGCGAGCACCGCGACGCGGTCGCCTTCGGTCGCGAGCGGCGCGCGCATCACGATCTGCCGGTTGTGGCCGACCGCCGCCGGCGAATCCCACAGCAGCTCCACCTTCGGTCGATTGAACAGGCTGCCGCGGCGCGGCGGCACGACCGCCGGCTGCGCGTCCTGCTCGCCCGCGGCGGGCGCGGCGGGTGCGACCCGGCCGGGCCAGCGCACCGACAGTTCGCGCGCATCGTACTGGCCGACCTTGCGGCTCTCCATCCAGACGATCGCGGTGCGCGTCAGCACGTCGAGCGAAATCGCATACCGGCCGACCGCGAAGCGGCGCGCGGCCACGTTGGTCCGCCACAGCGGCCGCGGCCGGCAGATCCATACGATCGCCGCATAGAGCGCCGGCGCGGCGACGAGCCAGCCGTTGGTCGCCGTCACCGCGTGCAGCGCGCGGCGCCAGCCGGCCGCCCACGTGAACGCGCCGATCGACCACACGGCGAACAGGAAGCCGATCAGCGCGAACGCGCGCAGCGCCTGGCGCAGCCACTGCGGCAGCGGATGGAACGGCCGCTCGGCCCGAGCGGCGGCGCCCGGCAGGGCCAGCAGCAGGAAGATCAGGATCAGGTAGATGAATGCCCACGGCGACGACACCATCGCCGACAGCGACGAGCGATAGCCCATCTGGGACATCGAGAACAGCCAGCGCGCGAGCAGCACGAGACCGATCGCGCGCAACGCGAAGATCACACCGGCGCCGGGGGCCGGCGCTGCGCGCGTGGTTTTCGTTCTCGCCAAGACTGCTCTCCTCTGGATAGTCGTACCGGGCCGGATTTCACGGCACGGCGGCCATTATAGGGACATTACCGTCTGGACAGATGGCCGGATGGCGTGCCGGGCCGCTTCGAGGGCCGTTCGCGGCGCCGGGCGCGGCGAGAATACAACACATCCGCGCCGCAGATGTGACAACGCCCCGCCGGAAAATCCGGACGGGGCGTCGTGACGGCCGCGCGCCGCCATGCGGCGGCGGCCCGCGATCAGCTTGCGTTGACTTCGCGGAGCACCGTGCGGCGCTTCTGGCGCAGCAGTTCCTCGTAGCCCTTCACGTAGTTCTGCGCCATCACCTTCGACGAGAAACGGGCTTCGAACGCGGCGCGAACCTTCTCGCGCGGCAGCGTATCGAGGCGCTTGAGCGCGGCGACGGCCGACAGTTCGTCTTCGACGACGAAGCCCGACACGCCGTTGTCGATCACTTCCGGCACCGAGCCGCGCTTGAACGCGATCACCGGCGTGCCGCAGGCCATCGCCTCGATCATCACCAGGCCGAAGGGCTCCGGCCAGTCGATCGGGAACAGCAGCGCATGCGCGTTGCCGAGGAATTCGGTCTTCTCCGACTCGCTGATTTCGCCGATGTACTCGACGTGCGGCAGCGCGAACAGCGGCTTGATCTTCTCTTCGTAATACGCGCGGTCGGCCTTGTCGAGCTTCGCGGCGATCTTGATCGGCAGGCCGGCCTGCTCGGCGATGCGGATCGCCGTGTCGACGCGCTTCTCCGGCGAGATGCGGCCGAGGAACGCGAGGTAGCTCGGCTTCACGTTCGGGATCGGCGTCAGCAGGTTTTCCGGCAGGCCGTGGTAGACGGTCGACAGCCAGTTCGCCTGCGGCAGCGGGATGCGCTGGTTGTCGGAGATCGACACGACCGGCACGTCGCTGAACGCATTGAAGATCGGCTGCAGTTCCGGCAGGTCGAGACGGCCGTGCATCGTCGTCAGATGCGGGACCGGCTGGCGCGAGAACAGCGAGAACGGGTAATAGTCGATGTGGCAGTGCAGGACGTCGAACTCTTCCGCGCGGCGGCGCACCTGCTCGAGCAGCAGCATGTGCGGGGCCATCACGTCGCGGATCGTCGGGTCGAGGCGCAGCGCCTGCGGCCAGCACGCTTCGAGCTTCGCGGAGGTCTGCGAATCGCCGCTCGCGAAGAGCGTGACGTCATGCCCCATCTCGACGAGTGCTTCGGTGAGGTAGGACACCACTCGCTCGGTACCACCGTACAGTTTCGGGGGTACCGCTTCATGCAACGGAGCGATTTGGGCGATTCGCATGCGTAACTCCTAAAAAATCGGCAAAAAACCAGGTTTGGGTCGGCAACCTGCCGGCGGTCCGGGCTGGATGCAGGCCGTCCGAACATCGGACGAATCAGCCTGCCGGGAGCGTCGAACCCGCGCTGCTCAAGGAGCGTCGGCGACGCGACAGGCATAGAACGTTTGAAACGAAGACCCGTTGACAGGGGTTCGTAAAAAAACCTGGAATCGAACCCGGAGCCGATTATCTAGGGTTAATCCCGATACGGCGCGCGACATTTCAAACACTTTACTTTGTTACAAAGGCGCAACACTTTGCAACCCGCGGACTTGGGCGTCCGTTCTAGAGTGGAAGGCCGTTTTGGCGATCCTTGTTAACCCGCAGCTGCCGGCAGCGTGATTCCGGCACACGAGGCAGAACGGGGATGCCGGATTTTATCTCAAAATTGAACGCGAGCCCCCGGCCAAGGCAAGATTCGCGCAGCGCGACGCGCGGCCTTGTTTACAATGCCGGATTATTCAGTCCGAGCGAACGCCGGCCTGCGATCCAGCCGCCACGCTCAATCACCGAATCACCGCACGCATATTTTGGAATCTCTCACCCCTGCCCAGCGCAACGCCCACAACGCGAAGCTGTCGAGCTACGCGCACCGGCCGATCGCGTTCCTGTTCCGCTACATCCGCCTCCACCCGGTCGCGCACCTGGTCGTGCTTTGCAGCGTGCTGGCCGCCGTCGGCTGCGCGCTCGGGTCGCAATATGCGATCAAGCACCTGATCGACGTGCTGGCGACCGGGCGCCATCATCCCGGCCCGCTGTGGAGCGCGTTCGCGCTGCTCGTCGGCCTGATCGCGGCCGACAACCTGCTGTGGCGCGTCGGCGGCTGGGCCGCCGCGCACACGTTCGTCGCGGTCACCGGCGACCTGCGGCGCGACCTGTTCCAGTACCTGATCGGCCATTCGCCGACGTATTACTCGGAGAAACAGCCGGGCACGCTCGCCAGCCGCATCACGGCCACGTCGAACGCCGTCTACACGTCGGAGAACACAATGGCGTGGAACGTGCTGCCGCCGTGCATCGCGGTGATGGGCGCGATCCTGATGATCATCGTCGTCAATCCGTTGATGGCGGCCGGCCTGCTCGGCTGTTCGGCCGTGCTGTCCGTCATCCTGTTCAAGCTCGCCGGCCGCGGCTCGGCGCGCCACCACGCATTCGCGGCGAAGGCCGCGGCGGTCGACGGCGAGCTCGTCGACGTGATCGGCAACATGGGCCTCGTGCGCGCGTTCGGGATGACGCTGCGCGAACAGAGGCGCTTCAGCGCGACGGTGAAGGCCGAGATGGACGCGCGCCAGCAGAGCCTGTTCTATCTCGAGAAGCTGCGGCTGCTGCATGCGGTGATCACCGCGATGCTGTCCGCCGGCCTGCTCGGCTGGGCGCTGTGGCTGTGGGACCAGGGCCGCGCGACGTCGGGCGACATCGTACTCGTCAGCTCGCTCGGCTTCACGATCCTGCACGGCACGCGCGATCTCGCGGTCGCGCTCGTCGACGTCACGCAGCACGTCGCACGCCTGTCGGAAGCGGTGAAGACGCTGCTCGAACCGCACGGCATGCCGGACCGCTCGGACGCACAGCCGCTGGCGGCCACGGGCGGCCGCGTCGACTTCGAGCGCGTGACGTTCGCGTACCCGCACCGCCGCCCGATCCTCGACCACTTCGACCTGCATATCGAGCCGGGCCAGCGCGTCGGCCTGATCGGCAAGTCGGGCGCGGGCAAATCGACCGTGCTCGCGCTGCTGCAGCGCTTCTACGACACGCAGGACGGCGTCGTGAAGGTCGACGGCCAGGACGTGAAGGGCCTCACGCAGGACAGCCTGCGTCACGCGATCGCGCTGGTGCCGCAGGACATCTCGCTGCTGCACCGGACGATCTACGACAACATCGCGTACGGCCGCCCCGACGCGACCCGCGACGAAGTGCTCGCCGCCGCGCGCGACGCGCGCTGCGCGGAGTTCATCGAGGCGATGCCGGAAGGCTATGACACGATCGTCGGCGACCGCGGCGTCAAGCTGTCGGGCGGCCAGCGCCAGCGCATCGCGATCGCGCGCGCGATCCTGAAGGATGCGCCGATCCTGCTGCTCGACGAAGCGACGTCGGCGCTCGACAGCGCGTCCGAGGAAGCGATCCAGAGCGCGCTCGACCGCCTGATGGTCGGCCGCACGGTGATCGCGATCGCGCACCGCCTGTCGACGCTGCGCAACTTCGACCGCATCATCGTGATGAACAACGGCAAGGTGATCGACGACGGCCCGCCCGACGTGCTGCGCAACCGCCCCGGCCTGTACCGCGACCTGCTCGCGAAACAGCACGGCCGCCATCATGCGGCGCCCGACGGCAACACGCCGACCGGCGAACGCGTGGCCTGACGCACCGGCATCCGCCGACAAAAAAAGCCGCCGTGCTTGCGCACGGCGGCTTTTTCAATTGCAGCGGAAGCAATAAATCAGATCAGACCTGCTGCAGATCGCGCAGGAAATTGTCCCGCCACACCGACACGTTGTTCTCGCGAAGCTGCGCGATCATGTCCGCGTAACGCGCACGCCGCTCGGCGAGCGACATCGTCAGCGCCTGCGACAGCGCATCGGCCATCCCGTCGATATCGATCGGATTGACGATCAGCGCGCCCGTGAGCTCGCGCGCGGCGCCCGCGAAGCGCGACAGCACGAGCACGCCCGGATCGTCCGGATTCTGCGCGGACACGTACTCCTTCGCGACGAGGTTCATCCCGTCGCGCAGCGGCGTGACGAACCCCACGCGCGCGAGCCGGTACAGCGCGGCCAGCACCTGACGGTCGTACTGACGGTGAATGTAGAGGATCGGCGCCCAGTCGAGCTCCGCGTAGCGCCCGTTGATGCGCCCCGACTCCGCTTCGAGCTGCAGGCGGATGTCCTGGTACGCGCGGAGATCCGCGCGCGTCGACGGTGCGATCTGCAGGAACGACACGCGGTTGCGGATCGACGCCTGGTGCTCGAGCAGCTTCTCGAAGGCCCGGAAGCGCTCGACGAGCCCCTTCGAATAATCGAGCCGGTCGACGCTCATGATCAATTGCCGCCCGCGCAGCGACGTCGCGAGCGTGCGCACCGCCTTGCCGTGCTCGCCCGCCTGCGCGAGCGACGCGATCTCGTCCGGATACACGCCGATCGGATAGGCGGCCGCGCGCAACGTCTGGCCGAACGCCCGTACGCGCACCGTGTGCCCGTCGTGCTCGACCTCGCCGTCCGCCTCGAACTCGACGTAGTCGCAAAACGCGCGCAGGTCGGGCTCGGTCTGGAAGCCGAGCAGATCGAACGCGCACAGCGACTCGACGAGCTCGCGGTGCGGCGGCACGTTGACGAGCACCTGCGCGGCCGGAAACGGGATGTGCAGGAAGAAGCCGATGCGGTTCTTCACGCCGGCGTCGCGCAGCGCACGCGCGAACGGAATCAGGTGATAGTCGTGCACCCAGATCACGTCGTCGTCCTGCAGCAGCGGCACGAGCTGCTGCGCGAGCCAGACGTTGACGCGGCGGTAGCCGTCGAATTCGTGGCGATCGTACTGGATCAGGTCCGCGCGGTAATGGAACGCGGGCCACAGCGTCGCGTTCGAGAACCCGCGGTAATACTGATCGTAATCGCGGCGCGACAGCCCGACGGTCGCGAACGTCACCGGCCCGCGCTCCTCGATGCTGATCTGCGGCTGCGGCGCGCCGGACGCGACCACTTCGCCGCTCCAGCCGAACCACATGCCGCCGGTTTCCTTCAGCGCGTCGTAGACGCCGATCGCAAGGCCGCCCGCCGCCGGTTCGCCTTCCGAAATCGGCGCGACGCGGTTTGAAAC
Source organism: Burkholderia sp. BCC0097 (assembly GCF_902832985.1). Classification (NCBI taxonomy): domain Bacteria; kingdom Pseudomonadati; phylum Pseudomonadota; class Betaproteobacteria; order Burkholderiales; family Burkholderiaceae; genus Burkholderia; species Burkholderia sp. BCC0097. The sequence goes on from NZ_CADFDM010000003.1 coordinate 181,976, forward strand.
GATGATGAGCCGGCTCATGCGTGCGGTTGCCCCGCGCCGAGCCAGCCCGCGATCTGCTCATGCAATGCGTCGACCGAATCGAGCCGCATGCGCGCGGACGTCTCGCCCGCGCCGACCTTGATCGACAGGCCGCCGCGCGCGTTGACCACCGCGAAGCCCTTCTCGTCGGTCAGGTCGTCGCCCGCGAACAGCGGCACGCGGCCCGCAAACGGCGGCTCGTCGAGGAATGCGGCGAGCGCGCGGCCCTTGTCGACGCCCTTCGGCTTGATCTCGAACACCATCTTTCCGGGTTGCAGCACGTACGCATCCGCATAGTCGGCGACGAGACGCTCGGCCGCTTCGCGCGCCACCGCCTCGCGCTCGGGCGCATTGCGAAAGTGCAGCGCGACGGCCGCGCCCTTGATTTCGAGCAGCATGCCCGGATGGCGGTCGACCACGCCAGCGAGCTCCCGCTCGATGCGCAGCAGGCGTTCGTCGTTGAAGCCGATGCGCTGCGTGTCGCCGTTCGCGTCGCGGCGCTCCGCGCCGTGCAGGCCGGCGATCGGCAGGCCGGGCATCTTGAGGAAGGTGTCGAGGTTGTCGATGCCGCGCCCGGACACGATCGCGACCGCGCCGTGCGAGCGGCGCGACAATTCGTCGAGCAGCGTCAGCAGCGACGGCGGAACGTGAATGCTGTCGGGAGTGGGCGCGAGCTCGACGAGCGTGCCGTCGAAGTCGAAGAAGAACGCGGTATCGGTCAGGGACAGGGAAGCCGGAACGGATTGCATCGATTCGATAGTCTGAGGGCGACCGGAAAAGGCAGGCCGCCGCTGCGCGAATGGAGTTGTGCGCATCTTACCGCGCCTGCGCCCCCAGATGGGCGAAACCACGGCGGCGCGGACATCGCATCGGCTCCCGCGTCAACTGCGACATATTGCCCCGCTCGCCCGCGCCGTATCGGTTTCGAAAGGACGCGGGCGCGCGAATTGCGCTACAGTCGCAACCGCCTGCCGCGCGGCGCATGGCATCGCGCCCCGGCTATCCATCCAGTCCGATCGAGCCCCAGGATGTCGTCTGCCCGCCCCGCGCCGCACCGGCGCCTCTCCCGCCTCATCCGCACGGCCGCGGCCCTCGCCGCCGCCGTGGCGCTCGCCGCGTGCACGCACGACGAGCCGCGCTGGAACCTGACCAACGTCACCGGCCACCTGCCCGACCTGTCGTTCAAGCTGACGGGCGGCGATGGCCATCCCGTCGACGCCGATGCGTTCCGCGGCCGCGTCGCGCTCGTCTACTTCGGCTACACGCACTGCCCCGACGTCTGCCCCGAAACGCTGGCGCGGCTGATGGAAGTGCTGGCGAAGCTCGGGCCGCGGGCGGACGACGTGCGCATCCTGTTCGTCTCGGTCGACCCCGCGCGCGATACGCCGCAGGCGATGCAATCCTATGTCGCCGCGTTCGACGCCGCGCATGCGCGCGGCCTGACCGGCACCGACGGCCAGATCGAATCGCTGGCCAAGCGCTATCGCGTCGCGTACCAGATGGAAAAACGCGATCCGTCCGGCGGCTACGAAGTGACGCACAGCTCGGCCGTCTACATCTTCGACGCGACCGGCCGCGCACGGCTGCTCGCGACCGATCGCGATTCGCCCGACGCCATCGCCGCCGATGTGCGCCGGATCATCGACACTGCCTCCACGACCTGAATTCCGCAATGAACAAGAAAACGACCCTCAAGACGCTCGCCCTCGTCGCCGCGCTGTGCGCCGGCGCCCACGCGTATGCCGCCGGCGCGATCAGCGCGCAGAACGCGTGGGTGCGCTGGCTGCCGAACAAGCTGCCCGCGGGCGGCTACGTGACGCTCGTGAACACCGGCGACAAGCCGATCGATCTCGTCGACGTCGACAGCCCCGACTACGGGATGGCCATGCTGCACCAGACGGTCTCGAACGGCTCGACGCAGAAGATGGAGATGGTCGACAAGCTGACGATCCCCGCGCGCGGCAAGGTCGACATCGCGCCGGGCGGCTATCACTTCATGCTCGAGGAGCCGAAGCACGCGATCAAGCCGGGCGACACCGTGCACCTGCGCCTGAAATTCTCCGACGGCGAGACGGTCGATGCGCCGTTCGCCGTGAAATCGCCGGCCCAGGCGAAGTGATGCGCACGCGATGAATCTCCTGTACTGGCTCGATCCGTGGGAGCCGTCGCCGACCGTGGTCGTCGCGGTGCTGACGGCCGCCGTGCTGTTCGCGCGTGGCGTGAAAAAGGCGAAGGTGTCGCCGCTGCGGCAGTTCTCGTTCTGGTTCGGGCTGACGGCGCTCTACATCGCGCTGCATACGCGGCTCGACTATTTCTTCGAGCATGAATTCTTCATGCACCGCGCGCAGCACCTCGTGCTGCATCACCTCGGGCCGTTCTTCATCGCCCTGTCCTATCCGGGCGCGGCGATCCGCGCGGGCATTCCGTTCCGCTGGCGGCAGCGCTTCGTGCGCCCCGCGCTCGCGTGGGCGCCGGTGCGCGCGACGCTCGACGTGGTGTTTCATCCGGTCGTGGCGGTCGTGCTGTTCGTCGGGCTGATCTATTTCTGGCTGCTGTCGCCGATCCACTTCGTCGCGATGCTCGACTGGCGTCTCTATCGCGTGATGAACTGGAGCATGGTGATCGACGGGCTGCTGTTCTGGTGGCTCGTCGTCGATCCGCGTCCCGCGCCGCCCGCGCGGCTGTCGCCGGGCCGCCGGATCCTGATCGTCGTCGCGGCGATCCCGCCGCAGATCGCGCTCGGCGCGCTGATCTTCTTCACGCCGCACGAGTTGTATCCGATCTACTCGATCTGCGGCCGCGCGTTCACGTGGCTGAGCCCGCTGCGCGATCAGCAGATCGGCGGCCTGCTGCTGTGGATTCCCGGCTCGATGATGAGCGTGATCGGCGCGCTGATCGCGCTGCGGCACTGGCTGCGGCTGTCCGCCCGCGGGCGCCTGATCGGCGAGCGGGTCGCGCGGCGCATGGACGAGCCGCCCGTCGCACGCGCCGCGCGCTGATTGCCGCGCGGCGCGGCGCGCATCACGCGCGCGCGCTGCTCATCCATACGTGCGGGATGCCATCCTCGTCGTGCACGTCCGAACTCGGCGTGAAGCCGAATGCCCCGTAGAAACGTTGCAAGTGAGCCTGCGCATGCAGGCTCACCGGCGTATCCGGCCATTGCGCGCGGATATGCTCGAGCGCGCGCGACAGCAGCCCGTTGCCGAGGCCCGCGCCGCGAAATGCGGCGGTCGTCAGCACGCGGCCGATGCGCACGTCGGTATGCTGCGCGTCGGGCAGCAGCACGCGCAGATAGCCGGCCAGGCGGCCGGCCGGATCGAAGGCCGCGAGGTGCCACGCGGCCTGGTCCGCATCGTCAATGTCGCGATACACGCAGTTCTGCTCGACGACGAATACGGCGCTGCGCGCTTCGAGGATCGAATAGATTTCGCGCGCCGTCAGCGCGTCGAAGGATTTCCAGCGCCAGTCGAGAAGATCGGCGGTGCTTGGGGATGCGGCGGGTGCGGAAGCGTTCATGTGCGGTCCTGATTCGGGCGCGCCGGCCGGCGCGCGGCAACCGTCGATTATGCCTCGAAGCGTCCGACCCGCGCGATCGCCCGCCACGCACGAAAAAAAGGCCCCGCATCGCGCGGGGCCTGCTCATCATGCCGTCATGCCGGCATCTGGCCGAAGCGGCCGCTGTTGAAGTCCTCGATCGCGGTACGGATCTCCGCTTGCGAGTTCATCACGAACGGACCGTAGCCGACCACCGGCTCGTCGATCGGCTCGCCGCTCAGGATCAGCAGCTTCGCGTCGCCGTTCGCTTCGATCTCGACGTCGCTGCCGTCGCGGCCGAGTTGCACGAACTGCGCTTCGCGCGCCACCGTCTCGCCGTTCACCAGCACGGTGCCGCTCAGCACGACCACCGCGAGCGTCCGCCCTTCGGCGACCGGGAACCGCGCATGGCCGCCCGCCGCGAGCCGCACGTCCCACACGTCGATCGGCGTGTGCGTGCGGGCCGGGCCGCGCCGTCCGTCGAGTTCACCGGCGATGATCCGCGCGCGCCCCGCGCCGTCCGGCAGCTCGACCACCGGGATATCGGCGTTCAGCAGCGTCTGGTAGCCGGGCGCGCCCATCTTGTCCGCGGCGGGCAGGTTCACCCACAGCTGCACCATCTCGAGCGGGCCGCCCCGCTTCGTGAACGCTTCCGAGTGGAATTCCTCGTGAAGGATCCCGCTCGCGGCCGTCATCCACTGCACGTCGCCCGGGCCGATGGTGCCGCCCGCGCCAGTCGAGTCGCGGTGCGCGACTTCGCCGTCATAGACGATCGTCACCGTTTCGAACCCGCGGTGCGGATGCTGGCCGACCCCGCGGGGCGCGGTCGCCGATTCGAACGTCGCGGGGCCGGCGTAATCGAGCAGCAGGAACGGGCTCAGGTGCGTGCCATGAGACTGGTAGCTGAACATCGAACGCACCGGAAAACCGTCACCGACCCAATGGCCGCGCGGCGCACTGTACACACCCTGGATCTTCTTCATTGCCCTTCTCCATATTGCGGCGAAACCCGTGTTTCGCATCCATGAATGACAATATAGAGATGGAACGATCGATCCGGTAGACTGCCGAAATCGCACTCAGCGTTCCATTTCATGAACGATAAAGCGCGGGATCTGAACGATCTCTACTATTTCGTGCAGGTCGTCGAACACGGCGGCTTCGCGCCGGCCGGGCGCGCGCTGGACATGCCGAAATCGAAGCTGAGCCGCCGCATCGCGCTGCTCGAGGCGCGGCTCGGGATGCGGCTGATCCAGCGTTCGACGCGCCGCTTCACGGTCACCGACGTCGGCCAGACCTATTACGCGCATTGCCGCGCGATGCTCGTCGAGGCCGATGCCGCCGACGAGGCGATCGCGCTGCTGCACGAGGAGCCGCGCGGCATCGTGCGCGTCAGTTGCCCGATCGTGCTGCTCGATTCGCTGGTCGGCGCGATGATCGCCGCATTCATGGCCGCGTGCCCGCGCGTCGAGATTCACCTGGAAGCGACCAATCGGCGCGTCGACGTGGTGGGCGAAGGGATCGACGTCGCGATCCGCGTGCGCCCGCCGCCGCTCGAGGACAGCGATCTCGCGCTGCGTGTGCTCGCCGAACGCGGCCAGTGCCTCGTCGCAAGCCCCGCGCTGCTGCGCGAGCAAGGTGTACCGGCCGTTCCCGCGGACCTGACGCGCCTGCCGAGCCTCGATCACGGCGTGCCGCAATCCACGCACGTATGGCGGCTGCGCGGGCCCGACGGCGCGCATGCGGAAATCCATCACCAGCCGCGCTACGTGACGGGGGGCATGCTCGCGTTGCGCGCGGCGGCCGTCGCCGGTGTCGGCATCGTGCAGTTGCCGACGATGATGGTGCGCGACGAGGTTTCGCGCGGCGAACTGGTCACGGTGCTGCCCGACTGGGCGCCGCGCCGCGAAATCGTGCACGCGGTGTTCGCGTCGCGCCGCGGGCTGTTGCCGGCGGTGCGGGCGCTACTCGACTTTCTGGCCGAGCGGTTCGCCGAACTCGAACCCGACTGAGCGAGCCGCATCACACACGACCACGCGCTGCAGACCACGCACGGGTGCCGTAGACTGCGGTACGCGCAGTGCGCCTTCAGTGCGCCTTTTTGACAACCCCTATCGCTTTCCCGCCATGTTCACGCTGTCCAACGACCCCACCGCCTCCAAGGCCGATCAATACGCGACGCTCGTCGAGCAGGCACGCGCGCTCGTCGAATCCGAACGCGACCTGACCGCGAACGCGGCGAATTTCTCCGCGCTCGTCTATCACTCGCTCGATCGCCTGAACTGGGCCGGCTTCTACTTCTTCGACGGCACCGAGCTCGTGGTCGGGCCGTTCCAGGGCAAGCCCGCATGCGTGCGGATCGCGCTCGGCAAGGGCGTGTGCGGCACGGCCGCGCAGACCCGCGAGACGCAGGTCGTGCGCGACGTGCACGACTTTCCCGGCCATATCGCGTGCGATGCGGCGTCGGAATCGGAAATCGTCGTGCCGCTGGTGGCCGGCGACGGTACGCTGATCGGCGTGTGGGACGTCGACAGCCCGGTCGCCGCGCGCTTCGACGACGAAGATCGCGCAGGGATGGAGGCGCTGTGCCGCGTGTTCGTCGAACACGCGTGGCAGAAGGCGCGCGGTTAAGCGTCGCGGCGTCGCGGCGCTGGCCGCCGCGAACGACACGGGCCCCGCGAAGGGGCCCGTTTCATTGCAACACCGCGCCGCCGCATGCGGCGCACGGCCGGCGTCAGGCCGCGTGCGAGCCCGACAGCGCCGCGAACGCCTGCGGCTTCGCGTCCTCGGTCAGCACCTCGAAGCCGGTTTCCGTCACCACGACCATGTGTTCCCATTGCGCGGACAGCGAATGGTCCGCCGTGACGACCGTCCAGCCGTCGGCCAGCACGCGCGTGTCGCGCTTGCCCGCGTTCAACATCGGCTCGATCGTGAAGATCATCCCCGGCCGCAGCGGCAGGCCGGTGCCCGGACGACCGTAATGCAGCACCTGCGGCTCGTCGTGATAGACGTCGCCGATGCCGTGCCCGCAATACTCGCGCACCACGCTGAACCCTTCGCGATGGGCGACCTGCTGGATCGCATAGCCGACGTCGCCGAGCGTCGCGCCGGGGCGCACCGCGCGGATGCCTGCGTGCATCGCCTCGTAGGTCGCCGCGACGAGCCGCCGCGCGAGTTCGGTCGGTTCGCCGACGAAATACATGCGGCTCGTATCGCCGAACCAGCCGTCCTTGATCACCGCGATGTCGAGGTTCACGATGTCGCCGTCGCGCATCGGCCGCGACGTCGGAATGCCGTGACAGACCACGTGATTGACCGACGTACACAGCGTCTTCGGATAGCCGTGGTAGCCGATGTTCGCGGGGATCGCGCCCAACTCGTCGACGATGTATTCGCGGCAACGCGCGTCCAGCTCGTCGGTGGTGACGCCCGGCTTGACGTGCTCGGTGATCATCGTCAGCACCTGCGACGCGAGCTTCGCGGCTTCGCGCGACTTGGCGATTTCCGCGGCACCACGGATCGGGATTTCGCGTTTCGCCATCACGCCACCTGCTCGATGCTATGCGCGGCCGTCTCGGCCGGCCCCACGTCGCCGCCCCGCGCCTCGGCGTCGATCAACATCTTGCAGATGTCGCCGTAGGACAGCGCCGGGTTGAGCTCCGCCAGCATCCCGACGCGCAGCCAGTGCTCGGCCTGCGCGTTGATCGAACGGCTCAGCGCTGTGCTCGTCGAGCGCAGCCGTTCATGCATGTGCTCGGAAATCTTGATGATGCCCATATATCCCCAATTAAACGAAACGTAGCTGTTTCGTATATTACGCTGCACACGACGACCGGGCAAGCCGTTCGCGTCCCGCCGAATCGCCACGGGAAATGTCGTTGACACCGAATTCCAGTTTACTGGAAAATCAATCCATCATGAAAGAATCCTCGATCACCGTGGCCGACGACACCGGCATCAACGAGCGCATTGCCCGGCGCGTGCGTGACCTGCGCACCGTTCGAGGCTACACGCTCGACGCGCTGGCCGCGCGTTCTGGCGTCAGCCGTTCGATGATCTCGCTCATCGAACGCGCATCGGCCAGTCCGACGGCCGTCGTGCTCGACAAGCTCGCGGCGGGGCTAGGCGTATCGCTGGCCGCGCTGTTCGGCGGCGACCGGGACGACGCGCCCGCGCAGCCGCTCGCACGGCGCGCGCAGCAGGCCGAATGGCGCGATCCGGCATCCGGCTATGTGCGGCGCAACCTGTCGCCAGCGGGCTGGCCATCGCCGATCCAGCTCGTCGAGGTCGACTTCCCGCCCGGCGCGCGCGTCGCGTACGACAGCGGCGGGCGCGAAAGCGCACCGCACCAGCAGGTGTGGATCATCAGCGGCCGCGTGGACGTTACGTTGGGCGATACGCTTCATGAACTTCACGAAGGAGACTGCCTGGCCATGCGACTCGACCAGCCGCTGATCTTCAGCAATCCGTCGTCGCATGCCGCGCGCTATGTCGTCGCGATCTGCGATGTATCCGCCGCCGGCGTGCGCAGCGCGTGATGCGCGCGCCGCATGCGCACCGGTTTAGACCCAACAGGAAGGAACCCGCATGAACTCCCCCGCCCCCACCCAGCGCGACGACGTGCACCTGATCGACTGCAGCGAGGCCGAACACGCGGCGGCCATCCTCGCGATCCTGAACGATGCGATCGTGAACTCGACCGCGCTGTACGACTATCGGCCGCGTCCACCGGAGGCGATGGTCACGTGGTTCGCGACGAAGCGCGCGGGCGGCTTTCCGGTCATCGGTGCCGTCGACGCAGCGGGCACGCTGCTCGGCTTCGCGAGTTGGGGCACGTTCCGCGCGTTCCCGGCGTTCAAGTACACGGTCGAGCACAGCGTCTACGTGCGCCACGACCAGCGCGGTCGCGGGCTCGGCGAACTGCTGCTGCGCGAAGTGGTGCGGCGTGCGCGCGAAGCGCAGGTGCACGTGCTGGTCGGCTGCATCGACGCGACCAACGCCGGCAGCATTGCACTGCATACGAAACTCGGGTTCGTGCATTCGGGCACAGTTGCCGAGGCGGGGTTCAAGTTCGGTCGATGGCTCGATGCGGCGTTCTATCAGCTGAAGCTCGAGACGCCGGCGCAGCCGGTGGATGGGTGATCTCGCGTGGTGGCCGTCGGACGCACCATGTCCGACGGTCGCAAAGCGATGCAGAAAAAGAAAAGCCCCGCCGAAGCGGGGCTTTTTCTGGAGGCGCGAGCCGGAGTCGAACCGGCCTAAACGGCTTTGCAGGCCGCTGCATAACCGCTTTGCTATCGCGCCAAAAGCGGACTGTCCGGATGCCGTGAGGCAAGCGACAGATTTTTATTCGAGGACCTTAAGTCCATCAAATAAAAAGGGAAGCGTGGCTTCCCCATTACTTGGAGCGGGAGACGAGTCTCGAACTCGCGACCTCAACCTTGGCAAGGTTGCGCTCTACCAACTGAGCTACTCCCGCATTGTCCTGCATCTGCAGCGCTTTGCCGTACCACACGCTGCCAGAAAAATCTGGAGCGGGAGACGAGTCTCGAACTCGCGACCTCAACCTTGGCAAGGTTGCGCTCTACCAACTGAGCTACTCCCGCATGTGTCCTGCATCTGCAGCGCTTTGCCGTACCACGCGCTGCCAGAAAAAACTGGAGCGGGAGACGAGTCTCGAACTCGCGACCTCAACCTTGGCAAGGTTGCGCTCTACCAACTGAGCTACTCCCGCGTATTGCTACGCTACTGCTTCCCCGTCACACACTTACTTCGTCGTGCAGCGGAGAAGCGAGATTATGTCGAAGGCACATTCGTGTGTCAAGGGCTTTTCCAGCCCTTTTTACAAAAACCACCGCCGCTCAGGCAACGCGGGTCACGCACCGCCGCGCTCGCGAATCTGCGGCCAGGCGAGCTTCATGTAGTACAGCATCGACCAGATCGTCAGCACCGCGGCCAGATACATCAGCCACTCGCCCCACACGCGCGTATCGATCGTCACGATGCCGAGCGGCAGCGGCCCGTAGAACAGCAGCATCGGAATCGCGACCATCTGGCACGCGGTCTTGAACTTGCCGAGCTGGTTCACCGCGACGCTCTTCGACGCGCCGATCTGCGCCATCCATTCGCGCAGCGCCGAAATCGCGATCTCGCGACCGACGATCACCAGCGCGATCGCCGCGTCGACCCGCGAAATCTGCACGAGGATCAGCAGCGCGGCCGTCACCATCAGCTTGTCCGCCACCGGGTCGAGAAAGGCACCGAACGACGACGTCTGGTTCCACTTGCGCGCGAGGAAGCCGTCGAACCAGTCGGTCAGCGCGGCGAGGATGAAGATCGCCGCCGCCGCGAGATTGCGGTGCGCACCGCCCATCACCGTGTCCGGCAGATAGAACACGCCGACGACGAGCGGAATCAGCACGATCCGTACCCACGTCAGGAAAATCGGGAAATTGAACGGCATGGCATGCGGGACAGTAAAGGATTCGCAATTGTGCCGTGTCGACCGGCCTGCCACAAGAACGCTGGCAACGCAGCCGGCCCCACGGCCGCGTCAGTGAAGCTGCTTGTAGATCTGCTCGGCGAGCGCGTGCGAAATGCCCTCGACGCTCGCCAGTTCCTCGACACTCGCGGCCACCACGCCGCGCAACCCGCCGAAGCGCGCGAGCAGCCGCTGCCGGCGCTTCGCGCCGACGCCTTCGAGCTCCTCGAGCCGCGACGTCTGGCGAGCCTTCGCCCGCTTCGCCCGCATGCCGGTGATCGCGAAGCGGTGCGCCTCGTCGCGAATCTGCGCGACGAGCATCAGCGCGGCGCTCTCCTTGCCGAGTTCGAGCGGCGCGCGGCCGTCCGCGAACACCAGCGTCTCGAGGCCGACCTTGCGCCCCTCGCCTTTCGCGACGCCGACCAGCATCGACGTGTCGAGGCCGAGCTCGGTGAACACCTGCCGCGCGATCTCGACCTGACCCTTGCCGCCGTCGATCAGCACGATGTTCGGCAGCAGGCTCGACGCCTCGGCCTGGCGGGTCGACTCGCCGTCGATGCCGGCCGCTTCGTCGACGGCCGCCGCCTGCGCGGCCTGCTCGACCATCTTCTCGTAGCGGCGCGTGAGCACCTGCCGCATTGCCGCGTAATCGTCGCCCGGCGTGATGCCCGTGATGTTGTAGCGGCGGTATTCGCTCGACTGCATCTTGTGATGGTGATAAACGACACACGACGCCTGCGTCGCCTCGCCCATCGTATGGCTGATGTCGAAGCACTCGATCCGCAGCGTCGCGAGATCGTCGCTGTCGTAGCTGAGCGTGTCCGCCAACGCGCGCGTGCGCGCCTGCTGCGAACCCTGCTCGGACAGCAGCCGCGCGAGCGCGAGCCGTGCGTTCTGCTCGGCCATCGACAGCCACGCGCGCCGCTGTCCCTGCGGCTGCCGCACCAGCGACACCTTGTGGCCGGCCTGCTCGGACAGCAGCTCCAGCAGGTCGCGGCTCGCGGGCGCATGGCTGACGACGAGCACCGGCGGCACGCGGTTGCCGAGATAGTGCTGCGCGATGAATGCGTCGAGCACCTCGGCCTCGACCGACGCGGCCGCCGCCGCGCCGCGCGCGCTGCCCGCCTCTTCCGCAGGCTGATCGGGCACCGTGTCGACCGGCGCGTCGGCCACCGCATCGACCGCCTCCGCCGGCTCGACCTCTTCACCGAGACCGCCTTCGGCGAGCGTCAGCGCACTTTCGACGTGCGTCGGGAAATACGCCTTGTCGCCGAGGTGCCGGCCGCCGCGCACCATCGCGAGGTTCACGCACACGCGTCCGCCCTGCGCGACGACGGCCAGGATGTCGACGTCGCTGTCGCTGCCGACCTCGATCGCCTGCTGGTGCAGCACCGTCGCAAGCGAGCTCATCTGGTTGCGCACGGCCGCCGCCTGCTCGAATTTCAGCTCGGCCGCGAACGCGTGCATCTTCTGCTCGAGTTCCTTCATCACTTCGGACTGCCGGCCGAGCAGGAAGCGCGCGGCGTTCGACACGTCGACCGCGTAATCCTCGTCGGAGATCGCGCCCACGCACGGCGCCGTGCAACGCCCGATCTGATGCAGCAGGCACGGCCGCGTGCGGTTGTTGAAGACCGAATCCTCGCAGGTGCGCAACTGGAACACGCGCTGCAGGATCTGGATGCTCTCGCGCACGGCCCACGCGCTCGGGAACGGCCCGAAGTACTGGTTCTGCTTGTCGACCGAGCCGCGGTAGTAGGCCATCCGCGGAAAGCGGTGCGCGGTGAGCTTCAGGTACGGGTACGACTTGTCGTCGCGAAACAGGATGTTGTAACGCGGCGCGAGCGCCTTGATCAGGTTGTTCTCGAGCAGCAGCGCTTCGGCTTCCGAGCGCGTGACGGTCGTTTCGATGCGCGCGATGCGCGTGACCATCATCGCGATGCGCGGCGACAGTTGCGTCTTCGTGAAATAACTCGACACGCGTTTTTTCAGGTCGCGCGCCTTGCCGACGTAGAGGACGGCGCCCGCCGTGTCGTAATAGCGATAGACGCCCGGCATGTGCGGCAACTGCGCAAGGATCTTCTTCGGTTCGAACGGAGTAGCGGAGGCTTCTGGGGATGTCATGCGTGATCCGGGCGCCTTGTAACGCGGAACGGGTCTATTAGAATCGCCAGTTTAGAGCATTCACCCGTCCGCTTCGATGCCACGCACCTCCGCTGTCCCCCTCCCCGCCGTGCCGCTCGCGCCGGGCGAACCGATCGCCTGCGACCTCTTCTGCACGGTGATCGACAATTTCGGCGACATCGGCGTGTGCTGGCGCGTCGCGCGCCAGCTCGCGCACGAGCACGGCTGGCAGGTTCGGCTGTTCGTCGATGACCTGCACACGTTCGCGCGCCTGCTGCCGGAAGTCGACCCCGACGCGGGGCGGCAGACGGTCGATGCGATCGTGATCGAGCACTGGCATGCGGAAGTCGGCGACGCGCTGGACATCGCCGATGTCGTGATCGAGGCGTTCGCGTGCGAGTTGCCCGGCCCGTATCTCGCGGCGATGGCGCGGCGCGCGCGCCGCCCCGTGTGGATCAACCTCGAATACCTGAGCGCCGAGGACTGGGTCGCCGATTTCCATTTGCGGCCGTCGCCGCATCCACGCTATCCGCTGCTGAAGACGTTCTTCTTCCCGGGCCTGTCGGCCGGCACCGGCGGCGTGCCGAAGGAGCACGACCTCGACGCGCGCCGCGCGGCCTTCGACGCCGATCCGGCAGCCCGCGCCGCGTGGTGGCGGCGCGCGACCGGCGGCATGCCGCCCGCGCCCGGCACGACGGTCGTCAGCCTGTTCGCCTACGAAAACCCGGCCGTCGACGCGCTGCTCGCGCAGTGGCGCGACGGCCCGTCGCCCGTCGTCGCGCTCGTGCCGACCGGACGCCTGTCACCCGCCGTCGCGCGTTTTTTCGGGGTCGAATCGTTCGAGGCGGGTGTACAGGCGCGCAGCGGCAACCTGATCGCCCATGGCCTCGCGTTCGTTCCGCAGGCCGACTACGATCCGCTGCTGTGGGTCGCCGATCTCAATTTCGTGCGCGGCGAGGATTCGTTCGTCCGCGCGCAGTGGGCGCGCAAGCCGTTCGTTTGGCACATCTATCCGCAGGCCGACGACGTGCACCTGCCCAAGCTCGATGCCGCGCTCGCGCACCTGTCGGCCGGCCTCGCCGATGCACCGCGCGCCGCGCTCGAGCGGTTCTGGCATGCGTGGAACGGTGCCGGCACGCCCGACTGGGCCGATTTCTGGCAACACCGCGCCGCGCTTGACGCCAATGCGCTCCGCTGGGCCGACGCGCTCGCGGCCGTCGGCGATCTCGCCGGAAAGCTGGCGGAATACGCAAAATCTCAGTTAAAATAAGCGGTTATCCGACGGCTGACCACGCAAGCGCTCGCGTTTGGGCTCCTGGCGCCCACCGGAACGCACCGCCGCTTGCGCCGTCAGCCGTTGCGCAACGCTCAGGCACCTATTTATTTGATTTGATCAGGACAGTTTTTTATGAAAACCGCACAGGAACTCCGCGTAGGCAACGTCGTGCAGATCGGCAGCGAAGCATGGGTCATCGCAAAGGCGGAATACAACAAGTCGGGCCGTAACTCGGCCGTCGTCAAGATGAAGATGAAGAACCTGCTGTCCAACGCAGGTCAGGAATCGGTCTACAAGGCTGACGACAAGTTCGAGGTCGTCGTGCTCGACCGCAAGGAAGTGACGTACTCGTACTTCGCCGACCCGATGTACGTGTTCATGGACGCCGACTACAACCAGTACGAAGTCGAAGCCGAAATGATGGGCGAAGCGCTGAACTACCTCGAAGACGGCATGGCTTGCGAAGTCGTGTTCTACAACGAGAAGGCGATCTCGGTCGAACTGCCGACGGTCCTCGTTCGCGAAATCACCTACACGGAACCGGCCGTCAAGGGCGACACGTCGTCGGGCAAAGTGCTGAAGAACGCGAAGCTGGCGACTGGCTTCGAACTGCAAGTGCCGCTGTTCTGCAACACCGGCGACAAGATCGAAATCGATACGCGCACGAACGAATACCGCAGCCGCGCGTAATCGTCCGCGATTTCCGCATCGAACAAAGCGCCCTTCGGGGCGCTTTTTGTTTGTCTGGCACCAACAGCTGCCACAAACCGGAGCCATACGCAGCACAAAAGCCACCGGTAAAGATATTCAATTTGTATCATCGGTAACTGTTTTATAGCGCCGGAGAAATAATGCGCGTGACGCGTTCGGCGGGGCATAAAATCAGTCTTTAATCCGACATGCGGCTGCGGCCCGCTGGCCGACAGCCCGCCTCTCTTGACTCGACTCGCGTCCACCATGCCACACGCCCTGATTGTCGAAGACGATCCCAACAGCCTGTCCGGCCTCACCGCGCTGCTCGCCGCAGACGGCTTCTCGGTCGACACGGCCACGTCGCTCGCCGAAGCGCGCACGGCGCTCGGCCGCTCGATTCCCGACGTCGTGCTCGTCGATCTGAACCTGCCGGACGGCAGCGGGTTCGACCTGCTCCAGCACCTGCCGCAGCAACAGCCGAACGGCTCGCTGCCCGTGATCGTGCTGACGGGCAACGCGACGGTCGAGAGCGCCATCGAGGGGCTGCGTCACGGCATCTGGGACTACCTGCTGAAGCCGATCAACATCCCGCGCCTGCGCAGCCTGCTCGCGCGGATTCCCCGCCCGTACGAACTGATCGACGAAGTGCAGTCGCTGCGTGCCTCGCTGCGCCATCTCGGCCGCTTCGGCGCGCTGGTCGGCCGCAGCGACGCGATGCAGCACGTGTACGACATGATCGAGCACAACGCCCGCACCGAAACGGCCGTGCTGTTCTCGGGCGAAGCCGGCACCGGCAAGAAGCTGGCGGCGCGCACGCTGCACGACCTGAGCCGGCGCCGCAAGGGGCCGTTCGTCGCGTTCGACTGTCGCATGCTCGTGCAGGCCGGCCGGCACGGCGCCTCGCTCGACAGCGTGCTGTTCGGCCATGAGCGTGGCGCGTTCGACGGCGCCGAGCGCCGCGAGTCGGGCCTGTTCGAGCAAGCCGGCGGCGGCACGCTGTTCCTCGACGAAATCACCGCACTGCCGCTCGTGCTGCAGGAAGCGCTGCTGCATGCACTCGATTCGCAGAACTTCATGCGGATCGGCGGCACGAGCTCGATCACCAGCGATTTCCGACTGATCGCGGCCACGCGCCGCCCGGCGCGCGAAGCGGTGGCGAACGGCACGCTGCGCGAGGATCTGTGGCTGCGCCTCGACGCAGCGTCGATCACGATGCCGCCGCTGCGCGAGCGCGACGGCGATGCGCTCGCGATCGCGGACGCGCAGATCGACGAACTGAACCGGGAAGCGCGCGCAACCGGCCGCAGCACGACCGACAAACGCGCGGCCCCGGGCTTCGTGCGCGAATGCCTGTCGTACGAATGGCCGGGCAACGTGCGCGAACTGCAGGAGCGCGTGCGCTTCGCGTACGACGCATCGGGCGACTTCATCGAGACGCTACGGGCGGGCGAGGCCAGCTTCTCCGCCGGCGCCGCGCTGAACGGCAGCAGCGTGCAGATCAAGGTCGGCACCCCGCTGTCCGACGTCGAGGATCTGCTGATCCGCGCGACGCTTGACGCGGTCGGCGGAACGCGCCACCGCGCGGCGACGCTGCTCGGCATCAGCCCGAAGACCCTGTACAACAAGCTGCAGAGAATGAAAGTGAATTGAGCGGACAGCCCCCGGATACGGGCGCTGGCCGGATCTGACCGTTAGTTGCGTGTGAATCCGTTCCAGCGACGCCCCGAATCAGGCCATCGCAATCCGTAATAAAAAAGCCGCGCTAGTGCGCGGCTTTTTCGTTTGGAGCAACCGGAACGGCGCGACCCGCGCCGCCCCCTCCGCTTATGCCAGCGCGCTGCTCAGCAGCGCCTGCGCCTGCAGATACTCGGGCTGCGCGATCAGCTTGTCCCACTTGAGCGCCTTGCCGCGCGCGCGCATCCGCTTGAGGCGCCGCACCGACTCGGCCGAGGCGCGCGCCTTCAGCCCGTTCAGCACGACTTCGGCCGCATCCGGCTGGTTGCAGACGAGCACCATGTCGCAACCGGCGGCAAGCGCGGCGTCGGCTGCCTGCGTGAGCGTGCCGCCTTCGCGGGCGGCCTCCATCGACAGGTCGTCGCTGAAGATCGCGCCCGTGAAGCCGAGCTTGCCGCGCAGGATGTCCTGCAGCCACACGCGCGAGAATCCGGCCGGCCGCTTGTCGACCTGCGTGTAGATCACATGCGCCGGAATCACCGCGGACAGCGACAGCCCGAGCCAGTCGTACGGCGCGACGTCCTGCTTGAGGATCGCGTCGAGCGTGCGGTCGTCGGTCGGCAGCGCGACGTGCGAATCGGCCTCCGCGAAGCCGTGCCCGGGAAAATGCTTGCCGCAGTTCGCCATGCCGGCGAGCGACAGTCCGTGGTTCAGGCTCTTCGCGAGCAGCGTGACGACGCGCGGGTCGCGATGGAACGCCCGATCGCCGATCACCTTCGAGTGCCCGTAGTCGAGATCGAGCACGGGCGTGAAGCTCATGTCGATCCCGCACGCGCGCAACTCGGCGGCCAGGATGTAGCCGACGGCGGTCGCGACCTTCGTCGCGAGCAGTACGTCGCGATCCCAGAGTTCGCCGAGGCGACGCATCGCGGGCAGCACCGTGAAGCCGTCGGTGCGGAACCGCTGCACGCGCCCGCCTTCGTGATCGACGGCGATCAGAATGTCTTCGCGCACCGCGCGGATCGCGTCGGTCAGCGCGGTCAGCTGCGCGCGATTCTCGAAGTGCCGCGCGAACAGGATCACGCCGCCGGTATTCGGATGCGCGAGGCGCCGCGCATCGTCGCGCGACAGGGTCGTGCCGACGACGTCGAGCATGACCGGGCCGGGAGTCGTTTTCATCGAATCGGGAATTCCGTCAGGAGGAGGTTCGGGAAACAGGTACAGGAGCAGGCGCGGCGTCCGTTTTAGCGTCCGTCTCGGCGACCACGAACGACACCGCGTAGTCGCGTTCGTCGCTGACCGTCACCCGCGCCGTGATGCCGCGCGCGGCCAGCCAGTCGGCCAGCTCGCCCGAAGCGACCACGTACGGCTCGCCGCTCGGATGGTTGAGCGTCTGCAGCGCGCGCCACGTCATCGGCCAGTGCATGCCGAGCCCGATTGCCTTCGAGAACGCTTCCTTCGCGGAGAAGCGCGTCGCGAGAAATGCGATGCCGCGTGCCTCGGAGCGTGCGCGCCGGGCATGGAACACGCGCAGTTCGTCGGGGCCGAGCACCTTCTCGGCAAACCGGCCGCCCGTGCGTTCGAGCACGGCCGCGACGCGGCTCACCTGCGCGATGTCGGTACCGATGCCATAAATCGCCATGTCAGTCTCCGCCGGGGCGGCCCGGCGAAGCCGGGTCAAGCGCGTTGCAAACGGCGTGCGGGGCGCGACGGCCTCGCATCGTCAGCGCGCGCCGCCGTGCAGCGCGGCGACGCGTGCGGCGACCATGATCGCCTTCATCTCGCGCACCGCGTTGTCCCAGCCCGCGAAAATCGCGTGCGCGACGATCGCGTGGCCGATGTTCAGTTCGACGATGCCGTCGATCGCGGCGATCTGCTGCACGTTCGTGTAGTGCAGCCCGTGGCCCGCGTTGACCTTCAGGCCAAGCCGCGCGCCGGCCTGCACGCCCGCGACGATACGCTCGTATTCGCGCTGCTGCTCGGCTTCGTCGCGCGCTTCGGCGTAGCGGCCCGTATGCAGCTCGATCACCGGTGCGCCCGCTTCGTGCGCGGCGCGGATCTGCGTGTCATCCGGGTCGATGAACAGCGACACGCGCACGCCCACATCGGCGAGCTGCTTGCACGCCGCGCGCACGGCCTCGAAGTGGCCGGCCACGTCGAGACCGCCTTCGGTCGTCAGTTCCTCGCGCTTCTCCGGCACGAGGCACGCGTCGTGCGGACGCACTTCGCACGCGATGTCGAGCATCTCGGCCGTGACCGCGCATTCGAGGTTCATGCGCGTCTTCAACAGCGGGCGCAGTTCGCGCACGTCGGCGTCGACGATGTGACGACGATCCTCGCGCAGGTGCAGCGTGATCGCATCCGCGCCCGCCTCTTCGGCGGCGAGCGCCGCGCGGATCGGATCGGGATAGCGCGTGCCGCGCGCATTGCGCAGCGTCGCGACGTGGTCGATGTTCACGCCGAGGTCGATGGCGGTGGGCGTTGTCAGGAAGAAGCTCATAGGTTTTGCAGGTCGATCAGGATCTGACGCGTGGCGAGCGGCGTACCGCCGAGATAGGTGTTCAGCAGGAAGCGCATCAGCGTCTTGCTTTGCGCAACCGTCTGGGCTCGATGGTAATCGTCCTGTTCCATGTCGAGCAACGTCTGCCCGGTGATGACCGGCCAGTGCGACGGCACGTCGTCGTCCGCATTGCGCACACCGCGTTCCGGATCGAACACGTAGCGGCGCTCGGGTTCGACCGCGCGGCGGGCGACCGTGCGGTTCAGCGCCATCGCATAGCCGGTCTCGCGCAGCAGCACGCGTTCGAACGAACGCAACACCTGCACCGCGGGTTCGCCGTGCGCGAGGCGCGTGAGAGTCAGCACGTAATGATTGAACAGCGGCGGCTGAGGATCCTCGCGCGCGCAGAATTTCACGAGCAGCTCGTTCGCGTAGAAACCGCACAACAGCCCGTCGCCGCCGAGCGGCAGCATCCCGCCGACCCACTCGGCGCCCGTCAGCGTGCGCACCTCGGATTTGCCGGACCACGACAGCAGCAGCGGCTGGAACGTCTGCAAGACGCCGCGCAACGCGGAGTGCGGGCGCTTCGCGCCCTTCGCGACGAGGGCGAGCCGGCCGTGGTCGCGCGTCAGCACGTCGACGATCAGGCTCGTTTCCCGATACGGATAGCTGTGCAGCACGAACGCCGGCTGTTCGGCGACGCGGAAATCGGACGTGCGAGACGTCGCGCGCCGCGCCTTGCGCGGCGGTTCGGGCGGTGCCGGCAGCGGCGCGTCGTTCGCGCCGGCCGTCACCGCGTCTTCGGTCGACGTCAGCGCGTCATTCGTACCCATAGGCACGCAGCCCCGCCTCGTTGTCGGCCCAGCCGCTCTTCACCTTCACGAAGGTCTCGAGGTATACGGGGCCGTCGAACAGCTTTTCCATGTCCATCCGCGCCTCGGTGCTGATCTGCTTGAGCTTCTCGCCCTTCTTGCCGATCACCATCGCCTTGTGCGAATCGCGCTCGACGAGGATCGTCGCGAAGATGCGCTTCAGGCGGCCCTCTTCCTCGAACTTGTCGATCAGCACGGTGCTCGTGTAAGGCAGCTCGTCGCCGGTCCAGCGAAACACCTTCTCGCGCAGGATTTCGGCCGCGAGAAAACGCGAGCTGCGGTCGGTCAGCTCGTCCTCGCCGTAGATCGGCTCGCCTTCCGGCAGGTACGGCTTGATCGTGTCCAGCAGGCGCTTGATGTCTTCCGGCTTCTGCGCCGACAGCGGCACGAGCTCGGTGAATTCGCGCAGCTCGCTCACCTTCTGCATGAACGGGAACAGCGTGGCCTTGTCGTTCACGCGGTCGATCTTGTTCGCGATCAGAAGCGTCGGCATGCCGGGCGGGATCAGGTCGAGCACCTTCTGGTCGTCGGGCCCGAAGCGGCCGGCCTCGATCACGAACAGGATCACGTCGACCGACGTCAGCGTCGACGTGACCGCGCGGTTCAGCGAACGGTTCAGCGCGGTGCTGTGACGGGTCTGGAAGCCGGGCGTGTCGACGAACACGAATTGCGCGTCGTCGAACGTGTTGATGCCGGTGATGCGGTGGCGGGTCGTCTGCGCCTTGCGCGACGTGATGCTGATCTTCTGGCCGACGAGTGCGTTCATCAACGTCGACTTGCCGACGTTCGGGCGGCCCACGATCGCGATCATGCCGCAACGGAAACCGGTAGGAGCGGGAGTGTTCATATCGTTTGGGAGACAGGTTCGGAAACGGCCGCGCGGCGCGCGGCACGATCGCTGGGCAATTCAGTGGTCGGCATCGGCCACGCGCGCCTGCGCGGCGGCAAGGCTCGCGCCGCCGGGCGGCGTGTCGGCGTCGGTCGCCGCGGCATCGCGTGCGCGCGCAGGCGTACGCGCGGCGGCGTCGGCACTCGCGGCGGGCTTGTCGGCCGACGACGATGCCGGATCGGCTGCATGGCCGGCTTGCTTGTCGGTTGCGCGCGGCGCGGCCTCGGCGGGCTTTTCCGCGGCCTTGTCCGGCCGCTCGGCCGGTTTGTCGGCAACCTTGTCGGCCGCCGGCTTCGCCGCCCGTTCGCCCTTGTCCGTGGCCGGCTCGACATGCGCCGCGCGAATCGCGGCCATCGGCGCGACGGCCGGTTCAGCGCCCGCCACCGCAGCAGCAGCCGCGGCGGTGGCAGCCGGCACCGCACCCGCCGCTCTCGCCTCGCGCGCCGCCGCACGTTCCTTCCGCTCGGGCGAGCGCAGGTCGAGCGCTTCCTGCACACCCTTCACGCCCGGCACGATCTCGGGTTCGACATGCTTGGACCCGCGCGCGTTTTTCGAGCGCTTCGGCTTCGCGGCCAGCATCGGCGCGGCCGCCATCACTTCGTCGAGCGCCTTCTTCGCGGCAGCCTGCTCGGCCGCCCGCCGGCTCGCGCCGGAGCCCGATACCTTCACGTCCAGCTTCGGCACCGTGCACTCGACCTCGAACTGCTGATTGTGCGCCGCACCATGCGTCGCGACGACCGTATAGGTCGGCAGCGCGATCTTGTGCCCCTGCAGATATTCCTGCAGCAGCGTCTTCGCGTCCTTGCCGAGCGTACGCGGATCGATGTGGTCGAGAATCGGGATATAGAGGCGCTTGATGACCCCTTGGGCGGCTTCGAAGCCCCCATCGAGGAACACGGCCCCGATGATGGCTTCGAACGCGTCCGCGAGGATCGACGGGCGACGGAACCCGCCGCTGCGCAGTTCGCCCTCGCCCAGCCGCAGGCCGTCCGAGATATTCAGGGCCTGAGCAATTTCGTACAGCGACTGCTGCTTGACGAGATTGGCGCGTACGCGCGACAGGTCACCTTCGTCCAGCTTGCCGAAACGCTGGAACAAAAGGGCGGCCACCGCGCAATTCAGAACGGAATCGCCGAGAAACTCGAGCCGTTCATTGTGCGTGGCACTGTGACTGCGATGGGTCAAAGCCTGGCGCAACAATTCCGCATTGCGAAATTCGTAGCGCAGCCGGCTTTCCAACTGGGATGAGGGCATGTGCAGGAGTATAACGCGGGCGCCCGGTCGGGCCGAAACGGCACGGCCGGACGCGAAAAGGCGTGACGAGGCGGTGTTACCGCCGGTTCTTAAAGTAGTTCGGCAATACGCGACGCGGCCCGTGCGTCGCGTATTGCGTGTGAATCGAATGCGGTCAGTTGAAGGAGCCGATGCGCTTCAGGTCGCTGAAGTTCATCCAGATGAAGAACGCGCGGCCGACGATGTTCTGGTCCGGCACGAAACCCCAGTAGCGGCTGTCCGCGCTGTTGTCGCGGTTGTCGCCCATCATGAAGTAATGACCGGGCGGCACCTTGCAGATCACGCCGCGGCTGTTGTACGTGCAGTTGTCGCGATACGGATAGTCGTATGCGCCCATCACGAACGGCGGCACGGCCGGGTTGTTGAGAATCGCGTTCTTCTTGTTGCCGATCGTTTCCTCGAACTGCTTCGCGTAATTCTGGCGCTCGTCATCGAAGAAATCGGGCAGCGGCGTTTCGGGCACCGGCTGGCCGTTGATCGTGAGCTGCTTGTCCTGGTACGCGACCGTGTCGCCGGGCAGGCCGATCACGCGCTTGATGTAGTCGACCGACTCGTCCTTCGGATAGCGGAACACGACGACGTCACCGCGCGACAGCGGGCTGCCCTGCGTGATCTTCGTGTTGGTGACCGGCAGGCGCAGCCCGTACTCGAACTTGTTGACGAGGATGAAATCGCCGACGAGCAGCGTCGGCACCATCGAGCCCGACGGGATCTTGAACGGCTCGACGACGAACGAACGCACGACGAACACGGCCAGGATCACCGGGAAGAAGCTCGCCGTGTACTCGAGCCACCACGGCTGGCGCAGCTTTTCGTCACGCAGCTTCGAACGCGTCTGCGCCGCGTTTTCGTCCGCGAAACGCTTGTCGATGCGCGACTGCTGGCGATCGAATTCCTCGATCGCCGAGTCGGCCGCCTTGCGACGCCGCGGCAGGAACACCAGTTTGTCCAGCACCCACGCTACGCCCGTCACGACGACGAGCACAAAAAGAATCAGCGCAAAATTCATAAAAGGATCAGTCCTGTTATTTGTCTTCGACGCGCAAGATCGCGAGGAACGCCTCCTGCGGGATCTCGACCGAACCCACCTGCTTCATGCGTTTCTTACCTTCTTTCTGCTTCTCGAGCAGTTTCTTCTTCCGCGTGATGTCGCCGCCGTAGCACTTCGCGAGCACGTTCTTGCGCAGTGCCTTGATGTTCTCGCGCGCGACGATGTGCGCGCCGATCGCGGCCTGGATCGCCACGTCGTACATCTGGCGCGGAATGATCTCGCGCATCTTCGCGGCGACTTCGCGGCCGCGGTATTGCGATTGCGACCGGTGCACGATGATCGACAGCGCGTCGACCTTGTCGCCGTTGATCAGCATGTCGACCTTCACGACGTCCGACGAACGGTATTCCTTGAACTCGTAGTCCATCGACGCATAGCCGCGCGACACCGACTTCAGGCGATCGAAGAAGTCGAGCACGATTTCCGCCATCGGGATCTCGTACGTGAGCTGCACCTGGCGGCCGTGATACTGCATGTTGATCTGCGAGCCGCGCTTCTGCTCGCACAGCGTGATCACCGAACCGACGTAGTCCTGCGGCATGTAGAGATTCACGGTGACGATCGGCTCGCGCACTTCCGCGATGCGGCCCGGCTCCGGCATCTTCGCCGGGTTCTCGACCATGATCGTCGAGCCGTCGCTCTGCACGACCTCGTAGACGACCGTCGGCGCGGTCGTGATGAGATCCATGTCGAATTCGCGCTCGAGCCGTTCCTGCACGATTTCCATGTGCAGCAGCCCGAGGAAGCCACAGCGGAAACCGAAGCCGAGCGCCTGCGACACTTCCGGCTCGTACTGCAGCGATGCGTCGTTCAGCTTCAGCTTCTCGAGCGATTCACGCAGCGCGTCGTACTGGTTCGCCTCGACCGGATACAACCCCGCGAACACCTGCGGCTTCACTTCCTTGAAGCCCGGCAGCGGCTCGGCAGCGGCCTTGGCCACGTGCGTGACGGTGTCGCCGACCTTCGCGGCCGTCAGTTCCTTGATGCCGGCGATGATGAAGCCCACCTGCCCGGCCGACAGCGACTCGAGATTGCGCGACTTCGGCGTGAACACGCCGACGTGCTCGACCGGATACTGCGCGCCGGTCGCCATCATCTTGATCTTGTCCTTCGGGCGCAGCGTGCCGTTGACGATGCGCACGAGCATCACGACGCCGACGTAGTTGTCGAACCACGAATCGATGATCAGCGCCTGCAGCGGCGCGGCCGGATCGCCCTTCGGCGGCGGCACCTTCGCGATCAGCGACTCGAGCACGTCTTCCACGCCGAGGCCCGTCTTCGCGCTGCAGCGCGTCGCGTCGGTCGCGTCGATGCCGATCACGTCCTCGATCTCCTCGATCGCGTTCTCGGGATTCGCGGCCGGCAGGTCGATCTTGTTCAGCACCGGCACGACCTCGACGCCGAGCTCGATCGCCGTGTAGCAGTTCGCGACCGTCTGCGCCTCGACGCCCTGGCTCGCGTCGACCACCAGCAGCGCGCCTTCGCACGCGGACAGCGAACGGCTGACCTCGTACGAGAAGTCGACGTGCCCCGGCGTGTCGATCAGGTTCAGGTTGTAGACCTTGCCATCGCGTGCGCGATAGGACAACGCGGCAGTCTGCGCCTTGATCGTGATGCCGCGCTCGCGCTCGATGTCCATCGAGTCGAGCACCTGCGCTTCCATTTCACGGTCGGCGAGGCCGCCGCATACCTGGATGATGCGATCCGCGAGTGTCGACTTGCCATGGTCGATGTGCGCGATGATCGAGAAATTGCGAATATGATCCATTCAGTGCCGATCAAGCGAAAAAGGCGCGCTCGACGACTGCGGAGCACGCCTTGTGTAAGTCGGTGAAAAAACGGCTTATTTTAGCCGAAAAGGCTTACGCCGGGCGGGATTTCGGACGCCCGCCCCGCGGGAGCCCGGCGGGGCGCCCGCCGGATCGAGCCCCGTGCGAAGCGGCGTCGGCCGACGGCAGGCCTGGTTCAGCGCCGGGCCGCCAGCGCGTCGCGCACCCGCGCATCGTCGAACCGGTGGCGGCACACTTCCGCGCCGTCCAGCAGCAGCACGGGCACGTCCTCGTCGTAACGCGCGACGAGCGCCGCATCGGTGTCGATGTCGACGTAGTCCACCGCGACGCCGAATTCGGCCGCCACCGGCGCCAGTGCGTCGCGCATGTCGTCGCACAGGTGGCACCAGCCGCGGCCGTAGAGCGTGAACATCGGCGCGTTACTTCTGGCGCGGCCGCACGGGCACGAACTGCGTGTTGTCGCCACGTCGCACGAGCACCGCGACTGCCTTCTGCGGATCGAGCTGCGCGGTCACGTCGGCGAACTGCTTCGCGCTTGTGACGTCGGTGTCGCCGACGCGCAGCACGATGTCGCCGCGCTGCAGGCCCGCACGGGCGGCCGGGCCGTCGACGCCGTCGATCTGTACCCCGTTCTTCAGCTTCAGCGTCTTCAATTGCTCCGCCGTCAGGTCGCTGACCGTCAGGCCGAGCGAATTGGTCTGGCGCGGCTTCTGCGGCGCGTTCTTGCGCTGCTCGGCCTTGGCCGTCGACTCGGCCGGCGTCTCGGCGATCGTGATCGGCAGATCGCGTGCCTGACCCTTGCGCCACACGTTGACCGTCGCCTTCGTGCCGGGTTTCGTGTCGCCGACCATGCGCGGCAGGTCCGACGCCGCGTCGACCGGACGGCCATTGAACTTCAGGATAATGTCGCCCGGCTGGATACCGGCCTTGTCGGCCGGGCCGCCCGGCTCGACACTGCTGACGAGCGCACCTTCGGCCTTCGGCAGCCCGATCGAGTCGGCCACGTCCTTCGTCACCTCGCCGATCGCCACCGCAATCCGGCCGCGCGTGACCTTGCCCGTCGCCTTCAGCTGGTCGGCCACGCGCATCGCTTCATCGATCGGGATCGCGAACGAAATGCCCATGAAGCCGCCGGTGCGGCTGTAGATCTGCGAGTTGATGCCGATCACCTCGCCCTGCATGTTGATCAGCGGGCCGCCCGAGTTGCCGGGGTTCACCGCGACGTCGGTCTGGATGAACGGCAGGTAGTCGCCCGTGTTGCGGCTCTTCGAGCTGACGATGCCGGCCGTGACCGTGTTGTCGAGGCCGAACGGCGAGCCGATCGCGACGACCCACTCGCCGACGCGCACCTTGTTCGAATCGCCGATCGCGACGACCGGCAGGTTCGACGCCTGGATCTTGACGACCGCGACGTCCGTGCGGTCGTCGACGCCGATCAACTTCGCCTTGAATTCACGCTTGTCGGTCAGCGTCACGTAGATGGTGTCCGCATCGTCGACGACGTGCGCATTGGTCATCACGTAACCGTCGGCCGACACGATGAAGCCCGAGCCGACGCCGCGATTCTGCTCGGTGTCCGGCCCATTGTCCGGCGCCGGCGCGTTCTTCGGGTTGCTGCCGTTGCCGCCGCCGTTGCCGGGCGTCTGCGGCAGCGGAATGCCGAAGAAGCGCCGGAAGAATTCCGACATGTCGCCGTTGTCGAAGCCGGGCGGGAGCATCCCGCGCGGGCCGCTCGTCGGCACGTTGGCGGTGGTCCGGATGTTCACGACGGCCGGCCCGACCTTTTCGACCAGATCGGCGAAATCGGGAAGGCTGGCAGCCGGAGGCGTGACAGCGACCGCGGTTTGCGGGACGAGCGGCAGGCAGGCACACAGCGCCGCCGCCGCGAGCACTTTGCGCAGCGTGAGTTTCGTCATGTCGGAAGCCGTAGCGTTACTTGGAAGCCTTGTATTCTATGGCAGACGCGAACTGCTGCAACGTCGCCGGCGGCACTTCGCCGAGCACGGTGATCCAGTAGTCGCCGCGGCGCTTCACGAGAACGTGCGTCGCACCGGTGCTGCCCGCGCCTTCCTTGCGCGTATTCTTTTCGGCCGGCTCGATGAAGACCGAGATCGTCGCGAGGCCGTCGGTGAAGACGGCCTGGTCGACCGGGATCGGCGGATCGCCCGCATCGCGCGCGGCCATCGGCCGGCGCACTTCACGAATCTTCTGGAAGCCGGCGACGCTCGGCGCGAGTTGCCAGCCCTGCGCTTCCATGTCGACAGCCGCGACCGGCGGACGCACGACCGTCCAGCCGCTCAGGTTGTGCATGCCGGCTGCAATCGCGGCCTTGTCGCCGCTCGCGCCGCCCGTCTGCAATTGCGAGAACGCGATCTGTTCGAGCACGTGATCGTTCGCGTCGAGCGTCTGCGAACGCAGCAGCAGCCCGGTGCGCGCGTCGGCCCACAGCTTGTACGTGAAACGGTAGGCGTCCTTCGGCACGAGTTCGACGACCTGCGCGTCGATCCCGGCCACGCGGTCCTTGCCGAGCGACTTCGCATCGTAGACGGACATCACGTGCTCGCCACTCGCGCCGAGCAGCGCGGGGAACGAGTCGCGCGTCTGGCGGCGCTCGACCACGCACAACTTGCGCTCGGGCACGAACGTGTACAGCTCGTCGTTGTGCCGCAGCAGCTTGCGCGGCTTGCCGTCGAGCGTCTCGATCCGCTCGAACTCGCCGTCGCGGGACGAGACGTGCGCGATGCGCGACGACTGCACATACCCGCCGCGCTGGTAGACGAACGTACCTTCGTAGCTCTGCTGTTGCGCCGCCTGCTGGACGCGGTCGAGCCAGTCGGCGGCGCCCTTGCGGGTCGCGACGGGATCGTCCGGTTGCTGGGCGCTGGCGGGAAGGGATTGAACGGACAACAGGGCGGCTGCGCAAAGCAGGAGGGCCGGCAGCCGCTTCCATCCGGAGATGGCGTGATTCAACTGCAATGTCCGCATCGGGTTTATTGGCCTGGCGTGGTGGTCACGGCAGCGCGGATCAGCGGCATCGAACCCGTGACGACGGGCTGCTGGGCGAATTGCTGGTGCGCTTCAAGGTATTGGTCGAGGCTGGCGTCGCGAATGATGTTGACGTCCTGCAGGCCCGGCTGGGCCGATGCCTGCGCAACCGTCACGCGCTGCAGGTTGCCGTTCTGCGGCGCGCCTACCGATGCGACCTGCACGGCGCCCGGCGCACCGGCCGTCTGCATCTGCGGGACGACGATCCACGTCAGCGTGGCGGCCGCGGCGGCCACCGCGAACGCGGGCACGACGCGGCGGCGCAGCGACAGCAGCTTGCGCGCGGCCGGCGCGGCCGCCGGTGCCAGCAGGTGCGGCTCGCTTTCGAGCGCAGCCGACATGCGCGCGGTGAACGCGACGCTCAGCGCGGGCTGGAGCGCGAGCTCGTCCGAGCGCAGCGCATCGCCGATCAGGTGGTAATGGGCCCACACGGCGCGATCCGCGCGGTCGAGCTCAGCCAGAAACTGCCCGTGATCCGGGCCCTCGAACATTTCGCCGTCGACCAGCGCGGAAAGGCGCTCGCCGCGCGAGCACGCTTGCGATTGCGTATTGACCGACCCCATGATGCTCCCCATCTTGCACACCCCGTCGTGACTTCACGACTCTATCCGTAACTAGACCCCGACCCGCGTCGTTCCGCCCGTCGCGCTTACCAGCGCTTGCCTTCGGGCGTATCGAGCAGCGGACGCAATTTGGCAGCGATTGCTTCGCGCGCACGGAAGATCCGCGACCGGACCGTCCCGATCGGACAGCCCATCATTTCCGCGATCTCTTCATAGCTCAGGCCCTCGATCTCGCGCAGCGTGATTGCCTGGCGCAGTTCTTCGGGCAGCAGAGCCATTGCAGCGTTGACCGTTTCGGCAATCTGCTTGCTCATCAACATCGACTCAGGCGTGTTGATATCCCTTAGTTGGTCTGCGTCGGAGAAAGTTTCCGCTTCCTCCGCATCGGCCTCGGTCGAGGTCGGCGCCCGGCGGCCTTGCGTCGCAAGGTAGTTCTTCGCCGTGTTGACGGCAATTCGGTACAACCACGTATAGAACGCCGATTCGCCGCGGAATTGCGGCAGCGCACGATACGCCTTGATGAACGCGTCCTGGGCCACATCCTCGACCTCGGCGGGATCCCGCACGAGGCGCGAGATCAGCCGAATGATCTTGCGGTGGTATTTGGAGACCAGGAGTTCGAACGCCGCCTTGTCGCCCTTCTGTACGCGCTCGACCAGAGCCTGATCGATTTCTTTTTCACTCACCTGACAAATCCGTTAACTAGGGATGCAACGCGGAGCGTTATTGTAGCGTTCCGGCGCCGGACGCTGGTTACGGTCGGTAACCGCGCCGCCGTCATGCCCGCCCCGCCGCCCCGGCCGTTCTCGCCAGCACCGACAGCGCACTGAACGACGCGGCGTCGAGCGCGTCGGCCGGAATCAGCAGCGGCCGGGCCCGCCGGGCGCCCTGCCCGACCGACAGCACCAGCAGCAGGCTGCTCCAGTGCGCATGGCCCGTCACGCGGCCACGAGCCAGCAACCGCCCGGTGCGGCCAAACGCCGCAATCTCCCCGAACGCATCGATTTGCAGCTCGGCCGGCAGCCGGCGGGCGCAAGTGCGCGCCGCCCATACGGCCAGCAGTGCCGCCGTCGCGGCCGACATGCCTGCGCCGGCGGCAGCGCCCGCGCGCGGCGCCCAGAACAGGTACGCCGAGGCGGCAGCCGACGCGACGAACGCGGCCAGCACGAGATACGACACGGCCGAGGCCCGCAACGCAAAGCGCTGCGGACGCCCGGCCGGAGCATCGAATGGACTCGTCAAGCGATTCGACGTCAGACGCGCTTGAACACCAGCGTGCCGTTGGTGCCGCCGAAGCCGAAGTTGTTCTTCACGGCTACGTCGATCTTCATGTCACGCGCGGTGTTCGCGCAGTAATCGAGATCGCACTCGGGGTCCTGGTTGAAGATGTTGATGGTCGGCGGCGACACGTTGTTGTGCAGCGCCAGCACCGTGAACACCGATTCGAGGCCGCCCGCGCCACCCAGCAGGTGGCCCGTCATCGACTTCGTCGAGTTGACCACCATCTTGTACGCATGCTCGCCGAAGGCCGCCTTCACCGCGTCGGACTCGTTCTTGTCGCCCAGCGGCGTCGACGTGCCATGCGCGTTCAGGTACTGCACCTCGTCGGCATTCAGGCCGGCGTCGCGCAGCGCCGCGACCATGCAGCGGCGCGGGCCGTCCATGTTCGGCGCGGTCATGTGGTACGCGTCGCCCGTCATGCCGAAGCCCACGACTTCCGCATAGATCTTCGCGCCGCGCGCCTTCGCCGCCTCGTACTCCTCGAGCACCATCACGCCGGAACCCTCGCCCAGCACGAAGCCGTCGCGGTCCTTGTCCCACGGACGCGACGCGGTAGCCGGATCGTCGTTGCGGGTCGACAGCGCGCGCGCGGCGGCGAACCCGCCGATGCCGAGCGGCGACACCGTCGATTCGGCACCGCCCGCGACCATCACGTCGGCGTCGCCGGCCTGGATCAGGCGCGCGGCGAGGCCGATGCTGTGCAGACCGGTCGTGCAGGCGGTGACGGCCGCGAGGTTCGGGCCCTTCAGGCCGAACATGATGCTCAGGTGACCCGAGATCATGTTGATGATCGAGCCCGGCACGAAGAACGGCGAAATCCGGCGCGCGCCGCGATCGACGTAGGTCTGGTGCGTATCTTCGATCATCGGCAGGCCGCCGATACCGGAACCGACCAGCACGCCGATGCGTTCCGCATTGGCTTCGTTCACTTCCAGCCCGCTGTCCCGGATGGCCTGGACGCCGGCGGCGATGCCGTAATGGATGAACGTATCCATGTTCCGGGCTTCCTTCGCCGGGATGTACTCCTCGGCGCTGAAACCCTTCACTTCGCCCGCGAAATGGCAGGCGAGGTTCGACGCATCGAACTTCGTGACGGTGGCGATACCGGACTTGCCGGCGACGAGATTGGCCCAGCCGTCGGCAACATTATTGCCAACAGGCGAAATCAGCCCCAGGCCTGTAACGACAACACGACGGCGGCTCACGGTAACCTCTTTTCCATTATTGGATGACAAAAACAAAAGCCACAGTGGCCACAGGAACCAGCCCTGCGAGCCCTGTGGCTGTTAGTCCGTCCGGCGCGAAGCCGGCAGGATGGCGCGTCAATCGCGAAGATCGCGGCGACGTGGCGGACAAGCGCGAAAGGCGCTTACGCCTTGACGTTTGCGCGAGCGTAGTCGATCGCTTGCTGAACGGTCGTGATCTTCTCTGCTTCTTCGTCCGGGATTTCCATGCCGAACTCGTCTTCCAGAGCCATCACCAGTTCGACCGTGTCGAGCGAGTCCGCGCCCAGGTCGTTCACGAACGAAGCTTCGTTCTTGATCTCGGCTTCCGCGACGCCCAGTTGCTCAGCGACGATCTTCTTGACACGTTGTTCGATGTTGTCCATTACCCCTCCGAGGGAAAGTTCAGATTTACAAGTGCGCGCATTTTATCAGGTTTGCTGACGCCAAAACGCGCGTTGGCTTGATGGTCGATCAAGCGCCGGTCCGCCTGAAAAACGGGATACGGCGCGGATGGTAAACGAAAACCGTTACGACATGTACATGCCGCCGTTCACGTGCAGCGTCGTGCCGGTGATGTAACCGGCCTGCGGCGATGCGAGGAACGCGACGGCATGGGCGATGTCCTCCGGGCTGCCGAGGCGGCCGAGCGGAATCTGGGTCTTGAGCGCGGCCTGCTGTTCTTCCGGCAGCGTCTTCGTCATGTCGGTGTCGATGAAGCCCGGCGCCACGCAGTTCACCGTGATGCCGCGGCTGCCGATTTCACGCGCGAGCGCCCGCGTCATGCCCGCGACGCCGGCCTTCGCGGCCGCGTAGTTGACCTGACCCGGATTGCCGGCCGAGCCGACCACCGACGTGATGTTGATGATACGGCCGCCGCGCGCCTTCATCATCGGGCGCAGCACCGCGCGCGACAGACGGAACACCGACTTCAGGTTGGTGTCGATCACCGCGTCCCAGTCCTCGTCCTTCATCCGCATCGCGAGCTGGTCCTGCGTGATGCCCGCGTTGTTGACGAGCACGTTCAGCGCGCCGAATTCCTTCACGGTCGCATCGATCAGCGCCTCGGCGGCGGCCGCGTCGTTGACGTTCAGCACCGCGCCGCGGCCCGTGACGCCCGCTTCCGCGAACGCCGCGGTGATCGCGGCGGCGCCCGATTCGCTCGTCGCCGTGCCGATCACCGTCGCGCCCAGGCGCGCGAGTTCGAGGGCGATCGAACGGCCGATGCCGCGCGACGCGCCGGTCACGATCGCAACCTGTTTATCGAGAGTCTTGTCCATGAATCGAATATCCGTTGCTTGGGAAAAGGCGCCGCGTCACGCGGTCGCGAGCTTGAGCGCTTCGTCGAGCGAAGCCGGATCGAACACCGAGGCACCGACCAGGTTGCCGTCGATGCGCTTCGTCAGACCGGCGAGCACCTTGCCCGGACCGCATTCGATCACGTGCGTGACGCCCGTGCCGGCGATGTGCCGCACGCACTCGACCCAGCGCACCGGGCCCGCGGCCTGGCGCACCAGCGCATCCTTGATCGCGGCCGGATCGCTGACCACGGCGACGTCGATGTTGTTGACGACCGGAATCTGCGGCGCCTTCACGTCGACGTTCGCGAGATAGTCGCGCAACTGGTCCGACGCCGGCTTGAGCAGCGACGAATGGAACGGCGCCGACACCGGCAGGGGCAGCGCGCGCTTCGCGCCCTTCGCCTTCGCGATTTCGCACGCCTTTTCGACCGCGGCCTTGCTGCCTGCGATCACCACCTGCGCGGGCGCATTGAAGTTCACCGCTTCGACGACGCCCGCTTCCGTGGCTTCGGCGCATACCGCGCGCACCGTGTCGTCGTCGAGGCCCAGGATCGCGGCCATGCCACCCTGGCCTACCGGCACGGCCGCCTGCATTGCCTGCGCGCGGAAGCGCACGAGCGGCACCGCGTCCTTGAACGCGAGCGCGCCGGCCGCGACGAGCGCCGTGTATTCCCCGAGGCTGTGGCCGGCGACGATCGACGGCGCCGGGCCGCCTGCCTGCTGCCACGCGCGATAGCACGCGTACGCCGCGGTCAGCATCACGGGCTGCGTGTTGGTGGTCAGGTTCAGCTCTTCGGCCGGGCCCTCGGCGATCAGCTTGCCGAGATCCTGATTGAGTGCATCGGACGCTTCCTGAAGCGTCTCGCGCACGACGGCCAGATCGGCGAATGCGTCGAGCATCCCGATCGCCTGCGAGCCCTGCCCCGGAAAAACGAATGCAAATTTCATATCGTCCCCAATTGAATCGATTCGGACGGCGCGCACGAACGGCGCGCCGATGGGACCCGCGCGCGGCAATGCGCGCCGCGGATCAGAAGCGGAAGACCGACGCGCCCCAGGTGAAGCCGCCGCCGACGCCTTCGATCAGCACGTGCTGGCCACGCTGGATGCGGCCGTCGCGCACCGCGGCGTCGAGCGCCAGCGGGATCGACGCGGCCGACGTGTTGCCGTGCTGGTCGACCGTCACGACCATGCGCTCCTGCGGCAGGCCGAGCTTGCGGCAGGTGCTGGTCATGATGCGGATGTTGGCCTGGTGCGGAATCAGCCAGTCGATTTGCTCGGGCGCGAGATTCGCCTTCGCGAGCGCCTCGATCGCGACCTTTTCGAGCACGTTGACCGCCAGCTTGAACACGGCCTGCCCGTCCATGTGCAGGAACGCGCTGCCGTCGATCACGCCGCGATTGACGTTGCCCGGCGTGCACAGGATGTTCGAGTAGCTGCCGTCCGCGTGCAGCGCGCTGCCGAGCACGCCCGGCTCTTCCGACGCGGACAGAATCACCGCGCCCGCGCCGTCGCCGAACAGCACGCAGGTCGTGCGGTCCTTGAAGTCGAGAATGCGCGAGAACGTCTCCGCGCCGACCACGAGCGCCGTACGGTGCTGGCCGCTGCGGATGAAGCTGTCGGCCGTCGCCATCGCGTACGCGAAGCCCGAACACACGGCCTGCACGTCGAATGCCGCGCCGCCGTTCTTGATGCCGAGCTTGTTCTGCAGCAGGCACGCGGTGCTCGGAAACACGAAATCGGGGGTCGAAGTCGCGACGATGATGAGGTCGATCGACTGCGGATCGACACCGGCCGCCTCGATCGCACGACGCGACGCCTCGAGCGCGAGATCGCTCGTCGTGACGTCCGGTGCGGCGAAATGGCGCGCATGGATGCCCGTGCGCGCCACGATCCATTCATCGCTCGTCTCGATGCCTTCCTTCGCAAGACGATCGGTCAGCTGCTGGTTCGTGACGCGGTCGGGCGGCAGGTAGCTGCCCGTGCCGAGCACGCGGGAATAGAGAGTCGATTGGGCCATTTATGCTTTAGAGGATTGCGCAGCGGAAGGTTCGGCGTGATGGCCTGCGGCCGGGCTTGCCTGGCCCGCGCCGCCCGCGTCGTGTTCGCCGTCGCCGAGCGACACTGAATTATCCGCCATCGCGCGCGCGAGGCGCTCCAGCACCCCGTTTTTGACGGCATCATACCCGCGTTTGATCGCCCACTCAAACGCGTAGGCGTCGGCCGAACCGTGGCTCTTGATCACGAGGCTCTTCAGCCCGAGCAGCGCCGCGCCGTTGTACTGGCGGTGGTCGACGCGCTTCTTGAAACGCATCAGCACGGGCAGCGCGAGCAGTGCCATCAGCTTCGACATCAGCGAGCGGCCGAACTCCTCGCGGATGATGTCCGACAGCATCTGCGCGAGCCCTTCGGACGTCTTCAGCGCGACGTTGCCGACGAAGCCGTCGCACACGATCACGTCGACGGTGCCCTTGTAGATGTCGTTGCCTTCCACGTTGCCGCGGAAATTGAGCGTGCTGGCGCGCAGCAGCTCGCCTGCGCGCTTGATCGTCTCGTTGCCCTTGATGACCTCTTCGCCGATGTTCAGGAGGCCGATCGTCGGGCGCTCCTTGCCTTCGAGCGCGGCCACGAGCGCGTGCCCCATCTCCGCGAACTGCAGCAGGTGCTGCGGCTCGCAGTCGACGTTCGCGCCGAGGTCCAGCATCATCGTGTAGCCGGTCGGGTTCGGCAGCGCGAACGCGATCGCGGGCCGCTCGATGCCGGGCAGCGTCTTGAGTACGTAACGGGAAACCGCCATCAGCGCGCCGGTATTGCCGGCGGAGATGCAGGCCTGCGCCGCGCCTTCCTTGACGTGGTTGAGCGCAACGCGCATCGAAGAATCCTTCTTCTTGCGCAGCGCCACTTCGACAGGATCGTCCATCGCCACGACTTCGGTGGCGGGCACGATGGTCAACGCGGGATCGTCGAGGGCTTTCAGCTTCTTCAGCTGAGCGCGAATCGCGCTTTCGATGCCGACGAGCATCAGATGCGCATCGGGATGCGCGCGGACGAACTTGACTGCCGCGGGAACGGTCACGGACGGGCCGTGGTCGCCTCCCATGCAATCGATTGTGAGCTTTACGGTCATGGAATGCGACGAATTTCAGGCACAAAAAAGCGGCAGTTGAATGCCGCCTTTTTGTTGAGCCAGGAAAGTGTCAAGCGAACCAGTTGTCACGCGAACGGCGAGCGTAGCGCGCAACGCGTGACTTGACGCTTAGTCGTTCTTCGTCTTGACGACTTTCTTGCCGCGATAGTAGCCGTTCGGGCTGACGTGGTGACGCAGGTGCACTTCACCCGTGCTCGGCTCGACTGCCAGCGGCGCTGCCGTCAGGAAATCGTGCGAACGATGCATGCCGCGCTTCGACGGCGACTTCTTGTTTTGCTGGACTGCCATGACTAACTCCTAAATAATTTTCCGGATTCTAACACAGCCCGATCCGGCGCTTAACTACCCTGGCCCAAAGCCCTTACGCCTTCCCGCGCCACAACTGCTTAGTGTTTCTTGGTGCCGTCACCGTCCTTCTTCAACGCTTGCAGCGCTGCGAACGGATTCGGCCGTTTGCCTTCGTCCCCGGCTTCGTCGGACTCCTCGTCCTCCTCTTCCGCGGGACCGCTCGCACCCGACACGAGGCTTTCGTGAACTGCCGGGCAAACCTCGTGCTTGGGCACGAGCGGCAACGAAAGCAGCAATTCCTCTTCGATCAAGTCGACGAGATCGAACTGGCGTGAGCCCACGATCACATCGGCTTCATCGTCGTCGAGCGGAAATTCTTCAGCTTCTTCTTCGGTCGCGACGACGCGGTACGTCATGTCCACGTCGAACGTCTGGTCGTACGGCGTCATGCAGCGCTGGCACGTGAGCCACGCATGGCCATGCACCG
Organism: Burkholderia sp. BCC0097; assembly: GCF_902832985.1. NCBI lineage: Bacteria > Pseudomonadati > Pseudomonadota > Betaproteobacteria > Burkholderiales > Burkholderiaceae > Burkholderia > Burkholderia sp. BCC0097. The sequence goes on from NZ_CADFDM010000003.1 coordinate 217,504, forward strand.
CGAGGCGCAGATACGGCTGCTGCCCGTCGGCGCCGTCGTCCTGCAACTCCTTCTGCGTGAACCCTTCCGCCTGCCACGTGAAGACCGTGTCGCGATCTGGCGCGTCCGTCGGCACTTCGTTTAACATGCGCGGCAGTTGCGAGAGGTGTACCGCGCCAGCTGCCTGCCGCCCGCCGCGGGCGAACTCGAACAGGTCGACCGCGTGCGGATCGAGCGCCGCCGCAGGTTTGCCAGAAGAAGTGTTCATGTGCGCTCCTGCCTACAGGCTGACTTGCGGGATCCGGCTTGGCACCGCTCGCGTACGGCTCATCGAAGGATGACGTACTTTACTTCCGAAGACCCGGCAGGCGCCACCAACGAAAGCCTGCCGACGAAAAGCGGGAAAGCATACCTGTTTTACCTTTTGCGGTCAATCACTTAAGCTTGCGTCCGCGCAACGCCGCGCCCCACCTGACGACTCACCGATCCAACCGACCATGCCGGATACCGTTTGCCGCCCGCCGCGGCTGATTCTTGCCTCCAGTTCCCGCTACCGCCGCGCGCTCCTTGAGCGCCTGGGCGTGCCGTTCGACGTCGTGTCGCCCGACCTCGACGAAACCCCGCTCGCCAGCGAAACGCCGGCCGCGACCGCGCTGCGCCTCGCCGGCGCGAAGGCGCGGGCCGTGGCCGCGACGATCGACGCGCCGGACGGCGTGCTCGTGATCGGGTCGGACCAGGTCGCGACCTTCGACGGGCACCAGATCGGCAAGCCCGGCACGCACGAGCGCGCACTCGCGCAACTCGTGTCGATGCAGGGCCGCGAAGTCGAATTCCACAGCGCGCTCTGCCTGTACGACAGCCGGACGGACGACGCGCAGGTCGAGGACATCGTCACGCACGTGCGCTTCCGCTCGCTGCCCGAGGCCGAACTCGACGCGTACCTGCGCGCGGAAACGCCGTACGACGTGGCCGGCAGCGCGAAGTCCGAAGGGCTCGGCATCGCCCTGCTCGACGCGATCGACTCGGACGACCCGACCGCGCTGGTCGGCCTGCCGCTGATCGCCCTCACGCGGATGCTGCGCGCCGCCGACTACCCGCTGTTTGCAACCAACCGTGGAGACCGCGCATGACCGCCGGCACGCTTTATCTCGTCCCGAACACGCTCGGCGAAGGCGACGAATCGATGCTCGCCGCCGTGCTGCCCGCCGCCGTGCAGGCGCGCGCCGGCACGCTCGGCTACTACATCGGCGAGAACGCGAAAACGACGCGCGCGTTTCTGAAGAAGATCGGCACGACGCGCCCGATCCAGGAAATCGAGATCAGCGAGCTGAACGTGAATACGCCGGCCGGCGCCATCGACCGGCTGCTCGCACCCGTGCTGGCCGGCGCGGACGCGGGCCTCGTGTCGGAGGCCGGCTGCCCGGCCGTCGCCGATCCCGGCGCGCTGCTGGTGCGCCGCGCGCACGAGCGTGGCGTGAAGGTCGTGCCGCTAGTCGGGCCGAGTTCGATCCTGCTCGCGCTGATGGCCTCGGGCCTGAACGGCCAGAGCTTCGCGTTCAACGGCTATCTGCCGGTCGATGCGGCCGCGCGCGCGAAACGCCTGCGCGAACTCGAGCAACTGTCGCGCAAGGCGCGCCAGACGCAGATCTTCATCGAAACGCCGTACCGGAATCACGCGATGCTCGACACGCTGGTCGCGACCTGTGCGCCGTCGACGCAAATATGCGTCGCAGCCGATCTGACCCTCGCGACCGAGACGATCGCTAGCCGCACGGTGGCGGACTGGAAAAAGGCGCCTGCGCCGAATCTGCACAAGCGCCCCGCGATCTTCCTGCTGCTCGCGAACTGATGCCGAGACCGGCGATCAGTTAACTTGAAGGCGGGCCATCGCGGCCCGCCGATTGTCGCCAGCCGTCAGCGCAGGCTGACCGACGCGCCGCCGGCCGTCAGCGCCTTCATCGCGGCGCCCCCGACAGCCGCGCCGAACTTGCGCGCGACGCGATTCGTCAGGCTTTCCTTCACCGTATAGTCGACCAGATCCGGCGCCTTCAGCACGTCGCGCGCGACCGTGTCGGTCGTGCCGTAGCCGTCGGCCAGGCCGAGCTCGACGCTCTTCTCGCCGGTCCAGAACAGGCCCGAGAACATGTCGGGCGTCTCGTGCAGCCGCTTGCCGCGGCCATCCTTCACGGCCTTGATGAATTGCGCATGCACCTGGTCGAGTAGCGCCTGCGCGTGCGCGTCCATCTTCGGCGTTTCCGGCGAGAACGGATCGTAGAAGCCCTTGTTTTCGCCCGACGTATGCAGGCGCCGCTCGACCCCGAGCTTGCCCATCAGCCCGGTGAAGCCGAACCCGTCCATCAGCACGCCGATCGACCCGACGATGCTCGCCTTGTCGACGAAGATCTTGTCGGCCGCGGACGCGATGTAATAGCCGCCCGACGCGCACATGTCGGTCACGACGACGTACAGCGGCTTGTCCGGATACTTGCCGCGCAACCGCCGGATCTCGTCGTAGACCATGCCGGCCTGCACCGGGCTGCCGCCCGGGCTGTTGATCCGCAGCACGACGCCGACCGTGCCGTCGTCGTCGAACGCGGCGTCGAGCGCCGTGTTGATGTCGTCGGCGTTCGCGTTGACGCCCGCCGCGATCTCGCCGTCGATCGTCACGAGCGCCGTATGCCGCCCGCTCGACGAGAACTTCGAATCGCTGGAGAAATCGATCAGCGCGAACGCGAGCAGCACGAACACGCCGAGAAACGCGAAGCGGAAGAAGATCTTCCAGCGCCGTGCCGCGCGCTGTTCCTTGACGGCCGCGAGCGCGATCCGCTCGAGCGCCGCGCGCTCCCAGCTCGGTTCACGGCTGTCGGGACGGGAGGAGGAATCCGGGGAATTCGGGGAATTCGGTTGGTCGGCCATGCAGTGATGTCGTCAGTCGGTCGTGGCGGGAGTGGCAGGATGCAGATCGGCATCGGGTAACCAGAATACCGCACGGCCGTCGGGCGTGTCGCGCTCGTCGACCTCGACCGGCCGCAGGCGGCCGCCGCGGCACGGACCGCCGACGCACTTGCCGGTATCCGGCGCGTAGATCGCACCGTGCGTCGCGCACATCAGATAGAGGCCCGACGACTCGAAGAACTGCCCTTCGGCCCAGTCGAGCTCCATCGGCACATGCGCGCAGCGGTTCAGGTAGCCGTAAGCGCGGCCGTCGTAGCGCACGAAGAACACGACGGCCTGCTCGCCGCGCAGCGTCGCGTCGACCCGCACGCCGGCACCGCCGTCGGTCAGTGCGGCCGATGCGCACACGCGCACGGCGTCCGGCGCCGCGCTCATGCGTGCTCCCGCAGCCATGCGGCCAGCGCGCCGACGTCCGGCGCGACGAAGCGCGGCGTGAGCGCCGCCAGCGCATCGGCCGTGTGCGCGCCGTACGCCACACCGACGCCGGCCGCGCCGGCGCTGGCGGCCATCTGCAGGTCGTGCGTGGTGTCGCCGATCATCACCGTGCGCGACAGGTCCTGCCCCAATTCCCGCGACAACTCGTGCAGCATCGCCGGATGCGGCTTCGAGAACGTCTCGTCCGCGCAGCGCGTCGCGTCGAACCAGCTCGTCAGCTTCGACTGGTCGAGCACGCGGTTCAGCCCGACTCGACCCTTGCCGGTCGCGACGGCGAGCAGGTAGCCCGTGTCGCGCAGCTCGGCGAGCAGCTCGCGCACACCGGCGAACAGCTCGATACGCTGATCGTCGAGCAGATAGTGATAGCGGTAGCGCTCGGCCAGCCGCGCGTAGTCGGACGGATCGAGGGTCGGAGCCGTGATCTGCAGCGCATCGCGCAGGCCGAGGCCGATCACGTAACGGGAAGCCTCGTCGGACGGCGTGGGCAGGCCGAGATCGCGGCATGCCGCCTGGATGCTATGCGCGATGTGCGCAGTCGAATCCATCAGCGTGCCGTCCCAGTCGAAGACGATCAGGTCAAATTGCTGTCGAGCCATGCGGTTCAGGCGGTATCGCGCAATGCGCTGAGTTGATCGAGAAAGCGCCGGCATTCGGCCGGCAACGGCGCATCGAACTGCAGCGCCTCGCCGGTCAGCGGGTGCGCGAGCTTGAGGCGGTGCGCATGCAGGAACATCCGTTTGAGCGACGGCTGAGCGTTCGCGCGCGCCAGCGCCTTGTTCAGTGCGAAATCGCCGTACTTGGCGTCGCCGGCGATCGGCAGGCCGAGATGCGCGAGGTGCACCCGGATCTGATGGGTCCGCCCCGTTTTGAGTTCCGCTTCGACGAGCACGTAGTCCGGCCAGCGGTCCACGAGATTGAACACCGTATGCGACGCGAGCCCATCGTCCTGCACGCGCACGCGGCGCTCCCCTTCCGGGGTCGAATACTTGAACAGCGGCGCCTTCACCGCGCGGCGCCGGCCCCAGTCGGGCTGCCATTCGCCGTGCGCGCACGCGAAGTAGCGCTTGTCCATCCGGTTCTCGCGGATCTGCTCGTGCAGGCCGACGAGCGCCGTGCGCTTCTTCGCGAGCATCAGGATCCCGGACGTCTCGCGGTCGAGCCGGTGCACCAGTTCGAGGAATTTCGCGCGCGGGCGGGCTTGGCGCATCTGCTCGATCACGCCGAACGCCACGCCGCTGCCGCCGTGCACCGCGACCCCGGCCGGCTTGTCGATGACGAGCATCGCATCGTCCTCGTACAGCACGTCGAAATTCGCGGGCGGCACGACCGGCGTGTCGGCGCGCGCGAGGTCGGCGGCCGCCACCCGCACCGGCGGCACGCGGACGAGGTCGCCCAGTTCCAGGCGGTACTGCGCGTCGATCCGGCCCTTGTTGACGCGCACTTCGCCGCTGCGCAGGATCCGGTAAATATGGCTTTTCGGCACGCCTTTACAGACGCGCAACAGGAAATTGTCGATGCGCTGACCGGCCGAGTTTTCGTCGATCTCGATCATCGATACCTGGCCGCTTGCGACCGAATTCTGGGATATTTTGCCTAACTCATTCATACTGAATATAATTTTGCCCAGCCTGACGTTGTGGGTGGCCTGTTCGGCCGGCCCCGGCTGAATCGGGCAAGGCGCAAGCGCAAACTGCTATTTTACTTGCGCCGGGGGTCCGCTGCTCGCCCCTAATCAAAGAGAAGCAGCAAGTTGCACGCACGGCGCCGCCCGTCGGCAAGGATCGCGCCCACAGGCGGATTCGGTCGGCAAGGCGCCGCGGTAACGGAAAGTTGGTTGAAAAGAATTTGATCGGCAGCCCGACGGCGCGAAGTGCGTCCGCAGGCTGCCGGTTGCGAAAATTACGGCGTTGCGCCCGATTTGGCCCCGCGAAGCGTGCGGGGCTTGGCGACGTCAAACCAGGGAAGTACACCCCAAGCGGGAAAGTCGGGCTGGATTCGATACTCCCCGCTGCGGCCCAAGCCGCAGCATCTGCCGCCCGTCGGCGCGCGCGACGCATTGCGCGCGCCCGTGGCAATGCCCGGATGAGGCTTAGCGCGCTTTTGCAGCGTGCGGTGTGTGAACGCCGTGCTTTGAAGCCGTATTCGCAGGTGCCCTATGGCCGCCGGCCCCGTCTTTCGGGCCCAAGCGCCTCTTCAGGCAATTCTCCCCGCCAGCATTCCCGCTCCAGCGTGCTCGTGACAACACAACAAGGTGCGGCCTGCCGTCGTTCCCGCCCTCGCGCCTGACAACCGCGAGGCGCCGGCAGCGGAGCCGCCTGGAGTCGTTCATGAAACGCATGCTGTTCAATGCGACGCAGCAGGAGGAGCTGCGCGTCGCCATCGTCGATGGGCAAAAGCTCATCGATATCGACATCGAAACCGCCGGGCGCGAACAGCGCAAAGGCAATATCTACAAAGGTGTCATCACCCGTATCGAGCCGTCGCTTGAAGCGTGCTTCGTCAACTACGGCGAAGACCGCCACGGCTTCCTGCCGTTCAAGGAAGTCGCCCGCCAGTACTTCAAGGATGGCATCGACATGCGCTCGGCGCGCATCCAGGATGCCCTGCGCGAAGGCCAGGAGCTGATCGTCCAGGTCGAGAAGGAAGAGCGTGGCAACAAGGGCGCCGCCCTCACCACCTTCATCTCGCTCGCAGGCCGCTACCTCGTGCTGATGCCGAACAACCCGCGCGGCGGCGGCGTGTCGCGCCGGATCGAAGGCGACGAGCGCCAGGAATTGCGCGAAACGATGGCGCAACTGCAGATTCCGGACGGCATGAGCATGATCGCCCGTACCGCGGGCATCGGCCGCAGCGCCGAGGAACTGCAGTGGGACCTGAACTACCTGCTGCAACTGTGGCGCGCGATCGAGGCCGCCTCGCAAAGCGGCAATTCCGGCCAGCCGATGCTGATCTATCTGGAATCGAGCCTCGTGATCCGCGCGATCCGGGACTATTTCCAGCCGGATATCGGCGAAATCCTGATCGACACGAACGAAATCCACGATCAGGCCCGCGCGTTCATGGACATCGTGATGCCGGACAACGTCGCGAAGGTGAAGCGCTACCACGACGACGTGCCGCTGTTCTCCCGCTTCCAGATCGAGCACCAGATCGAAACCGCGTACTCGCGTACGGTCCCGCTGCCGTCCGGCGGCGCGATCGTGATCGACCACACCGAAGCGCTCGTCGCGATCGACGTGAACTCGGCCCGCGCGACCAAGGGCGCGGACATCGAGGAAACGGCCACCCGCACGAACCTCGAAGCGGCGGACGAAGTCGCCCGCCAGCTGCGCCTGCGCGACCTCGGCGGCCTGATCGTGATCGATTTCATCGACATGGAATCGGCGAAGAGCCAGCGCGAAGTCGAGCAGCGCCTGAAGGACGCGCTCAAGCACGACCGTGCGCGCGTGCAGATGGGCAAGATCTCCCGCTTCGGCCTGATGGAGCTGTCGCGCCAGCGCCTGCGTCCGGCGCTGTCGGAAGGCAGCCACGTGACGTGCCCGCGCTGCAACGGCACCGGCCACATCCGCGATACCGAATCGTCCGCGCTGCAGGTCCTGCGGATCATTCAGGAAGAAGCGATGAAGGAAAACACCGCGGCGATCCACTGCCAGGTGCCGGTCGAGGTGACCGCCTTCCTGCTGAACGAAAAGCGTCAGGAAATCAACAAGATCGAGTCGCGCTTCAAGGTCGGCATCGTGCTGATCCCGAACAAGCACCTCGATACGCCGCACTACAAGCTCGAGCGCCTGCGTCACGACGACGCGCGCCTCGACGATCCGCGCGCGTCCTGGAAGATGGCCGAGGAAGCTGCCCGCGAACTCGAGTCGGAAACCGGCTACAGCAAGCGTGCCGCCGAAGTGAAGCCGAAGCAGGAAGCCGCGGTCAAGGGCATCACGCCCGAGCGCCCGGCACCGAGCGCGGCGCCGCAGCGTCCGGTCGAGCCCGTTGCCGCCCCCGCCCCTGCGCCCGTCGCAGCGGCAAGCGGCGGTTTCATCGGCTGGCTGAAGGGCCTGTTCGGCGTGTCGCCGGCACCGGCGCCCGCACCGGTTGCTCCGGCACCGGCGAAGGAGCAGGCAGCCCGTCCGGCTCGCGAACGCACCGAAAAGACCGAGCAGCGCGGCGGTGATCGCAACCGCAACCGTCGCGGCGGCGCCCAGCAGGCGCAAGGCGGCCGCGACCAGGCAGCCGCAGGCCGTGGCCAGCCGCAACGCCAGGAACGCGAAGGCAAGGAAGTGCGCGAACCGCGTGAAGGCCGTGAGCCGCGCGAGGGCCGTGAGTTGCGTGAAGGTCGCGAGGGCCGCGAAAACCGCGAAGGTCGCGAAAACCGTGAGGGTCGCGAAGGTCGCGAGGGCCGTGGCCCGCGCGAAGGTCGCGAGCCGCGTGAAGGCCGTGAGCCGCGCGAACCGCGCGAAAACCGCGAACCGCGCGAGCGTGCCGAACAGCCGGAAGGCGTCGAGGCAGCCGGCCGGGGCGAGCGCCAGGAACGCGGCGAGCGTCGCGAGCGCGGCGAACGCCGCAAGCCGACCCAGCATGCGGCCACGCTCGAGACCGTCACCCGCGGTGAAAACCATCCGGAACCGGAAACCGACAAGGCTGTTGCAGAAGCCCTGCCCGGCGCGGAACTGGCAGCCGATGCGGAAGCCGGCGCACGTGACGGCGAAGAACGTCGCCGTCGCCGTCGCGGCCGCCGCGGCGGTCGTCGCGAGCGCGAGGAAGACGGTGCAGTCGACCAGGCCGAGCAAGGCGTCGAAGTCGAAGGTGAAGTCGCGGCGCAAGCCGTGACGCCGGCCGCACCGGTCGCAGCCGAACCGGCCCACACGGCCGCACCGGCAGTCGCCGCGGCCGTGGCCAGCGCGGTCGCCGTCGAAGCCGTCGTCGAGCAGCATGCCGCACCGGCCGCTGTCGAAGCGCAGCCGGCACCGGCACGCGTCGAGGCGGTTCCGGCCGCCCCGGTCGAGCCCGCCGTCGCCGTCCAGGCAGCAGAACCGGCACCGGTCGCGCCGGTGATCGCGGAAGCGGGCCCGGCTCCGGTCGCGGTGTCGCCGACCGATGCGTTCGAAGTGCCGGCAGCCGCGCCGGCCGCTGTCGAGGCGCCGCAAGCTGCGCCGGTCGAGCAAACTGCTCCGGCCGCCGTGGCGATCGAAGCCGCTCCGGTGGTGGTCGAGCCGGTGGCAGTCGAACCGGCACCGGTCGAACCCGCCCCGGTCGAAGTCGTCGCCGCACCCGCGCCGGCACCGGCACCGGCTCCCGCCCAACCGGCAGCCGCGCCCGCTTCGGCGAGCCTGGATGTCGTGCTGGAGCAGGCCGGTCTCGTCTGGGTGAACACGGACGCCGACAAGTTCGCGGCCGCGCAGGAAGCCGCGTCGCGGCTCCCGCGCCCGGCCCGCGTGCCGCGCGAACGCAAGGTGCTGCCGCCGGCCGATACGGCCCCGATGCAGCAGGTCGAAACGACGCACCACTGAACGGCGCATCGCACGACCAGGAAAAGCCCGCCTCCGGCGGGCTTTTTCACGTCCGCGCCGAGGGTTTCCGCCCACCGGCCCCGTCGGCCGGTTGCGGCTAAAATAGCGGTCTGGTTCGCACTTCTTCCAACATGTCCCGACGCATCATTCCTCTCGCCGACGTCAGCGGGATGCCGGACGTCTCCGGCGTCGCGCATGCCCCCGACGGCACGCTGGCCGACACGTTCGCCAGGCCGCTGCGCGACCTGCGCATTTCGGTGACGGACCGCTGCAACTTCCGTTGCGTGTACTGCATGCCACGCGCGGTGTTCGACAAGGACTACCCGTTCCTGCCGCACAGCGCGCTGCTCACGCACGAGGAAATCGAGCGCGTGGCGCGGCTCTTCGTCGCGCACGGCGTCGAGAAAATCCGCATCACGGGCGGCGAACCGCTGCTGCGCAAGAACCTCGAATTCCTGATCGAGCGCCTCGCGCGCCTGACGACGCACGCCGGCCGCCCGCTCGACCTGACGCTGACGACCAACGGCTCGCTGCTGGCACGCAAGGCGCGTGCGCTGAAGGACGCCGGGCTCACGCGCGTCACGGTCAGCCTCGATGCGCTCGACGACGCGCTGTTCAAGCGCATGAACGATGCCGAGTTCGCGAGCGCCGACGTGCTCGACGGCATCTTCGCCGCGCAGGCCGCGGGCCTCGCGCCGGTCAAGGTCAACATGGTCGTGAAGCGCGGCACCAACGACAGCGAGATCCTGCCGATGGCCGAGCGCTTCCGCGGCACCGGCGTGATCCTGCGTTTCATCGAATACATGGACGTCGGCACGTCGAACGGCTGGAACATGACCGAGGTGCTGCCGTCGGCGGACGTCGTCGCGCGCATCGCCGAACATTTCCCGCTCGTGCCGCTCGAGCCGCACACGGCGGCCGAAACCGCACAGCGCTGGGCCTATGCGGACGGCAGCGGCGAGATCGGCGTGATCTCGAGCGTCACGCAGGCTTTCTGCGGCGACTGCACGCGCGCGCGGCTGTCGACCGAAGGCAAGCTGTACCTGTGCCTGTTCGCGTCGACCGGCCACGACCTGCGCGCACTCGTGCGCGGCGGCGCGAGCGATGCCGAGATCGCGACCGCGATCGCCCGCATCTGGCAGGCGCGCACCGACCGCTATTCGCAGCTGCGCGGCAGCGCATCGGCCGATACCGCGCCCGACGGCGCCGGCAAGCGCGTCGAAATGTCGTACATCGGCGGCTGACGCCTCCTTTCCGCCCGCGCACGATGCCCGCTCCCGCCTCTCCGTCGATCGCCGGTCTGCTGCTCGCAGGCGGGCGCGCCACCCGCATGGATGGTGTCGACAAGGGCCTGCAACTGCTCGACGGTACGCCGCTCGCGCTGCACGTGCTGCGCCGGCTGGCGCCGCAGGTCGACGAGACGCTGATCAGCGCGAATCGCCATGCCGATCGCTATGCCGAACTCGGTGCCCCGTTCGACGCGCGCATCATCGCGGATGAAACCTCTGACTTTCCGGGGCCGCTCGCGGGCCTGCTCGCCGGCATGCGCGCGGCGCGCGCACCGCTGGTCGCGTGCTCGCCGTGCGATACACCCTATCTACCCGTCGACCTCGTCGCACGGCTGCGGGCGGCGCTCGACGCGCAGCAGGCGGACATCGCGATGGCCGTTACCGTCGACGCGCAACAGATGCGCTCGCCGCAGCCGACGTTCGCGCTGCTGCGCACGTCGCTGGCCGACGACCTGGCCGCCCGGCTCGCGGCCGGCGACCGTAAGGTGCGTGCGTGGTACGCACGCCACAAGACGGTCGAAGTCGAGTTTCGCGACGAGCGTGCGTTTTACAATGCCAACTCCTGGCAGGAACTCGCCGCACTGGCCCGTCGCTGACGGCCCTGTGCCGTTCCCGCCCGGCGCCCGCCCCACGCGAAACCCGCGCCCCGGCACCCTCCTCGCGCCACCGGCCACGAACCCGATACGCCTTGCGGCGCAGTCCGACTGATGATCACGCAATCCTCGCCCGCCTCCCGAACCGCACCCGACCCCGATGCCCCGCTGTCGCTCGTCGACGCGCAGGCGCTCGCGTGCCGCTTCGCGGTGCCCGTCGACGCGTGTGACACGGTGACGCTGCGCGAGGCGCTCGACCGCGTGCTCGCGGCCGACGTGAGCGCGCCGTTCGACATTCCCGCATACGACAACTCGGCCATGGACGGCTATGCGTTCGACGGCGCCGCCGCGGCATTCGCATCGGCGCAGGGCGAGGTCGCGATGCCGGTCGCCGGCACCGCGTTCGCCGGCCATCCGTTCGACGGCCTCGTGGCGGTCGGTGCATGCGTGCGCATCATGACGGGCGCGCCGATGCCGGCCGGCTGCGACACGGTGATTCCGCAGGAACGCGTGCGCGTCGACGGCGACACGATCCGCTTCGCCGCGCACGACGTCGCGCGCGGCGCGAATTGCCGCCGGGCCGGCGAGGATCTCGCGCGCGGCGCTTGTGCGCTCGCCGCAGGCCGCATCCTGAGGCCGTCCGATCTCGGCCTGCTCGCGTCGTTCGGCATCGCCGACGTCACGGTGCGCCGGCGCGTGCGCGTCGCCGTGTTCTCGACCGGCGACGAGTTGCGCGAGCCCGGCGAACCGCTCGGCCGCGGCGCGCTGTACGACAGCAATCGCGGGATGCTGATCGCGATGCTCGAACGGCTGCACGTCGACACGATCGATCTCGGGATCGTCCGGGACGACCCGGCCGCGCTCGAAGCCGCATTGCGCGCCGCCATCTCCGCGCAGGCCGATGCGGTCATCACGTCGGGCGGCGTGTCGGTCGGCGAGGCCGACTTCACGCGCGACGTGATGGCGCGGCTCGGCCACGTGACGTTCGCGAGTCTCGCGCTGCGGCCCGGCCGGCCGCTCGCGTGCGGCACGCTCGCACGCGCGGCCGACGGCGCCGGCCACGCGCTGTTCTTCGGCCTGCCCGGCAATCCTGTCGCGTCCGCCGTGACGTTCCTTGCGATCGTGCGCCCTGCGCTGCTCAAGCTGGCCGGCACGCAAACGCCGCCGCCGGCCATGTACACGGCGCTCAGTACGCAGCCGTTGAAGAAGCGTCCCGGCCGCACCGAATACCTGCGCGGCGTCGCGACGCGCGCCGCCGACGGCCAATGGCACGTCGCGCCGGCCGGATCGCAAAGCTCCGCGTCGTTGAGCGGTCTGGCCGCCGCCAACTGTTTCATCGTCCTGGGCCACGATACCGCGGCAGTCGACGCGGGCGCCCCGGTCGACGTCCTGCCGCTCGACGGCCTGATCTGAATTCCAATCGGTATATCTCTACGGGGGCAATCCGCACATGAAAAAACAAATCTCGTCGATCGCCGCGGGGCAGACCGCCAAGGCGCTGATCCTCGTCTACCTGACGTTCAGCGTGCCGATCGTGCTGCTCGGCATTCTGGTCGCGTATATCCGCTACGGGATGGTCGAGTTGAGCACGATCCTGAGCGCGCTGCTGCTGAACGCGATCCTCGGTTTCGTGCTGCTGTGGATCGCGTGCCATGCGTACAACTGGGTCGCATCGCGCTTCGGCGGCATCGAGATCGTGCTGTCCGATCCGCCGGAGGAAGCGTGAGCGGCACGACGCTGATCCGCGCGGCCGAATCCCGCGACGTCGGCGCGATCCTCGCGCTGATGCGCGAGCTGGCCGAGTTCGAGAAGCTCACGCATCTGTTCATCGCGACCGAAGCCGATCTCGCCGATGCGCTGTTCGGCGAGCACCCGGCTGCCGAAGCGCTGGTGGCCGAGCGCGCCGGCGCGATCGTCGCGTACGCGCTGTTCTTCCACAACTATTCGACGTTCCTCGGCCGCCGCGGGCTCTATCTCGAGGATCTGTACGTTCAGCCCTCGCAGCGCGGCACGGGCCTCGGCACCGCGATGCTGCGTCATCTCGCCGCACTCGCCGTCGAGCGCCGTTGCGCGCGCTTCGAATGGTCGGTCCTCGACTGGAACCAGCCGGCGATCGATTTCTACGAGAAGATGGGCGCGACCGTGCTGCCGGAGTGGCGCATCGTGCGCGTGACGGGCGACGCGCTGGACACGCTCGCCGCGCATTGAGCGCGAGCCGGCCGCGCCGGCGATCGCCGCAAAAAAGGAAACGGGCGCCGCGGCGCCCGTTTTTTCCGTCCGGCAGCTGCCGGCAACGCACATCACGCGTCGTCCGCATCGGCGCCTTCGGCCCCTTCCGCGCCAAGCAGCCCGGCCGCCGTGTCGCCCGGCAGTGCCTCGACCTGCTTGAGCTTGCGGCTCATCACGCGCGTGCGCTGCTCGGCGGACTCGATCGAACGCGTGACCGTCTCGAGCTGCGCCTTCGTACGCGCAAGCACGTCGCCGAACTTGCCGAACTCCGTCTTGACCGCGCCGAGCACCTGCCACACCTCGCTCGAGCGCTGCTCGATCGCGAGCGTGCGGAACCCCATCTGAAGGCTGTTCAGCAGCGCAGTAAGCGTGGTCGGCCCGGCGACCGTCACGCGATAGTCGCGCTGCAGCAGGTCGGTCAGCCCCGGGCGGCGCAGGATCTCCGCATAGAGCCCTTCGGTCGGCAGGAACAGCAGCGCGAAATCGGTCGTGTACGGCGGCGCGACGTACTTCTCGGCGATCGTGCGCGCTTCCATCCGCACCCTCGCCTCCAGCGCACGCGCCGCCTCCTCGACGGCCACCGCATCGGCGCGCTCCTGCGCGTCGATCAACCGCTCGTAGTCTTCGCGCGGGAATTTCGCGTCGATCGGCAGCCACACCGGCGGCGCATCGCGCATGCCGGCATCGCGGCCCGGCAGCCGGATCGCGAATTCGACGCGCTCGGTGCTCTTCGGCACCGTCGCGACATTCTTCGCGTACTGGTCGGCCGTCAGCATCTGTTCGAGCAGCGCTTCGAGCTGCACCTCGCCCCAGGTGCCGCGCGTCTTCACGTTGGTCAGCACCTTCTTCAGGTCGCCGACGCCGGCCGCGAGGGTCTGCATCTCGCCGAGCCCGCGATGCACCTGCTCGAGCCGGTCCGACACGAGCTTGAACGATTCGCCGAGCCGCTGCTCGAGCGTCGCGTGCAGCTTCTCGTCGACGGTGCGGCGCATCTCCTCGAGCTTCGCCGCGTTGTTCGTCTCGATTTCCTTCAGCCGCTGTTCGAGCGTCGCGCGTACTTCTCCGATCCGGCGATCGTTCGCCTCGGTCAGTTGCGTGAGCTGCCGGTGCAACGTGTCGCCGAACAACCGCAGCGCGCCCGTCTGCTCCTCGCGCGCCTGCTGGGCCTGGCGCTGCAGGCTCTCGCGCATCGCGTCGAACTGCTGCGCGTTGCCGGCGACGAGCTTGCCGAGCTGCTGCGCGAACCCCTCGATCTGGTTGTTCTGCACGGTCGCCACGCTCGTCAGTTGCGCGGCGAGCGTCTGCTGCAACTGGGCGAAGCTGCCGGCCAGCTCGGTACGCGAGCCGCGTGCGTTTTCGACGATCTCGCCACGCAGTTCGCGCTCGAGCCGCTCGACCGCGCGCGCCTGCGCATGTGCGGCATCCTCGATCTGATCGCCGAGCACGGCCGCATCGTCGTGGCGGCCGCCGCGCACGAGCGCGACGATCGCCACCGCGAGCGCGACGGCCAGCACGACGACCGCCGCCAGCAACAACGTCATCGTCATGCGCGCGGCTTCCCGATCACGTCAGGGTTGATCGGATTCGGCGGCTGCCCCGCACGCGGCCCCTCGCCGAGCGCGGCGATCAGGTTGTCGGCAGCGAGATTCGCCATCGCGCGACGGGTTTTTTCGGTCGCGCTCGCGATATGCGGCGTCAGCACGACGTTCGGCACCTCGAGCAGCGCCGGATGCACGCTCGGCTCGCCCTCGTACACGTCGAGGCCGGCTGCGGCGATCGTCCCGTCGCGCAGCGCGACGGCCAGCGCCGCATCGTCGACGATCCCGCCGCGCGCGATATTGGTCAGCGTCGCCGTGGGTTTCATCTTCGCGAGCTCGGCCGCGCCGATCGTGTGATGGTTCTCCTTCGTGTACGGCAGCACGAGCACGACATGATCGGCGCGCGCGAGCAGCGCATCCTTCGACACGTATTCGGCATTCAGCTCGGCCTCGATCTCGGGCGCGACCCGCGACCGGTTGTGATAGATCACCTGCATCCCGAAGCCGCGCGCGCGGCGCGCGAGCGCCTGGCCGATGCGACCCATCCCGATCACGCCGAGCGTCGAGCCGTGGATGTCGGTGCCGAGGAAGCCGTCGTACGCCCACTTCTGCCAGTGACCGGCGCGCAGCCAGTGTTCGGATTCGGCGATCCGGCGCGCGGCGGCCATCATCAGCGCCCAGCCGAAATCGGCGGTCGACTCGTTCAGCACGTCGGGCGTGTTGGTGCCGAGCACGTTCGCCGCGTTGAACGCGGCCATGTCGAAGTTGTTGTAGCCGACCGCCATGTTCGCGACGACCCGCAGGCGCGGCGCGGCCGCGAGCGTGGCCGCGCCGACCGGGTCGCCGGCCGTCAGCGCGCCGTCCTTGTCGGCCAGACGCGCGGCGAGCGCGTCGGGCGCGAGCGCGTCGCCGTCGTTCCAGTCGACGTCGAAATACTGCTTGAGCCGTTCGATCACGTCCGGAAAGATCGGACGCGCGACCAGGATCTTCTGCATCGCCATCTCCGCATGCCGCGGACGGATCGCGGCGCGCCATGCGCCGCCGGAGCCGCCCGCTTAAAGTTGAAAAACGTCAGCTTACGCCGTGAAGAAAAGCCACGACGTCAGCAGGAACACCGGTATCAGCACGACGAGCGCCCAGCCGAGGTACGCGAAGAAACTCGGCATCTTCACGCCGCGCGATTCGGCGATCGCCTTCACCATGAAATTCGGCGCGTTGCCGATATAGCTGTTCGCGCCCATGAACACCGCACCGGCGGAAATCGCGGCGAGTGTCGACGCGCCGGTCGTCATCAGCGTCCGCGCATCGCCGCCCGCGAGGTTGAAGAACACGAGATAGGTGGGCGCGTTGTCGAGGAACGACGACAGGATGCCCGTCGCCCAGAAGTACATCGCGTCGATCGGCTTGCCGTCGGGCCCGGTGACGAGATGGACGATCTGCGCGAACGCGCCGTCCGCACCCGCGCGCAGGATCACGATCACCGGCGCGATCGTCACGAAGATGCCCGCGAACAGCTTCGCGACTTCCTCGATCGGCGCCCAGTTGAACGCGTTGCCCTCGCGCGCGGAACGCGGCGTCAGCGCGAGCGACGCGAGCGTCACCACCACGAGCGCGACGTCGCGCACGAGATTCTGCAGCGCGACGTGCGTCCCCCACACGTCGAACGAGATGCCCGGCTTCCACACGCCGCTCATCAGCACGAGCGCGATCACGGCCGCCAGCAGCACGAAGTTGATCTTGCCGTCGATCGACAGCGCCGCGCCGTCGGGCGTCGGATCGAGCGCGGCCGGCCGCTCCTCGCCGCCCTTCCGGTAGAAGTACGTATCGAGCGCGAAGAACAGCGTCAGCAGCACCACGCAGATGAACAGCATCGGCAGCGCGAGATGCGTGGTCGTCCAGAAGAAGCTCACGCCGTTCAGGAAGCCGAGGAACAGCGGCGGATCGCCGAGCGGCGACAGCGAGCCGCCCGCGTTCGCGACGAGGAAGATGAAGAAGATCACGACGTGCACGACATGCTTGCGGTTGTCGTTGGCGCGCAGCAGCGGCCGGATCAGCAGCATCGCGGCGCCGGTCGTGCCCATCACGCTCGCTAGCAGCGTGCCGAGCGCGAGGATCGCGGTATTCAGCTTCGGCGAACCATGCAGGTTGCCGTTCACGCAGATGCCGCCCGCGACCGTGTAGAGCGCGGTGAGCAGCACGATGAACGGAATGTATTCCTCGAGCAGCGCATGCACGAGCGTGCCGAACGCGGTGCCGACGCCGAACGCGACCGCGAACGGCGCCAGGAATACGATCGCCCAGCCGGCGGCGATCTTGCCGAAGTGGTGATGCCAGAACACGGGGGCGACGAGCGGGAACAGCGCGATGGACAGCAGGATTCCCGCGAAAGGGATGCCCCAGAGCGCGGACAGCGTGGCACCGTCGAGCGTGGCGGCCGATGCGAGCGCGGGAGCGGCGCCAAGCGCGATTCCCGACGCCATGCCCGCCCAAGCGGCATGTCGTTTCATGCGGAACTTCCTTGTTCGAGTAGGGGTGAATGCAGCGGGCGCGTCAGGCGCCCCGTACGACGATCGCGTGCACGCGGTACGGGCCGTGCGCGCCCAGAATGATCGTTTGCTCGATATCGCCCGTGCGCGACGGGCCCGACACGAAATTGACCGCGCGCGGCAACTCGCCGCGCTCCGCGCGAATCAGTGCGAACGCGTCTTCATGACCGGCGACGATGCGTGACGCCGGCACGATCGCGATGTGGGTTTCCGGCAGCAGGCCGGCCGATGCGTAAGTGTCGGGGCCTGACAGCAACACCAGCGACCCCGTTTCGGCGGTCGCGCAAAAGCAGCCGGTCAGGCCGACGAGATCGCCGTCGCGCGGCTTGCGGCACTCGACCGACAGGCCGGCGCCGGCCCAGTCGAGATCGGCCAGCGTGCGCCATGCGACGGCCTGCGCCTGCAGACCATGAGCGGCAAGATAGCGGGCGGCGGCGGCGGGCACATCGGCCAGCGTCGCGACTTCGTCGACCGTGGTCGACAGGCGCCCCGCCTCGTCGACGAAAGCGGCGACGAGGTCGGCCGGCGCCGGCGGGCGCGGGCCCTCCGGATGACGGGCGAGATAGTCGGCGACGCCGTCGCGCTCCGCTGCATCGGGTTCGGCCGTGCGCCCCTGCGCCGCGCGGATGCGCGCGAGGATCTGGCGACGGGCAGCGGAAGTGTCCATGAACGGTCCTCGTGACGTTGGCGTGCAATACGTCGGATTATACCGGCCACCCCTGCCGCGACACACCTTCGGCCGAACGGCCGACTACTACTTCGACGCGTCTTCCTCGACCGGCTGCGCGATGCCGAACACTTGCCGCAGGTACGCGAGATACGCCTTGTCGTCGCACATGCTCTTGCCCGGCGAATCGGACAGCTTCGCGACCGGCTGGCCGTTGCAGCGAACCATCTTGATCACGATCTGCAGCGGCACGTAGCCGAGATCGTTGGTGAGGTTGGTACCGACGCCGAACGCGAGCTTGCAGCGGCCGCGGAACCGTTCGTACAGCTGCATGACCTTCGGGATGTCGAGCGCATCCGAGAACACGAGCACCTTGGTGCGCGGGTCGCACCGGTTCGCCTCGTAATGGCGCAGCATCCGCTCGCCCCACTCGAACGGATCACCCGAATCGTGGCGCGCGCCGTCGAACAGCTTGCAGAAATACATGTCGAAGTCGTTCAGGAACGCGTCCATCCCGTAGACGTCCGACAGCGCGATCCCGAGGTCGCCGCGATATTCCTTCGCCCACATCTCGAAGCCGTAGATCTGCGAGTCGCGCAACCGCGGGCCGAGCGCCTGGCACGCCTGCAGGTATTCGTGCGCCATCGTGCCGAGCGGCGTGATGTCGTGCTTCATCGCGTACAGCACGTTGCTCGTGCCCGCGAACTGCGGGCCGAGCCCGTCACGCAGCGTGAGCGCGACTTCCTCGTGCCAGACCTTCGAGAAGCGCCGGCGCGTGCCGTAGTCGGCGATCTTGCAGTCGGCGAATTCGGGCTTCGCGCCGAGCAGCTTGATCTTCTCGCGCAGCCGTTCGCGGCCTTCGCGATAGTCGGGCTCGCGCTGCGTGTTGCGGAAATAGACTTCGTTGACAATCGCGAGCACCGGGATCTCGAACAGGATCGTATGCAGCCACGGCCCCTCGATCACGATGTCGATTTCGCCGTTGCCCTTCGGCGACGGCGTGATCGAGATGTACTTCTCGTTCAGGTGGAACAGCGCGAGGAAGTCGACGAAGTCGCTCTTGATGAAGCGCATCCGCCGCAGGTAGTCGAGCTCGACGTCGGCAAAGCGCAGCGAGCACAGGCCGCGCACCTCGTCGCGAATCTCGTCGATGTACGGCACGAGATCGACGCCGGGCGTGCGGCACCGGAAGCGGTATTCGACGTTTGCAGCCGGGAAGTGATGCAGGACGACCTGCATCATCGTGAACTTGTAGAGATCCGTGTCGAGCAGCGAAGTGATGATCATGATGACGGCAGCGCCAATATCGTGACCGGGCCCCGGCGCACCGCGCGCCGCCCGGTCTGTCGGTCATGTTACCCGAATGCGGGCCGGACCATCGTGAAACCGCCCCGCCGCCTTGCCGCATCGTGCCGGCGCCCGACGTGCGCGTACCCGTCCTGCACATCCCATAAACTAATCACGAAACGATATAAGCCGGATAGCCGACCTCGTCATGCGGGTTTTGCGCTTCAGTTACAATGCCGCTTTTGGCGCAAACGCCACCCCATATATACCGCCAAGCAGGAGCGTTTTGATGACTCACGTTGTGACCGAAGGCTGCATCAAGTGCAAATACACGGATTGCGTGGATGTGTGCCCGGTGGATTGCTTCCGTGAAGGTCCCAACTTTCTCGCCATCGATCCGGACGAGTGCATCGACTGCGCCGTGTGCGTCGCCGAATGCCCGACCAATGCGATCTATGCCGAAGAAGACGTTCCGGGCGACCAGCAGCAGTTCACCGAGCTGAATGCCGAGCTGGCGAAGAACTGGCCGTCGATCACGAAGACCAAGCCGGCGCCGGCCGACGCGGACGAGTGGAAGGACGTGCAGGACAAGCTGCACCTGCTCGAGCGCTGATCGCGCGGCGGCCGCAAAAATTTTTATGCGCCGCGGCCCCAAAGTGTTGACAGGTTAGCGAACACTCCATACAATCTCGTTTCTCTGCTGTTGCTTGTTTGTTCCCCGATAGCTCAGTCGGTAGAGCGCCGGACTGTTAATCCGTAGGTCCCTGGTTCGAGCCCAGGTCGGGGAGCCAAAAACGCAAAAGCCCGTTGAAAGTGGACGGGTTTTTTGTTGGAAAACACAGCACGCAGATGTACCGATTTATTCCCCGATAGCTCAGTCGGTAGAGCGCCGGACTGTTAATCCGTAGGTCCCTGGTTCGAGCCCAGGTCGGGGAGCCAAATAGCGAAAGGCCCGTCATGCGACGGGCCTTTTGTTTTTCCGGCCACCGTTCCGCCTTTCTGCTTTTCGTGGCCCGGTCATGCGCATGCTAGAGTCTCTGTCCCGCATTCGCATCCGGTTCCGTCGATGAAGCATCGCCTCCTGCGCTCCGCGCCCCTCGCCCTCCTGCTCTCCGCCTTCGCCGCGGCACCGTTCACGCATGCGGAGGAAGTCGGCAGCGTCAACACCCATTTCCGCGTCACCGGCTCCGACCGCGTGGTCGTCGAGGCCTATGACGATCCGGTCGTGACCGGCGTGACCTGCTACGTGTCGCGCGCCCGCACCGGCGGGATCAAGGGCACGCTCGGCGTGGCCGAGGACCCCAGCGAAGCGTCGATTGCGTGCCGGCAGGTCGGCCCGATCAGCTTCAAGGAACCGGTCAAGCAGCAGGCCGACGTATTCAGCGAACGCATGTCGTTCATCTTCAAGACGCTGCACGTCGTGCGCGTGGTCGACAAGAAACGCAACACGATCGTCTACCTGACCTACAGCGACCGTATCGTCAGCGGCAGCCCGAAGAACGCCGTCACCGCGGTGCCGATGCCGGCCGGCACGACGATTCCGGTCAAGTAAGGCCGCACCGGCGGGGCGCGCGAGCGATACACTGTCGGTTCGACCGCTCCCGCGCCCGATCATGTCCGCCACCCGCCTCCCCGATTCCGCACGCTACTGGCGTACGCCGCTCGTGCCGGACGCGGATCTGCTCACGGCCACCTATCGCGATCACGCGTTCGCGCCCCACTGGCACGACGCGTACACGATCCCCGTGATTCTCGACGGCGCGGAACGCTTCACCTATCGCGGCGCCGGCCATGTCGCCGAAACGGGCACCGTGCCCGTCATCAATCCCGGCGAAGTGCATACGGGCTCGCGTGCCGCCGACGAAGGCTGGTGCTATCGCGTCAGCTACATGCCGGTCGAATTCATCCACGAACTCGCGAGTACCATCGCGGGCCGCCCGCAGGATGCGCCGTGGTTTGCCCCCGACGTGATCCGCGATGCCGATCTCGCCGCCCGGCTCACGCTCGCGCACCGGATGCTGGAAGCCGGCAGCGAGCGCGCGCTGTCGTCGCATGCGCCGGGGCAGCCGGCCGGCGATCCGGCGGCCGGCGCGCCGCGCATCTACGACCCGCTCGCCGCCGAAACCGCGATGCTCGACGCGCTGTCGACGCTGATCGTGCGCCACGCCGACGTGCGGCCGCAACCGGCGCCGCTCGCGGCCGACGAACCGCGCGTCGACGCGATGCGCGAGCGGCTCGCCGCCGACCTGACGTGCACGGTGACGCTCGACGACGTCGCGCAGACGGTCGGCCTGTCGCCATTTCACGCGGCGCGCCTGTTCACACGCACGACCGGCATGCCGCCGCATGCGTGGCGCAACCAGCTGAGGCTGCAGCGTGCGCTGGCGCCACTGCGCGCGGGCGTGCCCGTCGCCGATGTCGCCGCGGCCAGCGGCTTCGTCGACCAGAGCCACTTCACGCGGCATTTCAAACGGATGTTCGGCGTGCCGCCCGGGCGCTGGCAGGCAAGCTGACGCGAGGCTTCCTGTCGCCGGCAACCACGCTGCGACTCGCTCCGGCCTGCACTCGAGCCACGGCCTCGACCCGCCGAGCGCAAGAACATACAAGCCGGCTCGCCACCGCCCCGCTATCCTCCCGCTCATGGAGGAGCGCTTCTTGGACAAGACACCCGCATCGCCCCCGCGCCGCCCGCTCAACGAATGGCTCGACGGCGCGCGCGACACGATCCCGATGATGATCGGCGCCGCGCCGTTCGGCGTGATTTTCGGCACGCTCGTCGGCGGCGGCCCGCTCGCCGCCTGGCACGGCGCACTGATGTCGCTCGCCGTGTTCGCGGGCTCCGCGCAGTTCATCGCGCTCGGCCTGATCGCCGGCAGCGCGAGTTTCGCCGTCGTGCTCGCAACGACGCTGATCGTGAACCTGCGTCACCTGCTGTACAGCGCGACGCTCGCGCCCTATGTCGCCCACCTGCCGCTGCACTGGCGCGCGACGCTCGGCGCGTTGATGACCGACGAGGTATTCGCGGTCGCTTACGGCCACTACCGGCACTACCCGCCCGGTACGATCGGCCCTCACTACTTTTTCGGCTCCGGACTCGCGATGTACCTGAACTGGCAGGTCTGGACGCTCGCGGGCATCGGCTTCGGCGCGGCGTTCCCGGGCCTGCAGTCGCTCGGCCTCGATTTCGCGATGGCGGCGACCTTCATCGCGATCGTCGTCCCGCAGCTCGGCACGCTGCGCTACTTCGCGGCGGCCGCCACGGCCGGCACGCTCGCGTACTTCTGGCAGGGCTGGCCGTACAAGCTCGGGCTGCTCGGCGCGGTCGCCGCCGGCGTCGCGATCGGCGTCGTGCTCACGCTGCGGCACGATCGCACGCGCGCCAACGCTCGTTCGGAGGCCGCATCGTGAGCTACGCGCTGTTGATCCTCGGGATGGCCGTCATCACGTATGCGATCCGCTCGACGCTGTTCCTGTTCGGCGAGCGGCTGACGTTCCCGCCGCTCGTGCGAACCGCGCTCGCCTTCGTGCCGGTCACCGTGCTGACCGCGATCATCGTGCCGATGACCGTCTCGCCGCACGGCGGCACGGCCGAGCTGACCTGGCGCAATCCGCAGCTCGTCGGCGCACTCGCGGCCGTGCTCGTGTCGGCCGTGACCCGCCGCCCGCTCGTGACGATCGCGGCCGGGCTCATGGTGTTCTTCCTGTGGCAAGGGGTCGTCCTCCCGCACTGGCCGGCTACCTGAGCGCACGCTCCATCGCGCGCGCTCAAGTTTCCGCCCGGTGCGCCGATATAGGAGAGGAAGACCCGCCACCGGCCCCGGCGCGCACCGGTCAGTCGACGCTGCGCCCGCCCCGGTGCGCCGTGCCGGCGCCGGCTTGCGCGGGCCCCCATCGAGACGATTCATGGGCCAGATCACCCTTTCCCTCAAGGACGACACGCTCGAGTCCCTGCGCAAGGACTACGACGCGTTCGTCCGCGTGTCGCTGAAACTCGACCCGCAATTCGCGACGCCGTCGTTCGAGGATTTCCTGCGCGCCAAGCTGCTCGACAACATGGTGCCGCTCACCGAGCACGCGGTGCAGCGGATGCTGCAGGGCGGCCAGTACGCGTGGGCCAAGCGCACGCTCGACAAGGAATTCCCGGACGTCGTCGCGATCCTGATGCGGCAGGCCGGTGAATTCGGCTTCGGCTTCGCGTCGCGCTCCGAATGGACGCCCGACGAACTCGCGAAGGCATGCCGCGACTGGGCGAAGGCGATCGTCGCCGAAGCGCAGGGCGATGCGTCGCTGATCGACCCGCTCGCGTCACAGATCAAGGGCGCCGCGCAGGACATCCAGACGCTCGAGGAGCTGATGCAGACGCCTGCGTGGCGGCTCGCGGAATCGCTGCGACAGCGGATCTACGAGGCCAAGCTCGCGTGCGAGATGAGCGTCGGCAGCATTGCCCGCGACAAGCTCGGCGAACTGCGCGGGCTGCTGCGGCTCGGGCTCGCGCACGGCTCGTTCCAGAAGCAGGAAGCGCAGCAGATCATGGAATACCTGCGGCTGCTGAAGCCGGAGATCTTCGTCGAGGAACCGTACGACGTCTTCGCGCGGCTCGCCGCATGGCTGCGCAGCGTATTCACACCCGCTGCCGTGCGGCCGCCGCAGGGACAAGGACAAGGGCCGCGCCGGCCGTAAGCACGCGGCCCGCTGAACGCATCACCTCATGAAAATGGCCCGGTTCGCGCGAAGCGAGCCGGGCCGCCGGACGATCGCCCGTCGCGACACGCCCGCCGAAGACGAGCGTCGCGACAAGCGCCGGGCACCGCTTACTGCGTGGTGCCCTGGGCCGATGCACCGCCCTGCGCGCCGACCGATGCGCCGCCTTCGGTCGCCTCGTCGGCCTTCGCCTTGGCCGAACCGGCATGGCTCTTGGCCGACTTCGCCGCATGCTTCGTATGCTTCTTGGCCGAATGGACGGCCGACGACGTCGTATTCTTCGCGCCATCGGCTGCCGCGCCGACCGCATCGGTCGCACCGCCCGCCGCATTGCCCGACGCGTTCGCGCCGGCACCACCCTGCACGCCTGCACCGGCACCAGCGGCCGGCGTCTGCGCCTGCACGCCGGCACCGGCCGCGCCTTGCGCCGCCGTGCCCGTCTGGGCGAATGCGGCCGAAGTGGCGAACGCCGTCAGCGCGGCACCGATCAGCATCGTACGAATCTTGGACATGGCAATTCTCCTCAAGAAGTTGTGCGTCCGGTCCGCAGCGATGCGGTCCGTCGCGTTCCCCGCCGCAACACGCAGCAGGTACGACAGAAGACCCGCGGCCCGCGCGGCCGGTTCGCCAATCTCTCAGACTGTTACCCACCGTTTCATTTGCTGACGAATCGCTCACAGTCCTTTACAACGTGCGCCAGCCGCCCGCGCTCGCGTGCCGGCCCCTGGTGCCGTATGATGCGGAGCGTTTCCTCCCGCGCATCGCGCATCTTCCACGTCATGCCCAATCTGGATTTCACGCTGACCGGCGAATACGTCGAGCTGCACAACCTTCTCAAGATCACCGGCCTCGCGGACAGCGGCGGCACCGCGAAGCTGATCGTCGCGTCCGGCGCCGTTAAAGTGGACGGCGCGATCGAGCTGCGCAAGACCTGCAAGATCCGCGCGGGCCAGGTCGTGCTGCTCGGCGACACGCGCATCGCGGTACGCGAGGCGTAGCGCCCGCCGGGGTTCCCCCTGCCCGCGACATGGCCATCGGAGCACGCGTTCGACACGGTACGAATAAAGCCGTAAGCTAGCCGTCTCTCAAAATAAATACATATAGCGCGGGCCCGCACCCGCGCGAGCGCCCATTCCATGTCGCATTCCGGTCTTACGCGGACGGCCGCCGCGCCGCCGTCCCTGTCCAGTCATGCCGCCGATACCGCGCGCCTCGCCGCGCCGCTCGCGATCGCGCAACTCTCCCAGATGGCGATGAGCGTCACAGATACGGTGCTGCTCGGTTCGCTCGGCCCCGATTCGCTCGCGGCAGGCGGGCTCGGCGCGAATTTCTTCTTCGTGATCGTGACGATCCTGCAAGGCGTGCTGTCGTCGGTCAGCGTGAGCGTCGCGCACGCGCGCGGCGCGCAGGCCGAGGATCGCGTGCCGCACATCTACTGGACGGGCTTCGTGCTGTCCGTGCTGCTCGCGATTCCGGCGATCGTCGCGCTGTCGCTGGCCGAACCGATCCTGCTGATGTTCCACGAGCCGCCGCTGCTCGCGCATCACGTCGGCGAATACACGGGCATCCTGCGCTACGCGGCGCTCGGCAGCCTGATCGGCGTCGGGCTGATGCGCGCGTTCCTGCCCGCGATCGGCGCCGCGCGCCGGCTCCTGTGGGTGTCGATCGGCGGCGTCGGCGTCAACGGCGTGCTGAACTACGGGCTGATCCACGGCGCATTCGGGCTGCCGCGCCTCGGCTTTCTCGGCTCGGCCGTCGCAACGACGATCACGATCTGGCTCACCGCGCTCGCCCTCATCTGGCTGCTGCACGGCCGGCAGCGCTTCCGCCATTTCGTGACCGCCGCGCGCCCGAAGCTGCCCGTGATGGGCGAGCTGATCGGCATCGGCTGGCCGGTCGCGATCACGTACGGGGTCGAATCGACGCTGTTCCTCGCCACCGGCCTCACGGTCGGCGTGCTGGGCGCGACGTCGCTCGCCGCGCACCAGATCGCGCTGAACGTCGCGTCGGTGTCGTTCATGGTGCCGCTCGCGATCGGCCAGGCAGCCAACGTGCGCGTCGGCTACTGGATCGGCGCGGGCTCGCCCGTCGCCGCGCGACATGCGGGCTTCGTCGCGCTGGCGCTGGGCGTCGGCTTCATGTCGCTGTCGGGCCTCGTGATGATCGTCGCGCCGCACACGATCGTCGGCCTGTACCTGCATCTCGACGATCCGGCCAACGCGGCCACGGTGTCGCTCGCCGCGTCGCTGCTCGGCATCGCCGCGGTGTTCCAGATCGTCGACGGCATGCAGACCGTCGGGTCCGGGGCGCTGCGCGGCCTGAAGGACACGCGCATCCCGATGCTCGCCGCGACCCTCGGCTACTGGGGCATCGGCTTCCCGACCGGTTACTGGTTCGCGTTCCATGCGGGCATGGGCGCACGCGGCCTGTGGTGGGGGCTCGCGGCGGGCCTCGCGAGCGTCGCCGTGCTGATGGCATGGCGCTTTCACCGCAAGACCGCCTCGCTCATCGCGACGGCGCGCTAGGGGCTGGTCACGCTCGTCACGAGCTTGCGCCGCCCCCAGGCGCGACACGACGCAAAATCGCGACCGGCGCTATGCTTGTCGGTTGAACCCATCGAGACGCCGCGCAAGCGGCGCGCCTGCCTCACGATACGTCTGATTACGCCTGACGCCGCGCGACGACGCGCGGCCTTTCCCCTTTCCCGGAGGAGTGCATCATGAATGAAGCAGTTCGGATGGAACGCGACACGTTCGGCGAGATCGCCGTGCCGGCCGACCGGCTCTGGGGCGCGCAGACCGAGCGCTCGCTGCAGAATTTCCGGATCTCGACGGAGAAGCAGTCGCCCGAGCTGATCCACGCGCTCGCGATCGTCAAGCGCGCCGCGGCGGCCGTCAACCAGTCGCTCGGCGTGCTCGCCGACGACAAGGCACACGCGATCATCGAAGCCGCCGACGAGATCATCGCCGGCAAGCATCCGCGCGAATTCCCGCTGGCGGTGTGGCAGACCGGCTCCGGCACGCAGACCAACATGAACCTCAACGAGGTGATCGCGAATCGCGCGAGCGAGCTGATGGGCGGCGAGCGCGGCGAAGCGCGCAAGGTTCATCCGAACGACGACGTGAACCGCGGCCAGTCGTCGAACGACGTGTTCCCGACCGCGATGCACATCGCGGCCGCGTATGCGATCGTCAACCACCTGCTGCCGGCGCTGCGCACGCTGCGCGCGACGCTCGACGCGAAGTCGAAGGCGTTCGCCGACATCGTCAAGATCGGCCGCACGCACCTGCAGGACGCCACGCCGCTCACGCTCGGCCAGGAGTTCTCCGGCTACGTCGCGCAGCTCGACCAGGGCATCCGTCACGTCGAATCGGCGCTGCCGCACCTGTACGAGCTCGCGCTCGGCGGCACCGCGGTCGGCACGGGGCTGAACGCGCATCCGGAGTTCGCGGTGCGCGTGGCCGACGAGATCGGCCGGCTCGCGAAGCTGCCGTTCGTGACGGCGCCGAACAAGTTCGAGGTGATGGCGGCCGCCGACGCGCTGGTGTTCGCGCACGGCGCACTGAAGACGGTCGCGGCCAGCCTGATGAAGATCGCGAACGACGTGCGCTGGCTCGCGAGCGGGCCGCGCTGCGGACTCGGCGAGCTGTCGATTCCGGAAAACGAGCCGGGCAGCTCGATCATGCCGGGCAAGGTGAATCCGACGCAGTCGGAAGCCGTAACGATGCTGTGCTGCCAGGTGTTCGGCAACGACGTCGCGGTCAACGTCGGCGGCGCGAGCGGCAACTTCGAGCTGAACGTGTTCCGGCCGATGATCGCGCACAACGTGCTGCAGTCGGTGCGGCTGCTCGCCGACGGCGCGCAGAGCTTCAACGATCACTGCGCGGTGGGCATCGAGCCGAACCGCTCGCGCATCGACCTGTTGCTGAACGAATCGCTGATGCTCGTGACGGCGCTCAATCCGCACATCGGCTACGACAAATCCGCGCAGATCGCGAAGAAGGCGCACAAGGAAGGCACGACGCTGAAGGCGGCCGCGCTCGCGCTCGGCTACCTGACCGAGGCGGAATTCGATGCATGGGTGCGCCCCGAGCAGATGATCGGGACGCGATAAAGGCAGGATAGCGGGCGCGGCGCGTCGAGCGCGGCGCCCGTCGCGCTCAGACCGCGCCCTTCGCGACCTCTTCCGGCTTCATCTCGACGATCTTGTCGAGCGCGGCCCGCACGTCGGCCGCATATTTCGCGAGCACCTTCTGCTCGTCGGTCTCGGGCACGAACGGCGGCACCGGCACCGGGTTGCCGTTCTCGTCGACCGCGACGAACACGACGAGGCAGTCGGTCGTCTGGCGCAGCACGCCGCCCTTCGGATCGCCCGCGTGCACCGACACATGGATGTGCATGCTGGTCCGGCCCGTCGCGACGACGCGCGCCTTCAACTCGACCAGATTGCCGACCAGGATCGGGCGCTGGAAACGGATGTTGCCGACGCTGACCGTCACGCAATAGCGGCTCGACCAGACGGCCGCGCACGCATACGCGACCTCGTCGATCCACTTCATCAGCGCGCCGCCATGCACCTTGCCGCCGAAGTTCACGGACGAAGGCTCGGCAAGGAAGCGGAATACGGTTTCGGTGCGGTCGAGAGCGGCCGGCACGGGGGACGGTTGGGGCATTGTTGTGGCTCCAGGCGGCAGGGGCGCTGTGATCGGGCCATTATACGTTGCACTGCGGCAACGCGTCGCGGCAAGCCCCGCGTGGCGGGGCTCCGGCGGCCATGCCGGCTCGCGCGGGGCTCGGTGCCGGTCAGCGGCGCACCGTGATGCCCTGGTCGATCGTCCCGTACATCTCGATACTGCCGCCGCGCTCGCCGGTCGCACCCGCGCCACCCTGCGCACAGGCCGCGCAGAGGAATGCGGCCGCCAACATACAGAAAATCGTCTTCATCGTTGCATCGCATCACATGCGGCGGCCCGTTGCCGCCGCGTCCGGCCATTCTACGCGCGGCCCGCGACGGGCCGCGGTCCGTCCGGCCGCAGCGTCGAAACCGCTGCATCCGACATTTCATCCGGCAGCGAAACATCGAATGCGCGCACGGACTACACTGCCCGTCATCCCGCTCGACGAGACACGACGATGACTGACCAAGACGACCACCATTTCCCGGGCCTGAGCCGCATCGGCGCACTGATCGCCGACCCGGGCCGCGCCGCGATGCTGTGGGTGCTGATGGACGGCAGCGCGCGACCGGCCGGCGAACTGACGATGATCGCGGGGCTGTCACCGTCCGCGGCCAGCGCACACCTCGCGCGCCTGACCGAAGGCGGCCTGCTGGCCTTGGACGTACGCGGCCGGCATCGCTACTACCGCATTGCGTCGGCCGACATCGCGGCCTCGCTCGAAGCGCTGGCGAACGTCGCCCGCGCGGCCGCGCCGCACCGCCCGGTTCCACCGCCGTCGCGCGCGGTCCCGGCCGAATTGCGCTATGCACGTACCTGCTACGACCACATGGCCGGCGAACTCGCGGTACGCATCTTCGACGGCCTCACCGCGCGTGGCTGGCTGCTCGCCAATGGCGACGCGATCGAAACCACCGAGCTCGGCACGCAGGCGCTCGCGCAATGGGGCATCGACGTCGCGCAGCAGCGCGCGCGCCGACGCCGCTTCGCGTGCGGCTGTCTCGACTGGAGCGAACGGCGCTCGCATCTCGGCGGCGCCCTCGGCGCGGCGCTGCTCGACAGCTTCTGCGCACACGGCTGGATCGAACGCGCTGCCCGCCCGCGCGTGCTGCGCGTCACGGTGCCCGGGCAGCAGGTTTTCGACGCGTGGCTTACGTCGGCTTGACGCCGGCATTGCAGCTGCACGACAACGGCGCGCGATGGACAGGTTTTGTTACATCGCGTGCCATTCGACTTACAAAACACCGTGCCTTGAAACAGGCCAAGCGGATATCGTGAACTGGACGGCACGAATCGACGCGCCGCGATCACAACGATGACGCTCACCATGGCCTCCCTGTTCGCGCTCAAGCGCACCGCCCGCTACACGCTGCTTGCCTTCGCCGTACTGGCGGCGCTGCCGCCCGCCTTCGCGCAATCGGCCGATGCGCCGCCGAGCGCGGCCGCGGCAAGGCAACCGGGCGGCGATCCGCCCGGCCGCGTCGCGCGGCTCAATTACCTGTCGGGCGCCGTGACGACCGAACCGGCCGGCACCGATGGGTGGTCGTATGCGGCGGTGAACCGCCCGCTGACGACCGGCGACCAGCTGTGGAACGATGCCGGCGCGCGCTCGGAACTGCACATCGGCTCGACGGCGGTGCGGCTCGGCGAATCGACGAGCCTGTCGGTGCTGAACCTCGACGACACGACGACGCAATTGAAGGTGGGGCTCGGCACCGTGTCGACGCACGTGCGCGATCTGCCGGCCGGCGGATCGTACGAAATCGACACGCCGAACCTCGCGCTCGGCATCACCGGCCCCGGCGACTATCGCGTCGATGTCGCGCCGAACGGCGCGAGCACGACGGTTACGGTGCGCAGCGGCAGCGCGACCGTCTACGGCAGCAACGGCCAGTATCCGCTGTCGCCCGGCCAGCAGGTCGTGTTCACCGGCACCGACTTGCAGGTCGCGCAGCAATCGTCCGCACCGGGCCCCGACGCGCTCGACCAGTGGGCCGCCAACCGCGACGCGGCCGAAGCGCGCTCGGTGTCGGCCCGTTACGTGTCCCGCGACATTCCCGGCTACCAGGATCTAGACGCGAACGGCACGTGGCGCGAAACCCCGAATTACGGCGCGGTATGGGTGCCGAACGACACGCCGGCCGACTGGGCGCCGTACCACGACGGCCACTGGATCTGGCAGGCGCCGTGGGGCTGGACCTGGGTCGACGACGCGCCGTGGGGCTTCGCGCCGTATCACTACGGCCGCTGGGCGTACGTGGACGACAGCTGGGCCTGGGTGCCGGGCCCGATGGCAGTGAGCCAGCCGCCCGTCTATGCGCCGGCGCTCGTCGCGTTCGTGGGCGGCGGGGGCGGCGGCGGTTCCGACTGGAGCGTCGCGCTCACGGTCGGCGGCGTCGCCGCGGCCGGCTGCGCATGGTTCGCGCTCGGGCCGGGCGAGCCGTGGCATCCCGGCTGGGGCGGCTGGAGCCCGCACTACTACGACCGCGTCAACCGCAACATCGTGGTGAACAACGTCAACGTGAACAAGACCGTGAACGTGACGAACATCACCAATATCACCAACATCAACAAGACGTACGTGAACTTCCGCGCGCCGCACGCGATCACGGCCGTGCCGGCCTCCGCATTCGTGCACGGCCAGCCGGTCGCGCACTTCTCGCAGCACGTCGATCCGCAGCAATGGCGCAACGCGCACGTCACCCCGGGCACACCCGGCATCGCGCCGGTGCGCCAGAGCTTCACCGGCGGGCTGCGCAATGCCAGCTACCGTCCGCCGGCGGCGCTCGCGCAACACCCGTACGTCGCGACGCGTAATCCGGCCGTGCCGCCTGCGTATCGCGATCAGGCCGCCGCCCACCTCGCGCAGCAAGGCGGGCGCGTGCCGGGTGCCGGCGCACCCGTCGTCAAGACGAACGTGCCTGCCGACTATACGGCTCGCCCGGTCCGCGTTCCGGGCAAGCCCGGCGGCGGCGCCTGGGCGATGCACAACGTGCAGCTCGTGAATCCTCACGGCCCGGTCGTCCAGCCGCCCCGCGCGCCGCGCGAGGGCCAGCCGGCCGGCGTGCAGGCCGGACGGCCGGGCGCACCGGTGCCCGGCATGCCGAATGTCGCACGGCCGGCGAACGGCGAAACGCCCAACGCACCGCGTTTCGACAACGGCGGCACGCCGCGGGCGCCCGGCAACCCGATGCCGCATCAGGCGTTCGCGCCCGGCAACGGTGTTCCGCACCCGCCCGAAGCGAACAACGCCCCGCCGGGTAACGCGCACGCTGCCAACACGCCGTCGCCCGCGTGGATGCAGCCGCACACGCCGATGGAGCGTCAGCGCCCGGCTCCGCCCACCGCGCTGCACGCGGCAGGACAGAACGCGCTGCCGCCCGTGCGCAGCGCCGCGGTACCGCATCCGGATGGCGTGCCCGCACCGCAGGGCGTACAGCCCGGCGGCCGCAACGAAGCGCCTCGCACGCTGCCGCAACCGCAACCCGACCATACCGCGCAGATTCCGCAACCGCGTCCGGACTTCGCTCAACCCGCGCCGCATCGCGAAGTCGCGCCGCCGCGCGTGAACGAGTACCGTCCGCCGGCACCGGTCCTCCATGACGTGCCGCGTCCGCAGCCGCAGCCCGCACCCCGCATGGAGCCGCGCCCGTCGATGCCGGCCCCCCGGATGGAACCAAGGCCGCAGCCGGCGCCGCACGTCGAGGCGCCGCGTCCGGGCAACCCGCCGCCGCAGGGCGGCCACGAGGAGCGGCATCGCCAGTAAGTGCAGCAAACCTGAAACAAAAAGGCTCGACCGGTGTTCACCGGTCGAGCCTTTTCGCAGGGTACGGCTCGATGCAGCCGCGCGGCCCCGGCCGCGCGATCAGACCGCCATCGGCGCGGTCAACGGCTCATGGTGCCGGTAGCCGACGAGCGAGAAATCGGACGGCTCGACCTGCTCCAGCCATTCCGGCGCATAGACGCCCGTCTTCGCGTACTCGGGCACGCGCTCGGCAATCTCGAGCCGCGGGCTTTCGTACGGCTCGCGCGTGAGCTGCTGCTGCAGCATGTCGAGCTGGTTCTCGTAGATGTGCGCGTCGCCGATGAAATACGTGAACCAGCGCGGCGTGTAGCCCGTCAGCCGGCCGACGAGCGACAGCAGCGCGGCCCCTTCCGTCAGGTTGAACGGCGTGCCGAGGCCCACGTCGTTGCTGCGGATGTACAGACACAGCGAGATCTCGCGCTTCGTCGCGTTCGGCAGGAACTGGTACAACAAATGGCACGCGGGCAGCGCGATCTGGTCGAGCACGGCCGGATTCCACGCGTGAAACAGGATGCGGCGATCGGACGGGTTTTCCATGATCGTGTCCAGGCACTGGCGCAGCTGGTCGATCGCCTTGTACAGCAGCACCTTCGGTGCGCCGTCTTCGTCGAAACGCGTGACGATCCGGAAGCCGCGACGCGTCGCATCGGCGATCTGCGCGTCGGCGCTCGCATCGAGCACCTTGTAGCCCGGCCACTGGCGCCATTGCACGCCGTAGACGTCGCCCAGATCGTCGACGCCCTGGCGATACGGGTTCGCGAGCCACTGCGCGTTCTCGTTCGCGTTCGCATCCCAGACCTTGCAGCCGAGCGCGCGGAAATCGGCCGCGCTGCGCGACGCGCGCAGGAAGCCGACCAGCTCGCCGATCGCGGACTTGAACGCGAGCTTCTTGGTCGTCACGGCCGGGAAGCCTTGCTGCAGGTCGAAGCGCAGCATCGCGCCCGGCATGCTGATGGTGCGGATTCCCGTGCGGTTCTCCTGCCAGTTGCCGGTATCGAGAATGGTACGAACGAGATCGAGATACTGTTTCATGCGGGTTCCTTCGGCCGCGAGGGGCGACCGTACCCGCCAATTTTAGCAAGCGTGACGCGGAAGCTCCGGCAACGGTGCCGAAAACCCTCCCAGCGTGTCGCCGCGGTCGCGCATGCCGTGCGCGCACATCAGCCGGTAGAGCGTGACGCGCGACACACCGAGCTCACGCGCGGCATCGGCAAAACGGCCGCGATGGCGCAGCAGCGCCTGCTCGATCGCCTGCCGCTCGGCCGCCTCGCGCGCCTCCAGCAGCGACACCGGCGCGAGCATTGCATAGTCGTTCAGTTCGAGATCGGCCGCGGTGATCATCCGGCCTTCCGACATCACGATCGCGCGGCGCACGCGATTGATCAGCTCGCGCACGTTGCCCGGCCACGAATAGCCGTACAGCGACGCGACCGCGTCAGGCGAAAAACCGCGCAGGCGGCGATGCGCATCGCCCTTGAAGCGCTCGAGCATGTGACGCGCGAGCACCTCGATGTCCTTGCCGCGCGCGCGCAACGGCGGCTCCTCGATCTTCAGCACGCACAGCCGGTGAAACAGATCCTCGCGAAAGCGCCCTTCGCGCAGCGCCGCTTCCATGTCCACGTGCGTCGCGCAGATCACGCGTACGTCGACCGGCACCGACACGTGCGCGCCGAGCCGCTCGATCTTGCCTTCCTGCAGGAAGCGCAACAGGCTCGCCTGGCTTTCGAGCGGCAAATCGCCGATCTCGTCGAGAAACAGCGTGCCGCCGTTGGCGGCCTCGACGCGGCCGATCTTGCGCTGGTTCGCGCCGGTGAAAGCGCCGCGTTCATAGCCGAACAGCTCGGCCTGCAGCAGCGTCGACGGTATCGCCCCGCAATTGATCGCGACGAACGGCGCCTGCGCGCGCGACGAACGCTCGTGAATCGCGACCGCCGTCAACTCCTTGCCCGTGCCCGACTCGCCGGAGATGAACACCGGCGCATCGGTTGCCGCGACACGACGGATCGTCCGGAACAGCCCGAGCATCGCATCGCAGGTGCCGACCATCTCGCCTTCGCTGCGCCCGGCGCCGACGGGCGGCGCCACGGGATCGGTCAGGGCGACCATGCCGTGCGCATGACCGACGGTCTCGACGATCCGCGCCGTTTCGTACGGCATCGTCACGTAGTCGAAGCAATAGTCGCGAATGAGATGGCGCAGCGTCGCGTCCTGTAACTGGCCGCGCCGCGTCGCCGCGATCCAGCCGATGTGCTGGATGCTCAGGCAGGATTCGAGTTCGCGCAGGTCCGACGGCTTGAAACCCGGCGAGAAATCGAGCAGGCCGGCTGTGGCCACGCCGTGCTGCACGACGCGCCGCACATCGCGCACGGTCTCGGCGAGATCGACGCGCCAGCCGCATTCGTCGAAATGGCCGCGCAACGCGTCGTTCGGTTCGCGCGAATAGTAGATCACGTGCCGCTGATCGGCTCCCATATCCTCACCCCGTTCATCAACCGTCTAACGATTGCCGCACACGTAGGTCACGTGCAAAAGGATCGAATCGGGTCAGCCAGAGGTGGCTCGATTCGCCATGCCGATGCGCGGCAACGACAAGGCCTCGCATGATGGCGCTTATCTCGCGTCCAATAATTTTGATCAAGACAGCTAGGTTATAGGCACCGA
The DNA here is from genome assembly GCF_902832985.1 of Burkholderia sp. BCC0097. Lineage (NCBI taxonomy): Bacteria > Pseudomonadati > Pseudomonadota > Betaproteobacteria > Burkholderiales > Burkholderiaceae > Burkholderia > Burkholderia sp. BCC0097. The sequence goes on from NZ_CADFDM010000003.1 coordinate 252,369, forward strand.
ATACGACAAACCCGTTTCAGTACCGACGGCGATGCGGCCCAATCGCTCGAGAGGTCGACGCAGGTCAATCATCTGCACATAGCGCATGCGCAGAAGGACTCCGTCATCAACACACGCGCCGATTTTCATCCTTGAAGCGTGTCGATTGAATCAGCAGTATTCCCGAGCCCCATCGTTTCAGGCCTGAAACATTTTCAGGCGTTTTCGGCCACCATTCGCAACACTCGAGCGCGAATCGTAATGACGGCAATGGTCCCGGTACGGTGGCATGTATTTCGCTGAATACGGAAACGACCGGAGACAGTCGCCATGCGAAAACATCTTTTACTTTCTTTCGTGCCGATGACGCTTGTGTTGTCGGCCGCCGGCCCGCCTGCACCGGCATGCGCGGATGAAGGCATGCAGCCGGATCGCACCGTGCTGCTTGCCGAAAGCACGCCGCGCGTCGCGCACGGCAACGGGTTCGGTATCGTGGCCGTGTCGGCGCCGCAACCGCTGCCCGCCGCCCAGGCCTCCGTGACGCTGTGGGACGAGCTCCCGCCGCCGCCCCTGTTGCCGATGCCGCTACCGGCGCCGCAATCGGGCGACCTCCGGCATGCGCTGGAAGGCAACGCGCGAGGCAATACGCATCCCTGAGTATATTCGCCGCCTCAATTCAATCAGGATGACATATTGAACTGACGATCCGGTCGAACGGGATGCCATCGAGCGGAATCGGTATCGCCGATCTCGCGACATAAAACGTTTTTGTGCTCCGTCCCCCGGCGGGCACTCTTTTTATTCGGACGGTCGTCGCGACGCGAGGCATCACGCGTCGCGACGCACGACGCACGACGCACCGCACAAGAAGCGCCGACGCCCGTGTGGATGCGGATGCCGGTGCGGGAAATCCGGTGCGCGCCACCGTTCCGGTAAAATCGGCCTCATTCCGTTCCCCCTCTTCCCCGACCTTCATGACGACGTTGACCCTGATCGTCGCGCGTGCCCGCAACGGCATCATCGGCCGCGACAACCAGTTGCCCTGGAAACTTCCGGAGGATCTCGCGTTCTTCAAGCGCACGACGATGGGCGCGCCGATCGTGATGGGCCGCAAGACCCACGAGTCGATCGGCCGGCCGCTGCCGGGTCGCCGCAATATCGTCGTCACGCGCGATGCCACGCGCCGTTTCGAAGGCTGCGACACGGTCACGTCGCTCGCCGATGCGCTGGCGCTTGCCGCGCGCGACGGCGTGCCCGAGGCATTCCTGATCGGCGGTGCGCAACTCTATGCGGAAGGTCTCATGCTCGCCGACAAACTGGTCGTCACCGAGATCGACGCCGATTTCGACGGCGACGCGTCGTTCCCCGCGCCCGACGTCGCACACTGGCAGGAAATCTCGCGCGACGCGCATCAGGCTGCTGCACCGAACACATTCGGCTATGCGTTCGTCGTCTACGAACGCAAGCGCGGCTGACATCTTCTTCGCACGATGAAAAAAGCCCGACCGGCTCGCGCCGGTCGGGCTTTGTCATTTCCTGGCGGCCTGCGCCGCGTGCGGCTTACTGCCCTGCGATCGTCATCTGCTCGATCAGCACCGAGCCGGTTTCCTTCGTGCCGCGCACGAGCGAATCCGCACCGATCGCGACGATATGGCGGAACATCTCCTGCAGCGTGCTGGCAACGGTGATTTCCTCGACCGGATACTGGATCACGCCGTTCTCCACCCAGAAGCCCGCCGCGCCGCGCGAATAATCCCCCGTCACGTAGTTCACGCCCTGCCCCATCAGCTCGGTCAGCAGCAGGCCCGTGCCGAGCTTCTTCAGCATCGCGTCGAAATCGTCGCCCGCCTGGGTATTCGAGCTGCGCAGCGCGAGGTTGTGCGAGCCGCCCGCGTTGCCGGTGGTTTGCGTGCCGAGCTTGCGTGCAGAATAGGTCGACAGGAAATAGCCTTCGACGACGCCGTCCTTCACGACGCTGCGCGCCCGCGTGCGCACGCCTTCCTCGTCGAACGGGGCGCTGCCCATCGCGCGCGGCACGTGCGGATCCTCGACGACCTGGATGTGCGGCGCGAACACCGGCTTGCCGAGACTGTCGACGAGGAACGACGTCTTGCGATACAGCGCGCCGCCGCTCACCGCCTGCACGAATGCGCCGAGCAGGCCGGCCGCGAGCGGCGCCTCGAACAGCACGGGCACCTTGCGCGTGTCGAGACGGCGCGCGCCCATCCGCGCAAGCGCGCGTTCGGCCGCGTAACGGCCCACCGCTTCGGGCGCGGCGAGATCGATCGCGCTGCGCTTCGACGAATACCAGTCGTCGCGCTGCATGTGACGGCCGCTACCCGCGATCGGCGCGCATGCGATGTAGTGGCGCGAGTACGGATAGCCGGCGAGGAAACCGCGCGACGTCGCCAGCACGAACTGCGAGTGCTGCGCCGACACGCTCGCGCCTTCCGAATTGCGGATCTGCGGGCTGACCGCGAACGCGGCGTCTTCCGCGCGACGGGCGAGCTCGACGGCCTCGTCGGCGCTCAGCGCCCACGGGTGGTACAAATCGAGGTCGCGCGGGTCGGTTTCGAGCAGCTCGGCTTCGGCGAGGCCGGCCGCTTCGTCCTCGGCCGTGAAGCGCGCGATGTTGTAAGCGGCCGCGACGGTATCCTTGATCGCGGCCGGCGAGAAGTCCGACGTGCTCGCGTTGCCGCGCTTCTTGCCGATGAACACGGTGACGCCGACCATCTTGTCGCGGTTGTGCTCGATCGTTTCGACTTCGCCGCGGCGCACCGACACCGACAGGCCGTCGCCCTCGGAGATTTCGGTCGCGGCGTCCGTCGCGCCGAGCGCCTTCGCATGGCGAAGGATGTCCGACGCGATTTCCTTGAGCTGGTCCTGCGTGTGCGGGAAATAGCGCGCTTGTACGTCGAGATTGGCTGCCATCGTCTTGGTATCCGGTGGCGGGCGGGCGCCCGCATGGTCAAAATGTTGCGTATCCCGCGATCATAGCAAGGTCCGGGGCCGGACACAGACAAGCTTGGGGTGTCCGCGCCGCGATACAATGCCGCCCATGACACGCAAAACCCGAATCCAGCCGATCGAACCTGCCGCCGAAGAAGACGACAACGGCTACGATCGCCCCAGCAAATCCCAGTTGAAGCGCGAAATGCACGAGCTGCAGGTGCTCGGCCAGGCGCTCGTCGACCTGCCGAAAGACGCACTGAAGCGCATGCCGATGCCCGAAAGTCTCGCGGACGCCGTGCGCGAGGCCCGCCGGATCACCGATCACGAAGGCAAGCGCCGCCAGCTTCAGTACGTCGGCCGCGTGATGCGCTCGCTGACCGACGACGAAACGGCCGCGCTGCGCACCGCGCTCGACGCGCAACGCGGCGTGAACAAGGCCGCCACCGCCCGCCTGCACTGGATCGAGCGCACGCGCGAGCAACTGCTCGCGAGCGACGACGCGCTGACCGAATTCCTGCGCCAGCATCCCGACGCCGACATCCAGGAAGGCCGCACGCTGATCCGCAACGCGCGCAAGGAAGCGCAGCAAGGCAAGCCGCCGCGCTATTTCCGCGAGCTGTTCCAGTGGATCAAGGCTGCGGGCGGCGCGTCCGACAGCGACGACGAAGCGGCCGACGACGCCGGAGACGACCATGACGACGAAGCGTAACCATCCGGACGAGCTCGTGGTCGGCCTCGTGTCGATCAGCGACCGCGCGAGTACGGGGGTCTACGAAGACAAGGGTATTCCGGCGCTGCAGGAATGGCTCGCCGGCACGCTGGTTTCGCCGTGGCGCGCCGAAACGCGCCTGATCCAGGACGACGCGCCGACGATCTCGGCCACGCTAACCGAACTCGTCGACGTCGCCGGCTGCGACCTCGTGCTGACGACGGGCGGCACCGGCCCCGCGCGCCGCGACGTGACGCCCGAGGCCACGCTCGCCGTGGCGACGAAGGAAATGCCGGGATTCGGCGAACAGATGCGGCAGATCAGCCTGAATTTCGTGCCGACCGCGATCCTGTCGCGGCAGGTCGCGGTGATCCGCGAAACGGCCGACCATGCGGCGCTGATCATCAACCTGCCCGGCCAGCCGAAGTCGATCCGGGAAACGCTGGAAGGGCTGCGCGATGCCGACGGCAAGTCGACCGTGCCCGGCATCTTCGCCGCGGTGCCGTACTGCATCGACCTGATCGGCGGCCCGTATATCGAGACCGACGCCGCGGTGGTCGCGGCGTTCCGGCCGAAAAGCGCGCGCCGCTGAGCGTTGGCCGAGCGTGGCGCGCGTGCCGGCCCGCTCAGGCGGCCGGCGCGGACTCGCCTGCCGACACCGACGCGGCCGGAATCAGGAAATGCTCGCGGTAGTACTTCAGCTCGTCGATCGACTCGTGGATGTCCGCGAGCGCCGTGTGCATCGCCCGCTTCTGGAAACCCTTGTAGATGGCCGGCTGCCAGCGGCGGCACAGCTCCTTGAGCGTGCTGACGTCGAGATTGCGGTAGTGGAAGAATCGCTCGAATTCCGGCATCCAGCGCGCCATGAAGCGGCGGTCCTGGCAAATCGAGTTGCCGCACATCGGCGACTTGCCGGGCGACACGTACTGCGCGAGAAACGCCTGCAACTGCGCGGCGGCTTCCGCCTCGGTCACGGTCGATGCGCGCACGCGGTCGATCAGGCCCGAGCGGCCGTGCGTCGACTTGTTCCAGTCGTCCATCTTCGCGAGCGTCTCGTCGCTCTGGTGGATCGCGAACACCGGGCCCTCGACAGCGATGTCGAGCGTGGAATTGGTCACGACGACCGCGATCTCGATGATGCGGTCGTTATCCGGGTCGAGGCCCGTCATCTCCATGTCGAGCCAGACGAGGTTCAACTCGTTGCGCACGAGCGCGGGCTGGCTGGCGGAAGCGGCGGTATCGGTCATGATTCATCCTGGAAAATGGCGGACCGGGCCTCGCCGATGCAGCGCCGCCCGGGCGGGCGGCATCGCATCAGCGGGGCCGGTCCGCAAGAACATATAATTCTCGCATAGAACCCTTTGGCGCCTTCGATGTCACCCTTTTCGTTCACCCTGCTGTTCGCGATCGCCGTACTCGCGATGGTCGTCACCAAGCTGTGGCTCGCGTCGCGGCAGATCCGCTTCGTCGCCGCGCACCGCAACGGCGTGCCCGCGCAGTTCAGCGCCACCATCCCGCTGACCGCCCACCAGCGCGCGGCCGACTACACGGTCGAGCGAACCCGGCTGACGATGCTCGAAATCGTCGTCAGCGCAGCCGTGCTGGTCGGCCTCACGCTGCTCGGCGGCGTCGGCGCTCTCGACACGCTGCTGACCGGCTGGCTCGGCCGCGGCTACGGGCAGCAGGTCGCGCTCGTCGCCGCCGTGCTCGTGATCACGGGCGTGATCGACGTGCCGTTCGAGTACTACCGCCAGTTCGGGATCGAGCAGCGCTTCGGCTTCAACCGGATGACGAAGCGGCTGTTCTTCACCGACATGCTGAAGAATTCGCTGCTCGGCGCCGTGCTCGGCCTGCCGCTGCTGTTCGTCGTGCTGTGGCTGATGAACCAGGCAGGCAGCCTGTGGTGGCTGTGGACCTGGATCGTGTGGGTCGCGTTCCAGATGCTCGTGCTGCTGATCTACCCGACCTTCATCGCGCCGCTTTTCAACAAGTTCGAGCCGCTGAAGGACGACGCGCTGCGCGTGCGCATCGAGTCGCTGATGAAGCGCTGCGGCTTCGCGGCGAAGGGGCTGTTCGTGATGGACGGCAGCCGCCGCTCCGCGCACGGCAACGCATACTTCACGGGCTTCGGCGCATCGAAGCGGATCGTGTTCTTCGACACGCTGCTCGCGCGCCTGTCCGGCCAGGAGATCGAAGCCGTGCTCGCGCACGAGCTCGGCCACTTCAAGCGCCGCCACGTGATGAAGCGAATGCTCGTGTCGTTCGTGCTGAGCCTCGTGCTGCTCGCGCTGCTCGGCTGGCTCGCGCAACGCACGTGGTTCTATACGGGGCTCGGCGTCACGCCGTCGCTCGACACCAGCAACGCGGGCGCCGCACTCATCCTGTTCTTCCTCGCGATTCCGGTATTCCTGTTCTTCGCGACGCCGTTCAGCAGCCTGACGTCGCGCAAGCACGAATTCGAGGCCGACGCGTTCGCGGCCAGCCAGACCGACGCGCAGGATCTCGTCAGCGCGCTCGTGAAACTCTACGAGGACAACGCGTCAACGCTGACGCCCGACCCCGTCTACACGGCCTTCTACTACTCGCATCCGCCCGCGTCGCAGCGGATCGACCGCCTGCTGCAGCACGCATGAGCCGGCCGACTTCCCGCAAGCAGGCCCCGCGCGCATCGGGCGCGCAACGGGCCGAAGGCCGCGTGATCGCGGCGCACGGCCGCCACTACATCGTCGCCCCCGACGACGGCGGCCCGATGCTGCAATGCTTCCCGCGCGGCAAGAAGAGTGACATCGCGGTCGGCGACCGCGTCGCGTACGAACTTGCGTCGGCCGACCAGGGCGTGATCGTGGAGATCGGCGAGCGGCGTAACCTGCTGTACCGCTCCGACCAGTTCAAGTCGAAGCTGTTCGCGGCAAACCTCGACCAGTTGCTGATCGTGCTCGCGACCGAGCCCTATTTCAGCGAGGATCTCCTCGGCCGTGCGCTGATCGCCGCCGAAGCGAACGAGCTGAAGCCGCTCGTCGTGCTGAACAAGATCGACGTCGAGGCCGCGCTGCCGGTCGCGCGCGAACGTCTCGCACCGTACCGCGCGCTCGGCTACGACGTACTCGAGCTGTCGGTCAAAGGCGCGCCGGACGACGCGCGCGCGCAGTTGATGCCGCACCTGGCCGGCCATTCGACGATCCTGCTCGGCCAGTCCGGGATGGGCAAATCGACACTCGTGAACCTGCTCGTGCCCGATGCCGAAGCCGCAACCCGCGAGATTTCGGCCGCGCTCAACAGCGGCCGTCACACGACGACGTTCACGCGCCTGTACCCGCTGGAAGGCGGCGGTGCGCTGATCGATTCGCCGGGCTTCCAGGAATTCGGCCTCTACCACCTGACCGAAGGCCGCCTCGAGCGTGCGTTTCCGGAATTCCGGCCGCTGCTCGCGGACTGCCGTTTCTATAATTGTCACCATCTGCACGAGCCCGGCTGCGCGATCCTCGAAGCCGTCGCCGACGGCCGCATCGCGCCGTCCCGGCACGCGCTGTACGCGCAACTCGTGCACGAGGCGAGCCAGATCGTCCGCTGACCGCGCGACGTGTGCGACGGCCGGCGTCAGGCGGGCCGACCTTCATCGACAGGAGCCGCGATGCGTTTCAAGGCACCCGACCTCGCGACCGCCCAGCATTGGGCCAACGTGCTCCAGGTGGCCGGCATCAGTTGCGAACTGCACAACTGCTACGCGACCGGCGCGCTCGGCGGCCTGCCCGCCGATGCGTGCACGCCCGAGCTGTGGCTCGACGACGAACGTGACGACGCGCTCGCCCGCCGGCTGCTCGATGCCGCGTCGCACGGCCCGTCGGCGGGCGCGGCGCCCTGGCGCTGCAGGCAATGCGGCGAAGCGCTCGAAGCGCAATTCACCGCGTGCTGGCAATGCGGCGCCGTGCGCGACCCGCTCGATGACTGAACGTACTATCCTGGCGCACAGCGAAAAGGCCGGCATCGAGCCGGCCTTTTCATTTCGTCGCGCGCTGCGCTAGCGCGTCACGATACCCAGACTGCCAGCGTCAGCATCAACAGCAGGATCATCCACAGAATCACCGCTCGCCACACGAGGCCGACCGCCGACTGCAGCGTGCGCGGCGTGCAATCGTCACCTACCGTCAACGGACCGCTGTCGCCGACCGCCAGCGCATCGAGGCTCGACGGTTCCGCGAGCGGCCCCGCGAGACGCGCGCCGAGCGCCCCGCTGCCGGCGGCCAGCAGTACGCCGTCGTTCGGGTCGGGCCACTGGCGCGTATGGTTGCGCCACGCGTAGATCGCATCCTCGAAATTGCCGACGATCGCGAAGCCGAGCGCCGTCAGTCGGGACGGAATCCAGTCGATCACGAAGAACGCGCGCTGCGCGAACGTCGAGAACGCGGCCGTGCGGTCCTCGCCCGGCGTCGACCAGCTGCGCGCGAGGTATTCGGAAATCCGGTACAGCACGGCGCCGGCCGGGCCGAGCGGCAGCACGTACCAGAAGAACACGCCGAAGACGTGGCGATGCGACGCGACGACCGCATGGATCAGCGTATGGCGGACGATTTCGCCGACCGGCATGTCGACCGTGTCGATACCCGTCCACTCGTGCAGGATTTCGCGCGCGCGCGGTACGTCGTCGTTGTTGAGCGCGAGATGGATATCGGTGAAGTAGTGGCTGAACTGACGGAAGCCGAGCGTGAAATACACGACGGCGACGTTCCACAGGAACGCGAGCACGAAGCTCACCTTGTACAGCAGGAAATAGATCAGCGCGACGATCAGCACCCACGGCAGCACGACCGCAAGCCATGCGAGGAGCCCGTGTTTCTGCTTGCCGGCGTCGAGGCCATGCGCAACGGTTTCCGCATGAAACTGGAACAGCGCGAACACCGGATTGCTCGGCGACAACGCGCGGACCTGTTCGATGATGAGAGCGAGGAGAACCGAAAAGAAAGTCATGCGTGGCGCCGTCTTCGGAGTTATGTCATTTTTTGCATAACGATAGCACAGCGTCAGCCGCGCATGGCTGCCAGTGCGGTGGCCCGACGGCAGCTCGCAAGCACCGGCCGGCACGCCCGCCTAGCCGGCGGCCAAGAAGCGATACAGATTGCGAAACATGGCGGCAGTTGCGCCCCAGATGAAGTAATGCCCGCCCGACTCGCCGTTCGGATAGGGCATGGCAAAAAAACGACGCTCGCCGCCTTCCCACCGGAACACGCGAACCTGATGGTTGGCGGGATTCATCACGAACGCGAGCGGCACTTCGAAAATCTCGGCGACTTCGAAGGTGTCGGCCTGCACGGTGAACGGCGGATGCACGAGGCCGACCACAGGCGTCACGCAGAAACCCGTGCCGGTCAGGTAGTCGGGCAGCACACCGAGAATTTCGACGCGTTCGGCGGCCAGCCCGATCTCTTCCTTCGCCTCGCGCAGCGCGGTGGCGGTCTCATCGCGGTCGAACGGCTCACGACGGCCGCCCGGAAAACTGATTTGCCCGGCGTGATCGTTCAAGTGATCGGCGCGCTGCGTCAGCAGCACGGTGAGGCCCGACTCGCGGACGACGAGCGGCACGAGAACAGCCGCGCTACGCGGGTCGACGCCCTCCTGCAGCCTCGCCTCGCCAGGCTCGACGCTCCATTCGAGCGTGCGCGTGAAACGTTCGCGCAGGCCGGACGGCGTCAGCAAGCGGGAATCGATGACAGGCAGGCCGGCACCGGTGCCTTCGACCGGCAAGACTTCGGGATCGATGATGGGGCGGCGATTCAATGGGGCTCTCGGGTTTGTGTCGTATCGAGCATATTGTCGCGCCAGAATGAAAAAAGCACCCGGTTGGGTGCTTTTTCCTTACAGCTCTTACTCTTGGGAAGCTGCTGCGGCGCGATCCTTCGACACCAGCTTTTCCTTGATACGAGCCGACTTGCCCGAACGCTCGCGCAGGTAGTACAGCTTCGCACGACGCACATCACCGCGACGCTTCACGACGATGCTTGCCAGCAGCGGCGAGTACGTCTGGAACGTACGCTCGACGCCTTCGCCCGACGAGATCTTGCGGACGATGAAGTTCGAGTTCAGACCACGATTGCGAATCGCGATCACGACGCCTTCGTAAGCCTGAACGCGCTTGCGGTTACCTTCAACCACGTTCACGTTCACGATCACCGTGTCGCCCGGGGCGAAATCGGGGATGGTCTTGCCGGCGAGCGCGCGCTCGATTTCTTCCTGCTCAAGTTTTGCGATCAGATTCATTACTGACTCCTTATGCCATCGTGTCGGCGTTGACACCCGCCTGCTTCCAGGCCTGGCCCCGATAGAGGATGGATTCACATCAGGCGCCGCACACGCATGTACGGCACCGCCAATTCCCGCTCGCGCAGCCGCCTCAGGAGGCGTCCTTCGCTTCGCGTGCGAGGTTCGCAAGCCAGGCCTCGTCGGCCCGGCTCAACAACTTTTCGCGGCGCGCCCGGACGATCAGGTCCGGCCGCTTCCGCAACGTATTCCTCAATGCTTCCTGGCGCCGCCACTTCTCGATCTCGGCATGATGCCCACCAAGCAGCACGTCCGGCACGCGCACGCCGTCGTATTCCTCGGGGCGCGTGTAGTGCGGACAATCGAGCAAACCATCGGCGAAGCTGTCCTGCACGGCCGACAACGAATCGTTCAGCACGCCGGGCAGCAACCGCACGACTGCATCCATCATCGCCATCGCCGGCAGCTCGCCGCCCGACAGCACGAAATCGCCGAGGCTGATTTCCTCGTCGACGCAACGGTCGAGCAGGCGCTGGTCGATCGCTTCGTAGCGACCGCACAGCACGACGACGCCGGGTTCCTGCGCCATCCGCACCGCGCGATCATGCGTGAGCGGCGCGCCTTGCGGCGACATCATCACGACGCGCGTGCTCGCGATGCCCTGCTCCGCCTGCGCCGCTTTGGCGGCGTCGATCGCGGCTTCGAGCGGCCTGGCCAGCATTACCATACCCGGGCCACCGCCGTACGGACGATCGTCGACCGTGCGGTAGTTGTCCGTCGTGAAATCACGCGGGTTCCAGGTGCGCAGCCCGAAGCGCCCCTGCTTGACGGCCCGGCTGGTGATTCCCCAGTCGGTCAGTGCGCGGAACATCTCGGGAAAGAGCGTGACGACGTCGAACTGCACCGCGCTCTCGGTTACCTGGTTCATTTCAGTAATCGGCTTCCCAGTCGACGACGATGCGACGCGCCGCCTGATCCACCGTTTTGACGTATACGCCGACGAACGGAATCAACCGCTCGTCGGTGGTCGGCTGACCGTCTTTGCCGGTTGCCGGATACTCGACACGCATGATCGAATGCACGCCGTTGTCGATCATCCCGCTCACCTTCCCGAGCGCCACCGATTGCTCGTTGACGACCTCGAGACCGATCAGGTCGACCCAATAGAATTCGTCCGCGGCCAGTGCCGGGAAATCTTCCCGGCGCACGAACACGCGAAAGCCGCGCATGGACAGCGCAGCATCGCGGTCGCTAACGCCCGCGGGTTGCGCAACGACAGTGTCGCTGTGCGTCTTCGACTGCATGATACGAACGGAAAGCCGCTCCGCACCGCGCTCCAGCCACCAGCGACGCGCGTTGAGCAGCGCGTCGCCGCCGCGACCGGCATCGGCATGCGTCGCCACCTTGACCCAGCCCTTCAGGCCGTAGGCGTCGACCACCGCTCCGACCTCGACGGCATCGTCGGGCCAGGCCTGCGTCGCTTCGGGACTACCTTGTTCGGCAGCCTGACCGGCGTTCGCGACCGAGTCGCGCTCGACCGGCTTGCGGACGAATGCGCCGAACGACGCACGCCCGCGCCTTGCATTACCGGAATCGTGACCCGCCATCAATGCACCTCACAGCCGGCACGACCGGCACACCGTGCCATGTTAGGCAGCCGGTTGCGCCTTTTGCGCTTCCTTCACGAGACGCTGGACGGTCGGCGACAGTTGCGCGCCAACGCCTTGCCAGTACGTCAGGCGATCCTGAGCGATACGCAGCGATTCGCCCTTCGTGGCGACCGGGTTGTAGAAGCCGACGCGCTCGATGAAGCGGCCGTCACGACGGTTGCGCGAATCGGTAGCAACGATGTTGTAGAACGGGCGCTTCTTCGAGCCGCCACGAGCCAGACGGATGATAACCATATGATGTCCTTCGGGAAAACCGGGTTCGAAACTACTGAAACACGCGATTATAGCCGGAAACCAGAGGCACAACAAACACTTACGCGTAAAAAACCGCAGACGGCCCGTCCGCCGGGCATACAATCGTCGTGTCCAGGACGTTCCCGACCGTCATGCCGCTCCTTCGCGCCGCCCCGATGCGCCGTGCCCAGCGCCAAGTCACGGCGCTGCTGGCCAGCCTTGCCTGCCTCGCGTCCGCATCGGCATTTGCCGCGCCGCTGCCGGTGAACGAACTCGTCGTACCGCCCGGCTTCCATATAGACGTGCTGACCGACGCCGTCCCGGCCGCGCGCGAAATGGCGTGGTCGCCACGCGGCATCCTGTATGTCGGCTCGCGGGACGGCCGCGTCCACGCGTTCGTCATGCACGAGGGCCGGATCAATGCGCACTATGTCGTCGCGTCCGGGCTCGACCTGCCCGTCGGCGTCGCCTATCGCGACGGCGCCCTCTATATATCCGCCGTCTCGCGCATCCTGCGCCTCGATCATATCGACGACCGGCTCGCAAAACCGCCCGCCCCCGTCGTCGTGACCGACGCACTGCCGACCGACCACCATCACGGCTGGAAATTCATCGCGTTCGGCCCCGACGGCAAGCTGTACGTGCCGACCGGCGCGCCGTGCAATGTCTGCCTCCCCGATCGCAATCGCTACGCGATCATTGCGCGGATGAATGCCGACGGCAGCGGACGCGAAGTGGTCGCCCGCGGCATACGCAATACGGTCGGCTTTGCATGGCACCCGGAGTCGGGCGAGCTGTGGTTCACCGACAACGGGCGCGACATGATGGGCGACGACGTACCGGACGACAAGCTGAACCGTGCGCCGCGCGCCGGCCTCGATTTCGGCTTTCCATACTGCCACGGCGGCGATACGCCCGACCCTGAATTCGGCAGCGCCGACGTCTGCCGCCGTTACGTGCCGCCCGTCCTGAAACTCGGCGCGCACGTCGCGGCGCTCGGGATGCGCTTCTACACCGGGCCGATGTTTCCGGCGTCGTATCGCAATAATGTCTTCATTGCCGAACACGGCTCGTGGAACCGCAGCACGAAGGTCGGCTACCGCGTGATGCGCGTGGTCGTCTCGGCGGACGGCCGCCACGCTCAGCAGACACCGTTCGTCACGGGGTGGCTGCGGCCCGACGGCACGGCATGGGGACGCCCGGCCGATGTATTGCCGCTGCCGGACGGATCGCTGCTCGTCAGCGACGATTACGCGGGCGCGATCTACCGCGTGACTTATGCGGCACCTTGACGCAGGCGAGGGGTGACCGGGCCCGACCGGGCATCGTAGAATGCGTGCCGGGCCGCGCGCCCGCGCCGGCCTGCCGGCCCCGCCCATGCCAACGACGATACGCCGCCATCCATGTCCAGCAGCACCGCATCGCCCCGCCGCTTCCGCTCCAAGACGCTCACCGCCGCCCTCGCGTTCCTGCTCGGGTCGATCGGGGCACACCGCTTCTATCTGTACGGCTTCCGCGACGTATACGGCTGGGCCCACTTGCTCGCCACGATCGTCGGCATCCCGGGCTTCCTGCTGCTCGCCGCAACCCAGCGCAGCGCCGGCCTTGGCTGGTGGCTCGCGGTACCTGGCGCCATCTCGCTGCTGGCGGCGTTCCTCGCCGCACTCGTCTACGGACTGCGCCCCGACGAAAAATGGGATGCGCAATTCAACGCGGACACCGGCAAGCACAGTCAGTCGGGCTGGACCGTGATCTTCGTCGTGATTTTCTCGTTGCTGATCGGCGCGTTCCTGTTGATGACCGCACTCGCGCTGTCGTTCCAGACATACTTCGAATCGCAGGTCGAAGCGGCCAAACAGATTTCGCAGTAAGCACGACCCATACCGTCGATACTGCACGCCGGCAACGTTGCCCGCCGGTCAGAACAGGTTCAACTGCATGTCGTCGCGCGACTTCGCGCCAGCTGCACGAACCGCAACACGCGGCGCCTGCACCGCGGCGGCCGGCGCACCGCTGAACCGCGACAGATCGAGAATGCCGTTCGTGCGTTCGTTCAACCCGAGCCGCTTGACCGCCTGACGGAAGCGCTGCCGCAACAGGTCGGCCCAGATCCCCTCCCCCTTCATCCGTTTCGAGAAATCCGAGTCGTAATCCTTGCCGCCGCGCATGTCGCGCACGCGGTTCATCACGCGCTCCGCACGATCGGGAAAATGCGCGGCAAGCCACTGCTTGAACAGCGGCGCGACCTCCCACGGCAACCTCAGGATGATGTAGCTCGCATGCGTCGCGCCGGCTTCCGCGCATGCCTCCAGCACGCGCTCCATGTCGGGCTCGGTCACGAACGGGATCACCGGTGCGATGCTCACGCCGACCGGCACGCCCGCATCGCGCAGCGCGCGGATCGTGCGCAACCGCCGCGACGGGGTGGCCGCGCGCGGCTCGAGCGTGCGCGCGAGTTCGGCATCGAGCGTCGTGATCGTGACCGCCGCCATCACCTGCCCGCGTTCGGCCATCGGCGCGAGCAGGTCGAGATCGCGCTCGATCAGCGACGATTTCGTGATCGCCGCGAACGGCAGCCCGCGATCGTGCATCACCTGGATCACGCTGCGCGTGATGCGCAGGTCGCGCTCGACCGGCTGGTACGCGTCGGTATTGACGCCGAGCGCGATCGGCTCCGGCACGTAGCGCTTGCGCGAAATCTCGCGCTCGAGCAGTTCGGCCGCGTTCACCTTCGCGTAGATGCGGCTTTCGAAATCGAGCCCCGGCGACAGGCCGAGATAACTGTGCGTCGGCCGCGCGAAGCAGTAGATACAACCGTGCTCGCAGCCGCGATACGGATTGAGCGACACGCTGAACGGAATATCGGGCGACTGGTTACGCGTCAGGATGCTCTTCGCCTGCTCCTCGAATACCTGCGTGCGCAGCGGCGCGGGGAAATCGGCATCGTCGGACGCGTGCGTCCAGCCGTCGTCCACCGCTTCGCGCAGCGCGATCTCATACCGCCCCTGCAGATTGTCGACCGCACCGCGCCCCTTGCGGGGCACGGGCGGCGCTATCGGAAATTCGTTGTCGGACCGATCGTCCATGTGCCCACCCATTCGCCTGCGCCCAATACTGTACATTTATACAGTATTGGGCGCAGCATGCCAAGGGCGGGATAAAGGGCCCGACGGCGAACCGCCGTCGCGTCACTCGCCGACGGCGATCGTCAACGTTTCCTTGATTTCCTCCATCACGACATAGCTCTTCGACTGCACGGCGCCGGGCAACTGCAGCAAGATGTCGCCCAGCAGTTTCCGGTAGTCGGCCATCTCGCCGATCCGCGCCTTGATCAGGTAGTCGAAATCGCCGGAGACGAGATGACATTCGAGCACCTCGTCGATCTTCATTACTTCCCGGCGGAATTGCTCGAACATGTTGCCGCCCTTGTGGCCGAGCGTGATCTCGACGAACACCAGCAGCGCGGCCCCCAACTGGCCCGGATCGACCCGCGCGTGATAGCCGGTGATCACGCCGTCGCGCTCCATGCGCCTCACGCGCTCGATGCACGGCGTGACGGTCAGTCCGACCTGTTCCGCGAGGTCTTTCATCGCCATCCGGCCGTCGTCCTGGAGCAGTTTCAGGATGCGCCGGTCGAGCTTGTCGAGCGAGCGTACGGGCTGACGTTGCGTTCTCATTTGTTTATGCTGAAAACCAGAAAAATACAATAACAAAAACTGCACATTCGACAATACCATAGCGCAAAAAACTAGATCAGCTAGAGGTTACACGGAGCCGCAGGTGCGCCCGGCCTCGACCTGATTCCTTCGATCTGGAGCAGCTATGCGAGTCGTCATTCTGGGCAGCGGTGTGGTGGGCGTGGCAAGCGCGTATTACCTTGCGCGCGCCGGCCATGAAGTCACGGTGATCGACCGGGAAGCCGGTCCGGCGCTGGAGACGAGCTTCGCGAACGCAGGCCAGATCTCGCCCGGCTATGCGGCGCCGTGGGCCGCGCCCGGCGTGCCGCTGAAGGCCGTCAAGTGGATGTTCGAGAAGCATGCGCCGCTCGCGATCCGCCTCGACGGCACGCGCTTCCAGCTCCAGTGGATGGTTCAAATGCTGCGCAACTGCACGGCCGAGCGCTATGCAATCAACAAGGGCCGGATGGTCCGTCTCGCCGAATACAGCCGCGACTGCCTGCAGGCGCTGCGCGCCGATACCGGCATCCAGTACGAAGGCCGCACGGGCGGCACGCTGCAGCTGTTCCGCACGCAACAGCAACTCGACGGCGCGGCGAAGGACATCGCCGTGCTGCAGGAAGCGAACGTGCCGTTCGAACTGCTGTCGCCGGCGGAACTGAAACATGCCGAGCCGGCGCTCGCCGCCGTCTCGCACAAGCTGACGGGCGGCCTGCGCCTGCCGGGCGACGAAACGGGCGATTGCCAGCTGTTCACGACGCGCCTCGCCGCGCTCGCCGAATCGCTCGGCGTCAAGTTCCGCTACAACACGCCGATCGATGCGCTCGCGATCGCGGGCGGCAAGATCGCAGGCGTGCAGTGCGGCAGCGAGACGGTGCGTGCCGACGCGTACGTCGTCGCGCTCGGCTCGTACTCGACCCGCTTCATCTCGAACCTGATGAAGATTCCCGTCTATCCGCTCAAGGGCTATTCGATCACCGCACCGATCGTCAACGAAGCCGCCGCGCCCGTGTCGACCGTGCTCGACGAGACCTACAAGATCGCGATCACGCGCTTCGACCAGCGCATCCGCGTCGGCGGCATGGCGGAAATCGTCGGCTTCGACAAGACGCTGCGCGCGGCGCGCCGCGAGACGCTCGAGATGTGCGTGAACGACCTGTTCCCGGGCGGCGGCGACACGTCGAAGGCCACGTTCTGGACGGGCCTGCGCCCGATGACGCCGGACGGCACGCCGATCGTCGGCCGCACGCCGGTGTCGAACCTGTTCCTGAACACCGGCCACGGCACGCTCGGCTGGACGATGTCGTGCGGCTCGGGCCAACTGCTCGCGGATCTGATCTCCGGGAAGAAGCCGGCGATCCAGGCCGATGACCTGTCGGTGCATCGTTACCTGAAGGACGCGCCCGGCCAGGCGCGCCCAGCCTACGCGTAAATCGGAACGGCCCGCGGCGATGCGGGCCCGTTGCATCAGCGAAAAAGGCGCCCTCGGGCGCTTTTTTCGTTTCGGCGACTGCGCGTGCGAGCGCCCGCTCGGCAGGAGGCTTCGGTCGACGTGTGCATGGCCCTCGTCGCGCGTCGGGCGAATCGACGCTACCGAACGGACGTACGTGCGCGACGATGCGTTCCGCACGGCACGGGGCGATCGCGGATCGTCCGGGCGAACGACGCGCGCGCCTCTTCAGCGACGACGCAACAAAAAGGGGCGCTCATCGCGCCCCTCGTGCTACATGCTTACCGCCGAAGCGTCACGCCGCGTCAGCCGAGCTCGGTCACGAGTTCCGGCACGAGCGAGAACAGATCGCCAACGAGGCCATAATCGGCCACGCTGAAGATCGGCGCTTCGGGATCCTTGTTGATCGCGACGATCACCTTCGAATCCTTCATGCCGGCCAGATGCTGGATCGCGCCCGAGATGCCGACCGCGATGTACAGCTGCGGTGCGACGATCTTGCCGGTCTGGCCGACCTGGTAGTCGTTCGGCACGTAGCCGGCGTCGACTGCCGCGCGCGATGCGCCGAGCGCTGCCGACAGCTTGTCGGCCAGCGGCTCCAGCACCTTCGTGTAGTTCTCGCCGCTGCCCAGACCGCGGCCGCCCGACACGATGATGCTCGCGCTGGTCAGTTCCGGACGGTCCAGCTTCGTCACTTCACGGCTAACGAACTGCGACTTGCCGGCGTCTGCCGCCGCTTCGATCTTGTCGACCGATGCGCTGCCGCCTTCCGCTGCCACCGGATCGAAACCCGTCGCACGCACCGTGATGACCTTGATCGGATCGCTCGACTGCACCGTCGCGATCGCGTTGCCCGCGTAGATCGGGCGCTCGAACGTGTCGGCCGAATCGACTGCCGTGATGTCCGAGATCTGCGCGACGTCCAGCTTCGCGGCGATGCGCGGCGCGATGTTCTTGCCGTAGGCCGTCGCCGGCGCGAGGATGTGCGAGTAGTCCTTCGCGATGTTCAGCGCGGTCGCCTCGACGTTTTCCGCCAGGCCTTCGGCCAGTTGCGGCGCGTCGGCCAGCAGCACCTTCGAGACACCTGCGATCTTCGCTGCCGCGTCGGCAGCCGCTTGCGCGTTGTGGCCCGCGACCAGCACGTGGATGTCGCCGCCAATCTTCGCAGCAGCAGCCACCGTGTTCAGCGTCGCGGCCTTGATCGACGCGTTGTCGTGTTCTGCAATCACCAGAATCGTCATTTCTTTCCGCTCCCTCTTACAGCACCTTGGCTTCGGTCTTCAGCTTCTCGACCAGCGTCTTCACGTCCGGCACCTTCACGCCGGCTGCGCGCTTCGGCGGCTCGACCACCTTCAGCGTCTTCAGACGCGGTGCGACGTCCACACCGAGGTCTTCCGGCTTCACGGTTTCCAGCGGCTTCTTCTTCGCCTTCATGATGTTCGGCAGCGTCACGTAGCGCGGCTCGTTCAGGCGCAGGTCGGTCGTCACGACCGCCGGCAGCGTCAGCGACAGCGTTTCCGCGCCGCCGTCGACTTCGCGTGCCACCGTTGCCTTGCCGTCGGCCACCGTCACCTTCGACGCGAACGTCGCTTGCGGGAGACCTGCCAGCGCAGCCAGCATCTGGCCCGTCTGGTTCGAATCGTCGTCGATCGCCTGCTTGCCGAGGATCACCAGCTGCGGCTGTTCCTTGTCGACCAGCGCCTTCAGGATCTTCGCGACGGCCAGCGGCTCGACGCTGTCGTTCGATTCGACGAGGATCGCGCGATCGGCGCCGATCGCGAGCGCCGTGCGCAGCGTCTCCTGCGCTTGCGTGACACCCACCGACACCGCGATCACTTCGGTCGCGACGCCTGCTTCCTTGAGGCGCACCGCTTCTTCAACGGCGATTTCGTCGAACGGGTTCATCGACATCTTCACGTTCGCGATGTCGACGCCCGTGTTGTCCGACTTCACGCGGACCTTCACGTTGTAATCGACCACTCTTTTCACTGGCACCAGGATTTTCATGCACACGCTCCAAAGTTACGAATACGACCAGAGGCCATTTTATAGTGAGGCCTCATGACTGCGCGGCCAGGCGGACCCAACCATCATGGTTGTCGAGGATACCGCTTCTTGGCGACGCGCCAATGATAGCGAACGGTCGTTCTATTTTAAAAGAGAAAAAACCCGGACGCAAAGCCCGGGTTTTCGATCATCGACTCTAATCCCGCCGGGCGTCCCGTGCTCCGCCCCGTTACCAGGCGGCGATGACCGCACCGCCGAACTTGCCTTCGATGAACTGCTTCACGTCGGCCGAGTGATAGGCCGCAATCAGCTTCGCGACCCACGGCTTGTTCCGGTCCGCCTCACGGATCGCAAGGATGTTCGCGTACGGGCCGTTCGGGCCCTCGATCGCGATCGCGTCCTGCTTCGGTTTCAACCCCGCTTCCATCGCGTAATTGGTGTTGATCGCGGCCGCGTCGACGTCGCCGAGCGAGTGCGGAATCTGCGCCGCGTCGAGTTCGACGATCTTCAGCTTGCGCGGATTGTCGACGATATCGAGCGGCGTCGCCTTCAGCCCTGCGTCCGCGCGCAGCTTCAGCAGCCCCTGCTTCTGCAGCAACAGCAGCGCGCGGCCGCCGTTGGTCGGATCGTTCGGCACCGCGACGCGCGCGCCCGGCTTCAGTTCGGCCAGCGACTTTACGCGCTTCGAGTAGATGCCCATCGGGAACGTGACGGTATCGGCGACCTTGATCAGCTTGTAGCCGCGATCCTTCACCTGCGCCTGCAGATACGGATCGTGCTGGTAGCTGTTCGCGTCGAGGTCGCCCGACGCGAGCGCGGCGTTCGGCTGCACGTAATCGGAGAATTCGACGATGCGGATCTCCAGGCCGTCCTTCGCCGCGACCTTCTTCACCACTTCCATGATCTGCGCGTGCGGGCCGCCCGTCACGCCGACCTTGATGGTTTCGGCCTGGGCATGCGCGCCCGCTAACAGCGCGGCCGCGCCCAGCGCCGCCGCGAATTTCAGCATGAAGCGTCGTTGCATCGTTTCTCCCCTGTCGGATCGGTTTGGTCTTATTTGTGGCTCAACCGGCGCACCAGCCAGTCGCCGAACGATTGCACGATCTGCACGAACACGATCAGGATCGCGACGACCGTCCACATCACTTCCGGCAGATAGCGCTGGTAACCGTAGCGGATACCGAGATCGCCGAGCCCGCCGCCGCCGATCGCGCCCGCCATCGCCGAATAGCCGACCAGCGACACGAACGTGATCGTCAGGCCCGCGACGATGCCCGGCAGCGATTCGGGCAACAACACCTTGAAGACGATCTGCGACGTGGTCGCGCCCATCGATTGCGCGGCCTCGATCAGCCCGCGGTCGACTTCGCGCAGCGCCGTTTCGACGAGACGCGCGATGAACGGCGCGGACGCGAGCGTCAGCGGCACGACCGCCGCGGCCGTGCCGATCGACGAACCGGTGACGAGCCGCGTGAACGGGATCACCGCGACCAGCAGGATGATGAACGGCGTCGAACGGACCGCGTTCACGATGCCGCCGAGCACGCGATTCACCGCGAGGTTCTGCAGCACGCCCTGGCGATCGGTCAGGTAGAGCAGCACGCCGAGCGGCAGGCCGACGAGCGCGCCGACCGCCCCGGAGATGCCGACCATGATCAGCGTCTCCCAGAACGACTGCACGAACATATCGAACATCTCACTCAACATACGAAAGCTCCTCTACCACCACACCTTGCTCGCGCAGGAACGCGAGCGCCTGCCCGACCTTGCCCGGCTCGCCGCCCGCGAGCACCGCGAGCGAACCGAATGCCTGCCCCTGGATCTCGTCGATCTGGCCATGCAGGATGTTGAAATCGAGTTCGTACCGGCGGATCGTCTCCGACAGGATCGGCTGGTCGACCCCCGAGCCCGTGAACGCGAGCCGCAGCAGATGCCCGCGGCCCGTCTTCAACCGCTCGGCCACGCGCGCCTTCAGCGCGGGCGGCAGTTCCTGCGCGATCACGTCGCCGATCAGCGCACGCGTCACTTCGTGATGCGGCTGCAGGAACACGTCGATCACGCGGCCTTCCTCGACCACGCGCCCCGCGTCGAGCACCGCGACGCGATCGCAGACCTGCTTGATCACTTCCATCTGGTGCGTGATCAGCACGATCGTCAGGCCGAGCTCGCGATTGATGCGTTTCAGCAGGTCCAGGATCGAGCGTGTGGTCTCGGGGTCGAGCGCGGACGTCGCTTCGTCCGACAGCAGCACCTTCGGCTGGCTCGCCAGCGCGCGGGCGATGCCGACGCGCTGCTTCTGCCCGCCGCTGATCTGCGCCGGATAGCGATCCTTCTGCGCGGACAGCCCGACCAGATCGAGCAGCGGCAGCACGGCGGCCTCGATGTCGGCACGGCTCGCGCCGGCCAGCTCCAGCGGCAGCGCGACGTTGTCGAACACCGTGCGCGACGACAGCAGGTTGAAGTGCTGGAAGATCATGCCGATCTCGCGGCGCGCTTCGCGCAGCGCGCCGGCCGACAGCAGCGTCAGATCGCGCCCGCCGACGACGACATTGCCTTCGGTCGGCCGCGTGAGCAGGTTGATGGTGCGCACGAGCGTGCTCTTGCCGGCGCCGCTTCGGCCGATGATGCCGAACACCTCGCCTTGCGGGATCGTCAGGTTGACGTTATGCAGCGCTTCAACCCAGCCGCCCGGGCCGGGGAAACGCTGCGAGAGATTGCGTAATTCGATCATGTAAACAAAACGGCGGCCGGCCGGCGAGATGGCCCGCCAGTCGGCCGCCGATGCATCTGGAATAGCCGGCGATTTTACCGCAAACCCCTCATTCCCCTTAATAATCGATTTCGATCTTTTCATAACCAGACGAAATTAGAGGGGCGCTGCTGGGCCTGCGCGGGAAGGCCGCGACTATGATCGCGAAACGCAGATCAACGAACAGGAGACCCGCCAGATGAGCGCCACCACCACACCGGCCGCCGCGCCCGCCCCCGCCGGATCGGCGCCCGCGCCGCGGATGGGCCGGCTGCGTACCGCGGACGGGGTCGAACTGGCGTCGTACCGCTGGCCGGCAAGCGACGGCACCGTGCCGCCGCGCGCGACGATCGCACTGGTGCACGGCCTAGCCGAGCACGCGGGCCGCTATGCCACGCTCGCCGGCCGGCTGAACGCGGCCGGCATCGACGTGCTGGCGGTCGATCTGCGCGGGCATGGCCAGTCGCCCGGCAAGCGCGTGTGGGTCCACCGTTTCGACGACTACCTGAACGATGCGGATGCGCTGGTCGCCGAAGCCGCGCGCGGCGCTGCGCCGCTGTTCCTGATGGGGCACAGCATGGGCGGCGCGGTCGCGGCGCTCTACGCGATCGAACGTGCGCCGGCTCGCGGCCACGCGCTGGCGGGCCTCGTGCTGTCGAGTCCGGCGCTTGCGCCCGGGCGCGACGTGCCGCGCTGGATGCTCGCGGTCAGCCGCATCATCAGCCGGGTGTGGCCCACTTTCCCCGCGATCAGGATCGATGCGGCCCTGCTGTCGCGCGATCCAGCCATCGTCGCGGCCAATCGCGCCGATCCGCTCGTGCATCACGGCGCGGTGCCCGCGCGCACCGGCGCGGAGATTCTCGACGCGATGGCGCGCATCGAGAGCGGCCGCGGCGCGCTGCGCGTGCCGGTGCTCGTCTATCACGGCACCGAGGACAAGCTGACCGAACCCGACGGCAGCCGCGCGTTCGGCGCGCGCGTCGGCTCGCCCGACCGTACGCTGACGCTGTACGAGGGCGGCTTCCACGAAACGATGAACGATCTCGAACGCGACCGCGTGATCGACGCGCTGATCGCGTGGATTCATGCGCGTGTGCCGGCGCGCTGAGCGCGCCGGGTCGGGGCCCGGGCCGGCCAACCGGGAATCAGATCCCAGCGAGCACGCGCAGGTGCGCGACGACGCTGCGACCGAGCGCGGACAGGTTGTAACCGCCCTCGAGGCAGCTGACGACGCGGTTCTGCGCATGCCGGCGCGCCACGTCGACGATCTGCGCGGTCAGCCATTCGAAGTCCGCCTCGACGAGGCCGAGATTGCCGATGTCGTCCTCGCGATGCGCATCGAAACCGGCCGACACGAACAGCATCTGCGGCTTGAACGCATCGAGGCGCGGCAGCCAGAACATGTCGACGGCTTCGCGGATCGCCATCCCGTTGCTGCGTGCGGGCATCGGCAGGTTGACCATGTTCGGCGCCTGGTGATCGACGCCCGAGAACGGATACAGCGGATGCTGGAAGAAGCTGCACATCAGCACGCGCTCGTCGTTCGCGAACGCCGCCTCGGTGCCGTTGCCGTGGTGCACGTCGAAATCGATGATCGCGACACGCTCGATGCCGTGTACGTCGAGTGCATGCCGCGCGGCGATCGCGACGTTGTTGAAGAAGCAGAAGCCCATCGCGCGCGCGGGTTCCGCATGGTGACCGGGTGGACGGACGCCGCAGAACGCATTCGCATAGCGCCCTTCGATCACCGCGTCGGTCGCCGCGATCGCGGCGCCGGCCGCGCGCAGCGCCGCGCGCCACGTGTCGCGATTCATCAGCGTATCGGGATCGATCTCGACGTGACCGTCGACCGGCGTCATGCTCCGAATGTAGTCGATGTGTGCCTGCGTATGCACGCGACCCAGCGCGACCTCGCTCGCGAATGGCGCGGTTTCGTGCACGATCAGGTCGTCGATGCGGCTCGCGATCAGTTGATCCTGAATCGCCGACAGGCGGGCCGGGCATTCCGGATGCCATTCCCCCATCTCGTGCAGCATGCAGTCGGGGTGCGTGTAGAAAGCGGTTGCCATAAGCTGTCGTCCGCGGCGCACGGTGCGCCGCAGGTCTCCGTCAATGATGTCCATCGTCTGCCGCGAATTCGCCGCTAACTTACCACAACGGGGGCCGCCTTCGGCCCGGAGCGCCGGATGCGTCGGGTATACTGCGCCGAACACAATCGCCCTGTCCGCCCGCTTCGACATGAATTCCAGCAAGCCCGTCGCCCTTCTTTCCGTGCTGTTCCGTGTTCGCGCTCCGCTCGTCGTCGCTGCCATCGCGGCGGCCCTCGGCACCGCGCCTGCCGTGGCACAGACGCAGCCGGCGAAGCCCGCCGGCACGCTCGTCGCCCAGGCCCAGCCGCAGCAGCCAACGCCGCAAGGCCAGACCTTCGAAGAGGAAATCGTTCCACAGCGTTACGCGAGCAACGCGAAGGTCGATGCCTTCATCGACGAGATGGTGAGCCGCAACGGCTTCGATTCGGCGAGCCTGCATGCGCTGTTCTCGCGCATCAGCTATTCGGCGACGGCCGTCAAGCTCGTGAAGCCGGCCCCGACGCCCTCGGTCAAGAACTGGCGCGTCTATCGCTCGCGCTTCATCGAGCCGATCCGCATCAACGCGGGCGTGAAGTTCTGGAAGGCGAACCGGGCGACGCTGCAGCGCGCGTCCGAACAGTTCGGCGTGCCGCCCGAGGTGATCGTCGGCATCATCGGCGTCGAAACCATCTATGGCCGCTACATGGGCAATTTCCGCGTGCTCGACGCGCTGACGACGCTCACGTTCGATTACCCGGACACGCCGAATCGCGACAGCCGTCAAGCCACCTTCCGCAAGAACCTCGAAGACTTCCTGGTCTGGACCCGCGACAACCAGCTCGACCCGACCACCGTGCTCGGCTCGTACACCGGCGCGATCGGGATTCCACAGTTCCTGCCGAGCAGCATCCGCGAATATGCGGTCGACTTCGACGGCACGGGTCACGTCGATCTGCGCAGCAGTCCTGTCGATGCGATCGGCAGCGTCGCGAATTACCTGAAGCAGCACGGCTGGGAAACCGACCGGCCGGTGGTCTGGCAGATCACGCCCGACACGGGCAGCCTGGGCATCGCACAGGCCGCCGCCGACGGCCAGCCCGAACCGCACTGGGCACTGTCGCAACTGCTGCGCGCCGGCATGACGCTGAACGAGCCGACGGTCAACATCACGACCGAAGCCGGCACGCCGGTGACGGTGGTCGACCTGCCGACGCCGGGGCGCGCGACCGAATACATGCTCGGCCTGAAGAACTTCTATGTGTTGACGCGCTACAACCGCAGCTTCTTCTACGCACTCACCGTCTACCAGCTCGGCGAAGCCGTGAAAGCGCAGATGGAAGCGAGCGGCGCGCTGCAACCCGCCGCTGACGACGCGCAGCCGCAGTAATCATCGGCCGCCCAAAGAAAAAACGCCGCAAAAGCGGCGTTTTTTTATCGATGCGCGCATCGCGCACCGATCTCGCTCAGGCGGGAAACACACCCGTGGACAGGTAACGGTCGCCACGATCGCAAACGATGAACACGATCGTCGCGTTCTCGACCTGGCGCGCGATGCGCATCGCGACTTCGCACGCGCCGCCCGACGAAATGCCCGCGAAGATGCCTTCGACCGCCGCGAGCCGGCGCGTCATCGTTTCCGACGCGGCCTGGCTCACGCTCTCGACGCGGTCGACGCGGCTGCGATCGAAGATGGTCGGCATGTAGGCTTCCGGCCACTTGCGGATGCCCGGAATACGCGAGCCGTCTTCCGGCTGCGCACCGACGATCTCGATCGCCGGATTCTGTTCCTTCAGGTAGCGCGACGTGCCCATGATCGTGCCCGTCGTGCCCATGGCGGACACGAAGTGCGTGATGCGCCCTTCGGTATCGCGCCAGATCTCCGGCCCCGTTGCTTCGTAGTGCGCGACGGGATTGTCGGGGTTGCCGAACTGGTCGAGGATCACGCCCTTGCCTTCACGCTGCATCTGCTCCGCGAGGTCGCGCGCCAGCTCCATCCCGCCCTTCACCGGCGTCAGGATGATTTCGGCGCCATAAGCCGCCATGCTCTGGCGGCGCTCGACCGACAGATCCTCCGGCATGATCAGCACCATCTTGTAGCCGCGGATCGCCGCGGCCATCGCGAGCGCGATGCCCGTGTTGCCGCTCGTTGCCTCGATCAGCGTATCGCCCGGCTTGATGCGCCCGCGCGCCTCGGCCTTGCTGATCATCGACAGCGCCGGGCGATCCTTCACGGAGCCGGCCGGATTGTTACCCTCGAGCTTCGCGAGCAGCACGTTGTTGCGCGCGCGAATCTCGTCGTCCGGCAGACGGACCAGTTGCACGAGCGGCGTATTGCCGATCGTGTCTTCGATAGTTTTGTAAGCCATGGATATACCGTGAGTGCGAGGCCGATCAATCGATCGATTGTAAACCAGCCCCGGCACCCGCGCCGGCAACCCCATTGCGACGATGGAATACGCGTGCCGCGCGGTTCGCGTTTCGCCCCGCACGCCGCCCCATGCAAAAAACCCGCGGCATGCCGCGGGAAGCCGTCGCAACGACGGCGACTGAAGGAGCGCTTGTGTCGGTTGCTTGACGCGTTATTTCTGCGCGGTGCGGGCCGGTGCGGCGGCAGGCTTCGCTGCCGCCGGTTTGGTTGCGGCCGACGGCGTGGCACCCTGGCCGGCCGCCGCACCGATCGTCAGCCCTTCCTGCTGAAGCCGCTCGACGGTATGCCCGCCCATGCCCTTCACGCGCGTGGCGAGATCGTCCGCATTCCTGAACGGACCGCGCGCGCCACGCTCGTCGAGAATCGCCTTGGCCCGCGCCGGGCCGATGCCCTTGATGCCGACGAGCGCATCCTCGTTCGCGGTGTTGACGTCGACGGCCGCCCAGGCCGACGCGACTGCACCGAGCATGACCGCTGCGGCAAACCATTTCCTGATCATGTGCTGGATCTCCGAAGAAAAACGGCCGGCGGCTGCCGACCGTGAGACCCAGTCTATCGATGCAACGCCTCGGTTTAAACCTGGCCGGATAGCCAACGCACGTAGCGGTCGACGCCTTCCTGCACGGTCAGGAACGGTGCGTCGTAGCCGGCCGCGCGCAGTTTCGTCTGGTCGGCCTGCGTGAAGCACTGGTACTTGCCGCGCAGCGCATCGGGGAACGGCACGTATTCGATCAACCCCTGCTCGACCTGCTGCGCGAGCGTCAGCGGCGCCTGGTTGTCGAGCGCGCGCAGCGTGTTCACGACCGTCGACGCGATATCGTTGAACGGCTGCGCGCGCCCCGTGCCGAGATTGAAGATGCCCGACTTCTCCGGATGATCGAAGAAGAACAGGTTCACCTTGGTCACGTCCTCGACCGACACGAAATC
Organism: Burkholderia sp. BCC0097; assembly: GCF_902832985.1. Taxonomy (NCBI): domain Bacteria; kingdom Pseudomonadati; phylum Pseudomonadota; class Betaproteobacteria; order Burkholderiales; family Burkholderiaceae; genus Burkholderia; species Burkholderia sp. BCC0097. The sequence continues at coordinate 279,472 of NZ_CADFDM010000003.1, forward strand.
GCGCGTCTGCTCGCCCGGCGCATAACCGTTGTACTCGCCGAACAGCTTCACCTTGCCTTCCGCGCGGAACTGGTTGAAGTTGTGGAACGCGACCGACGCCATGCGACCCTTGTGCGTCTCGCGCGGGCCGTACACGTTGAAATAGCGGAAGCCCGCGATCTGGCTCTTCGCGCTCGGCAGCACGCGACGGATCACCTGGTCGAACAGGAACTTCGAATAACCGTACACGTTCAGCGGCGCCTCGACGTCGCGCTCCTCGACGAAACGCGTCGAGCCGCCGTAGATCGCGGCCGACGACGCATACAGGAACTGCGCGCCCTGCGCGAGGCAGGTATCGAGCACCGCGCGGCTGTAGCGGAAGTTGTTGTCCATCATGTAGCGGCCGTCGGTTTCCATCGTGTCCGAACAGGCGCCTTCATGAAATACCGCGCGTACCTTGCCGAAATCGCCGCGCGCGAAGCGTTCGACGAATTCGGTCTTGTCGAGATAGTCGTCGATCTCGCAGTCGACGAGATTGCGGAACTTGTCCGCGCGGGTCAGGTTGTCGACCGCGATGATGCGCGTCTCGCCGCGCTCGTTGAGCGCCTTGACGATGTTCGCGCCGATAAAACCGGCTGCGCCGGTGACGATGAGGGTCATGATCGTCCTGCCTGAAAAGTGCGAGCCACTCGTGCGGCGCGCTCGTCGCGCCGCCGAATGCGCTCAGTGAAACAGTTCGTCGTAATCCACCGTGGCCGTGCCGAGCTTGCCGACCACGATGCCTGCCGCGCGGTTCGCGAGCACCACGGCGTCGACGAGCGGCACACCGGCGCCGAGCATCGTCGCGACCGTCGCGATCACGGTGTCGCCCGCACCCGACACGTCGAACACTTCGCGCGCGAGCGCCGGCGCATGCAGTTCGCCACCCGCGGAAAAGAGCGTCATGCCCTCTTCCGAACGGGTGAGCAGCAGCGCGTCGATGCCGAGCTCCGCACGCAGATTCGCGACGCGCGCGCGCAGGTCGTCTTCCGATTTCCACTGTCCGACCACCTCGCGCAACTCCGCGCGATTCGGCGTGATCAGCGATGCGCCGCGATAGCGTGCCCAGTCGTCGCCCTTCGGGTCGACCAGCACCGCCTTGCCGGCCGCGCGCGCCTTCTCGATCATCGTCGTGACGTGCGTCAGGCCGCCTTTGGCGTAATCCGACATCAGCACGACGTCGTGCTGCGGCAATAGCGCATCGAAGCGCGCGAGCCCCGCGAGCAGCACCTCGTGCGTCGGCGTCGCCTCGAAGTCCACGCGCAGCAATTGCTGCTGGCGCGCGAGCACGCGCAGCTTGATCGTGGTCGGGAGTGCCGGGTCGCGCTCGAGATGCGGCGTCACGCCGCTGCTGCCGAGCAGCTCGACGATCCGCTCGCCCGGTTCGTCGCAACCGACGACGCACAGCAGGCCGGCCTGGCCGCCGAGCGTCACGGCATTGCGCGCGACGTTGGCCGCCCCACCGAGCCGCTCCTCCTGACGCTGCACGTGCACCACCGGTACCGGCGCTTCAGGCGAAATGCGATCGACGTTGCCGAACCAGTAACGGTCGAGCATCACGTCGCCGACGACGAGCACACGCGAGCGCGCGAGCTGCTCGCGCGGCACCGGAACGACTTCGCGAAGAGTATTCATCGTACGTTCAGCCACGGGAGGACGACTGGGGATCGACATACGGCCGGCCGATCGCGTAATAGTCGATGCCCAGCTCGGCCATCGCATCCGGCTCGTACAGGTTGCGCCCGTCGAAGATCACCGGCGCCTTCAGCTCGGCCTTCAGGCGCGTGAAATCGGGGCTGCGGAATTCCTTCCATTCGGTGACGATCACGAGTGCATCCGCGCCCGTGACCGCGGCGTCCTGCGTGTCGACGAGATGCAGCCGCGCCAGCGCGTGGGCATCGTCGCCGAAATCCAGCGCGAACACGCGCCGCGCTTCGTCGACCGCAACCGGATCGTAGGCGCGCACGGTCGCCCCGCGTTCGAGCAGCGCGGCGATCAGGCGGCGGCTCGGCGCCTCGCGCATGTCGTCGGTGTTCGGCTTGAACGCGAGGCCCCAGACCGCGAACTCGCGGCCCGTCAGGTCGGCGCCGAAGCGCTGCTCGATCTTGCCGATCAGCACGTCCTTCTGCGCATGGTTGGCGGCCTCGACGGCCTCCAGGATGCGCAGCGGCTGGCCGTTCTCGCCCGCGGTGCGGATCAGCGCCTGCACGTCCTTCGGGAAGCACGAGCCGCCGTAGCCGACGCCGGCGTACAGGAAGTGATAGCCGATGCGCGGATCGGAGCCGATTCCGCGGCGCACGGCCTCGATGTCGGCGCCGACCTTGTCGGCGAGATTCGACATCTCGTTCATGAACGAGATGCGCGTCGCGAGCATCGCGTTCGCCGCGTACTTCGCGAATTCGGCCGAACGCACGTCCATGTAGATCGTGCGCTCGTGGTTGCGGTTGAACGGTGCGTAAAGCTTCTTCATCTTCTCGCGCGCGATCGTGCCGGTTTCGTCGTCGTCGACGCCGATGATAATCCGGTCCGGGCGCATGAAATCCTCGACCGCCGCGCCTTCCTTCAGGAATTCCGGGTTCGACACGACCGAGAAGCGATGCGCGACGCTGCCCGCGAGCCCGCGTGCGGCAAGCGCCTCGTCGACCACGCCGTGCACGCGCCGCGCGGTGCCGACCGGCACCGTCGACTTGTCGACGATCACCTTGAAGCCCGTCATGTGGCGGCCGATGTTGCGGGCGGCCTCGAGCACGTATTGCAGGTCGGCCGAGCCGTCCTCGTCGGGCGGCGTGCCGACGGCGATGAACTGGATCTCGCCGTGCGCGACGCTCGCCTCGATGTCGGTCGAGAAACGCAGGCGCCCCGCCGTCCGGTTGCGCGCGATGATGTCCAGCAGCCCCGGTTCGTGAATCGGCGTCCCGCCGTTGTTCAGGATGTCGATCTTGCGCGGATCGACGTCGAGACAGAACACGTCGTGACCGATCTCCGCGAGGCAGGCGCCCGTAACGAGGCCGACATAGCCAGTGCCGATGATGGTGATTTTCATAGATGTTCCGGTACTTCCCGGTAATTGACTAACTTGGCCGCCGGGACTAGCCCGGCGGCAACCGCAGCGCGTTGGTGCCGCGTGCCGGGATCAGCCCGGCATCGCAGGTTCGACGCGGCGCGGCGCATAGGTTTCCCAGCCGCTGCATCCGGGGCACTGCCAGTAGAAGAGCCGTGCCCGGAAACCGCAATTCTGGCACGTATACCGTGGCAGATTTTTCGTGCGCTGCTTGATCAGCGCACGCATCATTTCAAGTTCCTTACGACGCGGTTCCTCGGCCGCCGCGATCTGCGCATCGAGCAGGTGCAGCATCCCCGACAGGTTCGGCGACTTTTCCATTTGCGTCCGCGCGAGCGTGTGCGCCGCATCCTGACCGCGCAACCCGGCGATATGCTGATAGGCGATGTCGAGCAGGTCGTTCGACGGATAACGATCGACGTACCCCATCAGCAGCTCGGCACCTTCGATGTTCTTGCCGAGCGCGACGTACGCCTTCATCAGCTTGTCGGCAACGAGCGGCAGATATGCCGGGTTCTGCCCTTCGACGCGCTTCCAGTGCTCGATCGCGGCCGCATGGTCGCCCGCCGCTTCCGCCGCGTCGCCGGATAGCACCGTCGCACGCACGTTCTGCGGATTCACGGTCAGCGCGAGGCGCAACTGTTCGGCCGCGGCAGCAGCATTCTTGCGCTGCAGCGCGTCCTGCGCGAGTTCGCAGTGAAACTGCGCAATTTCGATGCCGAGTGGCTTGTCGCTCATCGATTCGATGCGCTTCGCCGTATCGATCGACTTGTTCCAGTCCTTCTCGATCTCATATATCGTCAGCAGCGCCCGCTGCGCACCCAGTGCGTAGTCGCCGTCCGCGAGCTTGTGGAACGCCTCTTCGGCGCGATCCAGCAGGCCGGCTTTCAGGAAATCCTGGCCCAGTTCGTACAGCGCGTGGTCGCGCTCGTTGACCGGCAGGTCGGTGCGGCTCAGCAGGTTCTGGTGCACGCGGATCGCGCGGTCGGTCTCGCCGCGGCGGCGAAACAGGTTGCCGAGCGCGAAGTGCAGCTCGACCGTTTCGGGATCGAGCTTGGCCACCTCGATGAACGCATCGATCGCCTTGTCGGGTTGTTCGTTCAACAGAAAATTGAGGCCGCGAAAATACGAGCGCGGCAGGTTGGCACTCTCCGACAGGAGATTCTTCAGGTCATAGCGTGACGCCGCCCAACCGAGCGCGAACGCGACCGGAATCGCGAGCAACCACCAGAAATCCAGATCCATGCGAAATATCGAAGCAGAGACGAAAACCGCGCGATGATCGCGCGGCGTCCGTGTTAAATGACGGGCGGCATCGGCGGCTGGTCGATGACGGCAGGCGTTTCGCGCGCCGCACGCAGATCGCGCTTCAAACGCCCGTTCTCGAGACGCAGCCGGAAGATCGAAGGCAGCGCGGACAGCAGGCCGGCCAGCAGCCCCACGGCGAAGAATGCCAAGCCGATCAGGATCAGCGGCGCTTGCCATGCGTAGCCGGCAACGAAATTCAGCGTCGCGGTTTGTGTATTGGCCAGCGCAAGCACCAGCAGCAGGACGAACACCAATACCCGGATCAGCCAGACGATAAACTTCATGAAGCCCTCTCTTTGTTGAGGTTTGCCGCGGCGCGCGACTCCCCTTCGTCGCACCGAATCGACCCGTATTGTAAAGGAAGCGTTTCCGCGGCTGCGCACATCCTGTGCGCGGCGTTGCGCGTCGGTGGCCGGAAATGCCGCAGGAAATGAAAAAAGCGCCCGCAAGGGGCGCTTTTCTTTTCAGCCTTCGCCGGACAGGTTCCGGGCACACCGAACGACGCTCAACGGTCGTCGTCCGGATCGTCAGCCTTCAGCGGTTCACCGGCGCGGCCGTCGACGCGTTCCCGCAATTCCTTGCCAGGTTTGAAGTGCGGCACGAACTTCTCGGGCACCTGCACTTTCTCCCCCGACTTCGGGTTGCGTCCGACGCGCGCCGGGCGACGATTGAGGCCAAAGCTGCCGAAACCCCGAATTTCAATGCGATGCCCTTTCGCCAGGGCGTCGGACATCGCATCGAGCATCGTTTTCACCGCGAAATCCGCATCCTTGAGGACAAGTTGCGGAAATCGCGATGCCAGCTGCGCGACCAACTCGGATTTGGTCATACTTCAGCAGACCTCGTAAGGCTTACTGGTTCTGGCCGTCGAGCTTCGCCTTCAGCAGCGCGCCGAGGTTGGTCGTACCGGTCGCAGCAGCGCTGGAGTCCGACTGCAGGCCGCGGATCGCTTCCTGTTGTTCAGCCGAATCCTTCGCCTTGATCGACAGGTTGATGCCGCGCGACTTGCGATCGATGTTGATCACCATCGCGTTGACCTTGTCGCCTTCCTTCAGCACGTTGCGTGCATCTTCGACGCGATCCTGCGAGATTTCCGACGCACGCAGGTAGCCTTCGATGTCGCCCGTCAGCGTGACGACCGCACCCTTCGCATCGACCGTCTTCACGACGCCGTCGACGATCGAGCCCTTGTCGTTCATTGCAACGTAGTTGCTGAACGGGTCGCCTTCGAGCTGCTTGATGCCGAGCGAAATGCGCTCCTTCTCGACGTCGATACCGAGCACGATTGCCTCGACTTCGTCGCCCTTCTTGTACTTGCGAACGGCTTCTTCGCCGGTTTCGCTCCACGACAGGTCCGACAGGTGGACCAGGCCGTCGATGCCGCCCGGCAGACCGATGAACACGCCGAAGTCGGTGATCGACTTGATTGCGCCCGTGATCTTGTCGCCCTTCTTGAAGTTGCGGCTGAAGTCATCCCACGGATTCGGCTTGCACTGCTTCATGCCGAGGCTGATACGACGACGGTCTTCGTCGATCTCGAGGACCATGACTTCGACTTCGTCGCCCAGCTGGACAACCTTCGACGGCGCAACGTTCTTGTTGGTCCAGTCCATTTCCGACACGTGGACGAGGCCTTCGATGCCCGACTCCACTTCGACGAATGCGCCGTAGTCGGTGATGTTCGTGACCTTGCCGAACAGGCGCGTGCCCGACGGGTAACGGCGCGAGATGCCTTCCCACGGATCGTCGCCCAGTTGCTTGATGCCCAGCGAGACGCGGTTCTTCTCTTGGTCGAACTTGAGGATCTTCGCGGTGACTTCCTGGCCAACCGACAGGACTTCGCTCGGGTGACGCACACGACGCCATGCGATGTCGGTGATGTGCAGCAGGCCGTCGATGCCGCCGAGATCGACGAACGCGCCGTAGTCGGTGATGTTCTTGACCACGCCGTTGACGATCGCGCCTTCCTTCAGCGTCTCGAGCAGCTTCGCGCGCTCTTCGCCTTGCGTTGCTTCGATCACTGCACGACGCGACAGCACGACGTTGTTACGCTTGCGATCGAGCTTGATCACGCGGAACTCGAGCGTCTTGCCTTCGTACGGGGTCGTGTCCTTGACCGGACGCGTGTCGACCAGCGAACCCGGCAGGAACGCGCGGATGCCGTTGACCATCACGGTCATGCCGCCCTTCACCTTGCCGGTGATCGTGCCGGTGACGAGCTCGTTGTTGTCGAGCGCCTTTTCCAGCGACAGCCACGATGCAAGGCGCTTCGCCTTGTCACGCGACAGGATCGTGTCGCCGTAGCCGTTTTCGAGTGCGTCGATCGCGACGGACACGAAATCGCCCGACTGCACCTCAACCTCGCCCTGATCGTTCAGGAATTCCTCGATCGGAATGTAAGCCTCGGACTTCAGGCCTGCATTGACGACCACGAAGTTGTGGTCGACGCGCACGACTTCGGCGGAAATCACTTCGCCGGCGCGCATGTCTTGGCGGGTCAGCGACTCTTCGAACAGAGCCGCAAAGGATTCGGTATTCGGGGTGGAGGTTTGCAGGTCGGACATAAAAATCTGATTGTGCATGGCTCGCTGTGCCACGCCGGCCGGAATGGCAGGCTGAAAGGGCCAGATCGAGGACCACACGGGGTTAAGGGTTCGAAACACGCTCCGCGCTTGCGACGCGGAGCACCTACCGCTGCCCGCCTTCTCAGGCGGGCTGGCCGAGCGCCCGGTACCACTGCAGCACCTGGTCGACGGCTTCATCGACCGAAAGCGCCGACGTATCGAGCAGCTTGGCATCTGCCGCAGGCTTCAGCGGCGCGGCTGCGCGATTGCTGTCGCGCGCGTCACGTTCACGAAGATCCCGGAGCAAGTCATCTATATTAGCAGAAAAACCTTTTTGCATCAATTGCTTATGCCGTCTGGTCGCGCGTGCCTCGGCGCTGGCCGTCAGGAACACCTTCAGGACGGCGTCCGGGAAGATCACCGTGCCCATGTCGCGGCCGTCCGCCACGAGGCCCGGCGTCTTCCGGAACGCCCGCTGGCGCGCGACAAGCGCGGTGCGCACGGGGCCGTGCACGGCAATCGCCGACGCGCGGTTGCCGACCGCTTCGGCACGAATGTCGTTCGACACGTCGACGCCGTCGAGCTGGGCGCAACCTTCACGGAACGTGATGTGCAGATCGTCGATCAGCTTCACCAGCGCGTCGATGTCTTCCGCGGCAATGCCGTAGCGCACGCTCGCGAGCGCCGCGAGCCGGTACAGCGCACCGCTGTCGAGCAGGTGAAAGCCGAGGTGCGCGGCGACGAGCGCCGCGACGGTGCCCTTGCCGGAAGCGGTCGGGCCGTCGATCGTGATGACGGGAGTCGGGTGAAAGGGGCGGGTCGATTTCATCGGAACGGTCGGGTCAGGCCTTGGCGAGCGCGGCGAAGCGGTCGAAATAGTCGGGGAACGTCTTGCCGACGCACTTCGGATCGTTGATCCGCACGGGCACGCCGCCCAGGCTGACGAGCGAGAAGCACATCGCCATCCGGTGATCGTCGTACGTATCGATCGCCGCGTTCGGTGTGAGCTTCTCCGGCGGCGTGACGACGAGATAGTCGGGGCCTTCCTCGACGATCGCGCCGACCTTGCGCAACTCGGTCGCCATCGCGGCGATGCGGTCCGTCTCCTTCACGCGCCAGCTCGCGATGTTGCGCAGCGTGCTCGTGCCGTTCGCGAACAGCGCCGCGACCGCGATGGTCATCGCCGCGTCGGGAATCAGGTTGAAGTCCATGTCGATCGGCTCGAGCTTGCCGTGATCGTGGCCGATGCCGCGCACGTCGATCCAGTCGTCGCCCATCGTCACGTTCGCGCCCATCTGCATCAGCGCATTCGCGAAACCGACGTCACCCTGGATACTCGCCCGCCCCACGCCCTCGACCCGCAGCGGGCCGCCGCCGAGCGCGCCGGCCGCGAGGAAATACGACGCGGACGACGCGTCGCCCTCGACCATGATTCGCCCCGGCGAGCGGTAGCGAACGCCGGCCGGAACGACGAAGCGCTGCCAGCCGTCGCGCTCGACGGTCACGCCGAAGCGCGCCATCAGCCGGATCGTGATGTCGATGTACGGCTTCGAGATCAGTTCGCCGTCGACTTCGACGACGGTCTGGCCATCCTTCGCCTTCACGAGCGGCAGCGTCATCAGGAGCGCGGTGAGGAACTGGCTCGACACGTCGCCGCGCACGCGGATCGGTGCATCGACTGAAATCGTCGCAGGCTTGATCCGCAGCGGCGGGTAGCCTTCGTTCAGCTCGTAGTCGATCTGCGCGCCAATCTGGCGCAGGCCGTCGACGAGATCGCCGATCGGCCGCTCGTGCATGCGCGGCACGCCGTGCACGCGGTAGTCGCCGCCGTTCACCGCGAGCGCAGCCGTCAGCGGCCGAACGGCCGTGCCCGCGTTGCCGAGGAACAGGTCGGCCGTCTTCGCGGTGAACGCGCCGCGCGTGCCGGTGACGACACACGTGTCGCCGTCGCGCGCGAGCTTCACGCCGAGCTTGCCGAGTGCGTCGAGCATCACGCGCGTGTCGTCGGAGTCGAGCAGGTTGGTGATCGTCGTTTCGCCTTCGGCGAGCGCCGCGAGCAGCAGCACGCGGTTCGAAATGCTTTTCGAGCCGGGCAGGCGCACGGTGCCCGATGCGCTGGAGTACGGGCCGAGATCGAGGTAGTCCATGGGAATCGTCCTGTTATTTCTTGACCGGTTCGGCAGCGGGCGTGCCGCCGCGTTCCTGCCATGCCTTGCGTGCGGCGCGCGAGCGCGTGAATACGGCTTCGAGCGCCGCGCCGTCGCCGGCGTCGATCGCCGCGCGCAGCCGCGTGAGCACGCGCGTGTAGCCGTCGAGTTCGTCGAGCAGCGCCGCGCGGTTCGCGACGCACACGTCGCGCCACATTTCCGGGTTCGACGCCGCGATGCGCGTGAAATCACGGAAGCCGCCAGCCGCGTACGAGAATTTCAGTTCGGCGTCGGCCTCGCCGAGAATCTGCTCGACGAGCGCGAACGACAGCACGTGCGGCAGATGGCTGATCGACGCGAATACGCGATCGTGCTGTTCGGTGCTCATCGTGCGCACGTCGGCGCCGGTCGCGCGCCACATCGCGTCGATCCGGGCCACCACGTCGGGCGCGTTCTCCGGCAGCGGGCACAGCACGACGTTGCGGCCAACGTAGAGATCGGGCAACGCCGCCTCGACGCCGCTCGACTCGCGCCCCGCGATCGGATGACCCGGCACGAACTGCGCGATCCGCGCGCCGAGCGCGTCGCGCGCGGCCGCGACGACATCGGACTTGGTGCTGCCCGCATCGGTGACGATCGTCGCGCCGTCGAGCCACGGCGCGAGGCGCGCGAGCAACGGGCCCGTCTGCGCGACGGGCGCGGCCAGCAAGACGAGATCGGCGCCGGCAAGCGCGTCGCGCAACTGCGCGTCGTCGTCGAGCGCCGCCGCGCGATCGATCACGCCGAGCGACAGCGCGCGCTCGACCGACGTGCGCGAACGGCCCACGCCGACGATCTCGCCCGCGCCGCCCGGCGCGCGCTCGCGCAGCGCGCGGGCCAGCGATCCGCCGATCAGGCCGACGCCGAAGATGACCAGTTTGTTGAATGCAAAGCCTGACACGACAAGAGCCAAGTTACGCGCGCGAAACGACGCCCCGCACGCGGAATTCCAGATTTCGGGCAACGGGCCCGCACCCGGCGCAACCTGCACCGGATACCGCCCGAACCCGCCTTCGGCAGCGCCGACCGGCCTGCCCCGCCCGCCCGGCCACCACGCCTGCGCGAGCAGGCGACGGGCCGCCGCGCATCAGCGTGCGCGCGGATACGAACCGAGTACCTTCAGGAACGCGGCCTTCTGACCGAGTTCCGCCAGCGCGGCCGCCACCGCCGCATCGTCGCGATGCCCTTCGATGTCGATGTAGAAGTAGTACTCCCACGTGCCGACGCGCGCCGGACGCGATTCGAAGCGCGTCATCGACACGCCGTGTCGCGCGAGCGGCTCGAGGAGCTTGAACACGGCGCCCGGCTCGTTCTTCACCGACACGATCAGCGACGTCTGGTCGTGACCGCTCTGGCCAGCCGGCTGCTTGCCGACGATCACGAAGCGCGTGCGGTTGTGCGGATCGTCCTGGATCAGCGAGAACGCGATCTGCAGGCCGTAATGCGCGGCCGCGCGGTCGCCCGCGATCGCGGCGACGGTCGGATCGGCCGCCGCGAGGCGCGCGGCCTCCGCGTTGCTCGCCACGGCCTGCCGCTCGAGCTGCGGCGCATTCGCCGCGAGCCACTGCTGGCATTGCGCAAGCGCCTGCGCGTGCGCGCAGACGCGCTTCACGCCGTCGAGCGTGCCGCTCTGCGTGAGCAGGTTGTGATGGATCGGCAGCGCGAGCTCGCCGCTGATCACCAGTTGCGTCTGCAGCAGCAGGTCGAGCGTGCGCGATACGGCGCCTTCGGTCGAATTCTCGACCGGCGCGATGCCGAATGCCGACGCACCGGCCTCGACCGAGCGGAACACCTCGTCGATCGACGGGCAGGGCAGCCCTTCGATCGACTGGCCGAAATACTCGAACATTGCCTGTTCGCTATACGTGCCGACCGGCCCGAGGAACGCGACGTGGATCGTCTGCTCGAGCGCGCGGCTCGCCGCCATGATCTCGCGCCAGATGGCGCTGATGTGCTCGCTCGCGAGCGGCCCGGCACTCATGTCCTGCAGCCGCGCGATCACCTGCAGCTCGCGCTCCGGCCGGAACACCGGCGCGTTGAAATGCTTCTTGACCTCGCCCACCTCGAGCGCCACCGTGGCGCGCTGGTTCAGGAGCGCGATCAGCTGCGCGTCGATCGCGTCGATGCGGTCGCGCAGCGGTTTCAGGCGGGAATTCAGTTCGTCGTCCATGCGTTTTGCCGTGCTGTTTGAGCAGCGCCGCCGTCAGGCGCCGCGCTGCTCGAAGTCCTTCATGTACTCGACGAGCGCCTTCACGCCCTCGAGCGGCACCGCGTTGTAGATCGACGCCCGCATGCCGCCGACGGACTTGTGGCCCTTCAGCTGCAGCAGCCCGCGCGCCTTTGCGCCGGCAAGGAAGTCTTCGTTGCGCGTTTCGTCGGCCAGGAAAAACGGTACGTTCATCCGCGAACGTGCTGCCGGCTCGACCTTGTTCAGATAGAAGCTGCTCGCGTCGATCGTGTCGTAGAGCAGCTTCGATTTTTCGATGTTGCGGGCCTCGATCGCCTCGAGGCCGCCCTGCCGCTTCAGCCACTGGAACACGAGGCCCGCGATGTAGATCGCGTAGGTGGGCGGCGTGTTGTACAGCGAGTTGTTCGCGGCGATGGTCTTCCATTCGAATGCGGACGGGCAGATCGACAGCGCGCGATCGAGCAGATCCTCGCGCACGATCACGACCGTCACGCCGGCCATCCCGATGTTCTTCTGCGCGCCGCCGAACAGCACGCCGTACTTCGCGACGTCCATTGGGCGCGACAGAATGTGCGACGAGACATCGGCGACCAGCGGCACGTCGCCGAGATCGGGAATCTCGAACGTCTCGACGCCGTCGATCGTCTCGTTGGTGCACAGATGCACGTAGGCCGGATCGTCCGACAGCTGCCATTCGGCGCGCGCGGGTGCACGCGTGAAGCCGGCCTCGGTCTTGCCGCTCGCGGCCAGATGCGGCGTGCAGAACTTCTTCGCCTCGCCGAACGATTTCTGCGACCACGAACCCGTCACGACGAAGTCGGCCGTCTTGCGCGCGCCGAGCAGGTTCATCGGCACGATCGCGTTTTCCGCGATGCCGCCGCCCTGCAGGAACAGGATCCGGTGGCTCGCCGGCACGCCGAGCAGGTCGCGCAGGTCGGTCAGCGCGGCCTCGTGGATCGACATGAACTCCTTGCCGCGATGGCTCATCTCCATCACGCTCATGCCGCTGCCGTGCCAGTCGAGCATTTCGTCGGCGGCCTGCCGCAGCACTTCCTCGGGCATCGCCGCAGGGCCGGCGGAGAAATTAAAGACGCGCATCGTGAAAACCTCGGGAGGGACGCGACCGGCTTGCCGCCGGCAGAACGCGCCAGAAAAGAAATGGCCGCTTGCGCTCGCGCGCAAACGGCCATTATCGCACTGTCGTCAGGCTCCCGCCAAACCCGGCCGAACGGCCGGGGGCGCGCCCGGACGGCTTACTTGCCCGGCTTGACTGCTGCGACTTCCTTGTCAGCCTGCGTACGCGTTGCCTGGATCGCTTGCGGCATGTACTTCTGCATCAGGCCGTTGACCACGTCGCGACCGACCTGATCCTGAACCTGGATGAACTTGCGGCCCGTCGGGCTCTTGTAGAACGTCGTCAGATCCTTGATCTCCGACGTGCTGTAGTACTTCGCGTACGCGTCGTACTGAGCCGACATCGCGTCGCTCTGGAACTGTTGCGTACCGAACACCTTGCCCGCGCCGTCGACCAGCTTCGGCACCGCGTTCTTCTGCAGCGTCGGAACGGCAGCCTGCTTCTGCTTGTCGTTCAGCGTCTTGTTTTCCGACAGCGCGTCCGACAGGATGGCCGGCACGAGCTGCTTGGCCTGCATTTCGGCGCTGTTGCCGATTGCCGACACGAGCTTCGGCGCGTCGATCGCGTCGAGCAGATCCTTGATCGCTGCCTTCTTGTCGGCGTCGATCGGCGCAGCTGCCGCCGGAGCAGCCGGTGCGGAATTCGACAGCGCTTGCGCCATCGCGAACGTCGGCACCAGTGCAGCCAGCAGAACCAGTTGCTTGAATTGCTTTTGCATCATCACTCCCTTTTGGAAATATGAATGGTTGCTCGCCGGCCGCGGCGCTTTTCGCCCGCGGCGGCCAGAGTCTCATCCGTTCTTCAGGCTTCGCCGTCCGACGCCTCGTCGGCCTCGCCCTCTCCCTCTTCGGCCTCCGCGATCTGCTGCAGGCCAGAGAGCTTGGTGCCCTCATCGAGACTGATGAGTGTAACACCTTGCGTGGCGCGCCCCATCTCGCGAACCTCGGATACGCGGGTGCGAATCAACACGCCGGCCGTCGTGATCAGCATGATCTGATCCTCGGCGTCGACGAGCGTGGCAGCCACGACCTTGCCGTTGCGCTCGGACGTCTGGATCGCGATCATACCCTTCGTACCGCGGCCGTGGCGCGTGTACTCGGTGATCGGCGTGCGCTTGCCGTAGCCGTTTTCGGTCGCGGTGAGCACGGTCTGCTCCTCGCTGCCCGCGACCAGCATCGCGATGACCTGCTGCCCGTCCTCGAGCTGCATGCCGCGCACGCCGCGCGCCTCGCGCCCCATCGGACGCACGTCGTTCTCGTCGAAACGCACGGCCTTGCCGGCGTCCGAGAACAGCATCACGTCATGCGCGCCGTCGGTGATCGACGCACCGATCAGGTAGTCGCCCTCGTCGAGGCCGACCGCGATGATGCCCTTCTTCATCGGGCGGCTGAACGCTTCGAGCGGCGTCTTCTTCACGGTGCCGAGCGACGTCGCCATGAAGATGAACTTGTCGGCCGAGAATTCCTTGACCGGCAGCACGACGTTGATCTTCTCGCCTTCCTGCAGCGGGAACATGTTGACGATCGGGCGGCCGCGCGAGTTGCGCGAGCCCTGCGGCACTTCATAGACCTTGACCCAGTACACGCGGCCGCGGTTCGAGAAGCACAGGATGTAGTCGTGCGTGTTCGCGATGAAAAGCGTCTCGATCCAGTCGTCTTCCTTCATCTGCGTCGCCTGCTTGCCGCGACCGCCGCGCTTCTGCGCACGGTACTCGGACAGCGGCTGCGACTTCACGTAGCCCGCATGCGACATCGTGACGACCATGTCCTGCGGCGTGATCAGATCCTCGGTGTTCAGCTCGGTCGCGTTCAGCTCGATCTTCGAGCGGCGCGCATCGCCGAATTCGGCCTTCACCGAGGTCAGCTCGTCGCCGATCATCGTCGTGATCCGCTCGGGGCGCGCGAGGATGTCCAGCAGGTCGGCGATCTGTGCCATCACGTCGCGGTACTCGCCGATGATCTTGTCCTGCTCGAGGCCGGTCAGGCGCTGCAGACGCATCTGCAGGATTTCCTGCGCCTGCGTGTCGGACAGGCGGTACAGCCCGTCGGTCTGCATCCCGAATGCCGGGTTCAGGCCTTCCGGACGGTACGCGGAACGACCGCCGGCCGCCGCGTTTTCGCTCTCGGCACGCGTCAGCATCTCGCGCACGAGCGACGAATCCCACGGCTTCGCCATCAGTTCCTGCTTCGCGATCGGCGGCGTCGGCGCGGCCTTGATGATCGCGATGAACTCGTCGATGTTCGCGAGCGCGACCGCGAGACCTTCGAGCACGTGGCCGCGTTCGCGGGCCTTGCGCAGTTCGTAGATCGTGCGGCGCGTCAGCACTTCGCGTCGGTGCGACAGGAAGCACTGCAGGATTTCCTTCAGGTTCAGCAGCTTCGGCTGGCCGTCGACGAGCGCGACCATGTTCATGCCGAACGTGTCCTGCAGCTGCGTCGCCTTGTACAGGTTGTTCAGCACCACTTCCGGCACTTCGCCGCGCTTGAGTTCGATCACGACGCGCATGCCGCTCTTGTCGGACTCGTCGCGGATGTCGGAGATGCCTTCGAGCTTCTTCTCGTTGACGAGCTCGGCGATCCGCTCGAGCAGCGAGCGCTTGTTCACCTGGTACGGCAGTTCGTCGACGATGATCGCCATCCGCTGGCCGCGGTCGATCTCCTCGAAGTGCGTGGCCGCCCGCATCACGACGCGGCCGCGCCCAGTGCGGTAGCCGTCGCGCACGCCGGCAACGCCGTAGATGATGCCGGCCGTCGGGAAGTCCGGCGCCGGGATGATCTCGATCAGCTCGTCGATCGTCGCTTCCGGGTTGCCGAGCAGTTGCTGGCACGCGTCGACGACTTCGTTCAGGTTGTGCGGCGGGATGTTGGTCGCCATGCCGACCGCGATGCCCGACGAGCCATTGATCAGCAGGTTCGGAATGCGCGACGGCAGGACCGACGGCTGCATTTCGTTGCCGTCGTAGTTCGGCTCGAAATCGACCGTTTCCTTGTCGATGTCGGCAAGCAGCTCGTGACCGATCTTCGCCATGCGAATTTCGGTGTAACGCATTGCAGCGGCATTGTCGCCGTCGATCGAGCCGAAGTTGCCCTGCCCGTCGATCAGCATGTAGCGCAGCGAGAAGTCCTGCGCCATCCGCACGATCGTGTCGTAGACCGCGGTATCGCCGTGAGGGTGATATTTACCGATCACGTCACCGACGATACGCGCCGACTTCTTGTACGCGCGGTTCCAGTCGTTGTTCAGTTCGTGCATCGCGAACAACACACGCCGGTGCACGGGCTTCAGGCCATCGCGGACATCCGGGAGGGCACGTCCGACGATCACGCTCATCGCGTAATCGAGATACGAACGGCGCATTTCCTCCTCTAGGGAGGTGGGCAGGGTCTCTTTGGCGAATTGATCCATGTATCCGTATCGTTTCGGAGCGAAGACGGCGAACGCCTTTCGCGTGGGCGCTGCATGCGCAACGCAACGCGAGATTCTAACATGCGCCCATCAGCCGCCAATCCGCCTCCCCCTCTATATGTAAACAGCAAAAATCGCGGCCGCAGCGAATCGGCCGAAATCGCGTGCGACTCGACGTCGCAGGCAATCGCCTCTCCCGTGTTTCACGCGCACGAGTAAACAACTGCACGCATGCGCGCAATTTCGCCGCCCCGCTCTTGACAATCTCTAAAAGTTACGGCAGGACGGTGTTGCGCATGCACCACAAAGTTGAAGCGATCTTGGGGTGGGGAGGATTTTTTTTCGTAGGAAGGGAACGATATGGCAAAATGCCAACGCACTGAAAGTTAGACGCTGCTCGAAGTCTACACAGAGCGGTGCCGCGTTTTTTGTGCCGCACCAATGTTATACTTCGAGCAATGTATGACTTGTCACCGTCAACAGGCTCGCAGTAAACCTGCGGTAATCTCAATTTCGAGAGGAGAAATATGAATAAACTTTCAAAGCTCGCGTTCATTGCAGCTACCGCAGTTATGGCTGCATCCGCTTCGGCACAGTCGGTGCCGGCGTCGCGTCAAGCCGTCAACGACAACTGGGTGAACGGCACGGGCGAATGGGTGTGGATGAACGGCACGAACGAGCTCTGCTGGCGCGATGCGTTCTGGACGCCGGCCACCGCCAACGCGAAGTGCGATGGCGCACTGGTCGCCCAGGCACCGCAGCCGCCGGTCGCTCCGGTCGCTCCGGCCATCACGAGCCAGAAGATCACGTATCAAGCTGACGCACTGTTCGACTTCGACAAGGCAACGCTCAAGCCGCTGGGCAAGCAAAAGCTGGACGAACTGGCTTCGAAGATCGAAGGCATGAACACGGAAGTGGTCGTCGCAACGGGCTACACGGACCGCATCGGTTCGGACAAGTACAACGACCGTCTGTCGCTGCGCCGTGCGCAAGCCGTGAAGTCGTACCTGGTCAGCAAGGGTGTGCCGGCCAACAAGATCTACACGGAAGGCAAGGGCAAGCGCAACCCGGTTACGACTGGCTGCAACCAGAAGAACCGCAAGCAACTCATCGCCTGCCTCGCACCGGACCGCCGCGTGGAAGTCGAAGTGGTTGGTACGCAGCAAGTGCAGAAGACGACCGTTCCGGCAAACTAAGCCGCGGTTTTCGACTGCTTCAAAGCCCCGCTCCGGCGGGGCTTTTTCATTGACGCCCGTCCAGGCGCTCGCTGGCCTCGTCGTCCGCCCGCTTATATACTCGGGGCTGACGCACCGAAGCACCGCCCTCCTCTCGTAGCCCGTTTGCCGACATGACCAACGCCGATCCGCACGAACTCCAGAAATTCAGCGACCTCGCTCACCGATGGTGGGATCCGAATGCCGAATTCAAACCGCTGCACGACCTGAACCCGGTCCGGCTCGGCTGGATCGACGCGCATGCGCACCTGGCCGGCAAGCGCGCACTCGACATCGGCTGCGGCGGCGGCATCCTGTCCGAATCGATGGCCGGGCTCGGCGCCCAGGTGAAAGGCATCGACCTGTCGACCGAAGCGCTCGGCGTGGCCGATCTGCACAGCCTCGAAAGCGGCATTTCGGTCGAGTACGAGGCAATCGCCGCCGAAGCGATCGCCGCGCGCGAGCCGGGCACCTACGACGTCGTCACATGCATGGAAATGCTCGAGCACGTACCGTCTCCCGGCGACATCGTGGCCGCGTGCGCGACGCTCGTGAAACCGGGCGGCTGGGTGTTCTTCTCGACGCTGAACCGCAACCTGAAGTCCTACCTGTTCGCCGTGATCGGCGCGGAATACATCGCGCAAATGCTGCCGAAGGGCACGCACGATTACGCGCGCTTCATCCGCCCGTCGGAACTGGCCGGCTTCGTGCGCGCGACGGATCTGCACATCGTCGAGATCAAGGGCATCACGTACCACCCGATCGGCAAGCGCTTCGCGCTGTCGAACGACACCGACATCAACTACCTGGTCGCGTGCCGTCGCGGCGCGTGACCCTCCACCCGGCATGACGACTCCCCTTTCGACCGCGCGGATCGCAGACGAACCGCGCCTGTTGCACTGCGATGCGGTCCTGTTCGATCTGGATGGCACGCTCGCCGACACGGCGCCCGATCTCGCGGCAGCCGTCAACAAGATGCAGCGCGAGCGCGGCCTGCCCGAAACGTCGCTCGACGTGTTGCGGCCGCTGGCTTCGGCCGGCGCACGCGGCCTGCTCGGCGGCGCGTTCGGCATCGATCCTCACACGGCCGGTTACGAAGCGATGCGCGACGAGTTCCTGGCCAACTACGCGGCCGATCTGTGCGTGCATACGACGCTGTTCCCCGGCATCGGCGACGTGCTCGACGAACTCGAGGCGCGCGGCGTGCGCTGGGGCATCGTCACGAACAAGGCGATGCGGCTCACCGCACCGCTCGTCGAGTTGCTCGGCCTCGCGCCGCGCGCCGCCTGCGTCGTCGGGGGCGACACAACCCCGCACCCGAAGCCGCATCCGGCCCCGCTGCTCCATGCCGCCGGGCAACTGACACTCGCGCCCGAGCGTATCGTCTACGTGGGTGACGACCTGCGCGACATCCAAGCCGGCAGCGCCGCCGGCATGGCTACGGTCGCGGCCGCATACGGCTACTGCGGCGACGGTATCGCGCCGGCCGACTGGCAAGCCCAGCATCTCGTCGGCACGACGCAGGAACTGCGGCACCTGCTGCGCGATGTTGGGCTATAATGATCGATCTTATCCGCGGGGGCGACCTGGTTTCGACAGGGGTTGTGAAGCGGCTAGGGCATGTCGAGGACCCGTCACCTCGTTAATCAATGGGAAAATCGTAACTGCAAACGACGATACGTTCGCACTGGCAGCCTAAGGGCCGCCGTCCTCTGCCTAGTTCACTGACGGGCTAGTGTCGCAAGACCGGTAGCAATACCGCCAGAGGTCATTTACGTCAGTTAAGCCCTGTCGGCGTCGCGACGCCAGGGTCGAAAATCTAGCGAATCGCCGTAGTGCAGCGTGTTCGTCCGCGTCGCTGCGGTTAAATCAAAAGACTGGACTAAACATGTAGAACTAGTCGTGGAGCGCTTCTGGACGCGGGTTCGATTCCCGCCGCCTCCACCAAATACCCGCCAAACGTTCACCACGTTTCGCAAAGAAAACCCCGCCGAGCCTTGCTCCGCGGGGTTTTTTGTTGCCGGCGAAACGCACACGCCCCATCCCCTCCGAAAAAGCGCCCAGCCCCGGACGGGCCGGGCGGAATGCCGCCGGTCTCGCGGCGGCAGGAGGTGACGGATGTTCTGCCGCGCCAGCGCCATCATCGGTTGCGCCGAATGGCGGCCGGCCCGGGGGGGGCAGGCGTCGGGCACGACGCATCGCCGCGCCCGTGTTCGCCCATACCAGACGACGTGCGGCTTAGCTGCCGCGATACAGCGACTTCATTTCTTCCGCGCTGGCCGGCCGCACGCCCATGGCGCGCGAACCCGACGCCGAAGCGCCCTGTGCCTGCGCACCGTAGCCGCTGGCGTCGGCGCCTTGCGCTTGCGCCAGCGCGCTGCGCTGCTGCTCAGCGATGCGTGCCGTTGCGGCCTGGATCGCTTCCGGATAATGCGGATCTTCGCCGCGGGCGGTGTTGTAACCGGCCTGCTGGAGTTGAACCAGTTCGGCACGGACCTGCGCACGGGTGATCGTCGAACCCGACTGGGCGAACGACACGACCGGGGCAACGAGAGCAGCGGCAACGACAACGGCTTGAACGAGCGACTTCATGATGACCTACCTCCAGATTTGTCTGATTCGGCGGTGAACACCTTGATCAGCGCCGACAAACCGAAGTTTATGTAGGTGGATGCTTAAGAATAAGGCAGGTTTCAGGAAGACATCCTTCCTGATTTACGGGTTAACCCTAGATTCCTGTTGGAATGGCAACGCGGGCGATCGGCCGCTTCGTCCGTCCCCGCATTGCGAGAAGGCTCGCCGAAAAGCAGGAGCCCCGCGATGCGACGGGCTTCGCGGGGCTCGAATAAAGCGGGATCGGGGCAGAACGTGCGCAGCCGTCTGTCAGTCGATCAAATCACTGCGCAGAAGACCGCGCCCGTTCAGGCGCAGACGCGCCGCCTGCGCGTTACCGGGTATCCATCGGGCACTTCAGGTTGCAGCCGTTCGGGTCGCCCAGGTCACCCTTGCGGCGCAATGCCGACTTCTTGCCGCTCTGGTATTTCTCGGACGGCGCCGACGCCGCGAACGGCATCTGCGGATGTTCGTTCAGGCGGAACTGTTCGCTCAGGATCCCGCCGGGCACACCCGGGGAATTCTGCGCGAACGCAAGCGGCGAAGCGACGACCAGCAGCCCTGCGGTCAACGCTGCCGCGGCAAGGGGAACGGAAAATTTCATGGCGGGATGACGCCTGAACGGCGTGCTTGTTGGAACGTTGATCAAGCGGCAAGCGTAGCGCAAATCCCCCACTGCTGCAGCGCGGTCCGGTCGCGTCCTCGTTACCGGGAATTGCGGTCCGGCACGCTCGTGCCGTCGCTGCCGGCAAGCCCCGTCGCGATGGGTTCCAGCGCGCCGCACGCAGACGGATCGTAGCCGTCGAGATGCGCGACGCGCTCGACGAACCGCGCGTCGCGCAGCAGCGCCAGCACATCGGCGAGCGGCCGCACATCGAGCCGCGCACGTTCGCACGCGAAGTAATAATCCTCGTCGACGACCGGGATGAAGTCGAGCCCGAAGTGACGGGCGGCCGGCTCGACGCCGAAACCGAGATCGGCCATGCCGCTCGCGACGAACGCCGCGATCGCCGAATGCGTGAGTTCGGCCGACGCATAGCCGTCGATACGCTCCGGATCGATGCCGATCGCGCGCAACGCGAGATCCAGCAGCATGCGCGTGCCCGACCCCGGCTGGCGATTGACGAAGCGGATGTCGCTGCGCGCCAGATCCGCCAGCCCGCGCACCTGCTTCGGATTGCCGCGCGGGACGAACAACCCCTGCTGGCGGCGCGTCAGGTGGATCAGCACGTGGCGTGTGTCGTCCAGCCAGGGCCGGTAGATTTGCGCGCACTGCGCGCGAAACGCGCCGCGCGGCAAATGGAAGCCGGCGAGGTCGCATTCGCCGCGCGCGAGCGCCTGCACGGCCTCGACGCTCTCGCGATACTTGATGTCGACGGCCGCCTGCGCATCGACGAGCGCGGAGACCAGCGTCGCGACCGCATAACCATGCGACGCATGAATGCGCACGGCGCCGTCGCGCTGCGCGAGCCGCCGGTTCAACTCGCTGGCCACCTCGGCCGCGAGCGTGCGCAGGTTCCCGTCGAGGCGGCTGCGTGCCAGACGCTGCGCATCGACGACGGCCTGCCCGAGCGCCGACAACGTCGAACCCTTGCCGCGCGCGGTTTCGATCAACTCTCCGCCGATGCACGATTCCAACGCGCGGAGCATGCCCCACGCGTGCCGGTACGACAGCCCCTTGGCTTGCGCGGCCTGCGCGATGCTGCCCGTCCCGGCCACGAGTTCCAGCAGCGGAGCGACATCGGACAGACTGGCCGAGCGACCTTCCGTGTCGCGTACGGTCAGATACGCGTCGCATTCGATCCGAATCAATTATGTACTCCGATTTCCTATTGCGACCGCGAAATCTTCCGCTTATCGTTGGTCAAAATCAATCAGAACGAAGTCCCGCTGCGCACTATATGAATTGCGAGCGCATATGAGACTTTGGAGGAGCATAACGATGTCCCCGAATTCCCCTGCGCCCGACGCGCTCGTCGAGCGCCATGCGTGCGCCGGCCGGTCGCTCGTCGCGATCCTGCACGCGATCCAGGACGACGCGGGCTACGTGCCGCCGGGCTGCGTCGCGCCGCTCGCCAAAGCACTGAACCTGTCGCGCGCGGAAGTGCACGGCGTGCTCACCTACTACCACCACTTCCGCACCACGCCGCCCGCCCGCGTGACGATCCAGATGTGTCGCGCCGAAGCGTGCCGCAGCATGGGCTGCGAAACGCTCGCCGCCCATGCTGAAGCCCGCACCGGCTGCCGGTTCGACGCCGCGCACGGCGCTGCCGCCGCGGCCGGTACGCCGGACGCCGTCGCGCTCGAATCGGTCTACTGCCTCGGACTGTGCGCGCAATCGCCGTCGATGACGGTCAACGGCGTGCTCCACGCGAAGGTCACGCCGGAGAAGTTCGACGCGCTGCTGGCCGACGCGGTCGCCCACACGCCGGAGGCCGCATGACGACCCGCATCTACGTTCCGCGCGATTCGTCCGCGCTGGCGCTCGGCGCCGACGCGCTCGCCGCCGCGATCGTGGCCGAAGCCGAACGGCGCGGCGTCGCGGTCGAACTGATCCGCAACGGGTCGCGCGGACTGCTGTGGCTGGAGCCGCTCGTCGAGGTCGGGACGGCCGCGGGCCGCGTCGGCTATGCGAACCTGTCCGCCATCGACGTGCCGACCCTGTTCGACGCCAACTGGCTCGACGGCGGCACGCATCCGAGCAGTGTCGGCCTCGTCGACGCGTTGCCCTACCTCGCCCGTCAGCAGCGGCTCACGTTCGCGCGGATCGGCCTGACCGATCCGCTGTCGATCGACGACTATCTGCAACACGGCGGCCTCGCCGGCCTGAAGAACGCACTGGCGCTCGATGGCGACGCCGCCTGCGAAACGCTGATCGAATCGGGGCTGCGCGGCCGCGGCGGCGCGGCGTTCCCGGCCGGCATCAAATGGCGTACCGTGCGGCAAGCACGCGCCGCGCAGAAATACATCGTCTGCAACGCGGACGAAGGCGATTCGGGCACGTTCTCCGACCGCCTGATGATGGAATGCGATCCGTACTGCCTGATCGAAGGGATGATCATCGCGGGCGTCGCCACCGGCGCGACGGTCGGCTACATCTACGTGCGCAGCGAATACCCGCACGCGATCGCGACGCTCGAAGCCGCGATCGTTCGCGCGCGCGAAGCCGGCTGGCTCGGCGAGCACGTGCTCGGCTCCGCGCATGCGTTCGAGCTGCACGTCGCGAAAGGCGCGGGCTCGTACGTATGCGGCGAGGAAACGGCGCTGCTCGAATCGTTGGAGGGCAAGCGCGGCGTCGTGCGCGCGAAGCCGCCGCTGCCCGCGCTCGCGGGCCTGTTCGGCCAGCCGACCGTGATCAACAACGTGATCACGCTCGCGACGGCGCCCGTGATCTTCGCGCGCGGCGCGGCGTTCTATCGCGACTACGGGATGGGCCGCTCGCGCGGCACGCTGCCGTTCCAGCTGGCAGGCAACATCCGTCACGGCGGCCTCGTCGAGCTCGCGTTCGGCGTCACCCTGCGCGAACTGCTGTTCGACTTCGGCGGCGGCACGGCCAGCGGCCGGCCGGCACGCGCCGCGCAGGTCGGCGGCCCGCTCGGCACCTACCTGCCCGACCATCAGTGGGACGTGCCGCTCGACTACGAGGCGTACACGGCAATCGGCGCGGTCGTCGGCCACGGCGGCATCGTGCTGCACGACGACACGTCGAATCTCGCCGAGCTGGCCGAATACGCGATGAAGTTCTGCGCGATCGAATCGTGCGGCAAGTGCACGCCGTGCCGGATCGGCTCGACGCGCGGCGTCGAGACGATCGCGCGGATTCGCGACGGCGACACGTCGGAGCGGCAGGTCACGCTGTTGCGCGACCTGTGCGACACCATGCTCGCCGGCTCGCTGTGCGCGATGGGCGGCATGACGCCATACCCGGTGCTGTCCGCGCTCGACCATTTCCCCGAAGATTTCGGGCTCGCCGCCGGCAAGGATGCCGCGTCGGGCCCGGTCAAGGCTGCGGCCTGACCCAGAAGGAGCCCTGCATGTCCCTCGACACGAACAACGTCCGCCAAGGCGGCTGCGGCTCGGGCCAATGCGCGTGCAAGAGCGCCGCACAGGCGCGCGCATTCGATCCGTTCGACGACACCGACTACGGCACGCCGCAACGGCATGCCGACACCGACGTCACGCTCGAAATCGACGGCCAGCCGGTCACCGTGCCGGCCGGCACGTCGGTGATGCGCGCGGCGATCGAAGCCGGCGTCAACGTCCCGAAGCTCTGCGCGACCGATTCGCTCGAGCCGTTCGGCTCGTGCCGGCTGTGCCTCGTCGAGATCGAAGGCCGGCGCGGCTATCCGGCGTCGTGCACGACGCCCGCCGAAGCCGGCATGAAGGTGCGCACGCAGTCGGATCGGCTGCAGTCGCTGCGCCGCAACGTGATGGAGCTGTACATCTCCGACCACCCGCTCGACTGCCTCACCTGCCCGGCCAACGGCGACTGCGAGCTGCAGGACATGGCCGGCGTGGTCGGCCTGCGCGAAGTGCGCTACGGCTTCGATGGCGCGAATCATCTGAAGGACACGAAGGACGAATCGAACCCGTACTTCACGTACGATCCGTCGAAATGCATCGTCTGCAACCGCTGCGTGCGCGCGTGCGAGGAAACGCAGGGCACGTTCGCGCTGACGATCGCCGCGCGCGGTTTCGAATCGCGCGTGGCCGCCGGCGAAAGCGAATCGTTCATGGCATCGGAATGCGTGTCGTGCGGCGCGTGCGTGGCCGCCTGCCCGACGGCCACGCTGCAGGAAAAATCCGTCGTGCAGCTCGGGCAGGCCGAGCACTCGGTCGTCACGACCTGCGCGTACTGCGGCGTCGGTTGCTCGTTCAAGGCCGAGATGAAGGGCACGCAGGTCGTGCGCATGACACCGCACAAGAACGGCCTCGCGAACGAAGGCCACGCGTGCGTGAAGGGACGCTTCGCGTGGGGCTACGCGACGCACAAGGACCGCATCACGAAGCCGATGATCCGCGAGAAGATCACCGATCCGTGGCGCGAAGTGAGCTGGGACGAGGCGCTCACCTACGCGGCGACGCAATTCCGCAAGCTTCAGCAGAAGTACGGCCGCGATTCGATCGGCGGCATCACGTCGTCGCGCTGCACGAACGAGGAAACCTATCTCGTGCAGAAGCTCGTGCGCGCCGCGTTCGGCAACAACAACGTCGATACCTGCGCACGCGTGTGCCACTCGCCGACCGGCTATGGTCTGAAGACGACGCTCGGCGAATCGGCCGGCACGCAGACGTTCGCCTCGGTCGGGCAGGCCGACGTGATCGTCGTGATGGGCGCGAACCCGACCGACGGCCATCCGGTGTTCGGCTCGCGGCTGAAGCGGCGCATACGCGAAGGCGCGAAGCTGATCGTGATCGATCCGCGCCGCATCGACGTCGTCGACGGCCCGCACGTGAAGGCCACGCATCATCTGCAGTTGCGCCCGGGCACCAACGTCGCGATCGTCAATGCGCTGGCGCACGTGATCGTCACCGAAGGGCTGGTGGCCGATGCATTCGTCGCCGAGCGCTGCGACACGCGCGCGTTCGAGCAATGGCGCGACTTCGTCGCGCAGGCCGACAATTCGCCCGAGGCCACCGCCGACGTGACGGGCGTGCCGGCCGAGCGGGTGCGCGAGGCTGCGCGCCTCTACGCGACGGGCGGCAACGCGGCGATCTATTACGGCCTGGGCGTGACCGAACACGCACAGGGCTCGACCACGGTGATGGGCATCGCGAACCTCGCGATGGCGACCGGTAACGTCGGCCGCGAAGGCGTCGGCGTCAATCCGTTGCGCGGCCAGAACAACGTGCAGGGTTCGTGCGACATGGGCTCGTTCCCGCACGAACTGCCCGGCTACCGGCACATCAGCGATGCGGTCGTGCGCACGCAGTTCGAGCAGGCGTGGTCGGCTACGCTGCAGCCGGAGCCTGGGCTGCGCATCCCGAACATGTTCGACGCGGCGCTCGACGGCAGCTTCAAGGGGCTCTACTGCCAGGGCGAGGACATCGTCCAGTCGGACCCGAATACGCAGCACGTCGCGGCCGCGCTGTCGGCGATGGAATGCATCGTCGTGCAGGACATCTTCCTGAACGAAACCGCGAAATACGCGCACGTGCTGCTGCCGGGCTCGACGTTCCTCGAGAAGGACGGCACGTTCACGAACGCGGAGCGCCGTATCTCGCGCGTGCGCAAGGTGATGCCGCCGCTCGCGGGCTACGCGGACTGGGAAGTGACGCTGTTGCTGTCGCAGGCGCTCGGCTACGACATGCACTACACGCATCCGTCGGAAATCATGGACGAGATCGCCCGGCTCACGCCGACCTTCTCGGGCGTGTCGTACGCGAAGCTCGATGCACTCGGCAGCATCCAGTGGCCGTGCAACGAACACGCGCCGGAAGGCACGCCGACCATGCACATCGACGCGTTCGTGCGCGGCAAGGGCCGGTTCGTGATCACCAAGTTCATTCCGACGCCGGAGAAGGTCACGCAGCGCTATCCGCTGATCCTGACGACGGGGCGCATCCTGTCGCAATACAACGTCGGCGCGCAGACGCGCCGGACCGAGAACGTCCGGTGGCACGAAGAGGATCGCCTCGAGATCCATCCGCACGACGCGGAGGATCGGGGAATCCGCACCGGCGACTGGGTCGGCATCGAGTCGCGTGCCGGTCAGACCGTGTTGCGCGCGCTGGTGTCCGATCGCATGCAGCCGGGCGTCGTGTACACGACGTTCCACTTCCCAGAATCGGGCGCGAACGTGATCACGACGGAAAGCTCCGACTGGGCGACGAACTGCCCGGAATACAAGGTGACGGCCGTTCAGGTGATGCCGGTTGCGCAACCGTCCGACTGGCAACAAGCGTATGCGCGCTTCAACTCGGAGCAGCTCGAGCTGCTCGAGCGCCGCGCCGCTGAGCCGGCCGGCGTGACGACGGGCAAGTGAGACTGCGATGAACAACGAACACTTGATCGACATGGCCAACCAGATCGGCGCATTCTTCGAATCGATGCCCGATCGCGACGAAGCGCTGGCCGGGATCGCCGACCATATCCGGCGCTTCTGGGAGCCACGGATGCGCCGTGCGTTGCTTGCCGCGCTCGACGATCCATCGAGCGAAGCCGGGCAACGCGCGACGCCGATCGTGCGCGATGCGATCGCCGCGCATCGCGCGTCGCTCGTCCCGGCCGCGGCGCCCGCCTGACCGCGCGGCTACGCGGATACCGACATGCCCGCGAACCAGCTTTCGCAGTGGCGCAGCAGCGCGTTCGCGTCGGTCGCCGTGCGCCCGCGCGCGGCAACGTAGCCATCGGGCCGCAGCAGATAGAACGACGGGCGCGAGCGGCCGTATTCCTGCGCGAGCCCCGCCGTACCATCGCCTTCGGCATCGGCGACGCGCCACACGCGCACCGCTTCCGGCATGATCCGCTCAAGCCCCTGCACGAGCGCCTGCGCATCGGCCGGGATCGGCGGCACCTCGCCGGCGTCGGTATCCACCGGCTCTTCCAGCAGCAACAGCGTGAAGCAGGCCGGATCGTGAAGATCGTATAGCCGCGCCGTGCCGGGCGCGCGACCGAGCGGCCCGTCGACCACGTGCACGAGTGCGTCGGGCGCCCGCTCGCCCGCGCGCGGGGCGCCGTCGAGCACGCGCTCGAGCGTGAGCGGACTCTTCCGGTATTGCACGCCGAGTTCGCTGACCGTGCGCCTGACCACGTCGCGCATCGGCCCGAACGACGCCAGCAGCGGCACGACGTGATCGCGCAGCAGCTTCATCGCGCCGCGCTCGGCTTCGACGACCTGCGTGACGAAACCGGTCTGCCGCAATACGTCGCGCTCGATCGGGTGGCGCTCCACGTGATACGTGTCGAGCAACCGCTCGGGCGCGCCTGCCCCAAGGACGCGGGCGAGCTTCCAGCCCAGGTTGAACGCCTCCTGGATGCCGGTGTTCATGCCCTGTGCGCCGGCCGGGCTGTGGACATGCGCGGCGTCGCCCGCGAAGAACACGCGGCCGTGACGCAGCCGGTCGACCATCCGGCTGTGCAGGTGGAAATAGGACGACCACGCGAGATCGCACGGCGAGATCGATGCGCCGACGCGAGCGCGGATGATCGCGTCGCATTCGTCGAGCGACGGCGCCGGCGCGTCGGGCGACGCGTCACTGCGGGGCGGCCGGTCCGCGACGAGCCGGTAACGGCCGCCTCCCATCGGAAACAGGCCCGCGATGCCCGCGGGTGTCGTGAACAGGTGAATCTCTTCGTCCGGCCAGCCGGGTATCGCCGCGAAATCGGCCAGCAGGAAAGTCTGTTCGAACGCATGCCCGGCAAAGCCCAGGCCGAGCAGATGCCGGACAGTGCTGTGCGCGCCGTCGGCGGCAATCAGGTATGACGGGGCGAACGACTCGTCGCGGCCGTCGGCGCGGCGCAGCGTCACGTCGAGCGACGTGCCGCCCGCATCGCAGGCGGTCAGCGCCGTCCCGCGTTCGACGCTCACGCCCATGCCGGCCAGGTGCTCGGCGAGCAGCCGCTCGGTGATGCTCTGGTCGAGAAACATCAGATACGGATAGCGCGTTTGCAGCGGATCGAAATCGAGCCGTGCGATCACGCGGCCGTCGGCGTGCAGCTCGGCCGCATGCGCGCGATGACCGAGCGCGAGAAACGGCTCGACCGCGCGATGCTGCTCCAGCAGTTCGAGCGTGCGCGCCTGGATGCCGATCGCACGCGAAAACGGCGCGGGCGCGACGAGACGATCGATGATGCGCACCGGCACGCGGGCACGCGCGAGGCTCATCGCCGCGGCGAGGCCGGTGGGCCCCGCGCCGACGATCAGCACGGGCGGGATATCAGGCAGTGTGTCAGCCATGAGAACCTCGATGACACGCGACTCTGCAAGTCTACGCCGCTCCGCGTCACGGGGCCATATGCCAACCAGCCGATACGCGGCCCCGCCGCGCGGTGTGGGAAAATACGCGCTTTCCGCCAGTTTTCGCGTCATGGATTCCGCATTCGACCAGGCGTACGCCGCGCACCGTGCCGGCCGCCTCGCCGAGGCCGAGCACGGTTATCGCAACGCGCTCGCCTCCAACCCCGCCGATGCCGACGCGCTGCACCTGTTCGGCGTGCTGCGGCACCAGCAGGGCCAGCACGCCGAGGCGGCCGATCTCGTCGGCCGCGCCGTCGCGCTGCGTCCGGACGACGCCGCGCTGCACCTCAATCTCGGCAACGCGCTGAAAGCGCTCGGCCGGCTCGACGAAGCGATCGACCGCTTTCGCAACGCGCTGACGCTCGCGCCCGAATTTCCGCTCGCGCACTACAACCTCGGCAACGCGTATGCGGCACTGCAGCGTCACGACGATGCGATCGACGCCTTCGGCCGTGCGCTGCGGCTCACGCCCGACGACGCGTCGATCCACAACAATCTCGGCAACGCGCTGAACGCGCTCGGCCGCCACGACGATGCGCTCGCCGCGTTCGGTCGCGCGCTTGAACTCCGGCCCGGGCATGCGGGCGCGCATAACAACCTCGCGATGGCGCTGAGCGCGATGGGTCGCGCCGATGATGCGATCGCGCACTTCCAGGCCGCGATCGCCGCGCAGCCGCGGTTCGTCGCCGCGCATTTCAATCTCGGCAACACACTCGATGCGGTCGGCCGGCATGCCGAGGCAGCCGCGGCATTCGAAGCCGCGCTCGCGCTGCACCCGCCGTTTCCGCTCGCGCTGTTCGGGCTCGCGAATGCGCTCTGCGCGCAGGCGCGCCACCGCGACGCACTGCCCTACTACGAGCGCGCCGTCGGGCTCGATCCTTCGTTCGGGCTCGCATGGCTGAATCTCGGCAACGCGCATCACGCGCTCGGCGCGCACGAGATGGCGCTGCGCGCATTCGACCAGGCGCTGCGGGTCGCGCCCGATCTCACGCTCGCGCGGCTGCACCGTGCGGTCACGCTGCTGACGCTGCGCGACTTCACGCGCGGCCTGCCCGCCTACGAAGCGCGCCACGAGACGCCCGGCGCGACGCCGCTCGGCGCGCTGCCGCGCTGGCAGGGCGAGCCGATCGCGTCGCGCACGCTGCTGATCCGCGCGGAACAAGGGTTCGGCGACACGCTGCAGTTCGTTCGCTTCGTGCCGCTGGCCCGCGCACGCTGCGCGCGCGTCGTGCTCGAAGTCCAGCCGGAACTCGTCGCGCTGCTGACGCCGGCCGCGTCGCGCTGGCGCGTGACGCTCGTCCCGCAGGGCGCCGCGAAGCCGCCTGCCGCGGACGTCGCGTGCACGCTGATGAGCCTGCCGTTCCTGCTCGGGCTGCAGCCGGATGACATCGTCGGCTCGCGCTACCTCGACGCACCCGACGGCGCCCGCCGGCGCTTTCGCGGTTCGCTCGGCGGGCAATCGAAGCGCAAGTTGGGCCTGGCATGGTCGGGGCGTCGGCAGGCGCAGGAAAACCGCTCGATGCCGTTCGACGCGCTCGCGCCACTCCTCGCACTGCCGGACATCGACTGGATCGTGCTGCAGCCCGCCCTCGACGACGACGAACGGGCGCGCGTCGACGCGCATCCGCGCGTGCATCGTCTCGACGGCCGGCTGAACGACTTTGCCGATACGGCCGCGCTGATCGAGCGCCTGGACGGCGTCGTCACGATCGACACCGCGGTCGCGCACCTCGCGGGCGCGCTCGGCAAGCCGCTGTGGGTCATGCTGCCGTTCGCGGCCGACTGGCGCTGGTTCACCGGCGACGACTGCCCGTGGTATCCGCGAGCCAGGATCACCCGCCAGCCTGCGCCGGGCGCGTGGCTCGACGTGGCGGCCTCAGTGGCCGACATGCTGCGCGACGCATGACCGCAAGCGAAAAAAAGGGAGCGCATCGCGCTCCCTTTTCGATGTGATGCGCGGCCCGCCGCGCACCATGCCGGCCGCCGTCAGGCTGACTTGTACTGGTTGCGCGCATCGGCCGTGCGATACAGCACGAGCGTCGCGATCAGGCCGCAGATCGCGGCCACGCTCAGCCACAGCCCCGGCGCCGCCTTGTTGCCCGTCTGGTGGATCAGCAGCGTCGAGATCGCCGGCGTGAAGCCGCCGATCGTCGTGGCCAGGCTGTACGCGAGCGAGAAGCCGGCCGTACGCACGTCGGCCGGCATCACTTCGGTCAGCGCGACGACCATCGCGCCGTTGTACGACGCGTACAGGAACGACAGCCACAACTCGACCGCGAGCAGCCGCAGGAACGACGGATCGCCGACGAGCCACAGCACGGCCGGGTAAGCCGACACCAGCGTCAGCACGGTGAAGGCGATCAGCACCGGGCGGCGGCCGATGCGGTCGGACAGCGCACCGGACAGCGGCAACCACACGAGATTCGAGATCCCGACGCAAACGGTCACGACGAGCGCGTCGAGCGACGACAGGTGCAGCACTTCCTTGCCGAAGGTCGGCGTATAGGCGGTAATCATGTAGAACGACACCGTCGTCATGATCACCATCCCCATGCCGGCCACCACGACACCCCAGTTGTCGAGCATCGAGCGCATGATCTCGCCCATCGTCGGACGGTGACGCTTCGCAAGAAACTCGTCCGTCTCCTTCAGCGACCGGCGAATCAGGAACAGGAACGGCACGATCAGGCAGCCGATCAGGAATGGAATGCGCCAGCCCCACGCGGTCATTTCCTCGACCGGCAGCGTGCGGTTCAACACGACACCGACGAACGCGGCGAACACGACGGCCACTTGCTGGCTGCCCGACTGCCACGACGTATAGAACCCCTTGTGGCCCTTCGTCGCGATCTCCGACAGGTAGACCGACACGCCGCCGAGCTCGACGCCCGCCGAGAAGCCCTGCAACAACCGGCCGAGCAGCACGAGCACCGGCGCGAGTACGCCGATCGTCGCATAGCCCGGGATCGCGGCCACGGTGAGCGTGCCGATCGCCATCAGCCCGAGCGTCAGGATCAGGCCCTTGCGGCGGCCGTGATGGTCGATGTACGCGCCGAGCACGATCGCGCCGACCGGACGCATCAGGAAACCCGCGCCGAATACCGACAGCGACAGCATCAGCGACGCGAACGCGTTACCGCTCGGAAAGTACGTTTTCGCGATGGCCGACGCGTAATACCCGTAGACCATGAAGTCGTACATTTCCAGGAAGTTGCCGCTGACGACCCGGAAGACGGTGCGGACTTTCGATTCCTGCGCGATCGCAGGGGACGTTGTGGACATGTTTTCTCGCTCAGCTCGGGTGGCGCGAATACCGCACCGCATGAATCCAACGATGCGCGACGCGCAGGGTGAGCCCGCGCGCCCGGGCATCGCTGCCCGCCGGCGGCACGGCGCGTAACGACGCGCCACCGGCATGATTCGCGAATCATGCCACGCCAGGCCGACATTTGCCTTGTGGCGCCCCTTGGCGCCCCAGTCGTGGCCGTCGCGGCATCCGCCTCGTACAAGTCGCCCCGAAACGAGCACAAGAATCAGATTGATCTGATCGACCTGCCTTCGCCGGCTGACCACAATGTCACGATTTGCAACGACATTTCCGCGCCGCGCCGGCACGGTCGCCGATGTCGCACCGCGTACCCCTTTCATGATCCCATCGCCCCTCGTCCCGGTCGAAGGCGCGCTCGCCCGCCCTCGCATCAACCCGCTCGATCAGGTCCCGCCGTTTGGTCGCGAATGGCGATTTTTCGGTGCACTTGGCGCCGGGCCCCGCAGGGACTGCCTCGCGGCCCTGACGACGTCCTGCATCGATGTCGAGCGGCCGCACCATGCGTGCCAATGGCAGCCGCTATCCGTGGCGGCGACACTGCCGGCCTCGCCCGGATTGACTGTCACGCCGGCAGTCGTCCCCGGCCGGCGCTTGCGCCATCCGGCCGCCAGTCCTCGCGACCGGCGCGCGGTGTACGCCGCCTGCTGGAGCACCGGCGCCCTCGGCATCATCGGCTGGCTGATCGGCACGTACGACCCGCCCGCGGATTTCGGTCCCGCGTACGCGATTCAAGCGGCCGGCGGTGTGGCTGATCGCGTCACAACATCGACCGGCACCATCCATGTCGCCGCGACTCGACCGGCCACCTCGACGACCGCCATGCCGCAGCGCAAGGTCGCGGCGCCTGTCGCGAACACGACGAAAGCGCCGCCAGCCAAGCACCGCACCCCGCCTCGCCCCGCATCGCTTCACCCGCAAACGGCGCCCGACATGCGGCACGCCGCGCCTGCCTCGCCACGTCGGGCAACCGGCCAGCGCACGACGCAGGCACCGCCCCGCACGCCGGTCGTGCCACGGCTCGCCGCACATCCGCCGATCCAGCGTGCACCGCTCCAGCGCGCTGCGGCCAACACCGGCACAACCGATCGACTCGCTCCGCCGCGCACGGCAGACACGCGCGATACACGCGATGTGCTCGACGATCCGGCCACGCTGATCGCCATGGCGAACGCGCTGCGCGGCACGCAGCCGGCCCGCCCGGCGCACCCGAGCGCGGCCGGTTTCGACTGGACGTCGCAACTGTCGCACCGCCGCGTGACCGACGTGCCGGACGCGTTCGCGCACTGACGCCCGCGCAATAAAAAACCCGGCGAAGATCGCTTCGCCGGGTTTTCGTTCGTCTCGCTCCGTCCGTTCGACGAATCGTTACTTGTGCGCGGGCAGCCCCGTCTCGTTCTGTCTCTCGAGTTGCCGCACCTGCTCCTGCAGATCGCGCAACTGCAGCTGCGCTGCCCACTTCTCGACCTGCAGCGCCTGGGCCTGCTCCTGCGCCGACCGCTGCCGCTGCGCGACTTCGGCCTGCTGGCTGCGCGCGACGCTCAAGTCGGCCTGCAACTGCTGCGCACGATTCGCCTGCAGCGCGATCACGCGTTCGAGAAATGCCTTCTGCGCCTGCAGTTCGGTCCGACGGATCTCGATATCGGCGAGCTGCGCGGTCTGCTGGACGAAGTTCGCGTACACCATCTCCGCGCGATTCTTTTCCTGCGAGCGGATCACGCGCCACAGATTCTTGTCCTGAAACAGCGCGACGTAATACGTCATCTCGCGCGGATCGAACATCAGGCTCGCACCGTAGCTGCCGTTGTACGTCGTTCGCATCTCGACGATCCGGCCGTCGTGCAGCATCTGCGTCAGCTCGGCGACGTTGCCTTGTGCGGCGGCGTCCGTCTCGGCCGTGGCCGATGCCGCCGGCGACGCGCTGCCGCTCAGGCTCGTGACCGCCGGACGCGTACCGGCGACGGGGGCGGTCGCCTCGGCGGACCAGGCCGCGCCCGCTTGCGCGCAGGCAACCAGTGCAACGATCCACGTTGCGCATCGTGCAGGGGAAAAGTTTCGGAAAGCCAACGTCAGACTCCGGCGAACGAATCGGAACTCGCGATTATCGTTCAAAACGAAACGGCCGCATCTCGAATTAAACGGGATGCGGCCGGGGCTGCCTGTAATGCGAAAAATACGGCGTGCTACAGGCGCGTTTCGCGTGCCGCGCGCAGGAATGCATCGAGCAGCGGCGTGCAATCGAGCAGTTCCGAGCCGCCCGCGCGATGAAATTCCGGATGCCACTGCACGCCGACGACGAACGGCGAACGCCGATGGCGAATGCCTTCGATGATCCCGTCGCCGGCCGACACGGCCTCGATGTTCAGATCGCGGCCGAGATCGCGGATCGCCTGATGGTGAATCGAGTTGACGATCGCTTCGCTGCGCCCGGGGAACATGCTCGCGAGCGTCGACGAATCGGGAAAGCGGATCGCGTGACGATGCTGGTCGTAATGCTCGCTCACGTGCGCATTCGCGGTCGGCACATCGGTCGCGATGTCCTGGTACAGCGAGCCGCCGAACGCGACGTTGATCAGTTGGCAGCCGCGACACACGCCGAGCACGGGTTTGCCGGACTCGACGAATTCGTGCAGCAGCTCGAGCTCGTACATGTCGCGCACGCGATCGCCCGGCCACTCGGGGCGCGCATCCGACGCCGCGTAGGTCTGCGGCGATACGTCGGCGCCGCCTTGCAGCAGCAGGCCATCGAGATGCTTCGCGTAATCGCGCAGGCGGATGTTGCTCGGATGGATCATGCCTTGATGGCCGACCGTCGGAATCATGAACACGAGCACGTCGCGCGACATCACCCAGTGGGCGATCGATTCCTCGAGATACTGCAGCGTCTTGCCGCGCAGCCCCTTCGCGCCCGGCTCCGGATGGAAGATCCGCGCCGACACGCCGATGCGCAGCGTGCGCTGCGTGATGCGCTGGCCGGCACGGTCGAACAGCCGCCGCGCGCGGGCCGCGACGATCCGGCCGAACACCGACCACGGCGTGTCGCTCTGCTTCAGGTAGGCCGGCGGCGCATTCTGCGCGTTCGCGGGCGGCGGCCGAGGCGTGTCAAAATCGGGCGGCGCGCCGAAGCCGGGCGGCGGCGCGCCGGGCTTCGGCGGGGCGACCGGGGCGGAGCCATCGCTGACCGTGCCAGCCGCGCCCGGCTCGGATGCAGCCGTGACGGGCGACGCACCGTCATCGGCGACATTCTCCGCGGCGGCCTGCGTGGCCGGCGCATCGGGCGTTTTCGCCGGATCGGGGCGGGGGGAATCGGAAGAAGCGGAAGAGGTGCCGGGCAGACCGGCCGGGGAAGGCGTGTTTTCGCTCATGACGATGGTCTGATGCGTCGCTCGCGCGTAGGGATAGACGAGGATTCATTATGCTTCAGTGCACGATCGCACGGTAAACCTGCAACATCCTGTCGATATTGTTGCAAGTCGATGGCAAGGCGCGCCGCAGAGCGGCTGGCCTCACGCACCGGCGCTGCCCGTCTGACGTCACCCGCGCTGGACACCCGTGATATATCACAATAATATCCATAGGTCGCCCTACGCTTCCCGGGCATCCGCGCCATGATCGCGCCCCTTCCGACCCCGACGCCGCAACCGCCATGAGCACCCTGACCGACGTCACCCGCGATCGCCCAGCCGCGTCGCCGGCCAGCCTCGCCGACCGCGCGTACGCGCTGATCCAGCGGGACATCATCACGATGCGCCTGAAGCCGGGCGCCGCGCTCAACGAAGCCGACCTCGTCGCACGCACCGGAATCGGCCGCACGCCGGTGCACCAGGCCGTGCATCGGCTCGTGCTCGAAGGGCTGCTGTCCGTGATGCCGCGCAAGGGCTTGATGGTGCAGCCGCTCTCGCTCGACGACATCGTCGCGGTGATCGACGTACGGCGCATCAACGAAGCGCACTGCGCCGAACTCGCCGCGCGCCATGCGACGCCTGACGATCTCGCGCGCCTGGCCGCGCTGCTCGACGACGGGCAGGCCTGCGTCGACACGCACGACGTCGAGGGCATGATGGAGCTCGACCGCGCGTTTCATCAGACGATCGCCGCGGCCGCGCGCAACGCGGTGCTCGCCGACATCCTGCGGGCGCTGCACGAGCGCTCGCTGCGCTTCTGGTTCGTCACGCTGTCCGAACCGCACCATCTCGCCGACGTCCAGCACGAGCATCGCGCGCTGTTCGACCGGCTGTCCGCCCGCGACGCCGCCGGCGCGCGCGCGGCCGTCGAAGGCCATATCGATTCGTTCCGCTCCACGCTTCTTCAACATCTTCGCCCCTGAGCCGCCATGACCACTTTCACGCCGTTCCCCCCGCTCGCCCAGCTCGCCGCCGACCTCGCCGCCGGCCGGACCACGAGCCGCGCGCTCGTCGACACCGCGCTCGACCGGATCGCCGATCCGTCGGGCCAGGGCGCCGTCGTCTTCACCGAAGTCGACGCCGACAATGCCCGCGCGGCCGCCGACGCACACGACCGGCTGCGCGTCGCGGGCACCGTGCTGTCGCCGCTCGCGGGCATTCCGGTGTCGGTCAAGGACCTGTTCGACGTCGCGGGCCAGGTCACGCGCGCGGGGTCGCGGGTGCTCGACGGCGCGCCGGCCGCGCGCACCGATGCGGTTGCCGTCGCGCGGCTCAAGCGCGCGGGCGCGGTGCTGGTCGGCCGCACCAACATGAGCGAGTTCGCGTTCTCCGGGCTCGGGCTGAATCCGCACTTCGGCAACCCGCGCTCCCCGTATCACCGCGACGTGCCGGGCGACGCGCGGATTTCGGGCGGCTCGTCGTCGGGGGCGGCCGCGTCGGTCGCCGACGGAATGGCTGCGGTTGCGCTCGGCACCGACACCGGCGGCTCGATCCGTATCCCGGCCGCGCTGTGCGGGCTGACGGGCTTCAAGCCGACCGCGAGCCGAATTCCGACGCAAGGCGGCGTGCCGCTGTCGACGACGCTCGACTCGTTCGGCCCGATCGGCCTGACGGTCGCGTGCTGTGCGCTGGTCGACCGGATGCTCGCGGGGCTCGAGCCGCACGTGCCGGCCGCGCGGCCGCTCGAAGGCGTGCGGCTCGGCGTGCTGACGAACTACGTGACGGACGGCGTCGATGCCGACGTCGCGGCCGCGCTCGACACCGCGCTCAAGCATCTCGAAGCCGCCGGCGCGATCGTCACCGAAGTGCGCTTCCCCGCGCTCGACCGGCTGCCGGAGATCAACCGTTTCGGCTTCTCGCCGATCGAGGCGTACGCGTGGCATCGTCCGCTGCTCGCCACGCATCGCGACCAGTACGACCCGCGCGTGCTGACGCGCATCCTGAAGGGCGAACCGGCGAGCGCGGCCGACTATCTCGACCTGCTCGCCGCACGCGCCGCGATGCTCGACGAAGCCGCGCACACGGTCTGGTCGCGCTTCGATGCGCTCGTCGCGCCGACGGTGCCGGTCGTGCCGCCGCGCATCGCCGAACTCGAAACGGACGACGACGCGTTCACACGCACCAACGCGCTGATCCTGCGCAACCCGAGCGCGTTCAACTTCCTCGATGCATGCGGGCTGTCGCTGCCGTGCCATCCGCGCGACGCGGCGCCGGTCGGCCTGATGCTCGCGGCGGCGCCGCATCGCGACGACGCGCTGCTCGCGATCGGCCAGTCGGTCGAGGCCGTGCTGAACACGATCCGCTGACCGCGCCAGCCGACGGCAAGCGGAGCGGCGGCGTGCCGCGCCCGCGTGCGGCAGGGTGCCGCACGCGGGCTGTCAGTTTCGTGCCAGACCGTTCGCGCTAAAATCGCGCGATTGTTTTCCGGACCGACCGACGAGGAACCCCGCCGACATGAACGACTACACGCTTGCACTACGCCGCGAACGCCGCCTGCTGATGCTGCTCGGATGGGTGTGCATCGCCCTGCTGGCCGGCGCGCTGTACCTGCAGTACGTGAAGAACGAAGACCCGTGCCCGCTGTGCATCATCCAGCGCTACTTCTTCTGCGCGATCGGGATCTTCGCCTTCCTGGCCGCCGGGATCCGCAACTGGCGCGGCGTGTGGGTGCTCGAACTGCTGATCGCGATCGCCGCGGCCGGCGGTGTCGGCACGGCCGCACGGCACCTGTCGATCCAGATGAATCCGGGCTTCAGCTGCGGCTTCGACACGCTGCAGCCGATCGTCGACAGCCTGCCGCCCGCGCAGTGGTTCCCCGGCATGTTCAAGGTCGCCGGGCTGTGCGAGACCGTCTACCCGCCGATTTTCGGCATCCTGCTGCCCGGCTGGGCGCTGATCGGCTTCGCCGTAATCCTGGTCGCGGTCGTCGCGAGCCTCTGGCGTCATCGCCGCAAGCTGGCGAGCTGATCGGCCGGCCGTGTTGCCGGCCGCAAGGCCGGTGGCGCGGCTCGACCGAACGGGCCACGCGCCGCCGGCGGGCGAATCGTCACCCGGCTCCGGCCGACGCCCGCGCCGGCCCCGACCGGTCGCCGCACGTAAACACCTACCCTGCCGCCGCCCGGATTTCCGGGCCCGCGCGCATCGCGCGATCGCCGCGCCCCGCCCCGTCGCGCGTACGTTTCGGCACGATATGCATGCATCGGTACCCCGATCCCGCGCGGCCGGCCTATGATCGACATGATCGCCGCCTGATAGCCCGGATCACCGCCCGGCCATGTTCCCGCCGCGTGGCGGTGCTATCTTCGGGACTGGATGGCGATCTACGTGCGCGTGGCGAGGCGGTTTCACCGCTCCCTGCGTAACGCGCGCCCGATCCGCAATGTCGACTGGATTCATCATGACAACGCAAACCATCCGCATCCGTCACCCTCATGGCGTCCGCGCGTCCGGCGGCGCCGTTCGCGCACGCCGTCAGTCCGCGGCCGCCGCATGGCCTCGGCCGTGCAGCCGGCCGGCCCCGCTCCCGTCCATCGTCGTTGCCGCCGCGCCCGCCAGCCCGCGCCGCGCGTGGTGCCGCGTCGCCCCGAACAGAGCGTGCTGATGGAAGCCTGGCTCGGCGATCTGCAGCAACTGCTCGCGCACGGTGAAGCGGCCGTGCTCGTGACGGTCGCGCACACCGATGGCTCCGCGCCACGCGAAGCCGGCACCAAGATGCTGGTCACGCGCGACACGGCCCG
The DNA here is from genome assembly GCF_902832985.1 of Burkholderia sp. BCC0097. NCBI lineage: Bacteria > Pseudomonadati > Pseudomonadota > Betaproteobacteria > Burkholderiales > Burkholderiaceae > Burkholderia > Burkholderia sp. BCC0097. The sequence continues at coordinate 318,590 of NZ_CADFDM010000003.1, forward strand.
CCATACGATCGGCGGCGGTCATCTGGAGTGGAAGGCGATCGAGATCGCGCGGCACCTGCTGAAGGACGGCGCGCACGTGCCGCACGCACGCCGGCTCGAGCGGCTCGCGCTCGGCCCGAGCCTCGGCCAGTGCTGCGGCGGCGCCGTGGTGCTCGCGTTCGAGCGGCTCGACGTCGGCGACCTCGGCTGGATCATGTCGCTCGCGAAGCGCGTGGCGGCCGGCGCCGCGACCGTGCGTAGCGTATCATTCGGCCCCTCGCCGGGCGCGCCGCTGTTGAGCGAGCCCGAATCGGAAGCCGCACGCGCCGACTGTCTGCTGTGGGAAACCGGCGGCGTATCGCTGATGACCGAAACGATCGCGCCGTATGCGTTCCCCGTCGTGCTGTTCGGCGCGGGGCACATCGGCACCGCGCTCGTGAAGGTGCTGGCGACGCTGCCGTGCCACGTGCGCTGGATCGACGGGCCCGATGCGGCGTTCCCGCCGGCCGATGCGCTCGCCGGCATCGGCAACCTCGCGATCGACGCGGCCGCTTCCCCGGCGGACGCGGTCGACGCGGCGCCGCCGCAGTCCTACTTCGTCGTGATGACGCACGACCACGCACTCGATTTCGTGCTGGCGGAGCGCATCCTGCGACGCGGCGACTATGCCTACTTCGGGATGACCGGCTCGCGCACGAAACGCGTGCAGTTCGATCATCGCCTCGCCGCGATCGGCATCGACCCGGCCCAGGTCGCGCGGATGCGCTGCCCGATCGGTGTCGAAGGCATCATCGACAAGGCGCCCGAAGTGATCGCGATCTCGGTGGCCGCGCAGTTGCTGCAGGCCGTCGAGGCGAATGCGTCCGCGCAGGCTTCCCCCACTTACTGACCGACCAAGAACGACGCCATGACCCCGACATTCAAGGACAAGATTGCCCGTGCGCCGAAAGCGGAGCTGCACATCCATATCGAAGGCTCGCTCGAGCCCGAGCTGATCTTCGCGCTCGCGCAGCGCAACGGCGTGAAGCTCGCGTACGACTCGATCGACGCGTTGCGCGCCGCGTACGCGTTCACCGACCTGCAATCGTTCCTCGACATCTACTACGCCGGCGCGAGCGTGCTGCTCACCGAGCAGGATTTCTACGACATGACGGCCGCGTACTGCGAGCGCGCGCTCGCCGACAACGTCGTCCACACCGAACTGTTCTTCGACCCGCAGACGCACACCGAGCGCGGCGTGCCGATCGAGACGGTCGTGGCGGGCATCGAGCGCGCACTCGCCGATGCCGAAGCGCGCGGGCTGTCGAGCAAATTGATCCTGTGTTTCCTGCGCCACCTGTCCGAAGAGGACGCGCTCGCGACGTTCGAATCCGCGTTGCCGCTGTTCGAACGCTATCGTCATCGCCTGATCGGCGTGGGGCTCGATTCGTCCGAGCTCGGCCATCCGCCGACGAAGTTCGCCCGCGTGTTCGAGAAGGCGCGCGCGCTGGGGCTGAAGCTCGTCGCGCACGCGGGCGAGGAAGGCCCGCCCGCCTACATCTACGAAGCGCTCGACGTGCTGAAGGTCGACCGGATCGACCACGGCGTGCGCAGCATCGAGGATGCGGCGCTCGTCGAGCGTCTCGCGAAAACGCGCACGGCGCTCACCGTCTGCCCGCTGTCGAACCTGAAGCTGTGCGTGTTCGACGACATGGCGAAGCACACGCTGAAGGCGCTGCTCGATCGCGGCGTGGCCGTGACGATCAATTCCGACGATCCGGCCTATTTCGGCGGCTACGTCAATGAAAACTACTTCGCGACGGCCGAAGGGCTGCAACTCACGGATGCCGAAGTCTACGCGGTGATCCGCAACGGCTTCGAGGCGTCGTTCATCGAACCGGCGCAGCGCGACGCACTGTACGCGCGCCTCGACGCGTACTGGCAAGCCGCGTGACGGCCCGCATCGAGGCACGCTGACAGATGAAACGCGGCAACGGCATCCGCTTCGCGATTCCCCGTTCGGCCTTGCGCCGGGCCGGCCGCCTGCGTGCATGCAGCGCGACGGCGCAGCCCGTCGTCGCCCGCACGCACCGGCCGTCGCGGCTTGCCGTGCCGTTCGCCGTCGCACCGGCTACGGGCATACCGGCTACGGGCATACCGGCTACGGGCATACCGGCTGCGGGCATACCGGCTGCGGGCATATCGGCTGCGGGCATACCGGCTGCGAGCGCAACGGTTGCAGGCGCAACGGCTGCGAGGTATGCGGACAACCACTCGCTGGCGGCTTCGGCCGCCAGATTCGCCCGCGCCATCGCCTCCGGCCGTGCCGCACGCCGCGTGCCGCCGCCGCTCGCGAAGCACCGTCCCGCCGCCGTGCGGCGTCGATCGCTTTCTTCTGTTCGCCTTACCTTGATGCAGGACCCTTCGTCATGACGCAAACCGCTTTCCGTTCCCAACTGCTGACCTTCAACGGCGACCCGGCGCAATCGAGCCAGGCCGCGAACTACGAGACCGACGGGCTCCTGATCGTCGACGACGGCAAGGTCGTCGCGGCCGGCCCGTATGCGCCGCTCGCCGCGACCCTTGCGCGCGACGCGGTGGTCCACGACCTGCGCGACAAGCTGATCGTGCCCGGCTTCATCGACACGCACATCCACTATCCGCAGACGGACATGATCGCGTCGCCGGCGCCGGGCCTGTTGCCGTGGCTCGACAAGTACACGTTCCCGACCGAACGCCAGTTCGGCGACCCCGAGCATGCGCGCGAAGTCGCCGACTTCTTCGTCGACGAACTGCTCGCGTGCGGCACGACGAGCGCGCTCGTCTACTGCACGGTGCACAAGCAGTCGGCCGATGCGCTGTTCGCGGCGAGCGACGCGCGCGACCTGCGGATGATCGCGGGCAAGGTGCTGATGGACCGCAACTGCCCCGAATTCCTGCGCGACACCGCGCAATCGGGCTATGACGACAGCGCCGAGCTGATCGACCGCTGGCACGGCAAGGGCCGCCAGATGTACGCGCTCACGCCGCGCTTCGCGCCGACGTCGACCGAAGCGCAGCTGGAAGCGTGCGGCGAACTCGCGCGCCGCCATCCGGACGTGTTCGTGCAAAGCCACGTCGCGGAAAACGTCGACGAAGTGAAATGGGTGGCCGAGCTGTTCCCTGGCCATCGCAGCTATCTCGACATCTACGACCGCTACGGGCTGCTGCGTCCGCGCGCGGTGTACGGTCACTGCATCCACCTCGACGACGAGGATCGCCGCCGGATGGCCGAGACGCGCACCGTCGTCGCGCACTGCCCGACCTCGAACTTCTTCCTCGGCAGCGGCCTGTTCGATTTCGACAAGGCCGGCGAACATGACGTGTCGGTCACGCTCGCGACCGACGTCGGTGGCGGCACGTCGTTCTCGATGCTGCAGACGATGAACGAGGCGCACAAGGTCGCGCGGCTGTCGGGCCATCACCTGACCGCCACGCGGATGTTCTGGCTCGCGACGGCCGGCGCCGCGCAAGCGCTCGACCTCGCCGACACGGTCGGCACGCTCAAGCCGCGCACCGAAGCCGACTTCGTCGTGCTCGATCCGCAGGCGACGCCGCTGCTCGCGCGCCGCACGAAGCGCGCGGATTCGCTCGAGGAACTGCTGTTCGCATTCGCGCTGCTCGGCGACGACCGCGCGGTGTACCGCACTTATGCGGCCGGCGAACTCGTGCACGAGCGCGGCGCCGCGCGCCGCCCGGCCGCCGCGTAACGTCCGCGGGTTGCCCGCGGGTCGTCCGGCATGTGCAGCCGCTTGGCCGCCGTGCATGCCGGCAATCGCAACCCTCCGGTGCCCGGCACGGCAGCCCGCCCGCTTTCCCGCGCGCAACGGGCCATGCTAGAATTCGCCGCTCATTGGGGAGTAGCCGCTCCGCTCGATGTCCCGCGCCCCCGGCGCGCATCGTGACGGAGGCGTCCGTCAACAGACTTGGCCGTTAGGCCATGGCGGACGCAGCCACGTTGGCCTGGCGAGACCGATGGTTCACTGCGCGCCGCATCAGGGCCCGGCGCGCGGCGGATCGTCGCTCGCACGCACAACAACGGCCCGTGGACCCCCATTCGTGTCTCAAGCCTTCCTGATCTCCACCGGCGCCGTCGCCCTCGCTGAAATCGGCGACAAGACCCAACTGCTTTCCCTCGTTCTGGCCGCGCGCTATCGCAAGCCGGTGCCGATCATTCTCGGCGTGCTCGTCGCGACGCTCGTCAACCACGGTTTCGCCGGCGCGCTCGGCGAATGGCTGGGCGTGCTCGTCACACCGTCGATCATGCGCTGGGCGCTCGCGTTCTCGTTCATCGCGATGGGGCTGTGGATTCTCGTACCGGACAAGCTCGACGAGGACGAAGCCAATGCGACCCGCTCGCGGCTCGGCGTGTTCGGCGCGACGCTCGTCGCCTTCTTCCTCGCGGAGATGGGCGACAAGACGCAGATCGCGACCGTCGCGCTGGCCGCCCGCTTCCAGGATTACATCGGCGTGGTGGCCGGCACGACGTTCGGGATGATGCTCGCGAACGTGCCGGCGATCCTGCTCGGCGACCGTTTCGCGCACCGTCTGCCGACGAAGCTCGTGCACGGGATTGCGGCCGTGCTGTTCGTCGTGCTCGGCGCGCTGGCGCTGCTGGGTGTCGGGGTCTGACGGAGAGGAAACAGGCCGGCGCGGCCGGGCAGCCGCGCCGAGAGGGATGCCGCTTTACTTCGCGACGGCCGCGCCCGAGGCAGGCGCCGCCGGCACCGCGCGCTCGTTGGCGGCCGGCGCCGCCGGCCCGCCGCGCTTGTCGACCGGCAACCGGACCGTGCGGACCGCGCCGTTCGACAACGGGAAATCGGCGAGCGCGCTGCGCGCGAGGAACGGCATCGCGTACAGCAGCGTGCCATTGTCGCCGGTCGTGCGCGCCGACACGTTGTAGACCTCCTTGCCCGTCGCGCGCTCGGTGATGCGGATGCCGAGCGTGTAGTCGAACACCTGGTAGGTCTGCGCGACATAGCCGGCCGGCATCGGCCCCCAGGGGCCCCACGGACCCCAGGGACTCCATGGCCCGCCCCGCCAGTACGGCCCGGGCCCCATGAACCACGGGTCATAGTAGACCGGCTGCGGCACCGTCACGAGATCGCTGCCGACCGCATAGGTCAGCCCGACGAGATAGCGTGCCTGCGACTGCGGCACCTGTCGGAACGCATACGCGGACAACTCGTTCGCGACGATCGGCTCGTAGGTCGACTGTTCGATGCTGTTCTTCTGCGCGTCCGTGCGCGTGAACGCATAGGTGCGGGTCGCGTCGCTACCGCTCCAGTCGGAGAAGGCCGTGACCTGGGTAGTCACGTAGCTGGTGCAACCCGTCAGCAGCGCGACGCACAGCGCCGCCGCCCAGCCCGCACCGCGAAAAATCCATTCGCGTTTCATGTTGATCCTCGTCGATCCGTCACCCGTTCGTCGCACCGCGCGAAGCACAACGGGATGCCGATAATACGCGGACTCCCGGAAGCGGTAAAAAGTTCGCGCGGCACGCAGCCGCAAGCCTTTGTACAATGGCCCGGTTCGCCTGGCCCGCGCGACGGGCCCGTCCCCCACTCCACCGATCTCGACGACCATGTCCGACAACGCCTCCTCCACCGTGATCCGCCGCGCCGACTACACGCCGCCGGCCTTCCTCATCGATTCCGTCGCCCTCGAATTCGATCTCGCGCCGGCCCGCACGATCGTCAGGAATACGATGCGCGTGCGCCGCAACCCGGATGCCGCGCCCGCGCCGCACCTGGAGCTGATGGGCGAGGCGCTCGAATTCCTCGACGCGCGGCTGGACGGCGCACCGCACGGCGCGGTGCGCGCGCACGAGCACGGCCTGACGGTCGAGAACGTGCCCGACGCGTTCGAGCTGACGCTCGAAAGCGCGTGCGCCCCCGACCAGAATACGACGCTGTCGGGCCTGTACGTGTCGAGCGGCAACTTCTTCACGCAGTGCGAAGCCGAAGGCTTTCGCCGCATCACCTACTTCCTCGACCGCCCCGACGTGATGGCGTCGTACACCGTCACGCTGCGCGCCGACAAGGCCGCGTACCCGGTGCTGCTGTCCAACGGCAACCTCGTCGATTCGGGCGACCTGCCCGACGGCCGCCACTTCGCGAAATGGGAAGACCCGTTCCGCAAGCCGAGCTACCTGTTCGCGCTGGTCGCGGGCAAGCTCGTCGCGATCGAGGAAACGATCACGACCGGCTCCGGCAAGGAAAAGCTGCTGCAGGTGTGGGTCGAACCGGCCGATCTCGACAAGACGCGTCACGCGATGGATTCGCTGATCCACTCGATCCGCTGGGACGAAAAGCGCTTCGGCCTCGAGCTCGATCTCGACCGCTTCATGATCGTCGCGGTCGGCGACTTCAACATGGGCGCGATGGAGAACAAGGGGCTCAACATCTTCAACACGAAGTACGTGCTGGCGAACCCAGAGACCGCGACCGATACCGATTTCGCGAACATCGAGTCGGTGGTCGGCCACGAGTACTTCCACAACTGGACCGGCAACCGCGTGACCTGCCGCGACTGGTTCCAGTTGAGCCTGAAGGAAGGCCTGACGGTGTTCCGCGACCAGGAATTCTCGGCCGACATGGCCGCGGGCGACGAGGTCGAATCGGCGGCCCGCGCGGTGAAGCGCATCGAGGACGTGCGCGTGCTGCGCCAGTTGCAGTTCGCCGAGGACGCCGGCCCGATGGCGCACCCGGTGCGCCCGGAGAGCTACGTCGAAATCAACAACTTCTACACGATGACCGTCTACGAGAAAGGCTCGGAAGTCGTGCGGATGTACCAGACGCTGTTCGGCCGCGACGGCTTCCGCAAGGGGATGGATCTCTACTTCAAGCGCCACGACGGCCATGCGGTGACCTGCGACGACTTCCGCCACGCAATGGCCGACGCGAACGGGCGGGACCTCGCGCAGTTCGAGCGCTGGTACAGCCAGGCCGGCACGCCGCGCGTGTCGGTGCGCACCGCGTACGACGCGGCCGCGCGCCGCTATACGGTCACCCTCGCGCAAGGCTACGGCGACGCGTCGCCGGCCGCGCGCGAAACGCAGCAAGGGCCGCTGCTGATCCCGTTCGCGATCGGCCTGATCGGCCGCGACGGCCGCGACCTGCCGCTGCGTCTGGACGGCGAAGCCGCCGCATCGGGCACGACGCGCGTGCTCGAATTCACCGACACCGAGCAGACCTTCACGTTCGTCGACGTGCCGGAAGCGCCGCTGCCGTCGCTGCTGCGCAACTTCTCGTCGCCGGTGATCGTCGAGTACGACTACAGCGACGACGATCTCGCGTTCCTGCTCGCGCACGACAGCGATCCGTTCAACCGCTGGGAGGCCGGCCAGCGCCTCGCGACGCGCGCGCTGCTGACGCTCGCCGCGCGTGCCGCCGCCAACGCGCCGCTCGCGCTCGGCGAAAACTTCGTCGCCGCGTTCCGCCGCGTGCTGACCGATGAAAGCCTGTCACCGGCATTCCGCGAACTCGCGCTGACGCTGCCGTCGGAAACCTACCTCGCCGACCAGATGGCCGAGGCCGATCCGGCCGCCGTGCATCGCGCGCGCCAGTTCGTACGTCGCCAGCTCGCGACCGCGCTGCGCGCCGACTGGCTCGCCGCGTACGAGCAGCACCAGACGCCCGGTGCCTACGAGCCGACACCGGAAGCTTCGGGCCGCCGCGCGCTGAAGAACCTCGCGCTCGCGTATCTCGCCGAACTCGAGGATCCGGCCGATGCCGTGCGCCTCGCCACCGCCCAGTACGACGCGGCGAACAACATGACCGATCGCGCGGCGGCGCTCGGCGCGCTGCTGTCCGCGGCCGCCGCGGGCGCGAACGAACCGGCCGAGAAGGCGCTCGACGATTTCTACCGTCGCTTCGAGAAGGAAGCGCTCGTGATCGACAAGTGGTTCGCGATGCAGGCGGCGCAACGCGGTACGCCCGCGCAGCCGACGCTCGCGAAGGTGCGCAAGCTGCTCGCCCACCCCGCGTTCAATCTGAAGAACCCGAACCGCGCGCGGTCGCTGATCTTCAGCTTCTGCGCGGCGAATCCGGCCCAATTTCACGCGGCCGACGGCTCGGGCTACGCGTTCTGGGCCGAACAGGTGCTCGCGCTCGACGCGATCAACCCGCAGGTCGCGGCACGCCTCGCACGCTCGCTCGAACTGTGGCGCCGCTTCACGCCGGCGCTGCGCGACCGGATGCGCGACGCGCTCGAACAGGTCGCCGCCGGCGCGAAATCGCGTGACGTGCGCGAGATCGTCGAGAAGGCGCTCGCGTAAGTCGCGCGTTCGACCTGTCGCGTCCGCACGCTCGAGCCGGTGCCGCGTCCCGCGGCGCCGGCTTTTTTATTGCACGAGCACGTGCTGTAACCGCACCCAATCGCGGGGTCGGACCGCTCGGGCGGCCTGCGCGACGACGCGCGCCGCCGCCCGGCGTCGCCGCCCGACCCCGCGCCGATTCGGCGGCCCGACCATGTAACCGGACGAAAAAAGCCGGCGGCACCGAAGGCGCGACGGGTAAAATTGCGGCCATTCAAGGATTCTTTTGGCCTTTCGGAGTCTGTCATGTCCATTGCCCGCCGCACCACGCTGTCGAAGTTCCTGATCGAACAGCAACGTGAGACCAACAACCTCCCCGCCGACCTGCGCCTGCTGATCGAAGTCGTCGCCCGCGCGTGCAAGGCGATCAGCTACAACGTGTCGAAGGGCGCGCTCGGCGACGCGCTCGGCACCGCCGGCAGCGAGAACGTCCAGGGCGAAGTGCAGAAGAAGCTCGACATCCTGTCGAACGAGATCCTGCTCGACGCGAACGAATGGGGCGGCAACCTCGCCGCGATGGCGTCGGAAGAAATGGAAACCTTCTTCCCGATCCCGGCGAACTACCCGCGCGGCGAATACCTGCTCGTGTTCGATCCGCTCGACGGCTCGTCGAACATCGACGTGAACGTGTCGATCGGCACGATCTTCTCGGTGCTGCGCTGCCCGGACGGCAAGCAGGCGACCGAGGAATCGTTCCTGCAGCCCGGCACCGAGCAGGTCGCGGCCGGCTATGCGGTGTACGGCCCGCAGACGGTGTTCGTGCTGACCACCGGCAACGGCGTGAACTGCTTCACGCTCGACCGCGAAGTCGGCTCGTGGGTACTCACGCAGAGCAACATGCAGATCCCCGCCGACACGCGCGAATACGCGATCAACGCATCGAACGCACGCCACTGGTACGACCCGGTCAAGCGCTACGTCGACGAGCTGAACGCCGGCAAGGACGGCCCGCGCGGCGACAACTTCAACATGCGCTGGATCGCGTCGATGGTGGCCGACGTGCACCGGATCCTGAATCGCGGCGGCATCTTCATGTACCCGGCCGACAAGCGCACGCCCGATCGTCCGGGCAAGCTGCGCCTGATGTACGAAGCGAACCCGATGTCGTTCATCGTCGAACAGGCGGGCGGCGCCGCGACGACCGGCACGCAGCGCATCATGGAAGTGCAGCCCACCGGCCTGCACCAGCGCGTGCCCGTGTTCCTCGGTTCGAAGAACGAAGTCGAGCGCGTGACCGGCTATCACGCCGAAGCAAAATAATTGCACTGCAGCACTGGACGAGGGTGCGAGACATCAGTACAATCGCGCCTTCGCGATGTGGCCCTAACGGGTCGCGTCGCAGTGAAGTGAAAGCGGAAAGTCCGCCGGATCGAAGGTTTCGCGAAGCAGCCGCAGCAAGCTGAAAAAAATTCGCAAAACCTATTGCCAAGATCGCGGATTTCACCATATAATTTCATTTCTCTGCTGCCGGTGTAGCTCAGTTGGTAGAGCAGCGCATTCGTAATGCGAAGGTCGTAGGTTCGACTCCTATCTCCGGCACCAAGATATAAAGGCCTGACAAGCATCGCTTGCCAGGCCTTTTCTCTTTTCCGGCGCCGAAATCCTGAAGTCGTTCGGCGACGCACTGCCCCATCACACCGTCCACGATCTTCGCGTCCGCGTTCGGCAACCGTACGCGCACGTTGTCCGTCGCGATCATCGTGGCGGCACATTGTCTGCTCAACCCCGCCGACACCTCCGCACGACATTTCCATTCATTCGCCCCTCATCGATCGTATCGACCACCCCTCGTGGTACGCGGTGGCACGACCAGCCGCGGCCATGACGACGATGGCCGACTGCTCGACGTGAACAGCGCACTCAACGGCATCCTCCATCTCGTGCGTCCCGACAGTCCCGTGCTCGACCACTGGCACGATGCACACGCCGGCGACATGGCCGTCACACTCGATCGCCTGCTCACCCTGCATAGCGCGCACATGAATCGTGCCGTACCCAGACAAATCCCCTGGAAAAACCGCTTAAGGGTGCATAACATTACTTAACGATCCTGACCCGTCTATCGCGTTACATTGCGTGGGCGGCGTGACGGCCGCATGCCGCTTTCAACCCGCTTGCGGCATGCGACAGCCGGTGCCCGGTCATTTCGACTCAACCCAAGGAGAGGACCACCATGACTCATGGCTTGATTATGTGGCTCATCATCGGCGCGATCGCCGGTTGGCTTGCCGGCTTGCTCGTGAAGGGCGGCGGCTTCGGGCTGATCGTCGACATCATCGTCGGGATCGTCGGCGCGGTGATCGGCGGCTGGCTTGCCGGACTGCTCGGCATCAGCATCGGCAGCGGCTTCATCGGCTCGGTGATCGTCGCGGTCATCGGCGCGGTGATCCTGCTGTTCGTGATCCGGCTATTCAGGCGAGCGGCCTGACGTTGCTCTCCACGCGCCTTCGGGCGCGTTTTCGCATCGGGCCGGCGCGCGGCCGGTTCGCCGCGCGCCACCGGCTCCGTCAGCGCTTCGCGTGCCGCAACCCGCCGTCGAGCACGTCGGCCTTCAGCAATCCGCTGCGCGCTTCATGCACACCATCGCGTCCGATCCACACGGTGCGCGACATCCCCCCTCGCCATCCCGCATCGAGCGCCTTCCGCAGCCTCGATTTCACAGCGACCATTTCAGTTCTCCATAGAACGTGCGGCCCGGATACGGGTGGAACGTGTAGTAGCGGCGGTCCGTCACGTTGTCGATGCCGGCCGACGCGGTCCAGTGACGATCGAAGCGGTAGCGCGCCTTCAGATCGACGACCGTGAACGAACTCGTGCCGCCGTAGACGTCCGGATTCACGTCGCTGTTGTCGAGCGTGTTGAACTGGCGGCCCGAGTAGCGCACGCCGACGCTCGCGAGCCAGTGCTCGTCGAAGCGATACGACGCGAGCAGGTTCGCGCGCATGCGAGGAATGCGCGGGAAACGCGAACCGACGTAGGCCGGGTTCGCGGCATCGGCAAGGATCTGCGCGTTGCTCGCCGATACGTTCGCGTCGAGATCGAGCCCGCGCACCCCGACGTTCTCGCCGCTGAACGCGAGTTCGGCGCCGCGCACGCGCACGCGGTCGACGTTCGAGATGTTGGTGACGGTGGTCGCGCCCGACACCGTCGTCTGGCTGTAGATCGAGTCGCGCAGATCGCTCTGGAACACGCTGGCGCGCACGACGCCGACGCCCATGTCGCGTTCGGCCGTGAAGTCCCAGTCGATCGCCTTCTCCGGCCGCAGATTCGGGTTGTTGTTGATGATCGCGTTGTTCGAAATCGTGCCCTGGAACAATTCACCGACCGTCGGGAACCGCGTGCCGGTCGCGAACGACAGCCGGAAGCGCCAGACCTCCGTGGCGTCCCACTGCAGCGCGATTTTCGGCGACAGCGCGTTCGCGCTCCGGTCCGCATAGCCGAGCGTCCCGTTTGCATTGCCGAGCGCGCCGCCGTACGCGTCCCAGCGCTCGTAGCGCAGCCCGAGCGTCGCGAGCCAGCGCGGCGTGAAACGCCACGCATCCTGTCCGAACAATGCCTGCGTGCGCGTGTCGCCGCGATAGACGCTCGCGAGCGACGTCGTCGGGCCGGCCAGCCAGTCGGCCGTGTTGTACGTGACGTTGCGCAGGAAGTAGTTGTCGTAGTGATAGCCGAACGTGAACGTATGACCCTTCACTGCCGGCGCCTCGGCCTTCAGGTCGAGCGTGCGCCAGCCGGTGCCGTCGCCCTGGAACAGCGTGCCCGCCCCACCCTGCACGGTCGAGGCCGCGCGCAGCACGTCGCGCGACACGTCGTACGCGGACACGACGCCCGACAGCCGCCAGCCGGAATCGAGCCGGCCGTTCAACCCGAGCGCGTACAGCCAGTTCTCCTGGTCGCCGCGCTGCGGCGCGAACGCGTTCGGCGCGACGGTCATGTTCTGACCGCCGATCGACACGTTGCCGCCGTAGACGGGATGGCCCGTCGCATCTCGCAGGAAGGTCTCGCCGTGCTGCCGGTAATGGTTCTCCCAATGCCCGAGCGTCAGCGTCGCATCGACGTGATCGGTGAACGCATAGCCCATCCGGACCGTCTCGTTGAGCTGTTCGGTCCTTTCGATCGTCTGCGCGCCGACGATGGTCCGCGGCTTGCCGTTGGGTCCGATGTCGGTCGCGGCGCCCGTCACGGGCACGGCGGCGCCCAGTTTCGGGTTGTAGGCCGAATTGGGGCTCGCGTACTGCATCGGCTGGCCGTTGTTTTCCAGCCGATCGAGCGATAGCGCGAACCAGAACCGGCCGACGCGGCTTGCGATCCGCGCGGTCTGGTGATTGCCGCCGAAGCTGTCGGCAAAGCCGTAGCCGTCGTGGTAGCGCTGGGTAAAGAACTGCGTCGACAGCGACGCCTCGAGCTGTTCCGGGCGGCGCGTGGTGAGCAGCACGGTCGAGCCGATCGAATTGCCCGGATACAGCGCGGAAAAGGGGCCATAGAGCACGTCGACGCGCGCGATGTCGTCGGGCGGAATCAGCGACCAGCGCGGCGGGTACGCATAGCTCGATCCGAGCAGGTTCGACAGCAGCACGCCGTCCGCATAGACGAGCCCACGCGCGCTCTGCAGTTCGTTGAAGTCGCGACCCGCGAATATGCTGTTGCGATCACCGATGTAGCGCTTGCGGACCATCAGGTTCGGCGCGTACTTCAGCGCGTCCTCGGTGGTGACGTTGGTGTGCGCATCGATCTGCTCGCGCGTGATCGACGTGACGACGCCCGGCGTATCCGGGTCGACCGGTCGCCGCTGCGCGGTCACGCTGACGGCGGTCAGCATATCGGCGGCCGGTGCGGCCGATGCCGCGTAAGCAGCCGGCCATGCGAAAGCGGCCGCGCAGGCGAGCGCGAGCCGGCCGCGCGAGGGCCGCGCGGCAAAGGTGAACGACATGAGTGAGTTCCTGAAAACGTGATCGGACGCCGCTGGACACAAGGGCGCAAGCCGCGCACGAACGGCGCGACGCGCGGACCGGGGCCGCGGGCGGCTCGCGCGCCACCGGGGCACGCGGACGACATCAGTCAGACCGGAACGTTTTCAGGCGGGGCGCGCGGCTGCGCGAGACGGATGCCCTTGCGGGGCACATCGGGAATGGCCGGCGCGGCCACTCGATACGCGAACGTGCGCACGAAGCCCGGCAGCGCGGGCAGGCTCGTGCCGAGCGCGACGTTGGCCGCGAAGCCGGGGCAGTACACGCAATGCGGGACGCCGGCATGGTCGAGCGACGACGTGTCGCCGTCGTCGCCCGCTTGCGCGAGCACGACCTGACGCGCGCCCGCTGCACTGCACAACTCGAGCGTGAGGGCGCCGGAGCCGCTCGATGCGAGACGCGCGTAGCCGACGACGGGCGACAGTACGTTCAGTACCAGCGCCAGCCATACGAGGCCGATCCATCGCGTCGTTCGTCTCATCGAGGTCCGGGAAAAAGTGCGCGCAAGTATAACAAGCGGCCCGATTGTTGCCGATCGCGCAGCGGCAATACCGGGCATCGCACCTCGCGTCGGAACGCATGTGCCGTTAATACAACAGAGACAAAATCTAACGATTCGCCGCTGGCATAAATTCGAGCGCGAGGTTGATAATCATTGAACCTGCTGGAGAAACGATCATGGACGAAAGACCAACTCGCATGCCACCGCCCGAGCAAGTGATGAGCCCGGATCCGGAACCCGTCGGCGTGGAATTCCTCGCCGAGTTGCCCGAGCACGTTCGGGCATTCTTCGACGAGCAGCACAAGCTGTACGCGCCGAAGTGAACGTCAGTCCGGTTCTGTAACCGCCACGTGTCGATCCTCGCTATCGTGCGGTTCCTCCGTGCGCTTCGAGCGCAATTCGCCTCGCACCCGGGCCGCAACAGCCTGACGGTGCCGGATCAGCACGCCTGCTGATTCTCCTGTCGCGACGCTACGCCGCGCGACTGTCTTCGTCTATTCTTCTGGTTTTCCACGTCCGGCCCGCCCGGCTCTCCCGATCGTTCCGATGAAGCAAGCCATTCGTGCCAGCCTCGCTGTCGCCGCGCTCGGCGTCGCCCTCCTTTCGTCGCCGCATAACGCCCGTGCAGACGGCGACGACACCGCCCTCACCAACGTCGTTGCGCTCGCGTCGCAGCGCCTCGCGCTCGCCGAACCCGTGGCGCGATGGAAATGGGCGAATCACAAGGCCATCGAGGACCGGCCGCGCGAAGCGGCCCTGCTCACCGAGGTCGAAAAACGTGCCGTCCAGGCCGGCGTCGATCCCGCGTTCGCCCGAACGTTCTTCGAGGATCAGATCACGGCAAGCAAGGACGTGCAGAACACACTGTTCGCGACCTGGCGCACGACGCGGCCGCCGGAAGGCGCGCCGCCCGATCTTGCGACCAGCACGCGGCCGGCACTCGACCGGCTGACGCAGAAGATGCTCTCCGGTCTCGCGCAGGTCGCCCCGCTTCGCGAGGCGCCCGATTGCCAGGCGCGGCTCGCACGCAGCATCGCGAACTGGAAGACACTCACGCGCTACGATTCCACGCAGACGCGGGCACTCGATACCGCGCTGTCGCATGTCTGCTCCGCCGGCGGAGCCAGCGCGATCGGTTGACACCGGTGCAGTGACGGAGGGCGGTCGCGGCGCTCAATCGGCCGGCGTGAGCGCCACGAGCGGAATTACCTGCAGGCCGCGCGCGAGATGCGTCTGCAGCAGGCGATGGGTGAACGGCTCGAACGTGCCGTCCGTCGCGTCGGCCACGAGCCGCGCGGCCGCATCGAGCGACTCCGCCGAACCGAGATAGCACCAGCGGTCGATTACATGGAACAAGCGGCGCTCGCCGTTCGCCTCGAACGCGACGGCGCCTTCGAACGGCCAGGGCGCCCCGCCCGCGCGGACGGCGTCGGCTGCGGGGCGCCGGTTGTACGACGGGCGCAACCGCGCGATCCATTGCGCTTCGGCAAGCATCGCCCCCAGCTCGTTGCCGGTCTCGCGCCATTCGACGCGCCGCACCTGCTGCGCGAGCCGCATTTCCTTCGACGAGCGGCGCTCGCCGGTCAGCAGCGCGCGCAGCCGCTGCCGCACGCGCACGCTGCGGCCGACATACAGCGCTTCGTCGCGCTCGCCGAACAGTGCATATGCGCCGCACCCTGCCGGCGCGGTATCCAGCCAGGCCTCGGTCAGATCGCCGCCCAGACGGAAGTGGCGCGTCGTCCGGGCGATCTGGTCGCGCAGCCGCTCGAGCGGCACGATGTCGTGCAACTGGCGCCAGAACTGCCAGAGCAGGTCGGCATCGGCCAGCGCGCGATGGCGGGCGGCCGGAACGAGCCCATGCCGTTCGATCAATGCATCCAGCCCATGCCGCGATTCGCGCGGAAACAGCGCACGCGACAGCCGCACCGTACAGAGCACATCGGGATTGAAGGCCAGCCCGGCGCGCTCGAATTCGGCGCGCAGGAAGCCGCGGTCGAAGCTCGCGTTGTGCGCGACGAACAGCTTGCCGTCGAGCCGCTCGAACAGTGCCGGCGCGAGCGACGCGAACGTCGGCGCGTCACGCACCATCGCGTCCGAAATGCCCGTCAGTTGCTGGATGAACGGCGGAATCGCCTGCCCCGGATTGACGAGGCTCGTCCACGTCGATACGCCGAGCGGTCCGATTTCGACCACGCCGATTTCGGTGATGCGATGATCGACGGATGAGCCGCCGGTGGTTTCAAGGTCGACGAAGACGAGCGGCTGTTCGCACGCGGGATCGGACGGACGGGAATCGGACATGAAAAGACTGGGAAACGATGCTGCCGTGAGTATGCACCGGCATGCGTGCTCGCGACCAGCCCGGACGGGGTCGTTCAGTCCCCGGAAAGCAAAAAGCCCCCGCGATGCGGGGGCCGGACGTGATCGGCAATGCGTGGCGCGTCAGACCGCCTGGATATTCGCTGCCTGCTTGCCTTTCGGCCCGACTTTGACGTCGAACGAGACACGCTGGTTTTCCTTCAGCGTCTTGAAGCCGTCCATCCGGATTTCGGAAAAGTGCGCAAACAAATCTTCACCACCATTGTCCGACGTAATAAAGCCAAAGCCTTTAGCATCGTTAAACCATTTCACGATACCGGTATCCATGTCTTCGTTCCCCACTCGATAAGATCAAAAAAGCTATTTTTATAGCCGTTACCCGAAATCCCGAAACATTGCGCCGGCACCCGCACCAGCACGCCGCCCGAGGACGGTGTGCTGACTTTATAAATTGGACAATCCGGGTGCGTCAAGAAAATTTTTAGCGACTCTTTTATCGAAAAGACGCTAATACCACTGGAATCGGTACACCATCGCCTTTGATTAATTGATTCGCATCAAAAACCTGTCAATATTACCGGGACCGGATCGCTAATAATGCAGGCCGTGAAATTCCTACCGGGGACAAATCGACTCGGTAAAATCCTCGGGTTTTTTCCGGGTTGCGGAAATCCGGGGACGTTGCGATCCTGAATCAACGCCGAATGAAGGAGAGGGTCATGTGGCTGGACGGAATCAAGCGCTTCGCGAGCCGGCTCGGACGCGTACGTCGCAAGTCCCGCGCCCTGGCCGAGTCCGCGCGCGAAGCGCCGTGCGATACCGAATTCGATACGACGTGGCACGGCGATCACTGGCAGAACCTGCTCGCATCTCCCCTGGATGCCCGTCACTACGTGATGGAAGACTGGACCTACACGCCGCCGCCGGTCGAAGCAGAAGATGCCGCGCCCGCGGGCAAGCGCAAGCGCCGCTCGCACACGCGGTAAGCGCACCGGGCAGCGGGGCAAAAAAAAAGCGCGACTGGGAAGTCGCGCCGACAAAGGTTTGGAGATCTTTTCCGTCAACGAAAAAGTCTGCTTCGGAAAGCAGAGATCGCAGTATAGCGAGAGAACTACCTTTCATTATCCATGCCCCACACAAACCTCTATTGCCGATGCGTCAATAATCGCTCTATGGCCGCTCCTGTCAGCTGCTGACCGCCTGTCGCACTTGCGCAACGCCCGTTACGTAGTCCTGATCGCCATTTCCCTTTTCCGCACTGCCGCAAACCCTTACCGGAAAAGGGTTTCCGCGATTTTTTCAATTTTTGCGGATTCCAAAATACACTATTTCTTAAAGCGTGAGCCGCGCCCGCTTCGCACCCTCCGTACACTGCGAATGACTTTCTGATAAGCGCACCGCCGCTCTGCCGGGCCGGCTACAGCGTCAAGCAAAACACGGCCAGTCCGCCGCAGGTTCGATCGACATCATCCTGTTTGGAGACAGATCCATGAAAAAAACCCTGATCGTCACCGCGTTGTCGGGTGTATTCGTTACCGCAGCCCATGCTCAAAGCAGCGTTACGCTGTACGGCCTGATCGATGCAGGCATCACCTACACGAACAATCAGGGTGGCCACAGCTCATGGTCGGAACGCAGCGGCCAGATCAACGGCAGCCGCTGGGGCCTGCGCGGCACGGAAGATCTCGGCGGTGGTCTGAAAGCAATCTTCGTGTTGGAAAACGGCTTCAACATCGCCAACGGCACGCTGGGCCAAAATGGCCGCGAATTCGGCCGGCAGGCGTTCGTCGGCCTGTCGCAAGACCAGTTTGGCTCCGTCACCCTCGGTCGCCAATACGATAGCGTCGTCGATTACATCGGGCCGCTGTCGCTGACCGGCACGCAATTCGGCGGCACCCAATTTGCCCACCCGTTCGACAACGACAACCTGAACAATTCGTTCCGGATCAATAACTCCGTCAAATATACGAGCGTTAATTTCGGCGGCCTGAAGTTCGGCGCGTTGTACGGCTTCTCGAACAGCAACCAGTTCTCGAACAACCGGGCATACAGCGCGGGGGTGTCGTACACCTACGCCGGCTTCAACATCGGCGCCGGCTACCTGCAGTTGAACAATGACATCTCGGGCCTCACGGCAGCTGCTGTCACCAACAGCGCCGGCGCGGTGGCAGGCGACAACACGTTCGTCGGCAAGCGTCAGCGCGTGTTCGGCGGCGGCCTGAACTATACGTTCGGCCCCGCAACGGCCGGCTTCGTATTCACGCAATCGCGTGTGAACCGGGCGCTCGGCATCTCCGCGGGCGCCTCGGGCGTGTCGAGCGGCCTGGGTCTCGACGGCACGTTCGCCCGCTTCAACAACTACGAAGTAAACGCGCGCTACGCGCTCACGCCGGCCTTGTCGCTGGCCGGGTCGTACACGTACACCGCGGGCTTCCTGGACGGCCGTCATCCGGGCTGGAATCAGTTCAACCTGCAGACCGACTATGCGCTGTCCAAGCGGACCGACGTATATGTGCAAGGCGTGTATCAGCGCGTCAGCACGGACGGCCTGGGTATCGGCGCCTATGTCAATGGCCTCGGTGGCGCCTCGTCGACCAACAAGCAGATCGCGGTGACCGCCGGCCTGCGCCATCGCTTCTGAGCAACCGGCAACGCCAAAGCCAACGCAACGTACACGCGAATAAAGAAGCGCCCCATCGGGGCGCTTTTTCTTGGCTGCGTCGCACCGCCGACGCTCAGGCATCACCCCGCGCCGGATACCGGACGTCGAGTATGTCGATCGGCTGCGGGCCGGCCGGCGTCATCAGCGTGACGGTATCGCCGATCTTCGCCTTGATCAGCGCACGCGCGACGGGAGAAATCCAGCTGACGCAGCCGCGATCGAGGTCGACCTCGTCGATCCCGACGATCGTCACCGTGTGATCCTCGCCGTCCGGCGTCTCGTAATCGACCGTCGCGCCGAAGAACACCTGGTCGACATTCTCCTGCCGGCTCGCGTCGACGACTTCGGCGAGGTCGAGTCGCTTCGTCAGGAAGCGGATGCGCCGATCGATCTCGCGAAGCCGCCGCTTGCCGTAGATGTAGTCGCCGTTCTCCGACCGGTCGCCGTTCGACGCCGCCCACGACACGAGCCGCACGACCTCGGGACGCTCGACGTCGATCAGGTTCAGCAGCTCATCCCGCAGCCGCTTGTGGCCGGCCGGCGTGATGTAGTTTTTCGCACCCGCCGGAATCGCGGGTTGAGCCTGGTCGAGATCGTCGTCGTCACCGTCCGACTCTTTGACAAACGCCTTGTTCATGATGCAGATTCAACGTGGATGACTGATCCCCCAAGGGTACACGAAGGGCGGCCGACCAAGGTCATGGCACCTAATTCGCGAATAAGGCTTCCCTTTTTATACGACTCTGCTATACTTCCGCTTCTGCGTGCGGCTGTAGCTCAGTTGGATAGAGTACTTGGCTACGAACCAAGGGGTCGTGGGTTCGAATCCTGCCAGCCGCGCCACTTTTTCGAGGGCCTTCCGAACCGAAGGCCCTTTCAGTTCGAAGCAGTAGAAGTTTGTTGTTGCGTGCGGCTGTAGCTCAGTTGGATAGAGTACTTGGCTACGAACCAAGGGGTCGTGGGTTCGAATCCTGCCAGCCGCGCCACTTTTTTGGGGGCCTTCCCATCGCAGAAGGTTCCGACAGTTGAAGCAGTACCGTTTTGCGTGCGGCTGTAGCTCAGTTGGATAGAGTACTTGGCTACGAACCAAGGGGTCGTGGGTTCGAATCCTGCCAGCCGCGCCACCTTAAAAGGGCTTTCCTTCGGGAAAGCCCTTTTTTCTTTTTGCGGCCGCCCTTCTCACTCGCACCATCGCCCGGACGCCTTCGGCAACGTGCCGGTAACGTCGCGCCCCCTTTCGTCGGCGTCAATGAAAACGGCGGCCATTGGCCGCCGTCCGTCGAGCATCGAATCCACCCGCCAGGGCACGTGAGCGTCAGTAGTCCTGCCGCTCCCGCTCGATACGCATGCCGCCGTCATGGCGCGCATGCGCACCGTCGTCGGTCGAGCGCTCGCGCATGATCCGCATCACGTCGGGATTGGTTCTCACGCGCCGCATCACGTTCGCGAGATGCACGCGGTCGCTGACCTGGATCACGAAGCGCAGCACCGTCGATTCGTGCGTCAGATCCTCGTCCATCGCGATATGGACGATGTTCGCGTCGGCCGACGTGATGTCCGCCGCGACGCGCGCGAAGATGCCCTTCGTGTTCTTCACCAGCGCCTTCACCGCGACATCGAACAGGCGGCCCGGCTGCGGCGCCCATTCGACGTCGATCCAGCGGCCCGGATCGCGGCGATGGATGCGCTGCGCGACACGGCAGTCCGTCGTATGAATCGCCATGCCCAGACCGATGCCGATGTAACCCATGATCGCGTCGCCCGGAATCGGCCGGCAGCAGGCGGACAACTGCACGGACATTCCTTCGGTGCCGGTGATCACGACCGGCGGCGCATGATGCGCGGGATGCCGCTCGGACTTCGGCAGATCGTCGTCCGCGTCGCGGCCGCTCATCAGCACCTCGATGCGCTTGGCCATCACTGCGGCGACGCGACGACCGAGGCCGATGTCCGCGAAGATTTCCTGACGGCTCTTGTTGCCCGTCCACTGCACGAGCTTCTCCCACACTTCCGGCTCGACGTCGGCCAGCGCGAGACCATAGCCCTTCAGGCTCTGGTCGACGAGCCGCTCGCCCAACTGCACGGACTCGTTCAGGCGCATCGTCTTCAGGTAGTGGCGGATCGCCGAGCGTGCCTTGCCGGTACGCACGAAGCCGAGCCATGCGGGGTTCGGTTTCGAATACGGCGCGGTGATCACCTCGACGATGTCGCCGCTCTTCAATTCGGTGCGCAGCGGCAGCAGTTCGTTGTTGATCTTCACGGCCACGCACTGGTTGCCGAGATCGCTGTGGATCGAATACGCGAAATCGAGCGCCGTCGCGCCGCGCGGCAGCGCCATGATCTTCGACTTCGGCGTGAACACGTAGACCGCGTCGGGGAACAGGTCGATCTTCACGTGCTCGAGGAATTCGCTCGAATCGCCCGCCTCGCTCTGGATGTCGAGCAGCGACTTCAGCCACTGGTGCGCGCGCTTCTGCACGTCGCTGAGATCCGCGCTGCCGTTCTTGTACAGCCAGTGCGCGGCGACCCCCGCCTCGGCGATCTCGTGCATCTTGCGCGTACGCACCTGGAACTCGATCGGCGCGCCGAACGGGCCGACGAGTGTCGTGTGCAGCGACTGATAGCCGTTGATCTTCGGGATCGCGATGTAATCCTTGAACTTGCCGGGCACCGGCTTGTACAGCGCGTGCAGCGCGCCGATGCACGTGTAGCAGTCGAGCGGGCTGTCGACGACCACACGGAAGCCGTACACGTCGAGCACCTGGGAGAACGACAGCTGCTTGTCGCGCATCTTGCGATAGACGCTGTAGATGGTCTTCTCGCGGCCGGTGATCTCGGCGTCGATCTTCGCGTCGGCCATCGCGCGCTGCGCGGCCTCGAGGATCTTGCTGATCACTTCGCGGCGATTGCCGCGCGCGGCCTTCACCGCCTTCTCGAGCGTCGCGTAGCGATGCGGGTTGAAGTTCGCGAAGCTCATGTCCTGCAGCTCGCGATACGTGTTGTTCAACCCGAGCCGGTGCGCGATCGGCGCGTAGATGTCGAGCGTTTCCCGCGCGACGCGGCGGCGCTTTTCCATCGGCACCGCGCCGAGCGTGCGCATGTTGTGCAGGCGGTCGGCGAGCTTGACGAGAATGACGCGCACGTCGCGTGCCATCGCGAGCAGCATCTTGCGGAAGTTTTCCGCCTGCGCTTCCTCGCGGCTGCGGAATTCCATCTTGTCGAGCTTCGACAGGCCGTCGACCAGTTCGGCGACCTTCGGGCCGAACCGCTCGGCCAGCTCGTTCTTGGTCACGCCCTGGTCTTCCATCACGTCGTGCAGCAACGCGGCCATCACGGCCTGCGCGTCGAGCTTCCAGCCGGCGCAGATTTCCGCGACGGCAACGGGATGGGTGATGTAGGGCTCGCCGCTCTGGCGATATTGACCGAGGTGGGCTTCGTCGCTGAAGTGGAACGCCGCCTTGACCTCTTTGATTTCGTCCGGAGCGAGATACTCGGCAAGCGCGGCCGTCAGTTTCGCGATCGAAACGACGCCGTGCTTGCGCGGCTGCTCCGGTGTGGCGGTCGGCCCGAACAGATGCCGGAAGGACTGTTCGAGGACCGCGTCGATGTACTGGCGCGCAGGCGACTGGGCCGTGGCTTCGGTGGTCGAATCCGCGGAGGCGGACGATGGGGTGGTGCTCATATTCGCCTCCAGGTCGAGTCGTTGCGCGCGTGGACTACATGGCTGGAACGGGCCGGATGCGCGTTACACCGGCACCTTCTTCAGCATCTCGACGCCGACCTGGCCGGCGGCGATTTCGCGCAGCGCGACGACGGTCGGCTTGTCGCGGCTTTCGATCTTCGGCGTATGGCCTTGCGCGAGCTGCCGCGCGCGATAGGTGGCGGCGAGCGCCAGTTCGAAGCGATTCGGGATTTGCTTCAGGCAGTCTTCGACGGTAATGCGAGCCATGTTGGTAATTCCTTCTGAATATAGTCCTTATTCTACCTTATGTCCCTCGTGCCCCGCGTCATTCCGCGTGGGGCAGATGGACACCGAGGTCGATGAACAGCTCCGTGTGTCGCGCGTACTGCGAAGCAAAACGCAGGCGCGTCGCCGCGACGATGCATTCGAGTTCCGCGAGCGCACGCTCGAAATTCTCGTTGATCACCACGTATTCCGCTTCCGACGCGTGCGCGATCTCGCTGCCGGCGGCCAGCAGGCGCCGCGTGATCACGTTCGGTTCGTCCTGGCCGCGCTTCTTCAGGCGCTCCTCGAGGGCATCGAGCGACGGCGGCAGGATGAAAATGCCGACCGCGTTGCGGAACTGCTTCTTCACCTGCAACGCACCCTGCCAGTCGATTTCGAGCAGCACGTCGTGGCCGTTCCTCATCTGCTCTTCGATCCAGACGCGCGACGTGCCGTAGTAATTGCCGTGCACTTCCGCGCTCTCGAGGAATTCGTGCGCCGCGTGACGCGCGCGGAAATCCTCGACGCTCGTGAAGTGGTAGTGCTGGCCGTCCTGCTCGCCCGGGCGCGGCTTGCGCGTCGTGTACGAGATCGACAGGCAGATGTCGCTGTCCTTCGACAGCAGCGCATTCACGAGCGTCGACTTGCCGGCGCCCGACGGCGCGACGACCATGAACAGGTTACCGGGATAGACGCCGCCATGCAGCGAATGCGACGCGTGGCCGTCGCGGGTGGAATCGGTCATGTTGCTTTTACTCCAGGTTTTGCACTTGCTCGCGCATCTGCTCGATCAGCAGCTTCAGCGCCATCGATGCGTCGGCGAGTTCCTTCGCCGCCGCCTTCGAGCCGAGCGTGTTCGCTTCGCGATTCAGTTCCTGCATCATGAAGTCGAGACGCTTGCCGACGCGGCCGCCCTTCTCGATCACGTGACGCGTTTCGTTCAGGTGCGCGGTGAGCCGCGACAGCTCTTCCGCGATGTCGATCCGGATCCCGTACATCGTCACTTCCTGACGGATGCGCTCCGCGGCTTCCTCGCGCGTGACGACCGTCGAGCCGCCTTCGGGCGCCGCGAGGCCGAGCGCTTCCTGCAGTCGCTCGACGATCTTCTGCTGATGCTTCGCGATCAGCTCCGGCACGAGCGGCGTGATGCGCGCGACGATCGCCTCCATCTCGGTGACGTTCGACAGCAGCATCGTCGCCAGTTGCGCGCCTTCGCGCGAGCGCACGACGACGAGTTCGCCGATCGCTTCCTTGCCGCAGGCGAGCACCGCGTCGCGGATCGCCTCGGCCGACACGCCGCTTTCGGCGAGCACGCCGGGCCAGCGCAGGACTTCACCCGCGCGCAGGCGGCCGACGCCCGGGAACGAATCGAGCACCGCGCGTTCCAGCTCGGCAAGCTGGCCGAGCGCCGACTGGTTCAGCGCGCCCGCGCCGATGCTCTGCTCGCCGCGCTGCAGGTTGATACGCACGTCGACCTTGCCGCGCGACAGCTTGTTCATCAGCATTTCGCGCAGCGCGGGTTCGCACGCACGCACGTCGTCCGGCATCCGGAAATTGAGATCGAGGAAGCGCGAGTTCACGGTGCGCAGTTCGACCGACACGCTGGTGCCGCCGTTGCCGGCAGCCGTCGCGAGTTCGCGCGTCGCGCTCGCGTAGCCCGTCATGCTGTAGATCATGGTTCGTCTCGCCGTCTGGTGCCCTCGCGGGCGGGGAATACATCGAGGCGCCCGGCGCATCGGAAGGCGCGGGGCGGGAAGCGCGCATTATCCCATTTTTGCGGACCACCCCGCCGGGCACGGCCGCCGTTCGGCGCTAAAATCGGGGTTTCCTCTCCTTCCGCGATTTCCCCATGACGTCTTCCGTTTCCCGCCCGAGCGGCCGCCGCGCCGACGAACTGCGCAAGGTCGCCCTCACGCGCCACTACACGAAACACGCCGAAGGCTCGGTGCTGGTCGAATTCGGCGACACCAAGGTGCTCTGCACCGCGAGCGTCGCCGAGCGCGTGCCCGAATTCCTGCGCGAGCGCGGGCAAGGCTGGCTGACCGCCGAATACGGGATGCTGCCGCGCGCGACCCACACGCGCAGCGACCGTGAGGCCGCACGCGGCAAGCAGACGGGCCGCACGCAGGAAATTCAGCGCCTGATCGGCCGCGCGCTGCGCGCGGTGTTCGATCTCGAAGCGCTCGGCCCGCGCACGATCCATATCGACTGCGACGTGATCCAGGCCGACGGCGGCACGCGCACGGCCAGCATCACCGGCGCGTTCGTCGCCGCGCACGACGCCGTGTCGACGCTGATCGCGGCCGGCAAGCTCGCACGCTCGCCGATCACCGACCACGTCGCCGCGATCTCGGTCGGCGTGTACGAAGGCGCGCCCGTGCTGGACCTCGACTACGCGGAAGATTCGCGCTGCGACACCGACATGAACGTCGTGATGACGGGCGCGGGCGGCTTCGTCGAAGTCCAGGGCACCGCCGAAGGCGTGCCGTTCTCGCGCGCCGAGATGAACGCGCTGCTCGACCTCGCGCAGGACGGGATCGCCGAGCTGGTGCAGTTGCAGAAAGAGGTCCTGGGTGCGAGCCATGCCTGAGGACCGTACCGTCGCGCCGCTGTCGCGCATCGTTCTCGCGTCGAACAACCCGGGCAAGCTGCGCGAATTCACCGCGCTGTTCTCGACGGTCGGCATCGAGATCGTCCCGCAGGGCGACCTCGCGGTGCCCGAGGCGGAAGAGCCGTTCGGCACGTTCATCGAGAACGCGCTGACCAAGGCACGCCACGCGTCGCGGCTCACCGGGCAGCCGGCGATCGCCGACGATTCCGGCCTGTGCGTGCGCGTGCTGCGCGGCGCGCCGGGCGTCTATTCGGCACGCTACGCGCAGCGCGCGGGCCGCGACAAGGGCGACGCGGCGAACAACGCGTATCTCGTCGAGCAACTGCGCGGCGTCGACGACCGGCGCGCGTACTACTGCTGCGTGCTCGCGCTCGTCCGCCATGCGGACGATCCGGAGCCGCTGTTCGCCGAAGGGCGCTGGGCCGGCGAGATCGTCGATACGCCGCGCGGCGAACACGGTTTCGGCTACGACCCGTATTTCTACCTGCCGTCGCTCGGCGCGACGGCCGCCGAACTCGAGCCGGCCGTGAAGAACACGCACAGCCATCGCGCGCTGGCGCTGAAGGCGTTGCTCGCGCGGCTCGCGGAGGAAGCATGAGTTTGCTCGATACCCATTCGCAGCGGGAGGTCGCATGAGCCAGGCCGCGGACACCGGCGCGCGCGTGGTCGCGACCTTCACGTCGCCCGGCCAGGTGCGTCTCACGTCGCTGCCGCCGCTCGCGCTGTACGTGCATTTCCCGTGGTGCGTGCGCAAGTGCCCGTACTGCGATTTCAACTCGCACGAATGGAAAGGCGAGCGGTTCCCGGAAGCCGACTATCTCGACGCGTTGCGCGCCGACCTCGAGCAGGCGCTGCCGCTCGTGTGGGGCCGGCAGGTGCATACCGTGTTCATCGGCGGCGGCACGCCGAGCCTGCTGTCGGCGGCCGGCCTCGACCGGATGCTGTCCGACGTGCGCGCGCTCTTGCCGCTCGACGCCGATGCCGAGATCACGCTCGAGGCGAATCCGGGCACGTTCGAAGCCGCGAAGTTCGCGCAGTTCCGCGCCAGCGGCGTAAACCGCCTGTCGGTGGGCATCCAGAGCTTCAACGAAGCACACCTGAAGGCGCTCGGACGGATTCACGACACCGCGCAGGCACGCGCGGCCGTCGAGATCGCCGCGAAGAACTTCGACAACTTCAACCTCGACCTGATGTTCGCATTGCCGAACCAGACGCTGGACGAATGCCACACCGACATCGAGACCGCGCTGTCGTTCGCGCCGCCGCACCTGTCGCTGTATCACCTGACGCTCGAGCCGAATACGCTGTTCGCGAAGTTCCCGCCCGTCGTTCCCGACGACGACGCGTCGGCCGACATGCAGGAATGGATCCATGCGCGCACGGCCGAAGCCGGCTACGGGCGCTACGAAGTATCCGCGTACGCGAAGCCGAATCATCAGTGCAAGCACAACCTGAATTACTGGCGCTTCGGCGACTATCTCGGGATCGGCGCGGGCGCCCATACGAAGCTGTCGTTCCCGAACCGGATCCTGCGGCAGGCGCGCTACAAGCATCCGGCGACCTTCATCGAGCAGGCGAAGGGCGGCACGGCCGTCCAGGAAGAGCGTGAAGTCGGCGCGCGCGACCTGCCGTTCGAATTCATGCTGAACACGCTGCGGCTCGTCGAGGGCTTTCCCGTGCACAGCTTCGCGGACCGCACGGGCCTGCCGATGAGCACGATCGAGCCGGCGCTGAAGGAAGCGGAACGGCGCGGGCTGATCACGCGCGATTTCACGCAAATCGCGCCGACGCCACTCGGCCAGCGTTTCCTCAACGACCTGCAGGAATTGTTCCTGCGCGACGACTGAACGCATGAACGCGGCGGCATTTCGGTTACAATGCCGCCTCGTGTGGAAGCGTGGCCGAGCGGTTTAAGGCACTGGTCTTGAAAACCAGCGACGGGAAACTGTCCGTGAGTTCGAATCTCACCGCTTCCGCCAGGAAGTTCGTCGAACCCCGTCCATTCGCAGAATGACGGGGTTTTTGTTTGTCCGCACACGTGCGCCTCGCACGTTCCGACGCGTCGCGCCGGATGCCGTTACAATCCCGCGCTCCGATTCGCGAAACGGGAAATCCACGTCATGAAGCCCTTCCTCGTCTCGTCGCTCGTCGCCGTGCTGGCCACCGTCAGCACGCATGCAGCGGCCGACACCGCCCCCGGCGGCGACGCCCAGGCGTCGTGCGCGATCGCCTACGTAACCGGCGTCGGCGGTTCGCCGCGCGGCCTGAGCGAATACCTCGCGAGCCCGTCGCCGTACAACTACCTGAAGGACAACGAGCTTCAGTGCAAGGTGGGCGACGACGGACGCACGTCGCACTGTACCGGCGTGACCTACCTGCGCAACGAACAGGTCAGCGTGTATGACGATTCCGATCCGGCGACGCTGACCGTCGTCGCGCGCGTGGAACTGGACCATGGCCAGAAGTATCCGGTGATCGTCGTCGTGCAGCGCAAGGACGCGCGCTGCAAGTAACGAAGTCGCGGTGCGACACGCGCCGTCGGTCGAGACGGAACGTGCGTTCACGCCGCGCCTCGCGCGACACCTCCGCAGTGGGCGCGGGCAGCAGCGCCCGGTCGATGCAAACCGGACGAGCACGTCAAGCAGCGCACCGGCGCCCGACGCGAAAAATACGATGATCCTCATTTCCGTCGCTCGCTCATGGAATCGGCGCCGGATCGACACGGTACGGGATACCCGCCGCCGCACACCGCCCCGGGACGCCTCCCGGCCCGCCCCGCCATCGCCTAGAATTCGTTCAACACGGCGACACGAACGCCGCCGCGTGTTCGATGTATTCGATGCCGCACGCGCCACCCCTGCGCGCGGCACACGGAGATCGCCATGACCGACCTGTCGACCGCGACGGAACCCGTCGATTACGAAGGTTTCGAGATCCATGTCGTGCCGGCCACGCTGCCAGGCAGCGACACGCGCTATACCTACACCGGCTACGTGTGCCATCCGGGCGTGAATCCGGCGCTGCCCGGCCATGCGGTGCCGTTTCACGCGGACGGCGAGGAAAGCTTCGCGAGCCTCGACGAGGCGACCCACGAAGCCATCCACATCGGCAAGAGCATCATCGACGGCACGCACCCCGACCTGTCGGTACTGTCGCTCGTCACGCACGGCTTCTGAACCAGCCGGCGCACATCGCCGGCGATTGCCCGGGAGGTGCGGTCGAGGTTGCCGCATCGGTGGACCGCTGCGCCAGCCGGACGATCGATCGCAGCGTGCCGTGGCTTTCAACCTTGCAACACGCGCGTCCGCCGCGGCCGCGGTCACATGTCGCGTCACATCCCGACGCACGTTGCACGTTGCTCGACGCGGCACCCGGTCGTCATCATCAGCGATCCCAGCGGCCGATCCAGCGCGCTATGCGTTTCTCCCCATATCGTCTCGCGTCGGTGCGCCTATCATTTTTTTATCGTCCCTGCCGGCCATTACCTCATGCGCCCCCTTCTCCGTCCGTGCGTCGCCCGGCTGCGTGTTGCCGCGCTGGCCGCCGTCGCCCTGCTTGCCGCGTGCACGATCACGCCGCCTTCGTCGCTACGCTCGGTCCTGACGATTCCGTCGGTCATACGCAGCGGCAACCTCGACCAGTATCGCGTCGAGGTCGCGCATCGTGTCGCCGAACGCAATCCGTCCGGCATGCTGCACGGCACACCGCAGGCCATGCTGCGTTCGCTCGTCGTCGTCGCCTTCACCGTCGATGGCAGTGGCCGCGTGGTCAACGCATCCGTCTATCGCAGCAACGGCGACAGCGAAGCAGAAGCGCTCGCGCTCGCATCGCTGCGCCGCTCGGCGCCGCTCCCCGCGCCGCCGTCGCGGCTGCTCGACGGCAACGGCCGGCTCGAACTGATGGAAGGCTGGCTCTTCAACGACGACGGCCACTTCCAGCTGCAAAGCACCGCCTCCGCGCAGGCGCAATCGATCGACTGACGCGCCGCCGCGGCCCGATTGCCGGTGAGCGGCGGCGCTGGCTATAATTTTCCGCACTCGCACGGCCATCACGCCGCGCGTGCGTTCGCACGCCCCACCCGGCAAGCGAGCCGACCACGCCGGCACCGGGCGGCGGCGACCTACCCGTCTCCATCGTCGACCGGCGGGTGACGTCTGCGCCACGCCGCCACCGCGTCATCCGCATCACTCATTTGCCCGGCCGCTCCCGGCAGGCCGTCGCCTGTCCGAGTGCACGCTCGGCCGAGCACCCCAACGACAAAACGGAGACATCCATGTCCGCATCCCCCCCGGCCGTTGCACACGCAACCGGTTCGGCAGGCGCCGTCAGCCACCGGCGCATCGTGTTCGCGAGCTTCATCGGCACCGCGATCGAGTTCTACGATTTCTACGTGTACGCGACGGCCGCCGCGCTCGTCATCGGCCCCGTATTCTTCCCGCACGGCTCCGCGACGGCGCAAGCGCTGTCGGCGTTCGTCACGTTCGGCATCGCCTTCATCGCGCGCCCGATCGGCTCGTTCCTGTTCGGACACTTCGGCGATCGCATCGGCCGCAAGTCGACGCTCGTCGCCTCGCTGCTCGTGATGGGCGTGTCCACCACCGCGATCGGCTTCGTGCCCGGCTACGACACGATCGGTGCGCTCGCGCCGGTGCTGCTGTGCGTGCTGCGCTTCGGGCAGGGGATCGGCCTCGGCGGCGAATGGGGCGGCGCGGCGCTGCTCGCGACCGAGCATGCGCCGCAGGGCAAGCGCGGCTGGTTCGGGATGTTCCCGCAACTGGGGCCGTCGGTTGGCTTCCTGATGTCGAACGGCCTGTTCTTCGCGCTCGCGCTGTCGCTGTCCGACGAGCAGTTCCGCAGCTGGGGCTGGCGCATCCCGTTCCTCGTCAGCGCGGTGCTCGTCGCGCTCGGCCTGTACGTGCGGCTCAAGATCACCGAAACGCCCGCGTTCCAGGCGGCCCTCGACCGCAACGAGCGCGTGCGCGTGCCGGTCGCGACGCTCGTCACGCAGCACTGGCGGCCGACGCTGCTCGGCGCGCTCGCGATGGTCGTCTGCTACACGCTGTTCTACATCTCGACGGTGTTCTCGCTGTCGTACGGCGTGTCGGCGCTGCATATTCCGCGCCAGAGCTTCCTCGGCCTGCTGTGTTTCGCGGTCGTCTTCATGGGGCTTGCGACGCCGCTGTCCGCATGGGCGTCGGACCGCTTCGGGCGCAAGCCGGTGCTGGTGGTCGGCGCGATCGCCGCGCTGTTGTCGGGGTTCGCGATGGAACCGCTGCTCGGCAGCGGCTCGATGCCGCTCGTCGCGCTGTTCCTGACGATCGAGCTGTTCCTGATGGGAGTGACGTTCGCGCCGATGGGCGCGCTGCTGCCGGAATTGTTCCCGACCAACGTCCGCTATACGGGCGCGGGCGTCGCGTACAACCTCGGCGGGATTCTCGGCGCGTCGATCGCACCGTATATCGCGCAACTGCTGGCCGCGCGCGGCGGGCTGTCGTGGGTGGGCGGCTATGTGTCGGTGGCGGCGGCGATCAGCCTGATCGGCGTCCTGCTGATGCGCGAAACGCGCGACGCGTCGCTCGTCTGACCCTCCGGGGCGACCCGGGTTGCAGGGCGGCGGGCGATGCCTATACTCGATCCTGGGCGCGCCGTCGCGCGCCCGGGGGACCCGCCCCGACAAGGAGCCGCCGCGATGAATATCCGCCTCGCCAATGCCGACCTCGTCCTGATCCTCGCGCTCGCACTGGGCGGCGCGCTACTGCTCGCGCTGCGGTTCCGGCCCAAGACCTGGCGCGGCCTCGTGTTCGAAGCGCTGCTGGCGAATCTGGCGGCCATCGCCGCCGTCGTCACGGTCGAGGCGTTGCTCGCGTGATCACGGCCGCCGCGCCGCGTCAGGCGGACAGCCGCGCCCGCAACGCCCCATAGGCAGGGCAGACCGCATCGATCGCGCCCAGCGCCTCGTCGACGGTCGGCATCGCGCCCGGCTCGCCGATCGACAGCGCATGCGGCGCGCCGCCGATGCCGCAATGGTGGCGCGACGTGGCGACGAAAATCATCACGGTCGGCCGCTGCAGTGCGTGCGCCATGTGCACGAACCCGGTATCGACGCCCACCACGAGCGCGGCCCGGCCAAGCGTCGCACCGAGCTCACGCACCGTCATCGCCGGTAACACGATCGCCCCCGGCGCACGCGCGGCGATATCCCGCGCGTCGTCGTGCTCGGCCGCCGATCCCCACGGCAGCAGCACGCGCACACCGCGCGCCGTCATCTCCGTGGCAAGCGCGGCCCAGTGCTCGGCCGGCCATTTCTTGTCGGGATTGGACGTCGCGTGGAACAGCAGCATGAACGGCCCGGCATCCGTCACGGCAGCCGGCAGGCTTGCATCCTGCGGGGCGACGATGCCGTACGTGGCAGTCCCTTCGGGCACGTAGCCGAGCGCTTCGCCGGCACTCACGCGCATCCCGTGCCATGCGTCGCAGTCCGGCCGCGGACCGAAGCGGTGCGAATACGCGAAGCGCGCGCCCGTTTCGCCGAGATCCTGCGTCTGGTAGCCGAAACGGCGCGCGGCACGCGCGAGCGACGCAATGATCGCGCTCTTGTAGACACCGTGCAGATCGATGACCGCGTCGTACCGGTGCGCGCGCAACGCCCTGATCGATGCCGAGATCGCCTTCAGGTCGCCGGCATTGCGCAGTTTCTTGAAGCGGCGCAGCGGCGCGCCCAGGACGGCGCTCACACCCGGATGCCAGCGTACGACCTCCGCGCACGATTCGTCCACGGCCCAGTCGACCGTCACGCCGGGGAACGCGCGATGCAGATCGGCGACGACGGGCAGCGTCTGGACGACGTCGCCGAGCGACGTCACTTTCACGATAAGGATGCGTTTCACGATTTGCGGGATTCTTGACTGGCCATCTTGGCATGCTAACGAGGTTGCTGTGCGCAGAAATTACGCCAACATTACATTTGCAACAAATTGCATCTCTTTGTGGATTTTTGTCGCTCACCAAGAACGTTTGACGCCCCCGCTGGCATCCCGTTCTTTTTATAATCCACTCTTTGCCCTCCGGCCCGAGCCAATGCCGCGCCCTGCCCTTCCCGCGCTGTTTCCCGCCCTCACCCGCCGCTCGCTGCGAATCTGGCGCCAATACGGTGTTTTCTGGCTCGGCGCGATCGTCGTCGGCCTCGCGGCCGTCCTGTACGCCCGCTTGATCGACTGGGGTTACGAGACGTTCCGCGCGATGCGCGATCACGCCGCCTGGCTGCCGCTGCTGTTGACGCCGGCGATCGCCGCGCTGTCGGCATGGATCACGCGGCGCTTTTTCCGTGGCGCCGAGGGCAGCGGCATCCCGCAGGTGATCGCGACACTGCATGCGCGCCCGAGCGCATTCGGCGCCCGGCTGCTGACGCTGCGCATCCTGTTCGGCAAGGTGCTGATCTCGTTCCTCGGCATCCTCGGCGGCTTCACGATCGGCCGCGAAGGGCCGACCGTGCAGGTCGGTGCGGCGCTGATGTTCAACCTGCGACGCTTCTACCCGCGCTCGAACGCGCAGATCGAACGCCAGCTCGTGCTGGCCGGCGCCGCGGCCGGGCTGTCGGCCGCATTCAACACGCCGCTCGCGGGCATCGTGTTCGCGATCGAGGAACTGACCCGCAGCTTCTCCGCGCGTGCCAGCGGCGTGCTGATCACCGCGATCATCCTCGCCGGCGTTGTCGCGCTCGGGCTGAACGGCAACTACACGTATTTCGGCACGATCAACGCCGGGCTCCATTTCCCGAAGCTGCTGGCGGTCGCGGTGCTGGTCACCGCGATCGTGACGGGCATCGCGGGCGGCCTGTTCTGCTGGTTGTTGCTGAATACGGGGCGCTGGCTGCCCGCGCAACTGCTGGGCCTGTATCGCGAGCGGCCGGTCGCGTTCGCCGCGCTGTGCGGCTTCACGATCGCCGTCGTCGGGCTCGTGTCCGGCGGCACGACGTTCGGCAGCGGCTATGCGGAGGCGCGCGGCCTGCTCGACGGCAGTCAGCAGTTGTCGGTGTTCTATCCGCTCCTGAAGATGGTGTCGATGGTCGCGTCGTACCTGCCGGGCATCCCGGGCGGGATCTTCGCGCCGTCGCTGTCGATCGGCGCCGGCTTCGGCAACGTGCTGCATGCCGTGTTCAGCAACATGAGCCTGCCGATGCTGATCGCGCTCGCGATGGTCGGCTATCTGGCCGCCGTCACGCAGGCGCCGATCACGTCGTTCGTGATCGTGATGGAAATGATCAACGGTCATGCGCTCGTGATTTCGCTGATGGCGACCGCGCTGGTATCGAGCCGCGTCTCGCGCTTTTTCGCGCCGCCGCTCTACGAAACGCTCGCGCAGCGCTATCTCGCGCCGGCCGCGGCAACCGCAGCGGCCGCTGCCAGCCACGCGACCGACGTGACCGAGCCCCAGGATGCAAACGCGGCCCCCGCCGATCCGCTCGACACGCTGCGCGACGAAGGCGGCGACGAGCCAGCCGCTGCGTCGGCGGCCGACGGCCCCGCGCATGCGCCGGGGCCGCACGATACCGGGCCGGCTGCGACCGACGCAAACGGCCCGGCGCAACAACACGGCCCGCGCGACGCTCAGTAGATCACGACGGGCGCTGGCCGGTAGTAGACCGGCCGCGCCGGCACGACGATGCATCCGGCCAGCGTGATCGCGACGAGCGCGATGGCGATTGCGGTTCTTTTCATCGCGCGTCTGCCTCAAGCCCAGTGGCCGCGCGTCCAGAACCAGTTCGGACCGCGCTGGTCCCAATGCCCCGGCACCCATTGCATGCCGACGCGCTCGGTTTCCCAGTGGCCGCCGATCCATACGTAGCGGCCATGGTCCCAGTGCCAGTGTCCGCGCTCCCACACGTAGCCCGAGCGCGTGGCCGGCACGACTTCATAGCGCACCGGCGGCGGCGCATTCGGCGCGACGACGACGATTTCCTCGGTGCGCACGGCGACCGGCTCCGCGACGACCATGCGCCCCTGCGGCACGATCACGGGCGTGCCGACGAGAATCTCGTCCGCATGCGCGGCAAATGGTGCGACGACGGCCGACAGGCCCGCGGCCAACAGCGCGAGCGAAACGATGCGACGTGAAACGGTAGAGACAGCCATCACAACCTCCTGGTTGAACAAGTGACGCGAGCGTATTCGTTCAATGCGGGAGGGTCGGTTGCGGCCGACAGGCACCGTGTTACGGCGTGCCCGAAAGTGCAACAGGGCGTAAGACGCGCACGGCGGCGGGTGCCGCCGTGCGGAGGGACACGCGCGAGCGTCAGGCTTGCGGAATCTCGATCTTCACTTCGAGGACTTCGAGATCGTCCTGGCGCTCGAGGCTCACGCGGATGTCATCGTCCGAAATATGGACGTACTTCGAGATGACCGCGACGAGCTCTTTCTGCAGCGCCGGCAGGTAATCGGCCGGCGGCCGGCCGCCGACCCGCTCGTGCGCGATGATGAGCTGCAGGCGCTCCTTCGCGACCGATGCGGACTTCTTCTTCTCGCCGAGGAGAAATGAAAGGATGGACATGGGCGGCCTCCGTTACTTGCTGCCGAAGAGGCGCTGCAGCAGGCCCGGCTTCTGGTAATCGGTGAAGCGCAGCGGCTTGTCCTCGCCGAGGAAACGGGCGACGACGTCCTTGTACGCTTCCGCGACGTCCGTGCCGTCGATATGCACGGCCGGCAAACCCTGGTTCGACGCGTGCAGCACGGCTTCCGATTCGGGCACCACGCCGATCAGCTTGATGCGCAGGATCTCGCTGATGTCCTCGAGCGACAGCATCTCGCCTTCGCTCACGCGCTTCGGGCTGTAACGCGTGATCAGCAGGTGTTCCTTGATCGGGTCCTTGCCTTCGGTCGCGCGCTTCGTCTTCGACGACAGGATGCCGAGAATGCGGTCCGAGTCGCGCACCGACGATACTTCCGGGTTCGTGACGATCAGCGCTTCATCCGCGAAGTACATCGCGTGCAGCGCGCCGGCTTCGATACCGGCCGGCGAATCGCAGACGATGTATTCGAAGTCCATCGCGACGAGATCGTTCAGCACCTTCTCGACGCCGTCGCGCGTCAGCGCATCCTTGTCGCGCGTCTGCGACGCCGGCAGGATGAACAGGTTCTCGCACTTCTTGTCCTTGATCAGCGCCTGGTTCAGGTTCGCTTCGCCCTGGATCACGTTCACGAGGTCATACACGACGCGACGCTCGCAGCCCATGATGAGATCGAGGTTGCGCAGGCCGACGTCGAAGTCGATCACGGCCGTCTTGTGGCCGCGCAGCGCGAGACCCGACGCGAAGCTCGCGCTCGTCGTCGTCTTGCCCACGCCGCCCTTGCCCGAGGTCACCACGATGATTTTTGCCATTTACCCAATACCCTGTGTTCGTCAATGAGAGCCGATCGATCCGGAGCGCACCGCGTGAATTACGTCAGGCGCAGCGGTTCGATCATCAGTTTTTCCTCTTCGAGCCGGATCTGTACCGATTTGCCCAGTACGTCGGCGGGCAGCGGGTTCTCGGTCGTTCGATAGATACCCGCGATCGAAATCAGTTCCGGTTCGAGACACGTGCAGAAAATGCGCGCGTCGTGATTGCCGTGCACGCCCGCGAGGGCGCGGCCGCGCAGCGGCGCGTAGATGTGGATATTGCCTTCCGCGATGATTTCCGCGCCGTGACTGACCGGCGCGAGCACCACGAGGTCTCCTTTCGCGTAAATCTGCTGCCCCGAACGCAACGGCCGGTCGATCACCAGCGTCTGGCCGCCGGCCTGCACGAGCGTCGGCGCGGGGTCCGACGACTGTTCGGGCGCCGCTGCGGCTGCCGGAGCGGCGGCGGTCTCGACGGCTGGCACGGCCGCCGGTTCCGCTTCGTCGGCAGGTTTCGCGGCCGGCGCGCGGCGATCGCGCGCCTCCAGCAACGGCAGGCCGGCTTCCCCCGCCCAACCCTGCGTTGCCAGCGCGACGACGCCCACCGGACGCATCCGCACGTCGTTCAGCATCTGGCGGATGTCCGCGAGCGCGACGCGTTCGCCGTCAGCCAGACGGCGGACGTCGATCGCGACGACATCGTCGGCGAAAAACTCGGGAGTCGCTTCGAAGCGCTTGACCAGTTCGGCACGCAACGCATCGAGATCGGTCGTCTTCACGGTGAACAGCAACGTATCGACCGATCCGCTGCGCAGCTCGAAGAATGGCGATTTTTTAAGCGACATGGACACTCTGCAAAAATTTTTTGCGTATTTTACAGGCGTCCACGCGTGCGGCCATTATTTTTGGGACTCGGGGTGGTGGCGGCCCGGGCGGACGGGCAACCGGCAGGCGGGCGGGCCAGCGGGCGATCGGGCTTTCATCGCGCCGCGCGGCTGGCGATATCGAGGGCGCGTCAGTGCTTCACCTGCGACACGAACAGCGATTTCATCGCGCCGGGCATCCGCGCGATCGGCGCATGTTCGCCGGTGTTGCCGAAACCCGCGCGCTCGTAAAAGCGGACCGCGTTGCGGTTCGCATCGGCGATCCACGCGTAGACGTCGGTGGCGCCGCGCTCGGCGAGCCATGCGGTGGCCGTCTCCAGCAGCAGCACGCCGCCGCGCAGGTGACGCACCGCATGCGCGACCCACAGTTCGCTGACGAACGCGCGCCGATCGGGCGTGTTGTCGAAATACGCGCCGATCATGCCGGCCGGATGGCCTTCGGTGTACAGCAGGAAAGTCGTCGACTCGTCGGACACGGCGCGCTGCGCGGCGATCGCCGACGCTGCGTCGGCTTCGACGGTCAGCAATTCGGCCTCCGGCGCTTCGCCGGGCGCGTAGGGCTCACGCAGCGATGCGGCGCGGAGTTCGCGATACACGCCGCCCTGATCGGCAGCGATACGACGAACGGTCAAGGTCGAACTCATGCAGGCACAGCCCCCTTCGGACAGCAAGCTATTAGCTTCAACCGAAAGCGGGGCATGAGTCAAATCGTAATTTTCAAACGCCGGCGCGGATCGAAAGGCGGCACAGGCCATCCGCCGCGACCCGCATCGATCGGTGTGCAGTTGCAGCATCGGTGCACGGACGCTGGCTGCCCGAGGGGGAACATACGGTCGTCATCGGACGGATCGTCTCGTTCTCCTTGCGATGCGTGGCCATCCGGTTTTGAGCCGCGTTGCATTGCTTCGCCGCGACCGTAATACTGCGTAATATAAGCACACAAAAAGCACGCTGCACCCCTGCTTTGCCGGGCGCTTTATTGCGATGCAACATTTGTTGCACCCCCTTCACGCCGGTGTGGACCGCCGCACGTCGAGCCATTCGTCTGACAAACGCCGCACCAGCCTGCCGGCCAATCCGCCTCGCCCGCATGTTTCAATCAGCACGCGTCGTCCCGCACCCGCGCGCATTGCGCGGGGCCCGTCGTTTGGAGCACCACGCCTAGCGCCGGGGTTTGGCAAGCGCGCGCACCGGTCGTATAACAGGCAGAACCGGACGACGATCCGGTGCCACCGCGCGCGTCGCGGACCACGAGGATTCGAACAAACTTGCATGCGGCCGCCCGCGGGCCGGCCGACTGGAGGGAGACAATGGCAATGACCAATGCACCGGCTTCGAGCTGGTCGGATGGCAAGCGTTATCTGTGGCTGCTCGGCGCGCTGACGATCACGCTGCCGATCCTCGCGGCACAGCTTGCGCTGTCGACGGGCCTTCACGTGTTCTGGTGGTTCGGCCCGTTGTTCGCGTTCGGCGTGATCCCGATCCTCGACACGCTGATCGGCGACGATCGCGACAATCCGCCCGAAGCCGTCGTGCCGCACCTCGAACGCGAACGCTATTACCGGTACATCGTTTATCTCGCGACTGTCGTCGAGTACGTCGCGTTCTTCATGTGCGTGTGGATCGTCGGCACGCACGCGCTCGCGTGGTACGACTACGTCGGCTTCGCGCTGTCGCTCGGCGCCGCGACGGGCATCTCGATCAATACTGCTCACGAGCTCGGCCACAAGACCGGCCGTTTCGAACGCTGGCTCGCGAAGATCACGCTGGCGCCGGTCGCGTACGGCCACTTCTACGTCGAGCACAATCGCGGCCATCACGTGCGCGTCGCGACCGCCGAGGATCCGGCGAGCGCGCGCTACGGCGAGTCGTTCTGGGCGTTCCTGCCACGCACGGTGACCGGCAGCATCCGCTCGGCGTGGCGGCTCGAAAAGGTCCGCCTCGAGCGGCTCGGACATTCGCCGTGGACCTGGCGCAACGAAGTGCTGCATGCGTGGGCAATGACCGCCGTCGTATGGGGCATCGCGATCGCGCTGGCCGGCAAGGTCGTGATCCCGTTCCTCGTGATCCAGGCCGTCTACGGCGCGTCGCTGCTCGAAGTGGTGAACTACGTCGAGCACTACGGGCTCGGCCGTCGCAAGCTGCCGAGCGGCCGCTACGAACGCTGCACGCCGCAGCATTCGTGGAACAGCAATCACGTCGTCACGAACCTGTTCCTGTACCAGTTGCAGCGACACGCCGACCATCACGCGAATCCGACGCGCTCCTACCAGGCGTTGCGCCACTTCGACGATGCGCCGCAATTGCCGGCCGGCTACGCGACGATGATCCTGTTCGCGTACGTGCCGCCGCTCTGGTATCGCGTGATGAACCCGCGCGTCGTCGCGCACTATCGCGGTGACATGGCGCAATCGAACATCAAGCCGTCGATTCGCGACAAGGTGCTCGCGCAGTATCCGGCGGCGGCGTGATGGTTCGGTGAGGGCTGCGTAGAAGCTGGTGGACGCCACTTGAAACGGTCGGCGTACCGGCTTCCGGTTTGGCACGCGTGCGCGGTGCGGCAGCCATGCAACAACTGTCAGGACTTCCGACGGCCGGTTCGTCACGGGGCGATGGTGTTCATCATGCAGCCACGCCGCATCGAAGATGCGACACGATCCGTGCGCGCCGACGACCCAAAACGAAAAACCCCTTGATCCTTCCGGATCAAGGGGCTTCGTATTTTGGCGGAGAGGGTGGGATTCGAACCCACGGTACGGGGAAACCGTACGCCTGATTTCGAGTCAGGTACATTCGACCACTCTGCCACCTCTCCTTCCTTACTGCATTTCGCGGCTGGTCGTTTCCGCGAGAAAAAGATTATAAGACGATCGCTTCGCGACTGACAAGCCCTTTCTGCAAATTTTTTGCGAGGGCGTCGAAAGACCCGCGTTACGACGCCTGTGCCGGCGCGTCGATCCGCTCCATGCCGCCCATGTACGGACGCAGCACTTCCGGCACCGTGACCGAGCCATCCGCGTTCTGGTAGTTCTCCAGCACCGCGACGAGCGTGCGGCCGACCGCCAGACCCGAGCCGTTCAGCGTATGCACGAGCTCCGGCTTGCCCTGCGCGTTGCGGAAGCGCGCCTGCATCCGGCGCGCCTGGAACGCCTCGGTGTTCGAGCAGCTCGAGATCTCGCGATAGGTGTTCTGCGCGGGCAGCCACACCTCGAGGTCGAACGTCTTCGCGGCCGAGAAGCCCATGTCGCCGGTGCATAGCGTGATCACGCGGTACGGCAGGCCGAGTTTCTGCAGGATCGCTTCCGCGTGGCCGACCATCTCGTCGAGCGCCGCGTACGACGTTTCCGGCGCGACGACCTGCACCATCTCGACCTTGTCGAACTGATGCTGACGGATCATCCCGCGCGTGTCGCGGCCGTACGAACCGGCTTCCGAGCGGAAGCACGGGGAATGCGCGGTGAGCTTGATCGGCAGCGCGGAAGCGTCGACGATCGACTCGCGCACGGTGTTCGTCAGCGAAATCTCGGACGTGGAGATCAGGTATTGCGTGACCGTGTTTTCCGCGCCGCCCTTCTCGACGCGGAACATGTCGTCCGCGAACTTCGGCAACTGGCCCGTGCCGTACAGAATCTCCGGGTTCACGATGTACGGCGTGTACGTTTCGGTATAGCCGTGCTGCTGCGTGTGCGTGTCGATCATGAACTGCGCGAGTGCGCGGTGCAGGCGCGCGATCGGGCCGCGCAGCATCGTGAAGCGCGCACCGGCGAGCTTCGCGCCCGTCTCGAAATCGAGGCCGAGCGGCGTGCCGACGTCGACGTGATCCTTCACTTCGAAGTCGAACTGGCGCGGCGTGCCCCAGCGGCGCGCCTCGACGTTGTCGGCTTCGTCCTTGCCGACCGGCACGCTCTCGTGCGCGACGTTCGGCATGCCCAGCATCAGGTCGGACAGGCGCGCCTGGATCTCGCCGAGCTTGGCTTCCGACGCCTTCATGTCGTCGCCGATCCCGCCAACCTCGGCCATCACGGCCGACGTGTCCTCGCCCTTGCCCTTCATCGCGCCGATCTGCTTCGACAGGCTGTTGCGGCGCGCCTGGAGCTCTTCGGTGTGGGTCTGGATCGCGCGGCGTTCCGCTTCGAGTGCGGAGAACGCGGCGACGTCGAGGGTGTAGCCGCGATCGGCGAGGCGCTTGGCGACGCCGTCGAGGTCTTTGCGCAGCAACTGGATGTCGAGCATGGGAGGACTTGGAAAATCGTTGTGTAAGACGGGAATTCTAACGCACCGCGCGCCTGCCACGGCACCGGCCGGATGGACAATGCCGCAAACGGGCGGCCATGGCAGTATCGCATTGGCGGTCCGCCGCATCGGTGACCGGCGAATTGCCGCGCGTCTGGCCATGACGGATCACGACACGACCGCGCCGGCTGGCAGCGACCGAATCAGGCGGAGCGCCGGCTCCGCGTCACAGCACACCTGGGAATCCGATGACCATCGAACTCGACAAGGACGTACGCGACCGCGCGATCGCGTCGCTGCAACGCTATTTCACAGAAAACATGGACGAGCCGATCGGCAACATCCAGGCCGGCGCGCTGCTGCATTTCTTCATCCAGGAAATCGCGCCGACCATCTACAACCTCGCGATCGCCGACGCGCAGGAACGCCTGCATGCGCGGGTGGCCGAACTCGACATCGAATGCCACGAAGAGCCGTTCGAATACTGGAAGCAACAGCCGTCGGGCCGCAAGCGCTGATGCATCCGGGGCTACGCGGATCGAACCGGCCTGCGGGGCGCCGTCAGTCCTTCTTGCCGGCCTCGCGATCGAGCTCGCGCAGCCATGCGAGCTTCTCGGCGATCTTCGATTCGAGCCCGCGCGGCACCGGCTGATACCAGCGCGGCTCGCGCATCCCGTCCGGCAGGTACGTCTCGCCGGCCGCATACGCGTTCGGCTCGTCGTGTGCGTAACGATAGGCGTGACCATAGCCGAGCTCCTTCATCAGCTTGGTCGGCGCGTTGCGCAGGTGGACGGGCACCTCGCGCGATTTGTCCTGCTTCACGAACGCCATCGCCTGGTTGAACGCGTTGTAGCCGGCGTTGCTCTTCGCCGCGCACGCGAGATAGATCACGGCCTGCCCGAGCGCGAGTTCGCCTTCCGGCGAGCCGAGGCGCTCGTAGGTTTCGGCCGCGTCGTTCGCCACCTGCAACGCGCGCGGGTCGGCCAGGCCGATGTCTTCCCAGGCCATCCGCACGATGCGCCGCGCGAGATACTTCGGGTCCGCGCCGCCGTCGATCATCCGGCAGAACCAGTACAGCGCGCCGTCCGGGCTCGAGCCGCGCACCGACTTGTGCAGCGCCGAAATCTGGTCGTAGAAGTTGTCGCCGCCCTTGTCGAAGCGCCGCGCGTTCAGCGTCATCGCATTGCTGACGAAATCGGCATCGATCGTCGCGACCCCGGCCGACGTCGCCGCCGTCTGCGCCTGTTCGAGCAGGTTCAGGAAGCGGCGCGCGTCGCC
The DNA here is from genome assembly GCF_902832985.1 of Burkholderia sp. BCC0097. Taxonomy (NCBI): domain Bacteria; kingdom Pseudomonadati; phylum Pseudomonadota; class Betaproteobacteria; order Burkholderiales; family Burkholderiaceae; genus Burkholderia; species Burkholderia sp. BCC0097. Next base: position 360,680 of record NZ_CADFDM010000003.1, read on the forward strand.
GTCCGCGTAGCCGACCAGCGTATCGATCGCCTTGTCGTCGAACGCGAGGCCGTCGAGCGCGATTTCCTGCGCGCGCTTGAGCAACTGGCGCATCTCGTCGTCGTTCAGCGACTTCAGCACGTACACCTGCGCACGCGACAGCAACGCCGAATTGACCTCGAAACTCGGGTTTTCGGTCGTCGCGCCGATGAAGGTCACGAGGCCCGACTCGACGAACGGCAGCAGCGCATCCTGCTGCCCCTTGTTGAAGCGGTGGATCTCGTCGACGAACAGGATCGTGTGGCGACCGGTGCGGTTCAGCGTGTCCTTCGCCTGCTCCATCGACTCGCGGATGTCCTTCACGCCGCCGAGCACCGCGGACAGCGCGATGAACTCGCAGTCGAACGCGAGCGCGGTGAGCCGCGCGAGCGTCGTCTTGCCGACGCCGGGCGGCCCCCACAGGATCATCGAATGCGGCTTGCCCGATTCGAACGCAAGCCGCAGCGGCTTGCCTTCGCCCAGCAAATGCGTCTGGCCGATCACCTCGGCGAGCGTTTTCGGCCGCAGCGCCTCGGCGAGCGGGCGGCGCGGCTCGACTTGAAACAGGTCGGACATGAACCCTCGCTCCACATCAAACGGTCGCGGCCGAACCGGCCGCCGGACCCGACATTATGACAGCCGCGCGAGCGCGCCGCCGGGCCCGGGGGTGCCCACGCCTGTTAGCCGCGTCTGCGTCTGTTGCACACGTCCCAAAACAACACGGGCCTGCCGTCGCCGGCAGGCCCGTGTCGGGAAAACGTGCAACGGAGATCAGCCGTTGATCACGTCCGCGCCCTTCGGCACGACGAACTTGAACGTATCGCCCTTCCGCGGCGGGTTCGTCTGGATGTTCGTGAAGGTCAGCAGCGTGACGTTGCCGAACACGTCGTGCAGTTCCATCGCGGCGAGCGTGCCGTTGCGAAAGCCGATGCCGATCCGCTGGAACTGCGTGTCCTGCGCCTTCGGCAGCATCTCGAGCCAGTCGATGCCGCCCTTCTCGCCCGCATCGCGCAGCGTGTAGTTCTTGTCGAGATCGTTGCTGCCGAACAGGATCGCGGCCGGGCTCGCGCCCAGCGCGCCGTTCAGCTTGCGCTCGGTGACCTGGTTCAGGTCGCGGTCGTACACGTAGAGCTTGTCGCCGTCGGCCTGCAGCACCTGCTGGTAAGGCTTCTGGTAGGTCCAGATGAACTTGCCGGGCCGCGCGAACACGAACGTGCCGCTTGAATTGTCGGTGGGCTTCGGCGCGGCCTGCGCGGCGCTCGCGCCCTTGGCCGGCGCCTTGACGATCTGCTGGGTGAAATCGCCCTTCGCCGAACGCACCTGCGACACGAAGGCCTTCAGTTGCTCGGTGCCGCCCGCGAACGCGTGCGTCGCCGCGAGCATCAGCGATGCGCCGGCGAGCGCCGCGCCGAGCCAGCGCCGCGTCGAACGAAGGGAAGGGACGAACGAATGTTGCTGCATATTGCGGTTTTCTCCCTGGGTGGCCGGCGCTGCGGGCGCCGCGGACTCATTCCGCGTCGCGCGCCGGCACAAGAATTTCGCGGTTGCCGCTCGACGACATCGCCGACACGAGCCCCGACTGCTCCATCTGCTCGAGCAGCCGCGCCGCGCGGTTGTAGCCGATTCGCAGATGGCGCTGCACGAGCGAGATCGACGCGCGGCGGTTCTTGATGACGATCTCGACCGCCTGGTCGTACAGCGGATCAGACTCGCCGCCGCCTTCGCCGGTTCCCGCGCCGGCCGAGCCCTCGTCGCCGTCGGCGGTGCCGCCTTCGAGCAGGCCCTCGACGTAGTTCGGCTCGCCCTGCTCCTTGAGCTTCTCGACGACGCGATGCACCTCGTCATCAGCGACGAACGCGCCGTGCACACGCACCGGCAACCCGGAGCCGGGCGGCAGGTAGAGCATGTCGCCCATCCCGAGCAGCGATTCGGCGCCCATCTGGTCGAGAATCGTGCGCGAGTCGATCTTCGACGACACCTGGAACGCGATCCGCGTCGGCACGTTCGCCTTGATCAGGCCCGTGATCACGTCGACCGACGGGCGTTGCGTCGCGAGGATCAGATGGATGCCGGCCGCACGCGCCTTCTGCGCGATCCGCGCGATCAGCTCCTCGACCTTCTTGCCGACGACCATCATCAGGTCGGCCAGCTCGTCGATCACGACGACGATGTTCGGCAGGCGGCCGAGCGGCTCCGGATCGTCCGGCGTCAGGCTGAACGGGTTCGGAATCTTCTCCTCGCGCTTCGCCGCCTCGTCGATCTTGTTGTTGTAGCCCGCGAGGTTGCGCACGCCGAGCTTGCTCATCAGCTTGTAGCGGCGCTCCATCTCCGCGACCGTCCAGTTCAGCGCATGGCCGGCCTGGCGCATGTCGGTGACGACCGGGCACAGCAGGTGCGGAATGCCTTCGTAGACGCTCATTTCGAGCATCTTCGGATCGATCAGGATCAGGCGCACCTGCTCGGCCGTGGCCTTGTACAGCAGCGACAGGATCATCGCGTTGATCCCGACCGACTTGCCCGAGCCGGTCGTACCGGCCACCAGCAGGTGCGGCATCTTCGCGAGATCCGCGCACACCGGCTTGCCGCCGATGTCCTTGCCGAGGCTCAGCGTCAGCGCCGACGACGCGGCTGCATACACCTCGGAGCCGATGATCTCGGACAGGTGCACCGTCTGGCGGCGCTGGTTCGGCAGCTCGAGCGCCATGTAGTTCTTGCCGGGGATCGTCTCGACCACGCGGATCGACACGAGCGACAGCGAGCGCGCGAGATCCTTCGCGAGATTGACGATCTGGCTGCCCTTCACGCCGGTGGCCGGCTCGATCTCGTAGCGCGTGACCACCGGGCCCGGATACGCGGCCACCACGCTCGCCTCGACGCCGAAGTCCTTCAGCTTCTTCTCGATCAGGCGCGACGTGAATTCGAGCGTATCGGCCGAAATCGCTTCCTGCGTCTTCGGCGCGGGGTCGAGCAGCGACACCGGCGGCAGCGTCGAATCGCCCGGCAGGTCGGTGAACAGCGGCACCTGGCGCTCGCGCTCGACGCGCTCGGACTTCGCCGGCGTGACGACCGGCGGCACGATCGTCACCGGTTCGTGATCCTCGATACGCACGCGCTCCTCTTCGACCTTGCCCTCGCGGCGCACCGCCGCGGCCTCGCCGAGCTTGCGGTCGCGCTCGGCCTCGCGGCGCAGCTTCGCGACGTTGACGGCGGACAGGATCGCGCCGCCGACACGCTCGGCGACCGACAGCCACGAGAAGCGGAAATACAGCGACAGGCCGATCGCGAGCGCGATCAGCAGCAGCAGCGTGCCGCCCGTGAAGCCGAACGCATGCGACATCGCGCCCGCGACGGCCTCGCCGACGACGCCGCCCGGCGCACGCGGCAACTGCACCTTCAGCGACCACATGCGCAGCGCCTCGATGCCGTCGCAGGCGAGCACGACCAGCACGAACGCAAAGATTTCGGTGAGCCAGCCGATCGGCCGCTCCGGTTCGTCGGGAATCGCCTCGTGGCGCGTGATGCGGCGGTAATTGACGGCGATGCGCCGCCCGAGCGGCACGATCAGCCAGTAGGCCGACAGGCCGAACAGCAGCAGGATGATGTCGGCTGTCCACGCGCCGACGCGGCCGGCCCAGTTCGAGATGTGATCGACCTGGGCGGCGTGCGTCCAGCTCGGATCGCGCCGGCTGTAGCTCAGCAGGGCCATCACCAGAAAGGCGCAGAGCGCGACCTGGAGAATCCAGCGGATCTCCGTGAGGAGCTTCGACATCCGGTGCGGCAACGCCTGTGCCGGGGCGGAATAAGGAGCTTTTGCCATGAATCCGTATAAAGAGGACGGGCCGTGCGCCCGCCTGTCGTTCGATCGCGCTTATTGTAAACGCTGCACCGGGCCACCAAGTGTAAATGACGGTTACATAACGGGGACGGGGCGCCGAACCGGCGCCGCCGGCCACCACAAGCCGGCCGGATGGCCTACACCCGCGACAACGCGCGTCGTCACCCGGCAGCGTGCGGTCCCGCGCGCTGGCCCGTACGGACGGCACGCCCCACGCTATCGGCGCGATTAAAACTCTCGTTCGGCAGCGCAGCAACGGGGCCTTTATAATGCGCGTCTGATACCCATCTATGACGGCATCCCGGTCAACCCGGATCGCACGGCGAGCCCTACCCCGCCCGCCGGCCGCCTTTTACGGATTCGCACATGTCCACGCCCAAACACGCCAAAGTCCTGATTCTCGGTTCCGGCCCCGCCGGCTACACGGCCGCCGTCTACGCGGCACGCGCCAACCTGTCCCCGGTGCTGATCACCGGCATCGCGCAGGGCGGCCAGCTGATGACCACGACCGACGTCGAAAACTGGCCGGCTGACGCGAAAGGCGTGCAAGGTCCGGAGCTGATGGCGCGCTTCCAGGAGCACGCGGAGCGCTTCAACACCGAAATCGTCTTCGACCACATCCACACCGCGAAACTGCACGAGCAGCCGATCCGCCTGATCGGCGACTCGGGCGAATACACGTGCGATTCGCTGATCATCGCGACCGGCGCGTCCGCGCAGTATCTCGGCCTGCCGTCCGAGGAAGCGTTCATGGGCAAGGGCGTGTCGGCCTGCGCGACCTGCGACGGTTTCTTCTATCGCAACCAGGAAGTCGCGGTGATCGGCGGCGGCAACACGGCCGTCGAGGAAGCGCTCTACCTCACCGGCATCGCGAAGAAGGTCACCGTGATCCACCGCCGCGACAAGTTCCGCGCGGAGCCGATCCTGATCGACCGCCTGCTGGAGAAGCAAAAGGAAGGCGTCGTCGACATCAAGTGGGATCACGTGCTCGACGAGGTGACGGGCGAGGAGTCGGGCGTCACGGGCCTGCGCATCAAGAACGTGAAGACCGGCGCGACGGAAGACCTGCTCGTACAGGGCGTGTTCGTCGCGATCGGCCACAAGCCGAACACCGACCTGTTCCAGGGCCAGCTGGAAATGAAGGACGGCTACATCCTGACGAAGAGCGGCCTGCAAGGCAACGCGACGTCGACGAGCGTGCCGGGCGTGTTCGCCGCGGGCGACGTGCAGGACAACGTGTACCGCCAGGCGATCACCAGCGCGGGCACGGGCTGCATGGCCGCGCTCGACGCGCAGCGCTACCTCGAAAGCCTGCACGACAAGAAGTAAGCCGGAAGCCTTTTCGCGGCGGGCGCTACAATGGCGTCCGCTGCCGCGAAGCAGGCTCGACCGGAAAGCCGCTGCCGCCGCGCAGCGGCTTTTTTTGTGCCCGCGCGCCCGAACGCGCCTGCCCCGTTACCGAATCATGGCGAAGAACCAGCCCCATCCGAGCGATCCCGCGAAGCGGAAGATCGCTGCCCGTCCCGTGACCCCGGCGCCCGAGGCGCCGCCGCCCGTGCCCGACGCGGCCGCGTTGCGCGGCCAGGGCCTCGCGGGCCTCGGCGCGTTGCGCAAGTCGCTGCAAGGCGAAGCCGACCGGCGCGAGCGCGCGCGCATCGAAACCGCGCAGGCCGAGCGCAAGGCGGAAGCCGACGCGAACCTGTTCCGCAACGAAATCGGCACGATCCGGCCGCTGAACGCGCCGCCGCGCGCGTCGTCGGGCCGCATGCCGCCCGACCCGGTGCCGAAACAGACGCAGCGCGACGAGGAAGCCGTGCTGAACGCGACGCTGTCCGACGAATTCGATCCCGAGACGCTGCTCGACAGCGACGACTCGCTGTATTACCACCGCCCCGGCATCAGCCGAGACGTCGTGCGCAAGCTGCGTAGCGGCGCGTGGATCGTGCAGGCGCAGATCGACCTGCACGGCATGCGGCGCGACGAGGCGCGCGATGCGCTCGCCGAATTCATCCGCGAAGCCGGCAAGAAAGGGCTGCGCTGCCTGCGCGTGATTCACGGCAAGGGGCTCGGCTCGATCGGCAAGGAACCGGTGCTGAAGGGCAAGGTGCGCGCGTGGCTCGTGCAGAAGGAAGAAGTGATCGCGTTCTGCGAGGCGCGCGGCCACGACGGCGGCGCGGGCGCGGTGCTCGTGCTGCTGCAGCCGCACGCGGCGCCGGCCGACCGGGGGCCGCGTGCCGCATCCTAGGCTGACGCTCGCGATCGCGATACTGGAGGCGATCGCCACGCTGGCCTTCGCGATTTCGGGGTTCATCGAGGCGCGCAAGAACCGCCTCGACTCGGTCGGCACGTTCGTCGTCGCGCTCGCGACCGCCTTCGGCGGCGGCACGCTGCGCGACATCCTGCTCGAGCGCCGGCCGTTCTACTGGGTCGTGCACGACGACTACGTGATCGCGATCTTCGTGCTCGCGCTGTTCGCACCGTTCGTGCTGCGGATGCTGTCGCGGCTGTCGGCCGAACGGCTGCTGCTGATCGCCGATGCGATCGGGCTCGGCATCTTCAGCATCTCGGGCACGTCGATCGCGCTCGACGCCGAGATGCCGCGCTTCATCGCGGTGATGATGGGCGTGATCACCGGCGTGGTCGGCGGGATCGTCCGCGACGTGCTGTGCAACGACATCCCGCTGATCCTGCGCGATTCGCGGCCGTACGCGACCTGCGCGTTCGTCGGCTGCTGGTTCTATCTGCTGCTCGTGTGGCTGCAGTTCGACTCGGTGTACAGCGTGCTGCTCGCGACCGGCTTCATCCTCGTCGCGCGGCTCGCGACGTTCAAGTTCGACGTGCGGTTGCCGCATTGACCGACGCATCCGCGGACGATGAGCCGCATCGCCGAAACGAAAAAGGGGCCGTTCATCGAAACGGCCCCTTTGTCTTTCGTTCAGCGCGAACGCCGCGTCACGCGATCCGCTCTTCCGACGCCGGATCGAACAGCACGGCCTTCGACACGTCAAACAGCAGCGACTGCGTCTGCCCCGGCTGCGGGTTCGCGGCCGGATGCACGCGGCTCACGATCCGCTTGCCGTTCACCTGCGCGAACACGTGCGTGTCCGGCCCGGTCGGCTCGGTGACGTCGACGCGCACGTCGATCGGCTGCAGGTTCGACGCCTCGCCGTTGTGCGCGTTGCGCGCGTCGGTGATGCGCTCCGGACGCAGGCCCAGGATCACCTCGCGGCCCACGTGCGACTTCAGCTTCGCCGCGTCGAACGGCAGGATCAGCGCGCTGCGCGCGAGCCCCGTGTCGATCTCGAGCGCGATTCCGCCGCCCTGCTCGACCAACTTGCCGTTGATGAAGTTCATCGGCGGCGCGCCGATGAAGCCCGCGACGAACAGGTTCGACGGCGAATCGTAGATGTCCTGCGGCGCGCCGAACTGCTGGACCACGCCGTCCTTCATCACCGCGATCCGGTCGCCGAGCGTCATCGCCTCGATCTGGTCGTGCGTCACGTAGACGATCGTCGTGCCGAGACGCTGGTGCAGCAGCTTGATTTCCGCGCGCATCTCGATGCGCAGCTTCGCGTCGAGGTTCGACAGCGGTTCGTCGAACAGGAACAGCGACGGATCGCGTGCGAGCGCGCGGCCCATCGCGACGCGCTGCCGCTGGCCGCCCGACAGCTGGCCCGGCTTGCGGTCGAGCAGGTGCTGGATCTGCAGCATCGCCGACACGCGGTCGACGATCTGCTGCTGCTCGCTCTTCGGCACCTTGCGGATGTTCAGCCCGAACGAGATGTTCTCGCGCACCGTCATCGACGGATACAGCGCATACGACTGGAACACCATCGCGATGTCGCGATCCTTGGGCGACAGGTCGTTGACGACCTTGCCGTCGATGCAGATCTCGCCGCTCGTGACCGTCTCGAGCCCGGCGATCATGTTGAGCAGCGTCGATTTCCCGCAGCCCGAGCCGCCGACCAGGATCAGGAACTGTCCGTCCTCGATCTCGATGTCGACACCCTTCAGGACCGGCACCCCGTTCGGGTAGGTCTTGTACACGTCACGGATGGAAAGGCTTGCCATGCTGTGAATCCTCTGTCTCGTCTCGCGCGGCGCACTCGGGCGCCGCGTCGGGTTCGTTTCGATGCGCCGCGCGTGGTGCGCGGCCGGTTCGTCGTATCGGATGAAGCCGCGCCTACCCCTTCACCGCGCCCGCCGTCAGCCCGCGCACGAAGTAGCGGCCGGCGACGATGTAGACGAGCAGCGTCGGCAGCGCGGCGATGATCGCGCCGGCCATGTCGACGTTGTATTCCTTCACGCCCGTCGACGTGTTGACGAGGTTGTTCAGCGCGACCGTGATCGGCATCGAATCGACGCCGGAGAACACGATCCCGAACAGGAAGTCGTTCCAGATCTGCGTGAACTGCCAGATCAGGCACACCATGAAGATCGGAAGCGACACCGGCAGCAGGATCTTCGTGAAGATCGTGAAGAAGCCCGCGCCGTCGATGCGCGCGGCCTTCACCAGTTCGGCCGGCACGCTCACGTAGAAGTTGCGGAAGAACATCGTCGTGAACGCGATCCCGTACACGACGTGCACGAACACGAGGCCCGGAATCGTGTTGGCGAGGCCGAGCATCCCCTGCAGGCGCGCCATCGGCAGCAGGATCACCTGGAACGGAATGAAGCAGCCGACCAGCATCATCGTGAACAGCGCGTCCGCGCCGCGAAAGCGCCAGTGCGTGAGCACGTAGCCGTTGAACGCGCCGATCAGCGACGAGATCAGCACGGCCGGAATCACCATCTGCAGCGAGTTCAGGAAGAACGGCTTCATCCCGTCGCAGCGCACGCCGGTACAGGCGCCGCTCCAGGCCTTCACCCACGGCTCGACGGTCCACGAGGTGGGCGGCGTCAGCAGGTTGCCGGTGCGCAGCTGGTCGAGATCCTTGAACGACGTCGACAGCATCACGTAGATCGGGAACAGGAAATACAGCGCGAACAGGATCAGCGCCGCATAGATCACTGCCCGGCTGATCGTCATCTTAGGCTGCATTGCGGGTGCTCCTCGATTCCATATACATCAGCGGCACCAGCACCGCGACCACGGTCGCGAGCATCATCACCGAGGACGCCGCGCCGAGCCCGAGCTGGCCGCGGTTGAACGAAAACGTGTACATGAACATGGCCGGCAGCGACGACGACGTGCCCGGGCCGCCCGCGGTCAGCGCGACGACGAGGTCGAAGGTCTTGATCGTGATGTGGCAAAGGATCAGCAGCACCGAGAAGAACACCGGGCGCATGCTCGGGATCACGATCTTGCGGTAGATGGTCGGCAGCGTCGCGCCGTCGACCTGCGCGGCCTTGAAGATCTCGCCGTCGACCCCGCGCAGTCCCGCGAGGAACAGCGCCATCACGAAGCCGGTCGACTGCCACACGGCCGCGATCACCACGCAGAAGATCGCCTTGTCCGGATCGTCGAGCCAGCCGAACGAGAAGCTCGTCCAGCCCCAGTCGTGCATCACCTTCTCGAGGCCGAGGCCCGGGTTCAGGATCCATTGCCATGCGGTGCCGGTGACGATGAACGACAGCGCCATCGGGTACAGGAAGATCGCGCGCAGCGCGCCTTCGTTGCGGATCCGCTGGTCGAGCAGGATCGCGAGGAACAGCCCGAGGCCGACGCAGATCGCGATGAACGGAATCCCGAACCAGCCGAGGTTCGCGGCGGAGGTCCACCACACGTCGTTCTGGAACAGGTCCGTGTAACGGCCGAAGCCGTCGAATTCGTAGTTGGGCAACAGCCGCGAGCGGGTCAGCGACAGATAGCCGGTAATCAGGATGAAGCCGTAGATGAACACCACGGCGATCGCGACGCTCGGCGCGAGCACGAGCTTCGGGATCCAGCGATCGGCGAAGGCCGACATCGGCGACGTACGCCGTGCGGCGGCAGCGCCGGATCCGTTTCCGCTAAGAGGGGCAGCCACTTGATTCGACTCCTGGAACGAGGGCGACGCAGGCCGGGCCGGCGCCGGGTACGGCACGGGCTCGCGGGCGAGCCCGTTTGCTGCACATGCAAAAACGCCCGGCCGATGAAGCGTGTCCGGCCGGGCGCCTGGCGCGCGTTACTTGACCTTCGCGGCCTTCGCGAGCGCGGCAACGGCGCTCTTCGAATCCTGCTGCGAGTTCATGAACTTCGTCACGACGTCGGTGATCGCGCCGGCGGTCGCGTCGCCTTGCGCCATGCCGTGCGCGAGCGACGGCACGAAGCCGCCCGACTTGATCGCGGTCTGCTCGTCGGCATACGACTTCTTCGCGCAGTCGTCGAACTTGTCCATCTTCACGCCGAGACGCACCGGCACCGAGCCCTTCAGCAGGCTGAACTGCTCCTGGAACTCGGGCGTCATGATCGTCTTCGCGAGCGCGAGCTGGCCCGGCGTCGCGTTCTTCTCGCCCTTCTGCTGGAAGAACACGAACGAATCGACGTTGAACGTGTACGAATTCGCGGTGCCCGGCACCGGGGCGCAGATGTAGTCCTTGCCCGCCTTCTTGCCGGCGTTCTCGAACTCGCCCTTCGCCCAGTCGCCCATGAACTGCATGCCGGCCTTGCCGTTGATGACCATCGCGGTCGCGAGGTTCCAGTCGCGGCCGTTACGGCCGGTGTCGAAGTAGCCCTGGATCTTGCGCACCGTGTCGAACACCGACAGCATCTGCGGCGACGTCAGCGTCGCCTGGTCGAGGTCGACCAGCGCCTTCTTGTAGAACGCCGGGCCCTGCGACAGCACGACGTCTTCCCACAGCGTCAGGTCCTGCCACGGCTGGCCGCCCATCGCGACCGGCTGGATGCCCGCGGCCTTCAGCTTGTCGGCCACCGCGAAGAATTCGGGCCAGGTGGTCGGCACCTTCGCGCCAACCTTGTCGAGCGCGGCCTTGTTGATGTACAGCCAGTTGACGCGGTGCACCGAGAACGGCGCGGCGACGGTATGGCCCTTGTATTTGATGATCTTGTCGATTTCCGGCGGCAGGTTCTGCTTCCAGTCGCCGGCGGCCGAATCGATGTTGACGAGCACGCCCTGATCGGCCCAGTCCTGGATCAGCGGGCCCTTGATCTGCGCGGCCGACGGGGAATCGCCGCTGATCACCTTGGTCTTCAGCGCGGTCATCGCCGCGGCGCCGGCGCCGCCCGCGACCGCGAAGTCCTTCCACACGTAGCCCTGCTTCTGCAAGTCGTCCTTCAGCACGCCGACGGCCTTCGACTCGCCGCCCGAGGTCCACCAGTGCAGCACGGTTACGTTCTCGGCTGCCTGCGCCGCCACGGCGCCAGCCATCAGGCCCGCGGCGCAGAGCGCGCCCATGATCGAGCGAACTTTCATTACTTATCTCCTCCAGACTGAATCAACTCGTGAGGTTCCCCGACGGGGAACCGGCTTCTTGATAAACGACGGGGAAATCGAGCCGCGGGACGCATGCAGCGTACGGGGCCGATGACCGGCCGGGCTCTTACAGAAAGCGTGAATCGAGATTCAACGGCGTGTCTCCTCTTTGTGTTTCTGGCCCACCGCGATGCCGCGGCGCGAGCCCGGGGGCGACGGCGCGCGATGATGCGCTCCGTCAATGTCCGATACCATTCGGCACAAGGCGCTCCCGAAGGCGAAGCTCGCGCAGTTCATCGACCGCACTTCTTTTTTTCTTCACCCAGGTGCTACCCCTTGCGGCGGATTGTAGTTAAACTACAATTCAGTGTCAAAAATATTTTTATCGCACTACGGATCGCTTCAAGCACCCCAACACGGCGGAGACACATGCATACCGATTCCAGCTTTACCTTCGTACTTTTCGGCGGCACCGGCGATTTGTCGATGCGCAAGATCCTGCCCGCGCTGTTCGAAGCGCACCGTGCGAACATGCTGGCGGACGGGGGGCGGATCGTGGCCGTCGCACGACACGAATCGGATCGGGCGGGCTATCTCGAATGGGTCGACACGCATGTGAAGCCGCATGCGGCGAAAGCGGCAGGCAACGCGTTCGACGACGCGGCATGGAAGTCGTTTCTCGACCGCATCGAGTACGTGAAGCTCGATCTCGGCCGTGCGGAGGACTACGTCGTGCTGCGCGACGCGATCGTATCGTTGCCCGGCATCCGCGTGTTCTATCTCGCCACCGGCCCGTCGCTGTTCGTGCCGATCTGCAAGGCGCTCGCGTCGGTCGGCCTGAACGAAGGCTCGCGCATCGTGCTCGAGAAGCCGCTCGGCTACGACCTGAAGTCGTCCAACGCGATCAACGACGCGGTCGGCGAGATCTTCGCGGAAGGCCAGATCTACCGGATCGACCACTACCTCGGCAAGGAGCCGGTACAGAACCTGCTGGCGCTGCGCTTCGGCAATGCGCTGTTCGAGCCGCTGTGGCGCCGCGAATGGGTCGAGAGCATCCAGATCACGATCGCGGAAGAGCTCGGCGTCGAGGCTCGCGGCGATTTCTACGACAACACGGGCGCGCTGCGCGACATGGTGCAGAACCACCTGCTGCAGCTGCTGTCGATCGTCGCGATGGAGCCGCCGCACTCGATGGATTCCGACTCGGTACGCGACGAGAAGCTGCGCGTGCTGCGCGCGCTGAAGCCGATCGATCCGCGCGACATCGGCAAGGTCGCGGTGCGCGGCCAGTATCATGCGGGCGTGATCAAGGGCGCGCAGGTGCCGGCCTACGCGACCGAGCCGGGCGTGAAGCCCGACAGCCAGACCGAAACCTTCGTCGCGCTGAAGGTCGAGATCGAGAACTGGCGCTGGGCCGGCGTGCCGTTCTTCCTGCGCACCGGCAAGCGTCTGGCCGACCGCGTCGCGGAGATCGTCGTCAACTTCCGCCCGGTGCCGCACTCGGCGCTCGGGCCGACCGCGCTGCGCCCCGGTGCGAACCGTCTCGTGATCCGGCTGCAGCCGAACGAGACGATCCGCCTGTACTGCCTCGCGAAGCAGCCGGGCGAAGGGATGAACCTCGCGAGCGTGCACCTCGACCTCGCGTTCGACCAGTTCTTCAAGGAAGGGCAGATGGAGGCGTACCAGCGCCTGCTGCTCGACGTGATCAACGGCCGGCTCGCCCTGTTCGTGCGTCGCGACGAGCAGGAAGCCGCGTGGCAATGGGTCGAGCCGATCCTGAACGAATGGGCGCGCACGCTCAAGCCGCCGAAGCCGTACGCGGCGGGCACGTGGGGGCCGGCCGCGTCGAGCGCGATGCTCGCGCAGCACGACACCTGCTGGCTCGAAGAAGAAAACTGATGCAAACCGTTGCGGCGTACGCCACCGTACGCGGCAACGCGCCTCACGATTCGTACGATTTGAACAGACAAAGCAGTCCGGAGGAGATGTGATCGAGATCCACGCTTTCGACACCCAGGAAGCGCAAAGCGAAGCGCTCGCGCGCGCCGTCGGCGATGCGCTGCGCGCGGCGCTCGCCGGCCCCGCGCGCCCGACGCTCGCGGTGTCCGGCGGCACCAGCCCGCGCCCGTTCCTGCACACGCTGTCGCACGCGGCGCTCGACTGGGCCGGCGTCGACGTCACGCTGGTCGACGACCGCTGGGTGCCGGACGACGACGCGGCCAGCAACGCGCAACTCGTGCGCGACACGCTGCTGCAGCACGCGGCGGCCCCTGCCCGCTTCCTGCCGCTCGTCGACACGCGTGTGTCGCTCGACGCGCAAGTCGCCGCGCTCAACGCGAACGCCGACTACCGCGTGCCGACCGTCGCCGTGCTCGGCATGGGCGAGGACGGCCACACCGCGTCGATTTTCGCCGACGCGCCCGAATGGGACCACGCGATCACGACGTCCGAGCGTTTCGTCGCCGTGCATCCGGGCGCGGCGCCCCATGCACGCGTGAGCTATTCGCTCGATGCGCTCAAGCGCGTCGATCGGCTGTTCCTGCTGATCGCGGGCGCCCGCAAGCGCGACGTGCTCGACGCGGCAGCCGCGTCGCTGCAGAAGAACGCGATTTCCCAACTGGCCAACGACAAGGGGACCCAGCTCGATGTCTACTGGTGCGCAAAGTAAGGCGGTCGTCGCGGGTCAGCATGCCGACGGCCCGCGCCTGCTCGCGGACGTCGGCGGCACCAACGCGCGCTTCGCGCTGGAAACCGGCCCCGGCGAGATCACGCAGATCCGCGTGTATCCCGGCGCCGACTATCCGACGATCACCGACGCGATCCGCAAGTATCTGAAGGATGTGAAGATCAGCCGCGTGAACCACGCGGCGATCGCGATCGCGAACCCGGTCGACGGCGACCAGGTCACGATGACCAACCACGACTGGAGCTTCTCGATCGAGGCGACGCGCCGCGCGCTCGGCTTCGACACGCTGCTGGTCGTCAACGACTTCACCGCGCTCGCGATGGCGCTGCCGGGCCTGACCGATGCGCAACGCGTGCAGGTTGGCGGCGGCGCGCGTCGCCAGAACAGCGTGATCGGCCTGCTCGGGCCCGGTACCGGGCTGGGCGTGTCGGGCCTGATTCCGGCCGATGACCGCTGGATCGCGCTCGGCAGCGAAGGCGGCCACGCATCGTTCGCGCCGCAGGACGAGCGCGAGGATCTGGTACTGCAGTACGCGCGCAAGAAGTTTCCGCACGTGTCGTTCGAACGCGTGTGCGCGGGCCCCGGCATGGAGATCATCTATCGCGCGCTCGCGGCGCGCGACAAGAAGCGCGTCGCCGCGACCGTCGACACGGTCGAGATCGTCGAGCGCGCGCATGCGGGCGACGCGCTCGCGCTCGAGACGGTCGAATGCTTCTGCGGGATTCTCGGCGCGTTCGCGGGCAGCGTCGCGCTGACGCTTGGCGCGCTAGGCGGCGTGTACATCGGCGGTGGCGTCGCGCTGAAGCTGGGCGAGCTGTTCACGCGCTCGTCGTTCCGCGCGCGCTTCGAGGCGAAGGGCCGCTTCACGCACTACCTCGAAAACATCCCGACCTACCTGATCACCGCCGAATATCCGGCGTTCCTCGGCGTATCGGCGATCCTCGCGGAGCAGTTGTCGAACCGTTCGGGCGGCGCGTCGTCGGCCGTGTTCGAGCGGATCCGACAGATGCGCGACGCGCTGACGCCGGCCGAGCGCCGCGTGGCCGATCTCGCGCTGAACCATCCGCGCTCGATCATCAACGATCCGATCGTCGACATCGCGCGCAAGGCCGACGTGAGCCAGCCGACCGTGATCCGGTTCTGCCGCTCGCTCGGGTGCCAGGGGCTGTCGGATTTCAAGCTGAAGCTCGCGACCGGCCTCACCGGCACGATCCCGATGAGCCACAGCCAGGTGCATCTCGGCGACACGGCCACCGACTTCGGCGCGAAGGTGCTCGACAACACGGTGTCCGCGATCCTGCAGCTGCGCGAGCACCTGAATTTCGAGCACGTCGAGAACGCGATCGAGATCCTGAACGGCGCGCGGCGCATCGAGTTCTACGGGCTGGGCAACTCGAACATCGTCGCGCAGGACGCGCACTACAAGTTCTTCCGCTTCGGAATCCCGACGATCGCGTACGGCGATCTCTACATGCAGGCCGCGTCGGCCGCGCTGCTCGGCAAGGGCGACGTGATCGTCGCGGTGTCGAAGTCGGGACGCGCGCCCGAGCTGCTGCGCGTGCTCGACGTCGCGATGCAGGCCGGTGCGAAGGTGATCGCGATCACGTCCAGCAACACGCCGCTCGCGAAGCGCGCGACCGTCGCGCTCGAGACCGACCACATCGAGATGCGCGAGTCGCAGTTGTCGATGATCTCGCGAATTCTGCATCTGCTGATGATCGACATCCTCGCGGTCGGCGTCGCGATCCGTCGCGCGTCGACCAACGGCGAATTGCCGGAGGCCGTCGCGCAGGCGCGCGCGCGGGCAAGCGACGACGAAACGGCCGACGTGCTCGACTGGCTGAGCCACGGTGCGTCGCCGGCGGCGAAGGACGTCGCGCGGGACTGACGCTTCGACGAAACACCGTCGATCCACGACACCCCGAACGCTGGATTCAGGCCCGGCGTTCGGGGTGTTTTGCATCAGCGGCACCGGCGCGAACCACAGCAGCCCGGCAGGCATCGATGACGGCACGTGACGTCATACGTTCGTACATCCCCACATTTTCGAACAAGTCCAATTGTCAGCAGTTGCTCAGGCTCGGTAACTTCCTTCACTCCGCGTGATGCCGCCATCCCGGTCCGACGCGAGAAATGACGCGTTTCTCACACAACCCCGATTGGCATCGACGGCATCACGTTCATCCAGTTTGCGGAGAGGGATATGACTAGACCTCGTTTTTCAGCCGCATGGGCAGCAGCAATGCGCATTTACGCGCCGATAAATTCCGCGGAGAAAGTTGCGCGAACGATTGGGGCCAACGTGGCCACCAATATCCAGCGATGGGACAAAGCAGAAGTGATCAAATTCCCGCCTTCGCTGGGAGGCAGCGCCCTGGACGATAGGCAGGGGACCGTTCTCTTCGAGATTTCAGCCTCGTCGATAGCCTGAGAGAGGAATACTATAATGAACAATACCTATGCCTTTGGTACACATCGAGATCTCACGCCGATGGAGCTGTTTTTCCTCGTCTTTATCGATGAGACATGCAAGGAACTTGGTGTTGACGATGTAGCAGCAGTGGTTGCCATTGTGGCCGGTCAAAATTGGATGCCAACACGAGCGAAGCCCTTTGGTACCACGCCGGGTACTTCTGTTGCGTCGATATTGAGTCGCAAGTATCTGGACTACGATTTGAAGAAGAAGATCCTCCCAACGCTGACCAATGCCAGCGTCAAGCGCTTGAAGTTCATTCTGGTAAGAAACATTGGGGTTTTCGTTGGGCGCGCGGTTCCTGTCGTTGGCTGGGTCATTGCTGCCAAGGATGTCACGATGATCAGCGTTCGTTCCGTGTCGCGCTATAACGCGCTTGTTAAGCCTGAGGACAAGGTGTTCTGATGAGCCAGTTTACATGGAACGAGTTTGAGGACTTTGTGAGAAAGGAGGCCGGTGTTAGTCCCAAAAAAATTCTCACAAAAAGTCATGCCATCGAAGGTGATTTGGATATCACTGGCGACGACGCGGTCGAATTTATGGAGCGCTTCTTCGATAAATTTCCGGTGCAAGTTGGAGATTTTGAGTTCAATCGCTACTTCTCAGGAGAGGGCTTTAGCTTGATTGAAGTGGCGCGGATGGCTTTCTCCAGAAAACGCCGAGAAAAATATGACAAAGTGCCGCTGACTCTAGGCATGCTCTATCAGGCTATTTTGGATGGAGAGTGGAGCAATCAGCGCTTGGAAAATCTGCCGCGTTGATTGCACCTCGCCAAATAGACCTGTTTATTTTTTAGGCGATGTGTTGGATCTGTGTCCACCTCTGGAGTCTGTCATGAGACAAAATCCGCTGGTCCGGGGTGTGATGTTCTGGGCCCTCATGTTCGCGGCACAACCGAGCCACGCCACGGATACGTCGTCGCCACAAACGGGCGCCCGAACCTACGCGCAGAACTACAAGGACATGGTGCTCGCCGAATGCATCGCGACCGCTTACCGGAATGAACCGTCCGCCGCGATGGACGCGGGAAGCAGCGCCAGTGCACTCATGGATTGGACCGACTTCGATTTGGAACGGAACCCCGACGCAGGCAAATCGCTGGTCAATCGTTTTCTTGCACGCGACTATCGCAATCCGATCGTCGAATCCGAAATCAAAGGCGCGCGGTTTGATTTTCTGAAATGCCTGGATCTGTATCACAGTCGGGAACTCGATGACCAAGTCAAACGGGTCGTGATCAACCCGAAGCGCAGCTATCGACTCGACAATCGCTCGTCAGACCGTTCAAGGTGATGCGGACGCGGAAATAACCCAATGCACGACTCGCGTCGCCGGCTGACCGGGTTACATCGGCATGGTGTTCGCTCGGGTTGCCGGTGGGGCGAATATCGTCGACATACTCGCGCCCTCCGTCAGTTCCGCCGCGCCGCTCAGGCGCCCGCCTTCACCGGCCGTCCATGCCAGCGCAGCACCAGATAGCGCCCAACGAAGCACAGCACGCCCGACACGCCGATCGTCACGCCCATCGCGAACGGCGTGCCGTCCGCGAGTGCGCCGATCGCGACGCTCGCCAGCGCGCCGAGCGCGAGCTGCATCGCGCCGAACACGGCCGCCGACGCGCCCGCGTTGTGCGGATAGCGATGCATCAGGTCGGTCGTGCAGTTCGCGGACAGGATCCCGACCACGCCGACGACGAAGAACAGGCACACGACGATCGACCACAGCCCGCCCAACCCGGTCAGCGCGACGAGCGCAACCGCGAGCGACGCGATGCAGCTCACGAGCGATGCAGCCGAGATGATGCGCAGCGAGCCGATGCGGCCGACGAGCCGCGTGTTCGCGAAGTTGCCGATCATGATCCCGACGACGTTCAGCCCGAACAGCAGCCCGTAGTGCTGCGGCGACACGTGGAAATACTCGATGTACACGAACGGCGTCGCGGTGATGTACGAGAACATCGACGCGAACGCCATCCCGCCGCACAGCATGTGCCCCCATGCGACGGGGTCGGACAGGATGCGCCCGTACGATGCGAACGACGCGAGCACGGCCGCGCTCTTGCGCCGCTCCTTCGGCCAGGTTTCGGGCACGCGCAGGTACGCGGTCGTCGCGCAGAGCGCGCCGAACACGGCCAGCACGACGAACACGCCGCGCCAGCCGGAAAAACGCAGGATCTGGCCGCCGATCAGCGGCGCGAGCAGCGGCCCGACCGCGGTGACGATCGCGACCATCGACAGCACCTTCGCCGCGTCGCTCGGCTCGTGCGCGTCGCGCGCGATCGCCCGTGCGAGCACCGACGCGGCGCCGGCGCCGAGCGCCTGCAAAAAGCGCACGACGATCAGCATGTCGATCGAACCCGCCACGAAACAGCCGATGCTCGCGAGCGTGAACAGCGCGATCCCGCCGAGCAGCACGGGGCGGCGGCCCCATGTGTCGGACAGCGGGCCGTACAGCAGCATGCCGATCGAGAAGCCGGCCATGAAGCTCGTCAGCGTGCGCTGCGCGGCGCCGGCACTGACGGAGAAGCCCGCGGCGATCGACGGCAGGCTCGGCAGGTACATGTCGGTGGCGATCGGCCCGCAGGCCGCGAGCGCGCCGAGCAACAGGATCAGCCGGGCATCGGGCCGGCGCCGGACGACGTGGGACATGGGTATCCGGAATGGGAGCCCGCGCGCATCGGGGCGCGCGTGGCGGTGAAGACGGGAAGCCGCACCGCAAGCGGCGCGTTCAGGCCCATGATTGTACGCGCAACTTTTTTGCGTGCCTCGGGCTGCATGGGCGGCGGGCAGGAACACGCCCACGCGCGTCGTGCGCCGAACCAGCGCGCGGGCGGATTCGATTAAGCTTGCTGCTTGCCTTTCTTGTCTGACCTATTCGACGTACGACCGACCCGATGACCGCTTTCCTGCTGATCTGGAGCCCCAAGAAATGGCCATGGCCCGAGTTGCCCGACGTCGCCGCGCGCGTGAAGGCCGGCGAGGCCGTGCATGACGTGTGGGGCTGCGGCTTCGCGCGCGGCATCCTGCCCGGCGACCGCGTGTTCCTGCACCGCGTCGCGAAGGAGCCCAAGGGCGTGTTCGGCTCCGGCTACGTGACGCGCGCGCCATACGAGGTGCCCGATCCGTCGACCAAGCGCGGCTACCGGCTGTGCATCGACTTCGTGTACGACTGGCTGGTCGACGCGCATCAGGACGTCGTGATCCCGCGTGACGCGCTGCGCGTGCATCCGTACTCGGTGCAGACGTGGGACGCGCAGAGTTCCGGCACGTCGATCAAGCCGATGGTCGAAGGTCCGCTCGAAAAGCGCTGGGCCGAGCTGACCGGCAAGCGCAAGCCGCCGCGCTAAGCGGAAACCGGGTCGAATCGGGGCAGCCTTTCTGTCCGGCCGATTCCCTCGGCGCGCCGAAAAGCCGCGGACCGGCCGGCGGGCTTGCCGCGCGTGTCTCCGGTACAATCAGACGATCGTTCCGCCCAGGCGCCGCGGCCCGTGCACAGGCCCCCGCGCCCTTCTCTCGCAGGTTTCGCTCATGTCCAACAATCAGATCCTCTTCGAACGCGCCCAGAAGACCATTCCGGGCGGCGTCAACTCGCCGGTGCGCGCATTCCGGTCGGTCGGCGGCACGCCGCGCTTCGTCGCGCGCGCGCAAGGCCCGTATTTCTGGGACGCCGACGGCAAGCAGTACATCGACTACATCGGCTCGTGGGGCCCGATGATCGTGGGCCACGTCCATCCGGAAGTGCTGTCGGCCGTGCAGAACGTGCTCGCCGACGGCTTCTCGTTCGGCGCGCCGACCGAAGCCGAGATCGAGATCGCCGAGGAAATCTGCAAGCTCGTGCCGTCGATCGAGCAGGTGCGGATGGTGTCGAGCGGCACCGAGGCGACGATGAGCGCGCTGCGTCTCGCGCGCGGCTTCACGGGCCGCAGCCGCATCGTGAAGTTCGAGGGCTGCTACCACGGCCACGCGGACAGCCTGCTGGTCAAGGCCGGCTCGGGCCTGCTGACGTTCGGCAACCCGACGTCGGCCGGCGTGCCCGCCGACATCGCGAAGCACACGACCGTCCTCGAATACAACAACGTCGCCGCGCTGGAAGAAGCGTTCGGCGCGTTCGGCGACGAGATCGCCGCGGTGATCGTCGAGCCGGTCGCCGGCAACATGAACCTCGTGCGCGGCACGCCCGAATTCCTGAACGCGCTGCGTGCGCTGTGCACGAAGCACGGCGCCGTGCTGATCTTCGACGAGGTGATGTGCGGGTTCCGCGTCGCGCTCGGCGGCGCGCAGGCACACTACGGGATCGCGGCCGATCTCACCTGCCTCGGCAAGGTGATCGGCGGCGGGATGCCGGCCGCCGCGTTCGGCGGCCGCCGCAACATCATGGCCCACCTCGCGCCGCTCGGCGGCGTCTACCAGGCCGGCACGCTGTCGGGCAACCCGATCGCGGTCGCCGCGGGCCTGAAGACGCTGCAACTGATCCAGGCGCCGGGCTTCTACGACGCGCTCACCGCGCAGACGAAGCGCCTCGCCGACGGCCTCGCGGCGGAAGCACGCGCGGCCGGCGTGCCGTTCGCGGCCGACTCGATCGGCGCGATGTTCGGCCTGTACTTCGCCGAGCGCGTGCCGACCAGCTTCGCGGAAGTCACGAAGAGCGACACCGAGCGCTTCAACCGCTTCTTCCACCTGATGCTCGACGAAGGCGTGTACTTCGCGCCGTCCGCGTACGAAGCCGGCTTCGTGTCGAGCGCGCACGACGATGCGGTGATCGACGCGACGCTTGCGGCCGCGCGCCGCGCGTTCGCGGCACTCGCCGCCTGACCCGGGGCCGCGCGCATGTTCTCGGATACCGATTTCGCCCACATGCAGCGCGCGCTCGCGCTCGCGGCGCGCGGCATGTACACGACCGCGCCGAATCCGCGCGTCGGCTGCGTGATCGTCAAGGACGGCGACGTGATCGGCGAAGGCTTCACGCAGCCGGCCGGCCAGGACCACGCGGAAGTCCAGGCGCTCAAGGACGCGCGCTCGCGCGGCTACGACGTCGCGGGCTCGACCGTCTACGTGACGCTCGAACCGTGCAGCCATTTCGGCCGCACGCCGCCGTGCGCGAACGCGCTGATCGATGCGCGCGTCGCGAAGGTCGTCGCCGCGATGGAAGACCCGAACCCGCAGGTGTCGGGGCGCGGCCTCGGTATGCTGCGCGACGCGGGTATCGACGTGCGCTGCGGGCTGCTCGCGCACGAAGCCGGCGAGCTGAACATCGGCTTCGTGTCGCGGATGACGCGCGGCCGCCCGTGGGTGCGGATGAAGACCGCCGCGTCGCTCGACGGCCGCACCGCGCTGCCCTCGGGCGAAAGCCAGTGGATCACCGGCGAGGCCGCGCGCCTCGACGGCCATGCGTGGCGCGCCCGGGCCTGTGCGATCCTCACCGGTATCGGTACCGTGCGCGAGGACAATCCGTTGCTGACCGTGCGCGGCATCGACACGCCGCGTCAGCCGCAACGCATCCTGGTGGACAGCCGCCTCGACCTGCCGCTCGACGCGCGGCTGCTCGAAGGCGCGCCGTTGCTGATCTTCTGCGGCCGGCTCGACGCCGCCGGCGAACTACGCGCGAACGTGCTGAAGTCGCGCGGCGCGGAAATCGTGCCGCTCGCGAATGCGCACGGCAAGGTCGACCTGCCCGCGATGTTGGCGGCGCTCGGCGCGCGCGGCGTCAACGAGCTGCACGTCGAGGCCGGCCACAAGCTGAACGGTTCGCTGCTGCGCGAGCGGTGCGTCGACGAATTGCTGGTGTATCTGGCGCCGAGCCTGCTGGGCGCCGACGCGGCCGGCATGTTCGATCTCGCCGCGCCGGCCAGCCTCGATGCGCGCACCCGGCTGTCGTTCCACGGTATCGAGCGGATCGGCGACGACCTGCGCATCCTCGCGCGTGTCGCGCCGCCCGACGCCGCTCACTGAACGGAATCGCCACGATGTTTACCGGAATTGTCGCGGCCGTCGGCCGCATCGAAACGATCGCCCCGCTCGGCACGTCCGCCGATGCCGGCGTGCGCTTGACCGTGCAGGCCGGCGGGCTCGATCTCGCCGATGTCGCGCTCGGCGACAGCATCGCGATCCAGGGCGCATGCATGACGGTGATCGAGAAGACCGACACCACGTTCGACGTCGACGTATCGCGCGAAAGCCTGAACCGGACGGTCGGCCTCGCGCAGCCCGGCGAAGTGAATCTCGAGAAGGCGCTGCGCGCGCATGACCGCCTCGGCGGGCATATCGTGTCGGGCCATGTGGATGGCCTCGGTACCGTGTCGCGCTTCGCACCGGTCGGCGAATCGCACGAACTGCGGATCGTCGCGCCGCGCGAACTCGGCCGTTATCTCGCGTACAAGGGGTCGATCACGGTGAACGGCGTCAGCCTGACCGTCAATACGGTCGACGATCGCGCGGACGGCTGCGAATTCTCGATCAACCTGATTCCGCATACGGTCGAAGTCACGACGCTGCGTCACGTGAAGGCCGGCGACAAGGTCAATCTCGAAGTCGACATGATCGCGCGATATGTGGAACGGATGCTGTCGGCGTCGCAGGGCGTTCATCAGGACTGAACAAGCAGATCCTCTGTATATGGAATGACGGCTGGCGATTCGGCATTGTTCGGTCGCCACGGCCCCCTCGCTCCTCCACTCACAGGCCGCCGTGCCGTGCCGATCGTGTGCGGTAACCGAGCTGGCGCCGCCGGGCATTGCTCGTGCCCTACTTCGTGCCGTGCCGCTACGGCGCCGGCCATCCGAAATGCCAGCATCGCGATCCCGTTCGCTCGATGGCCGTCGGGCCAGCCGGCACCTGGCCGAACGGCCAACGACGCGCACGGGGCATGCCGTCGCGCTAAGATGCGTCGACAGCGGTTTCCACGCCGCCACGTACGACGCGCCGCGTAGCGGCTGCCCTTCTTCCCACTGGAGTCGTCCCCATGTCCATCTCGATGTACCAGGCTTCGCTGCCCGTCCTGATCCGCGGCCTCACCAACCTGCAGCACATCCTCGGCAAGGCGCAGGCGCATGCGGCCGAAAAGCAGATCGATCCGTCGGTATTCGTCGGCGCACGCCTCTACCCGGACATGCTGCCGCTCGTCCGCCAGGTGTACATCGCGACCGATACGGCCAAGGGCTGCGCCGCGCGGCTCGCCGGCGCCGAGATCCCGAGCTACCCGGACGTCGAGCAGACCTTCGACGAGCTGCACGCGCGCATCCAGAAGACGATCGACTACCTGAAAAGCTTCGACGCCGCGCAGATCGACGGCAGCGAGACGCGCCAGATCGTGCTGAAGATGCGCGTCGGTCCGATCGAGTTCACCGGCCAGTCGTACCTGCTGAATTTCGTGCTGCCCAACTTCTTCTTCCACGTGACGACCGCATACGACATCCTGCGCCACAGCGGCGTCGAACTCGGCAAGCTGGACTACCTCGGCGGGCGCAACGAGCAAGCGTGACGCGCGGCCGGGCAACGCCCGGCCTGCAACCGTCCGCGCCCGCGCGCAGGCCGGCCGCAGCGCTTTCCGGAGCACGCGCCGGCCCCGTGCGGCCCGCGCCAGCCGAAACGCCGTCCGGCTGGCGTAAAATACGCACTTTCCTCTTTCTCGCCCCCTTATGACGCTCGCCTCCACGCTCGACATCATCGCCGAGCTGAAAGCCGGCCGGATGGTGATCCTGGTCGACGAAGAAGACCGCGAAAACGAGGGCGACCTCGTGATCGCCGCCGAATTCGTCACGCCGGAAGCGATCAACTTCATGGCCAAGTACGGCCGCGGCCTGGTTTGTCTGACGTTGACGCAGGAACGCTGCAAGCAGCTTCACCTGCCGCTGATGACCTACCGCAACGGCACGCAGTACGGCACCGCGTTCACGGTCAGCATCGAAGCGGCCGAAGGCGTGACGACCGGCATCTCGGCCGCCGACCGGGCGCACACGATCGCCACGGCGGTCGCGCACGACGTGCGCCCCGAGCACATCGTGCAGCCGGGCCACGTGTTCCCGATCATGGCGCAACCGGGCGGCGTGCTCGTGCGCGCGGGCCACACCGAGGCCGGCTGCGACTTCACCGCGCTCGCGGGCCTCACGCCGGCCGCGGTGATCTGCGAGATCATCAAGGACGACGGGACGATGGCGCGCCTGCCCGACCTGATCGAATTCGCGAAGGAACACAACCTGAAGATCGGCACGATCGCCGACCTGATCCAGTACCGCAGCCGCACCGAATCGATCATCGAGCGGATCGCCGAGCGCACGATGCAGACCGCGCACGGCACGTTCCGCGCGGTGCTGTACCGCGACCAGCCGAGCGGCTCGCCGCACATCGCGCTGGTGCGCGGCGCCCCGTCGCCCGACGTCGATACGCCGGTGCGCGTGCACGAGCCGCTGTCGGTGCTCGATCTGCTCGAGACGGGCATCTCGACCCACTCTTGGACGCTCGACGCCGCGATGCGCGACATCGCGGAACGCGATCTCGGCGTGATCGTGCTGCTCAACTGCGGCGATACGAAGGAACACCTGATCGACGTCTTCAAGGCGTTCGACGAGGAAGAAAGGGCTGCCGCGCTCAAGCGCCGGCCGGTCGATTTCAAGACGTTCGGCATCGGCGCGCAGATCCTGCGCGATGTCGGCGTCGGCAAGATGCAGGTGCTGTCGAATCCGCGCAAGCTGGGCAGCATGTCCGGCTACGGCCTCGAAGTCACGGGCTTCATTCCGATGCCCGGCGGCGAAGCCAAGTCCTGCCCGGCGTCCCACGCGTAACCCGCCACGGCGCTTTCGCCCTATAACCGTTCATCCACACCACGGACCAGATCATGGAAATCGGACAATACCAACCGAATCTCGAAGGCGACGGCCTGCGTATCGGCATCGTGCAATCGCGCTTCAACGAGCCCGTGTGCAACGGCCTCGCCGACGCGTGCGTCGAAGAACTGGAACGCCTCGGCGTCACCGGTGAAGACGTGCTGCTCGTGTCGGTGCCCGGCGCGCTGGAAATCCCGCTCGCGCTGCAAAAGCTCGCCGAAAGCGGCCAGTTCGACGCGCTGATCGCGCTCGGCGCGGTGATCCGCGGCGAGACCTACCATTTCGAACTCGTGTCGAACGAGAGCGGCGCGGGCATCACCCGCATCGGCCTCGACTTCAACCTGCCGATCGCCAACGCCGTCCTGACGACCGAAAACGACGAGCAGGCCGTCGCGCGCATGACCGAAAAGGGTCGTGACGCCGCGCGCGTCGCGGTCGAGATGGCCAACCTGACGATGGCGCTCGACCAACTCGGCGACGACGAGGACGAAGAGGAAGACGAAGACGACGAAGAGGAGCGCGCATGAAGAAGAGCGCCCGCCGACAATCGCGCGAGCTGGCGACGCAGGGCCTGTACCAGTGGCTGCTGTCGAACGCGCCCTCCGGCGAGATCGACGCGCAACTGCGCGGCGCGCTCGGTTACGACAAGGCTGACAAGGAACTGCTCGAAGCGATCCTGCACGGCGTGATCCGCGAGCACGCGACGCTCGTCGAAGCGCTGGCGCCGTCGCTCGATCGTCCGATCGATCAGCTGTCGCCGGTCGAACGCGCGGTGCTGCTGATCGCGACGTTCGAGCTCACGCACCATGTCGAAACGCCGTACCGCGTGATCATCAACGAAGCCGTCGAACTCGCGAAGACGTTCGGCGGCTCCGACGGCTACAAGTACGTGAACGGCGTACTCGACAAGCTGGCCGCGAAGCTGCGCCCCGCCGAAACGCAGGCGCGTCGCAACGGCTGACGCCGCCGGTTGGTCCACGGGCGCGCAAGCGCCCGTTTTTCATTCTTCTCTCCCTCCGCCCTGCCCGCCGATGAATACCACCGCCGATTCGCTCGTCACGCTCGCCGCACGCGTCGACGCGATCCAGCCCTTCTACGTGATGGAACTGATGAAGGAGGCACAGCGTCTCGAGTCCTTGGGGCGCGATGTTATCCACATGGGCATCGGCGAGCCGGATTTCACCGCGCCGGAGCCAGTTGTCGAGGCCGCCGCGGCCGCGCTGCGCCGCGGCGTCACGCAGTACACGAGCGCACTCGGCATCGCGCCGCTGCGCGAGGCGATCGCCTCGCACTATGCGCACGCGTACGGCCTCACGATCAGCCCGGAGCGGATCGTCGTCACGGCCGGCGCATCGGCCGCGCTGCTGCTCGCGTGCCTTGCGCTGGTCGGCCGCGACGACGAAGTGCTGATGCCCGACCCGTCGTACCCGTGCAACCGGCACTTCGTCGCGGCGGCCGAAGGTCGTCCGGTGCTCGTGCCGAGCGGCCCGGACGCGCGCTTCCAGCTCACCGAAAACGATGTCCGCACACGCTGGAACGAGCGCACGCGCGGCGTGCTGCTCGCGTCGCCGTCGAACCCGACCGGCACGTCGCTCGAACCGGACGAACTGAAGCGGATCGTCGAAGCGGTGCGCGCACGCGGCGGCTTCACGATCGTCGACGAGATCTACCAGGGGCTCAGCTACGACGTCGCGCCCGTGTCGGCACTGTCGTTCGGCGACGACGTGATCACCGTGAACAGCTTCTCGAAGTATTTCAGCATGACGGGCTGGCGGCTCGGCTGGCTCGTCGTGCCGCCCGCGCTCGTCGGCACGTTCGAGAAGCTCTCGCAGAACCTGTTCATCTGCCCGTCCGCACTCGCGCAACATGCGGCGCTCGCCTGCTTCGAACCCGCGACGCTCGACATCTACGAAACACGCCGGCTCGAATTCAAGCGCCGCCGCGATTTCATCGCGCCGGCGCTGGAGCGGCTCGGCTTCACCGTGCCGGTGATGCCGGACGGCGCGTTCTACGTCTATGCGCATTGCGGCGGCGTCGCGCACCCGGCGGCGGGCGACAGCGCCGCGCTCACGCAGGCGATGCTGCACGACGCTGGCGTGGTGCTGGTGCCTGGCATGGACTTCGGTGTCCATGCGCCGCGGGACTATATCCGCCTGTCCTATGCGACCGCCTACTCGCGGCTCGAAGAGGCGGTCGACCGGCTCGGGACGCTGTTCGGGCAGCACTGACACCGCGCCCGGCGCATCGGGCGCTTCACGCACCGCAAAAAGAAAAGGCACCCGAAGCGGGTGCCTTTCTCATGCCCAGTCGTGCCGGCCGAAGCCGCGCGGCGCCTGCGACGTTACGCGCCGAGCTCCGAATGATCGGCGTGCGACTGCTTCGCGGTATCGACGCTCGCGTCGTCCTGCGACGCGGCCTCCTTCGGCGCCGCCTTCACCGAGGTCGTGCCGTCGAGCGTCGCATGCACGCGCTTCGCGCCGCCGGCCGAGGCCGTCACGGCAGCAGCGGTGACGATCGGCTTCGCGGGTTGCGCGGGCGCCTGCGGTGCATTGATCGGCACGCTGCGGCCACGCGCGACGTCGCGCAGGCGGCCGCGCTCGGCCATCACCTTCGAGCCGTAGCCGTTGTCGTCGGGGTTCGTCGAGCCGTTGTACAGGCGCAGGCCGTTCGCGAGCGAGCCGCCGCGCGCAATGCAATCCTTCAGCACCAGTGCACCGACCTGCAGGTTCGCGAGCGGCTGCAGCGCGGTGTCGGTGCCGCCGAAATACTCGAACTTGTCGGAATGGACCTTCGACATGACCTGCATCAGCCCCTTCGCGCCGACGCCGCTTTCGGCATACGGGTTGAAGCCCGATTCGATCGCCATCACGGACAGCAGCAGCAGCGGATCCAGGCCGACGTCACGACCGGTCTGGAACGCGGCC
The DNA here is from genome assembly GCF_902832985.1 of Burkholderia sp. BCC0097. Classification (NCBI taxonomy): domain Bacteria; kingdom Pseudomonadati; phylum Pseudomonadota; class Betaproteobacteria; order Burkholderiales; family Burkholderiaceae; genus Burkholderia; species Burkholderia sp. BCC0097. The sequence continues at coordinate 388,789 of NZ_CADFDM010000003.1, forward strand.
TTGACGAGTTGGCCGAGCGGCTCCTGCGCGACGCGGTAACGGCGCGACAGATAAGTGGCAACGAGCGCCTGTTCGCGGTTCGACGCGAGCGCGCGGTCGTCGCGGGCATCGGCCGCCACGCGCTGAATCGGAATCAGCTTGGCCAGTGCGACCGGCGACGGGCCGGTGCGGGCAGGATCGGACGCATCGCCCTGCGCGCCTTGAGCGCCCTGGGCGGCGGTTTCCGGCGCGACATCGAGGCCGACCGCCAGCGCATCCGTTTCGGGACTATCTTCCTGCTGCGGCTGCGCACCGGCAGGCGCGAAGTTCGGCAGCGGATGGCCGGACAGCAGACGGGCCGGACCGGCCTGCACGGCCGCGGATACGACCGGCATCAGCTTCGCGGCAAGCGTGCCGCGGACGGTTGGCAGCAGCCACAGTGCAAGCGCAACCGCGACAGCGAAACAGCCGACAACGCTGAATAGATGGTGACTGACACGCGTCCCGCGACGCAGCAAGTTGCGCACGATTTGCGCATGCTGCTCAGTGGGACGCCACGATAACCAAGCGTTCATTCAGATCATCTCCCATGAACATGACTCGTGCGGCTCGCTCAGCTCGATGGCGAGACAGAAAACGCGCCGCGGAATCACGACGCCGCACGCCTTGGTTGGGACGCGCAAGCATCGGGGAAACGGTATAAGTACCGTTCGAGGCCACGGTGTAAGAGGGCCGGCGCCTTCGCACATTGGGCGAGGCGGGCATACGCGGTGGCACCCACGCAAAAAACCAGCGTCTGGTGGCGCTGGCTGGGACTACGACATAAGCCGTCGAAGACGCCGTGCAGGATTCGGCGGACGGTGACGCGCTGCGTCAAAGATCGGTGATTGGCGGCTCGAAGCCTTTTACCCTGCAGCCAATGTGAGCGGATTCTAGCAGGGTTTTATAGATCGTCAACACTATAAAAACTCAAATCTATAACAAAAAGTAATTTAAAACCCCTCTTCAGAACGCGAGCCCCGTGCCGTAGGGGGTTTGCGCGAGACCGACTTTTTCTCCGGCGGGCGGCCGCATGGCTGCCCGGGGTAAAATCGTCGGTCAATTCGGGGTCGCAGCCGGCCGCTGCCCCGCCCATCGCTGCCCGTTCATACGGGTGGCCCGGACCTTCTTCATGAAATACAAAGACTTACGCGATTTCATTCAGCGCCTCGAGGCGCTCGGCGAACTGCGGCGCGTCACGCAATCCGTGTCGCCCGTGCTCGAAATGACCGAGCTGTGCGACCGCGTGCTGCGCGCCGGCGGTCCCGCGCTGCTGTTCAACGCGCCGCCCGGCAATGCATTTCCGGTGCTCGGCAACCTGTTCGGCACGCCGCGCCGCGTCGCGCTCGGGATGGGCGTCGATGCGGGCGACGATGCCGCGCTCGGCTCGCTGCGCGATCTCGGACGCCTGCTGTCCGCGCTGAAGGAACCCGATCCGCCGAAGAGCCTGAAGGACGCCGGCAAGCTGCTGTCGCTCGCGAAGGCGGTGTGGGACATGGCGCCGAAGTCGGTGTCGTCGCCGCCGTGCCAGGAGATCGTCTGGGAGGGCGCCGACGTCGACCTGAACAAGCTGCCGATCCAGACCTGCTGGCCCGGCGATGCGGGGCCGCTCGTCACGTGGGGCCTGACGGTCACGCGCGGTCCGAACAAGTCGCGCCAGAACCTCGGCATCTACCGCCAGCAGCTGATCGGCCGCAACAAGCTGATCATGCGCTGGCTCGCGCATCGCGGCGGCGCGCTGGATTTCCGCGAATTCGCGCTGCAGAACCCCGGCAAGCCGTATCCGGTCGCGGTCGTGCTCGGCGCCGACCCGGCCACGACGCTCGGTGCGGTGACACCCGTGCCCGATTCGCTGTCCGAGTATCAGTTCGCCGGCCTGCTGCGCGGCAGCCGCACGGAACTCGCGAAGTGCCTGACGCCCGGCGTCGACACGCTGCAGGTGCCCGCGCGCGCGGAGATCGTGCTCGAAGGCTTCATTCATCCGCAGGAAGGCGCGCCTGCCCCCGCTCCGGCCGGCGCGCCGCCGCGACCGGCAGGCAACGCGGCGGCCGCGTACGAACACGCGCTCGAAGGGCCGTACGGCGACCACACCGGTTATTACAACGAGCAGGAGTGGTTTCCGGTGTTCACCGTCGAGCGCATCACGATGCGCCGCGACGCGATCTACCACTCGACCTACACGGGCAAGCCGCCCGACGAGCCCGCGGTGCTCGGCGTCGCACTGAACGAGGTGTTCGTGCCGCTGCTGCAGAAGCAGTTCACGGAAATCACCGATTTCTACCTGCCGCCCGAAGGCTGCAGCTACCGGATGGCCATCGTCCAGATGAAGAAGAGCTACGCGGGCCACGCGAAGCGCGTGATGTTCGGCGTGTGGAGCTTCCTGCGGCAGTTCATGTATACGAAGTTCATCGTGGTCGTCGACGAGGACGTGAACATCCGCGACTGGAAGGAAGTGATCTGGGCGATCACGACGCGCGTCGACCCCGTGCGCGACACGGTGATGGTCGACAGCACGCCGATCGACTATCTCGACTTCGCGTCGCCGGTGGCCGGACTCGGCTCGAAGATGGGGCTCGACGCGACCAACAAGTGGCCGGGCGAAACCAGCCGCGAATGGGGCCGCCCGATCGAGATGGACGCGGCCGTCAAGGCGCGCGTCGACCGGCTGTGGCAGGAGATCGGCCTCTGACGCCAGGCGGCCGGTGCCTGCCGGCCTGCGCATCGCAATCGCAATCGCCGCAAATACCCAGAAGATGAGCTTTCCGCCCGCCTCCATGCTGTCCGACGGATTCTTTCTGTCGCTATCGTTGTGTCTCGACATCGGCCTCGTGAACGTCGCGATGCTGTCGCTCACGCTATCGCACGGCTTCCGGCCGGGCTTCTGGCTCGGCGTCGGGTCGTGCGTCGGCGATCTCGTCTACGCGGCGCTCGCGCTCGCGGGAATGGCCGTGCTGCTGCAGTTCGAGCCCGTGCGCTGGATCGTGTGGATCGGCGGCGGCGCGGTGCTGCTGTTCCTCACGTGGAAGATGGCGCGCGAAGCGCTGGCGCCCGCCAAGGCGGCCGACGACAACGCGGACGATGCAGCGCCGCCGCGGGCGAGCGCACGGCGCAGTTTCGTGCGCGGGATGCTGCTCGCGATGTCGTCGCCGAGCGCGATCCTGTGGTTCGCCGCGGTCGGCGGCGCGCTGATCGCGAAAGCCGGTGCGACCACGCCGGCCACGGCGTCGGTGTTCCTGTCGGGCTTCTTCCTCGGCGGCCTCGCGTGGACGCTCTTCATGTGCACGCTCGCGAGCCAGGGCCGCAAGCGCGCGGGCGCCGGCCTGATGCGTGCGTGCCACATCGCGTCGGCGCTGCTGTTCGCGTATTTCTCGTACAGCGTGATCGTCGGCGGCTACCGCGACCTGATCGTGCACGCGGCGTAATCGCGGTCGCGCTGCCGCGCCGGCCACGGCGCCAAACAGCGGCCCCAATGAAAAACGGCGCAACGCCCCTCGCGGGACGTTGCGCCGTTTGGCCGCGCGCGGTCAGGCCGCGCGGGACGAATCAGCGACGCCAGTAGCCGTGATGGCCCCAGCCGCCGTAACCATGGCGCCAGTACGGGCGACCGTAGTAGCCCCCGACGACCACCGCGGGCGGCGGCGCATAGTAGGCCGGCGCCGGCGCGTAATAGACGGGCGGGGGCGGCGGCGCGTAATACACGGGCGGCGGCGGTGCATAGACGGGATACGCGGGTGCGACCGGGATACCGATGCCGACCCCGATCGACACGTGAGCCTGCGCGGCGCTTGCGGCGCCCAGGCCCAGCGCGGCGGCGGCGATGAACGGAACGAGCTTTTTCACTTCGATTCTCCTGCTGGAGCGGTATGTTAGGCGCTCCTGTCGGCAACGGCGGGCATGCACGTCGCATGCAAGCAATGTAGCGAAAACCCGCCCCGCGCGTATCGTGCATTTGTTGCAAATTGCAATTGCACGCGCCCGACACCGCCGTGCGGCGCGGCGTCCGGCCGGAGCGGCGAGCCTTGCAGGTCGCGCGATTCCGTCCGATGAGTCGGGTCGCAACAAAATGGGCGGTCAGTCTTACCGAATCGGCCGCGCGCAGCGGGCACGCTTGCGTAATGAACGATTACAAATTTGAGACAAGATGCCGACATTTCAAGCGGGATGCGAGGCACGGTGTTTGGGGTCCGATACTCCATCATGACTCGGCTGCGATGCCGAACTTCGACGCGTACACGGATCGCACCGTATACCGGTAATTCATACGTGCATCCGTCCCTGCGCCTTCCACGACACCGCCGTCATTCCTGCGATACTGGCGGTTGCTTCGTTTTCGCTTACATCCGCCGCCATGCCGCTTCCCGACATCCCCCGCCTCGGCTTTATCGGCGCCGGCCGCCTCGCGCGCTGTATTGCGCAGCGTTTCGCGCAGGCCGGCTTCCCGGTCGTCGCGATCGCGAGCCGCACGCCCGCGTCGGCCACCGGCCTCGCCGCACGCATCGACGGCTGCCGCGCGGTCGACACCCCGCAGCAGGTGGTCGACGCCGCCGACCTGATCTTCGTGACGACACCCGACGATCACCTCGCGTCGAGCGCTGCGGCGCTGCGCTTCGACGCATCGCGCGCCGCCGGCCAGGCCCTCGTCCATTGCAGCGGCGCGTCGGCGGTCGCGCTGCTCGATCCGGCGAAGCAGCAAGGCGTGGCCACCGGCGGCTTCCATCCGCTCTATCTGTTCGGCGGCACCGATGCCGACCTCGCGCGCATCGACGGCTGCTCGGTCACGATCGAAGCGGACGGTGCGCTGCACGCGACGCTGCTGCGACTTGCCGCCGCACTCGGCTGCCATCCGCTGTCGATTCCGGCCGGCGGCCGGATGCTGTATCACGCGGCCGCGCACTACGCGGCGAGCTTCGCGCTGTGCGGCCTGTCGGAAGCGGTCGAGCTGTGGCGCGGCCTGGGTTTCGACGAGGACGCCGCGCTGCGCGCGCTGTTGCCGATGCTCGCCGGCACGATCGAGACCGCCCGCGACAAGGGGCTCGCGAATGCGCTGGCCGGGCCGGTATCGCGCGGCGACACGGGCATCGTCGAGCGCCAGCTCGCGCTGCTCGAGGCACGGGGCGGCGATCATGCGGCGCTGTACGCGCTGCTGACGCGCCGCGCGGTCGCGCTCGCGGCGAAGCGCGCGACGCCGCCCGCGTCGTTGCCGGCGCTGGCCGAAGCCGTCGAAACCTCGCTCGCACGCGTGGCCGCGCCCCCCTCCCCGTCGCGAGACGAGGCGTGATAAGGTGTCGGCCGATGCGCCGCCAACCGGCGTTGGCGGCCGCACGCTACTGACTGTATAAAAAGGATGCCAACGATGTTCGGCGAGATCGCCCGTTTTCTGCTCAATACCGTCTTCACGCTATTCGGCGCCGCGCTGATCCTGCGCGTCTGGATGCAGGCCGTTCGCGTGCCGCCGTACAACCCCGTCACGCAAGCCGTGCTGCAGGCGACCAACTGGCTCGTGCTGCCGCTGCGTCGCGTGATCGCGGGCGTGCGCGGCATCGACTGGGCCAGCGTCGTCGCCGCGCTGCTCACCGCGCTCGTCTACGTCGTGCTGATGGTCGTGATGGCCGGCTTCGATCCGGCCGCCGTGATCGCGACGCTCGTCGTGGTCGCGCTGCTCACCGTCGTGAAGTGGGCGCTCAACCTCGTGATCTGGATGACGATCCTGATGGCGCTGCTGTCGTGGCTCAATCCGCGCTCGCCGGCGATGCCGATCCTCTACCAGCTCACCGCGCCGTTCCTGAACCCGCTGCGCCGCGTGATCCCGAATCTCGGCGGCATCGACCTGTCGCCGATCCTGCTGTTCGTGATCGTGCAGGTACTGCTGATGATCGTCACGCGCGCCGCCGTGTCGCTGACGATGTTCGGCATCTGACCGGCGCGATGCCCTATGCCGCCGGCCCCTGCGCCGGCGGTGCGCCAAGCGTGTCGATCACGCCGAACTGCGCCGGCATCATCGCGTAGCACACCCGCACTTTCTCGCGCGACAGCCGCTCGAGCAGCCGCTGCGCTTCGTCCTCGGTGACGACGAATTCGACCTCGATCGCGAGCGAACCCTGCAGTTCGAAGAAGCGATCCTCGTGCAGCACGCGATGCTGGCCGAAACCGGCCATCGCGCGAAACGCGGAACCGCCCGCGACGCCCATCCGGTTCGCCTCTTCCAGCAGCCATTCCCACAGCGGCTTGCGGTGCAGCCGGTGCCGCTCGTGCACATAGAAGCGTAAAAAGACCCTGTCCATCGCCCCCTCCGATGGCGGCCCCGCTCAGGCCGCCGCGAGCCACGCGCGCGCGGTCCACATGCCGAGCGCCGTCAGCGCGAACGATCCAGTCAAGTGTAGGGCAGCCACCGCCAACGCCCATCCGAATTCGCCCTCGAGCGCGTGCGTCATTACTTCGACCGAATAGGTCGAGAACGTCGTGAGGCCGCCGAGAAAGCCCGTGATCACGAACAGCCGCCACTCGGGTGGCAACCCGACGCGGACCGTGAACACGACGGCGGCCACGCCGATCACGTAGCCGCCGATCAGGTTCGACGCGAGGGTGCCGAGCGGCACCGCGGGAAAGAAGGCGTTAAGCGCGAGGCTCAGGAACCAGCGCAGCAACGCGCCGAGCCCGGCGCCGACGAAGATCGCGACGATCGAATAGAACAAGGGCACTCCCGGTCGATGACGCAGCGCGGCTCAGCCGCCGTCTCCCGGTTACCCCGGGACCCTGCCTGTTGCCGGACCGCGCGGCGCGCGGACCGGCGGCACTGGTCGAACTGTATGCGGATTCGGCGCGCCCACGCAACGATGTCGGCCGGCAACGCGCAGGCCGTGCGCGGGCCCGCCCGCACGTTCATGCGCGTTTCCAGGCCGCGTCGAGCATGCTCAGCGTCGCCAGCGCGCCGCCCTTCAGCCCGATCACGTCCGCCCGGCGCGCATGCGCCTCGCGCGCATTGATGCGGATCACGTCGGCGCCGAGCCGTTCGCTCAGCAGACGCACGGTCGGAATCGCGGTGCCCGCGCCGATCTCGACCACGGCGACGCGCCCGGCCTGTGCGATCCAGTCTTCGAGCGCGCGCTCTTGCGCGTCATAGCGCGCACCGAGCCAGCCGGTGTCACCAAACATCAGGATGTTCGGCCGCGCGAGCCCGCCGCAGTATGGGCAGCGCGGCATGTCGCTCACGAGGCGGCACGTCGCTTCGTCGACCACCGGCACGAACGGCGCCGCGTCCCACGTGTCGTCCGTGCACGAGCGCAGGCATTGCATCGCATGAATCGAGCCGTGGATCTCGACGATGCGCGCCGGATCGAATCCGGCCTTCTGGAACTGGCCGTCGACGTTGCTCGTCAGCACGAAGCCGCCGTTCGGCATCGCGTCGATCCAGCGGCGCAGGATCGCGAAGCCCGCGTGCGGCACCGTCGCACGGTACAGCGCGAGACGGTGCCCGTAGAAGCCCCATGCGAGCGGCGCACGCGCACGAAACGCGTGCGGCGACGCGATCTCGTGGAATTCGAAACGCTCGTGGCGCAGCGCCGGATACGCGCGCCAGAAGCCGTCCGTCCCGCGAAAGTCAGGCAGCCCGGAATCGACGCCGATGCCCGCGCCGGCCGTAACAAGCAAGGCGTCGGCGCGTGCGAGTGCATCGACGGCGGACGCGACGAGATCGGCCGGAAGCGGCGCGGCGACGAAGTCGGCGGAATCAGCGGGATCGGAAGAAGACATGATGGAGAAGCAGTGGCGTCGAACGTTGCACGAGTGGCGTCGCGATCATACGCCGGTTCGAGGGCTGCGCTGCATCGGCCACGCAACGCGGCATGACGCTGCACGCGCGGCTACCGACGATGCAAATGCGCGCCGTCCGCAAGCGCCGCATCGGCGATGCCGCAACCCCACGCCCACGCTTGCTCAGTGAGCCGAATCGTCCTGCGCAACCGGGATCTCGTCGACCGCGAAATAGACCGGCTTGCCGAGTTGCCGCGCAAGCGCCACATCCGCATCCGCCCCGCGCGACGCGCCGTCGATGCGCAGCACCGCATCGCAACGTCGCAGCAGCCGGTGCGCGGCCGGATACAGGAAGGTTTCGCTGACGGCGTCGCCCACCTGCGTCGACCCGGCCGCGGCCGCGAGCGGCAACGATACCCATTCGCCGATCATCGGCACGTGCCCGCGGCGATACACGGCGAGCGCCGCCGCTTCCAGCCGGTGCAGGTTCGCGGCGATGCGGGCAGGGTCGCCGTCCGTGCCGCTGCGATAGGGGCCGGCGACCAGCACGAGCCGCGGCGTCATGCTGCGCGCACGCCGGCGGTTTCCCGCAGCGCGACGTATTGCAGCAGCATGATCGTCTTCGCATCGACGATCTCGCCGCGCTCGATCGCGTCCAGCGCCGCCTGCAGCGGCATCTCGACGACTTCGAGATCTTCGCCCTCTTCCGCGATGCCGCCGCCGGCACTCGTGCGCAGCGACGCATCGTATTCGCCGACGAAGAAATGCAGCTTCTCGGTCACGGAACCCGGGCTCATGAACGCTTCGAACACCTTGCGCACGCCACGCACGCGATAGCCGGTCTCTTCCTCGGCCTCCGCGCGAATGCGCGCCTCGGGCGTGTCATCGTCGAGCAGGCCGGCCGCCGCCTCGAGCAGCATGCCGTCGTGCCCGCTCACGAACGCCGGCATCCGGAACTGCCGCGTCAGCAGCACGTCGCCGGTCTCGGCATGGCGCAGCAGGATCGTCGCGCCGTTGCCGCGATCGTAGGTTTCGCGGCTCAGGCGCTGCCACGTTCCGTCACGGCGCAGGAAATCGAACGTCACCTTCCGCAGCACATACCAGTCGTCGGACAGCACCGTCGTATCGACGATGCGCACCCGCTCCCGCGTTGCAGCCATTGCAGCCTCCGGTTCGACAAAGGACGGCGCCCATGGTAACGTGCAGCTTCGTGCAATTTCAAGAATTTTCGTGCAAACACGATGCTGACGACGCAACGCAAGAAGGCGATCCTCGATGCGCTCGCGCGCGACGGCCAGGTACTGGCCGCCGAGCTGAGCGTGCAATTCGGCGTGTCCGAAGACACGGTGCGCCGCGATCTGCGCGAGCTCGCGGCCGAAGGGCTGCTGCAGCGCGTGCACGGCGGCGCGCTGCCGGCGTCGCCTGCCATCGCGCCGTTCGCGCAGCGCGAGGCGCTCGAATCCGCGGAGAAGCGGCGCATCGCGCGGCGCGCCGCGCAGATGATCGCGCCCGGCCAGGTGGCGATCGTCGACGGCGGCACGACCTCCGCGCTGCTCGTCGAGCAGTTGCCGGCCGACCTGCGCGCGACGATCGTCACGCACAGCCCGAGCGTCGCGGTCGCGCTGGCCTCGCATCCGTCGATCGACGTGATCCTGATCGGCGGGCGGCTCTACAAGCACTCGATCGTCGCGGTCGGCGCGGCGGCGATGGAGAGCATCGCGCGCATTCACGCGGACCTGTACTTCATGGGCGTCACGGGCGTCCATCCGGTCGCGGGGCTGAGCACCGGCGATTTCGAGGAAGCGGCGATCAAGCGCGCGCTGGCCGAACGCGCGGCCGAGACGGTGGTGCTCGCGTCGCAGTCGAAACTGCGCGCGGCGTCGCAGTTCGTGATCGGTGACCTCACGCTGGCGCAGACGATCGTCGTCGAGAAGGAAACCGACGCCGCGCTGACGAAGCCGATCGAGGCCGCGGGCGTGACGGTGGTGCGCGCGTAGCACGCGGGGCGCTCGTACGCGCCGAATCGATTGCGGGCCGCACCGCGCCCGTGCCGAATCCATGTCAGCGTGCTGACAGGCACCGCTTGCTAACATGGGTGATCACCCGATCGCCACGTGCTAGCCGCCCGATGCCCCCGCCCTCCATCACGACGCCTCAGGCACCGCCCGCCGGCGACGCACCGCCGCCGGGCATCCTCGCGCTGTTCATCGCGTTCGCGCAGATCGGCCTGACCAGCTTCGGCGGCGGGCTCAGCGGGCGGATGATGCGCGACTTCGTCCACGAGCGGCGCTGGCTCGACGAAGAGGCGTTCCTCAACGGCCTCGCGCTGTCGCAGGCGTTGCCGGGCGTCAACGTGAAGAACCTCGCGATCTGGATCGGCTACCGGCTCGCCGGATGGCGCGGCGCGGTGGCCGGCTTCACCGGCATCATCGCGCCGCCGGCCGTGCTGATCGTGCTGTTCGGCATCGCGTTCTCGACCCTCACGCGCTTTCCGCTCACGCATGTCGCACTCGCCGGCGCGGCGGCCGCGGCGATCGGGCTGTCGATCTCGATGGCGATCACCGCGGTGCGCCGGCTGCCGCGCCGTGCGCTGCCGTTCGCGGTGATGACGCTCACCTTCGTGTCCGTCGTGGTGCTGCACTGGCCGCTCGTGTGGACCGTGCTGATCGGCGGCACGCTGAGCGTCGCGCTCGAATACCGCCGTGCGGCCGCCGCGCCGGTCGGGAGCGACGCACGATGAATGCGTCCGCACGTTACGCGGCACTGTTCGGCGTGTTCGCGCCGCTGTCGATCGCGACGATCGGCGGCGGGCAGGCGGTCATCGCGGATATCCAGCGGCAGGTCGTCGACGTGCATCACTGGATGAGCGCCACGCAATTCGTGAACGACTTCGCGATCGCGCGGATGGCGCCGGGCCCCGGCTCGCTGCTGGCGACGCTGATCGGCTGGCAGGTGGCCGGTTTCTGGGGCGCGGTGATCGCGACGCTCGCGCTGTTCGGCCCGACCGCGTTCCTGATCTATGGTGTCGCGCATCTATGGCGGCGACACCGAGGCGCACGCTGGCAAATCGCGCTCGAAGCCGGCCTGCGCCCGGTCGCGGCCGGCATGATCCTCGCGTCGGTATGGGTGCTGCTGCAGGCGCTCGACGGCGGCTGGGCCGCCCGCGCGATCGCGGTTGCGTCGACGCTGTGCGTGATCTACACGCGCGTTCATGCGTTGTTGCTGATCGCGGTCGGCGCGCTGCTGCTCGTGGGTGTGCACACGCTTGGCGGGGTGTAGCGCGTCGCCGCCGTCATTGCACCGGCCGTCGCGTAATCGTCTAGGCCCCACGAAACACCGGCGCACGCCGCTCCGCGAACGCGCGCAACCCTTCGTCGAAATCCGCGCCTTCGCACGCCAGACGACGCAGCTCGGTGATTCGTTCGAATGCGTCGGCCGGCAACGGCCGTGCATCCTGCAGCACGCGCAACTGCTCCTTCACCGCGTGCACCGCGAGCGGCGCCTTCGCGGCAATCGTGCGCGCGACGTCGAGCGCCGCGTCGTCGACCCCGCCCGCGTCAGCCAGCCGGTTCACGAGCCCGTGATGCGCGGCGCGTTCCGCATCGAGCGGCTGCGCGCAGAAGAACATCTCCTTGAGCACATGGATCGGCAGGTTGTCGTGGAAGCGCAGCAGGCCGCTCATCGAATACGGCAGGCCGATGTTCGCGGGCGTCATCGCGAAACGCGCGTCGCGCGCCGCGACGACGAGATCGCAGCTCATCACGAGATCGACCGCCCCGCCCCACGCCGATCCGGCCACCGCCGCGATCACCGCGCCCGGATAGGTCCGCACGCGCCGCAGCGCGCGTTCGAGCGGTTTGCCGTACGCGAGCGGATCGCGGTCGTCGGCCAGTTCGCGCAGGTCGTGCCCCGCGCTCCACACGTCGCCGCTGCCGTCGTTGGACAGGATCACGACCGGCGGCGGACGGTGCCCGGCCAACGCATCGAGATGCTCGCCGCGAGCGTGCGCACGCGGCCGAAGCGATCGGCGAGCGGCCCCCAGATGAACGACAGCCCCCAGCCGATCAGGAACAGCGCGAACAGGATCGAGCCGTACATCCCCAGGTTCGCGGGCGTCGCCGCGATGCCGGACGCCGGCAGCAATTCCGTCAGCGCGGGAATCAGCACGAGCGCGTAGATCACCGAATCCACGCCGTCGAGCACCCAGCCCGCGTACACCGCCCAGAAGCCCTTGACCTGCTCGCGCGTGAGCGGCGTGCGCCGCGGCTTCGCGCCGGCCGCCGGCGCGTCGATCGCCTTGAACATCTTCGTCTCCTTGCCGGCGGGGCCGGCTCTTGCGCCGCGTCCGGTCCGGAATGGCCGGCAGTCGGGCTCTTTTGTGAGACGAGTATAGAAACGCTATCGATCGCTGAAAAATATGATATTCATCTTGCTCGATCGGATTAGCTTATGGCTCGAATCGGGCACGATTCGGGCTTGAATCGGGAGACGGCGGCGATGGACTTGAGACAGTTGCGCTATTTCGTGAAGGTCGTCGAATGCGGCAACGTCACGCACGCGAGCGAGGCGCTGCACGTCGCGCAGCCGGCGGTGAGCCAGCAGATGCGCAATCTCGAGCAGGATCTCGGGATGCAACTGCTCGAACGAAGCGTGCGCGGCGTCGCGCCGACCGCCGCCGGCCGCACGCTGTACCGGCACGCGCTCGAGTTGCTGCGCCAGGCCGACGGCACGCGCGAGCTGCTGCGCCGCGACGCCGACACGCCGCAGGGCCGCGTGACCGTCGGCATGCCGTCGAGCACCGCGCGCGTGCTGGCCATTCCGCTCGCCCGCGCCGTGCGCGACCGCTATCCGGGCATCATGCTGGAGCTGATCGAAGCGCCGAGCGCCGACCTCGACACGCTGCTCGAACGCGCGCGGCTCGATCTCGCGATCGTCGTCGATGCGGTCGACACGCGCGGGATCGCGATCCACCGGCTGCTGACGGAAACGCTGTACCTGATCACGTGGCCCGGATTCCCGGTGCCGGACGCGCCCGTGCCGCTCGACGCGATCGCGCGGATGCCGCTCGTGCTGCCGAGCGCGCCGAACACGATCCGCAACCGCGTCGACTGGGCGATGCGCGAGGCCGGGCTGTCGTACGAGATCAGCTTCGAGGCGAGTTCGACCGGGCTGCTGTTCGCGGCCGTGATGGCGCAGCTCGGTGTGACGATCCTGCCGTGGACCGCCGCGCACGTCGAGATCGAGGAGCGCAAGCTCAAGCTGTCGACGGTCGCGCACCGGCTGTTCGCGCGCGACCTGTCGCTGTGCTGGCACGACACCGCTCTGGTCAGCAACGCGGTGCAGAAGGTGAAGGCCGAAATCGTCCGGCTGTTCGATACGCTCGGGCAGCGGCCGGAATGGGCGGCCGGGGGGCATTGACAATGGCCGCCGGCACCCCTTAACGTAGCTCCATCCTAACCATCACCGGTTCAGCTTAAGAGGTTGTCGGCCCGCTCGTGCTCGACACCTCCGCCTTCCTCGAAGGCCTGCTGCTTGGCGCCGGCCTGTTCACGTCGGTCGGTCCCAAGGACGCCTTCGTCATCAAGCGCTCGCTTTCGAGCCCTCACCTGCTCTCCATCGCGCTCGTCTGCGCAGGCAGCGACGCATTGCTGATCGTGCTCGGCGCGCACGGGCTGTCGGCATTGCTGTCGCGCCATGCCGCCGTGGTGGCGGCCGCGCTGTGGGCCGGTATCGCGTATCTCGCCGGCTACGGCCTGCTCGCGCTGCGCTCGGCGCTAGCGAACCCACGCGGTCGCGCACGCTGCTCGCGACCGCCGCGGTTTCGCTCCTCAATCCGTATGCATGGATCGATACGGTGCTGCTGCTCGGGACCGTGATCGTGAGCCACGCGCCGTCTGCCCGCGCGCCGTTTGCGATCGGCGCGATGACTGCGTCGCTGGCGTGGTTCCTGATGCTCGTCCATGGCGCACGCGCGTGCCGTGCGTGGTTCGCCCGTACGCTCGCGTGGCGCGTGCTTGATGGCTTCGTCGCGGTGATGATGCTCAGCTTCGCGGCGCGTTTCGCGATCGACGCGCTTTAGGCGTCAGCGGCCCGATACCGATATCGCGCGGAACGCGTCGTGCGCGCGGGCATGCAGCTCGAATCCGATACCGGGCGCCTGCGGCACGCGCGCGTATCCCGCGTCGACGATTTCGCCATCGGCGAGTCCGCTGAAGGGTTCGAATGCGAACGGGCTGACTTCCGCGCCGCCGAGCCCGAGCGCCGCGACGACGTGCAGCGAGAACAGATGGCCGCCGTGCGGCCAGAACGCGTCACGCCGCCAGCCGCGCGACACGAAGTGATCGACGATCTGCAGATAGCCCGGCAGCCCGTAGCTGTGCACCGGATCGAACACCAGTACGTCGCGGTCGTTGCGCAAGCGGCCGTAACGGTCAAGCAGCTTTGCTTCCGCGAGCGAGAACAGCGCTTCGCCCGCCGCGATCGGCGGTGCGTAGCGCGCGGCAACGTCTGCCTGAAGCGGCAGATCGAGCGGGTCGCAGATGTCCTCGAACCACCACAGATCGAACGGCGCAAGCATGTCGGCCGCCTCGAAGGCGGTCGTTGCGTCGTACGTGTTCATCGCATCGACCGCGAGATGCGAAGGGCCGGCCAGCTGCGCGGCCGCGGCATCGATGCGGCGCCGGTCCTGATCGAAATCCGCACCGCCGATCTTGATCTTCGCGTGCGTGTAGCCGAGATCGACGATCCGGCGCATCTCGTCCGACAGGCGCGCGAGGTCGTCATGCGGGTAGCGGTAGCCGCCACCCGCGTACACGCGCACGCGTGGTGCTGCCGTGCGTTGGAGGCGCTCGGCGAGCAAGCGATGCAGCGGCAGGTCGGCGATCTTCGCGGCGGCGTCCCAAATCGCCATGTCGAGCGTGCCGACCGCAACGCAGCGTTCGCCGTGCCCGCCCGGCTTCTCGCCGGCCATCATCGCGCGCCACGCGCGGAACGGGTCGAGGTTCGTGCCGGCTTCGTCGGCGAGCGTGTCGGCGGCGGCGAGCAGACGCGGCGCGAACCGTTCGCGGATCAGGCCGCCCTGCGCGAAACGGCCGATCGACGCGTAGCCGTAGCCCGTCACCGGGCGGCCGTCGCGCACGACGTCGGTGACGACCGCGACGACACTTGTCGTCAGGCCGCCGGACGGAATCGCGGGATCGGCATAGCGGGACACGGGAATCGCACGTTCGTGGATCGCGGTGATGCGCATGGTCAGGGCTCCGGTGGGGCGTCCGGCGTCCGGGGCAGGCGGAAGGTTCATGCGCTGCAGCGGAAACGATGGGCGGATCGCTGCATCTTAGGGGTTTGCGCGACGGCGTGCAGGGCCGGCGACGAGCGTATCGTGTCGTCGTCAGCGCACAACCCGGCGTCGCATTCGTCACGGGTTGCGGTCGGATAGCGGGCGCGGGTGCGCGCGCCGAGCCTGTGACCGGGCTCGGCGCACCGCTTCCGAACCGAGTCGAGTTGGGTCGAGCCGGAATCCTCGGTTGCCGTCCCGGCTTCGGGAACCGGGAAGATGTGTGGCGCGTGGGTTGAGTCGAATCGACCGACCCGTCAGGCAAAGACGAAGTACTTGCGCACCGTCTCCACCACTTCCCACGTGCCCTTCATGCCGGGTTCGATCACGAACACGTCGCCAGCTTTCAAGTGCTGCGGCTCCTCGCCTTCCGGCGTGATGATGCAGTAGCCATCGAGGAAGTGGCAGTACTCCCATTTTTCGTAGTTCACCTCGAACTTGCCCGGCGTGCAGATCCAGGTACCCATGATCTTGCTGCCGTCCTTCGAGACGTACGCGTTGAGGTTCACGGTGTGCGGATCGCCGCCAATGCGCTTCCACTTGGTCGCGTCAAGGACAGGCGTCGGGCAGGTTTTGCGCAGAACGGTAATGAAATCGGACATGTCGGCTCCAGACTGACGATCGTGTGAGAGGTCTGTCACGTTAGTTCGAAAGCCTTACCCCGGCTTGCATGCTTCCGACACCGACTCGTCTATTTTCGACATTGGGTGGCGTGTAAGCGCGCCGCCATCGCGTTTGTAGTCGGGCCTCGGCACCGCAGCGCCGCTCTCGTTACTGCCGACTTGCGGGCGCGTAGCCGGCGCATCGAGCGGCTGCGTGCACCCCGAGCCCGAAGCCCGTTTGCCGGCTGCTCCAACACATCACTTGTAACATCACGGCCAAACCCTGTACAATCACCCGTTCTGCGGGCGTCGTATAATGGCCATTACCTCAGCTTCCCAAGCTGATGACGTGGGTTCGATTCCCATCGCCCGCTCCACTGCATCGTTCCAGGGAATTCTGAGGAAGTCCAAGAGGCATCGTAAGTCGTTGATTCTGGTTGAGTTTTCGACACCTCGATGTTCCAGTGGGCTCCACGGAAATCCACCTGAAGCCACGACGTTTATGTCCATTTTTGTGTCCATTTTTGCGGGCACGACGGCTTCCGGATTGTTGCTAGGGCGCTGAGGTCGATGGGTTAAGCATCTGGTTCCTGACTCATGTTCAGGAGCTAGAGCATGGCACTCTCAGACTTGGTGGTCCGCCAAGCCAAAGCCACCGGCAAGGCCTACACACTTCCAGACATCGATGGTCTCTCCCTGGCCGTGACGGCCACGGGCAGCAAGAGCTGGCACTTCCGTTACTACTGGATGAAGGAGCCCAAGCGCATGTCGCTGGGCACCTATCCCGAGGTGTCCCTTCGTGAGGCACGCGCCCTGCGTGACGAGGCGCGCGCCTTGGTGGCCAAGGACATCAACCCGCGCCTTCACCGCAAGCAAAAGCGCGCCGCGGTCAAACTCGCCGGTGAAAACACCTTCGAGGCGATCTACAAGAAGTGGCTTGCCCACCGCGAACGCGGCCTCAAGAAGGGCCGGCAGACCACCCTCTCGATCCTCCCTCGCGTCTTCGCCAAGGATGTGCTGCCCTTGCTGGGCAAGCGCTCGATCTACGACATCAAACGCCCTGACCTGCTGGAAGTGATCGCCAGGATCGAGCGGCGCAAGGCGCTCTCCGTCGCCGAGAAAGTCAGGACGTGGTTCAACCAGATGTTCCGCTACGCGCTGGTGGTCGTGCCGGGCCTGGAGCAGAACCCGGCTTCCGACCTCGACGTGGTGGCGCTGCCGCTGCCCCCGGTGAACCACAACCCGTTCCTGCGCATGGCCGAGTTGCCGAAGCTGTTGCAGCGCCTGCGCAAGTATCGTGGCCGGCTGCAGACCCAGCTCGGTCTGCGGCTGCTGCTATTCACCGGCGTGCGCACGGGCGAGCTGCGCCTGGCGACGCCGGATCAGTTCGACCTCGATCGGGGCCTCTGGATCATCCCGCCCGAGGTCGTGAAGCAGCTCCAGGTGGACATGCGCAGGAAGCGCCAGTTGCCCAAGGACATTCCACCCTACATCGTGCCGCTGTCGGTGCAGGCCATCGAGATCGTCCGGCACCTGCTCGAACAGCTCAAACCGGCCCAGCACTATCTGTTCCGCCACGACAGCGAGTTGAAGAAGCGCATGAGCGAGAACACGCTCAACGGCGCGCTCAAGCGCATGGGCTATCGCGACCTGCTGACCGGGCACGGCATCCGGGGCACGATGTCCACCGCGCTCAACGAGATCGGCTACCCGAAGGTGTGGGTGGACGCGCAACTCTCGCACGTCGATCCCAACAAGGTCAGTGCCACCTACAACCACGCCGAGTACGTCGAGCAGCGGCGGCGGATGATGCAGGATTGGGCCGACCGGCTCGATCTCTTCGAGCAGAACATGGTCGAGGCAGCGAGCATGCCGCTCACCATTCATTTGGAGGGCGTGCCCGTCCTCTCGGATGAGGAAGCCGCGAGTGCGCCACCCAAACCAGCGGCCGCGTCGGCGCCGCTCCTGATCGTGACCAGGCCGGGAGACGCGATGCCACTGGTGTCAGCCGAGACGCATCGGCTGCCCGCAGTGCCGTTGCCGCGTTCCGTCATGGAGGAACCGCTGTCCGACATACAGCGCCAGCGGATGGAACTGGTCGATGTCTTCGAGGCACCACACAACCTGCCAGTCGCCGAGTACGCGAAGATGGCGGGCAAGTCCCGCCGGTGGATCAGCTACGAGATCAAGGCCGGCAACCTGCTGGCGCTGAACCTGGGCAACCGTGGTCAGCGCGTGCCGGATTGGCATCTCGATCCGGTCAAGCACGCGCTGATCCAGGCGGTCCTCAAGCTGACCAGGGGCGCCGACCCTTGGCAGATCTACAACGCGCTCCTGCAGCCGCGCGCGAAGCTGCGCGGCGGCTCGGCTCTGGAAAGCGTCAGTGCCACAAATCTCGACAAGATCATCATGGCGGTGAGCACGACGGTGAAGGAAAGCGAGTGGTCCCCGCAGCAGGTGGCGTTTGCGTAGCGCGCCAGCGCCCAGCAGTGCGCGCCCCTGTCTCAGGACACGGAGCGCGCGCGGCGGGCGAATCTTTCCTGGGGCTCGGTCAAGGACGAGGACGGGCGAAGCAGGTAGGCCATCACGATGATGGGTGCGCCAGCCAATGGCCGCGCGGCGATGCCGCGACGCAGGTAGCAGGTCAGTCTCGCGGCGGGTGCGACGGCAATGCCGTAGCCCGCGGAGACGAGCGTCATCGCCATGTCGAAGGTGCTGACGGTCTGCTCATGGCCCTGCGGTGCATCCTCGACCAGGCCATGCGCCACCGCGCGCCACGGCTCGTCGGCCGTTGACTGCGCGCAGATCAACGGCTGCTTGAGCAGCTCTTGGCGAGGCACTTCACGGTAGGACAGCAGGTGCGAGCGCTTGGCGACGGCGACTGCCAGCGTGTCATGCCACAACGGCTCGCACACCCAGCCTGGCCACTCCCAGGCGGCTGTGGACAGGGCCAAGTCAAAGTTATCGTGCGGCAGTTCCTGCGCCTGCGCTGTGGAACTGCATCCGATCAAGGCGGTGGCGGTCTCTGGCTCTTCGGCGCGCTGCAACGCCAGCAAGTCGGCAAGCGGTGAAGGCACCCACTCGCCGAGCACAGCCACCCGGATTTCAGTGGAGGCATCGCTCGATTTCACGTCCAGTTCCTCCAGGCAGTGAACTCGCGGCGACCGATGAAGTCGCTTCTATTGAGTTAAGTTTAACGTGGTTTATATCGTGTCAATCCTC
Organism: Burkholderia sp. BCC0097; assembly: GCF_902832985.1. Lineage (NCBI taxonomy): Bacteria > Pseudomonadati > Pseudomonadota > Betaproteobacteria > Burkholderiales > Burkholderiaceae > Burkholderia > Burkholderia sp. BCC0097. The sequence goes on from NZ_CADFDM010000003.1 coordinate 407,716, forward strand.
GACGCTTTTGGCAATGCAAAAGCGTTCGATTCAAAGAGGCCGGCCCACCGGGACAACAACCTACGAAGCGGAACCAGCCATCGCGTTTGGGGCCTCCGTGCGCGAAGAAAGAACCAGTCAAGGCATCGCCCAGGAAACGCTGGCTCATCTGTCAGGAATCGAGCGTTCGCACATGGGAAAGATCGAGCGTGGCGAGCATGTCCCCACGCTCCCCCTCATTCTCAAAATCGCCCGTGCGCTGAAATGCAGTTCTGCCCACTTGATGGCGCTGACTGAAGCCAAGCTGGCAGAGACGGCTCCGCCTAAATCAGCGGACTGAAGCCGGCCCGCGCCGTGGCTCCTTGTCTACCCCTGTTCGTTGTCGTTCTTATTACCGGCGGCTGAATTTTCGCGCTTTACGGCCTCGGTGAGGAGGCGCAGGTATGGATTGTCCGGAGGCATTTCCTGGAACAGCGCTTCGGGAGCGCTCAGCAGGTAGCCGTGCAGTCGCCTGGATTTGCGCGGCCCCGTGACTTCGCAGGTCCAGATATTCAGCCCGCTGGCTTGCTTGCGGTGCAGGCCTAGCTTCTCGAAACGCTTCTGCACCCACTGCCATCCCTCCAGGTTCTCCGGTTTCGCCAGTGCGGCGATTTGCAGATGTTCCTGCGCATAGCGCTGGAAGACGCCGGGGCTCACCAGGTAGGCCGTTCCGGCGACGCTGTGCACCAAGGCTTTGGCGTCGTTGATGATGAGCTTGTGCGTCTGGATGCCCTGACGCAGCCAGGCCATGAAATGCTCGCCGGATGGCTCCGGCCGATCCTGAAATGGCGCGAGGCTTATCTGCGGCAGCACCGTAGGCGCCGGTGGCGAGGCAGGCTCGGGTTCGCTCGGGGCCTCCGGCGCTACGGGTGGGGCCGTGTCACTCAGCAGATCGAGCAGCGCAGCCACGCCGTTGTCGGTGGGCATAGGGACGGTCGGCGCGATGCTTGGTGGCGCCGTATCGGCGCTTTCCAAGCCTGGCGCTTCGGATGCCGGTGCCTGCGGTGTCGGCGCCCCTTGTTCCTCGTCGGCCTGCACGCGACCCGCGAACGGCGCCGGCCGGTCGGCCGCATCCCAGACCATGGCCGGAGACAGTTTCAGGAAGGTGAAGCTGTGCGACCAGCCGGCATCGCTGGTGACGGTGGCCTTCCAGATCGCCTTGCCGTCCGGTGTGGCCAAGGCGATGCCGTGATCCTGCAGCACGTTGAACACCGCCGTGTTGCTGGCCGGGATGCCGTCGATGCCCTGCGACAGCAGATGCGCGCGCAGCTTGTCCGAGACGGTCTTGCTCACCAGCCAGAGCGCGTCCTGGGTCAGCCAGCCATCCGAGGCCTGGGGCTGGTTCAGCTTGAATTCTTCCTTCAGGAGGTAGCGCAGGCCATCGAGCAGCTTGCGCTGCAGTGCGTGCCGGGGCGCTGCCAGGGCCTTGCTCGGATCGCCGCCGAGTTCCTGGGCGACGGATGCCTGGTCCGCCTGCACGACCAGTTCGCCGAGCATGCCGGCGTGCTCGTACTGGCCGGCCAGGACGTACAGCAGCGCGGCCCACAGGTCGGGGTAGTCGGCGAGCCAGTCGAAGATGCCCGGATCGAGCAGCCGGGCGTAGAGCAGCCCGGTGGCGGCGCTGTGCAGCCGGTATTCGCGCTCCCTGCGGTAGCGGAAGCGGTACGGCCGCCGCAGCGGGCCGTGCCAGGGATGCCAGACCGTGCCGTCCGCGTACTCGACGTGCAGGTCGACCGCGATCTTGCCGATGTCGTGCAGCAGCGCAGCATAGGCGGTGCCTGCGGTCCAGGCCTCGGCCTGGGCGGCTTGCGCCTCCGGCGTGGCGCCGGCGGGCAGCAGATGCGACTGCCGCAGCTTGAGCGCGTAGGCGACGATCTCCAGGCCGTGGTCCAGCATGCCGCCCGGATAGGCGTGGTGATGGGCCTCCGACGCGGGGAATTGCTGGACCAGCTCGGCGTAGCGTTCCAGCGGGGCGAGGTACAGCGTGGCGAACTGCCGGCGCGACAGCGAGGTGCGCTGCCAGATGTGTTCCAGCAGCTTCTGCCGGCGCGGCGTCGCCAGCAGCGATGCGGCCGGCTCCGGCCGCATCAGCCCTTTGCCGGGCTCGGCGGGAGGTTTGGGCGGTGGCGCACTGGCGGCAGGTGGCACCCGTTTGCGTTGGAACAGCGAGAGCATGGCGAACCCCAGACGGCGGGCCGGTCGGGAGAGCCTTTTGGCCTTTTCGGGTAGGGCCTTTCCCCTTGGCCCCATTCCCTTGCCCCTTCCCCAGCCCTTTGGCCTTTACGGAAACCTTTGGATATAGGGCAACGACGCCTGCCGAACCACAACCAATGCGGGTTTGGCCCAAGTCGGATTGATGCGGGAAGGCTGGCTGTGCCGCCCCTACGATGGAGCCGTTTCATCGACCGGACGGAGCACCATGCACACCCAGATTGACAAGGTAAGGAAATTTCCTTACCATCCAGGCATTGCCATCAGGAGTGCCGCCATGCCCGAAATCCACGAAGTCGCGACGCTGACCTCCAAGGGTCAGATCACGCTGCCCAAGTCCATCCGGCAAGCGCTGGGCGTGGACACCGGCGGCAAGGTGGCGTTCGACCTGCGCGGCGGCGAAGTCGTCGTGACCCGCGCCGACGCCGACCATGAAGACCCGGCCATCGGCGCCTTCCTGGGGCTGCTGGAAGCGGACATCCGGGCCGGGCGGCACGTCCAGTCCCTGCCGGACGATCTGGCGCGGGCCATGCTGGCCAACGCGCACCACGCGGTGAACCTCGATGAAGACATCGAAGGCGAAGTGGCGCTCTGATGCAGCGGCACGGTTGGACGCTCCTGTTCCACGAGGGCGTGATCGAGCAGTTGCGCAAGCTGCACGCGGCCGCGGAACGGGCCGAACAGAACGACCCGCAGGGGTTCGAGAGCAACGCCAACGTCAAGCTGTTCCGGGCGTTGAGCCAGTTGATCATGGATGTCGTGCCGAGCGATCCTGCGCGCGACGAATTCCGCCAGGGCAACACCTTGGGGCCGGCCTACCGGCACTGGCGGCGCGCAAAGATCGGGAGGCGGTTCCGGCTGTTCTTCCGCTTCGACTCCAAGGCCAAGGCGATCGTGTTCGCCTGGGTCAACGACGAGCAGACCTTGCGGTCGTCGGGCAGCAAGTCCGACCCCTATGCGGTGTTCGAGAAGATGTTGGGACGCGGCAACCCGCCGGACGATTGGGCGGCGCTGGTGGCCGCAAGCCAGGCCGACTGGCGCGCAGCAGACAAGGACTAGACCGCGGTTGAAGAACAGCACAGGTTTCAATCGCGACACGGACAGGGATCACAGCCACACGACAGGATGAACATGAGGTAGCCACCATGAAGACCGCCGCACAGACCACCTTCGCAGAACGCCTCGGCCGGACACTGGGCCGGGCGTGGAGAGGCTGCGCGCGTCTGGATCGGCGGGCGCAGGGCTGGCTGCTCGCGCAGGGATGGGCGCCTGGCATTGCCAAGGCCGCGCTGCTGGCCGTCAAGCTCGCTGCGATCGGTGTCCTGCTCTACACCGCGTTCTGGCTGGCACTGCTGCTTGCGTTCGCGCTGGTCGGCGCCTGGGTAGTCCGCAACGACGATGGGAGCTACGACGAGGAACACAAGCCGGAATGGCGATACGGCCCTGCCGGGTACGGCCTCTACACCCATGACGATTACCGGATCGACCCCCACGATCCAGAAGACGAGCAAGCCTAGAGGCGTTACTTCGCTGCTTTCATAGCGACACCCGCACCCCTGCCGCCAGCAGCTTGGGCATCCCTGGTTCCTGCCGCCAGCCCTTGAATTGCCGTTCCCGCGCGCACGCCTACCCAGCCCAGCGCAGCCACCCAGAAGGTAGGCAGCACGATGAACATCGTCGCCATGACGAAGTTCAGCAGCATGTCGCCGAAGGCGTTGTTCAGGCCGATCAGCGGATCGAAGTTGCTGTGCGGCCGGTTCGCGCCGAACCCCCAGCCGTAGAGCGCGTCGAGGATCGTGCTGTCCAGCCAGCGCGCGAGCTGGAACCAGAAGTCCACGAAGAACAGCGCGAACTGCACGCAGCTCACCGCGACCAGCGCCTTCAGCTCGTAGGTGCCGAAGACCAGCACCAGCGGGATGCAGATCACCAGCGCCATCTTGAGCAGCGACAGCACCATCGGCAGCGCCTGGCGTACCACGTCCATCGCCGGAAAGAAGCCCAGCGAGCCCATGGTCAGCCCCAGGTCGCCGGCGCCGCGCGTCACGACGTTGGGCAGCGTCTTCTCGATCTGGCCGCCGTAGTCGGTGTAGACCGAGCCCTGGTTCATCTTCTGCTGCCGCGGCGAGACCACGGCGCGGATCACCGAGTCGTTCACCTCGCTCTGCGACAGGAAGCCCGCCCAGCGGCCGATGCGCGTCAGCAGGTCGGGATCGACCTGGGCCAGCAGGCGCGCGCGCAGGCCGCTGCCGCCGTCCGACCACCACTGCCGGCACGTGGGGTAGCCCCCGCCGCTATCCACCTGGGCCAGCCCCGCATCGCGCGTCGCGTCGTAGGGCCAGGCCGTGCGTGGCGTGTTCGAGTGGTAGGTGTCGTAGAAGCCCGCGTTGTTCAGGAAGTAGCTCGAACCGATCCAGGTCACGTCATTCATCTGCTCGTCGGAGAGCGTGGGCCGAGACATGAACAGCTTGGCGCGCGAGGGGCCGTAGCAGTCATGCACGAAGTCGCCGACCTCCTGGGCCAGCACCGGGTCATCGATGCGCGTGGCATCCACGTCCATGCGCATCTGACGCAGATCCGTTCCGCAGGGGATGGCCGCCACCGCGCCGCCCGTCACCGCCTTCGAGATGGCGTGCATGAAGAACCACCACACCGGCACCAGCGCGCTCTGGTTGTTGAGCGTGGTGTAGGCGTTCGACCAGCCCGTGTCGGTGGGCTGCGGGACGCTGACCTGGCATTGCGCGGAGCGCGTCGTGTCGAACTTGATGGTGCTGAGGTCGACCGGAATGAAGGGGATGCCGGCGAACAGGATGACGACGATCGCCACCCACACGCGGTTCTCGATGCGCATCGATGACAGCACCCCCTTGTTGCCCTCGTCCGCACCCTCGGCCCGCGCGCGCAGCCATTCCTGCACCACCATGACCACGAAGGGCAGCGCGAATACGCCGCTGGCCACGAGGATGTTCCAGATGCCGTTGCTGACGATCCACCCGACCAGGGTCAGGTAATACTCCAGGTAGTCCGTTGTGTTGAGCGTCATGGCGTTCTCCAGGGCTCAGCCATTGCGCAGTAGCTGGCTGCCTTCGAGCAGCACGAGGGTGGCGACGGCCGCGATCTCGGCGCGCAGCAGGCGCTGATGGGTCTCGGCCAATGGCTCGCGTTCGCGCAGGCGCCGACGCATCCACCACCAGCCGTAGGCCGTCGCCGCGTAGAGCAGCAGCCGCCAGACGAGGAAGTGGCCCGAGTGCTCGCGCAGCCACTGCTCCCAGCCGTCGATGCTGCCGACGATGTGGAGGCCGACGACGTTCACGCCGACCGCGATGCCCGCCACCAGCAGCACCCACAGCAGCACGATGCCGACGCGGCGGCCGAGCAGCCGTGCCGGCCGCAGCCAGGCCCGGCTGGTCATGGCCCGCTCCGCGGCTTCTGCACTTCCTTGAGCCGGTCGCGCGTCGTGTCGCCCTCGAAGATGCCGCGCGAGCCCGCGGCGCGGGTGCCGTGGCGCTGCACGATCGCCATCGCCGAATTGCCGGCCAGCGTGCGCCGCAGCTCCAGCTCGGTCTTGAGGTTGTTGATCTCCTGCTCCAGCGCGTTGTTCTCCTGATCGACCGCCTTCACGGCCAGCTCGTTGGCGGCGACGTTCGGCTCCTTCTTGCCGGTCAGCAGCGTGCGCTGCAACAGCAGGGCCTTCTCCAGCACGCTCGACAGCGCGGCTTCGGACGCCAGGCGCTTGCCGAGCAGGTCTTGATCGGGCTCGTCGCGCAGCGCCTCGATCACGCCGCGCGTGATCGGCAGCGAGTTGCTGCCGGCGGCTTCGAGGTTTGCCACCGTCATCGGCGTCGAGCCCGTCACGAGGCCCTGCAGTGCCTGCAGCTTGGTCTCGTACTCTTCCTGGATCACCGGCGTCAGGCCGACGCCAGGCGTGGTCTGCGTCTTGGTGCAGGTCTCGCAGGTGCGTTGCTCGCGCTCGCCGAGCACGCGGGTTGCGAAGTCCGCTGCGGCCTGCGGCGAGGACCAAGTTTGGCAGGTCAGCCGGTTGCCGCAGGACGCGCGCGGGATGGATGAGGTGTCGCTGACGCCGCGGCTGTTGAGCAGGTTGTAGCCGGCACGGGTCACGTCGCCGACCACCTTGATGGAACCCTGGCCCGAGCCGCCCGCGTTGCCGCCGCCCACCCAGGGCACGCCGTTGTTGCCCTTGTTCGATTCGGCCTGCTCGACGGCGGACACCGCATCGGTGCTGCTCACCGCATCGCGCAGCGCGAAACCTTCGGCGAGCTGATCCCACCCGGCCTGGCCGCCGGCCATGTCCGCCATCCGGTTGGCCATCGCCTTGCACGTCAACTTGCTGCGGTCGAAATCGAGCCGAGCCTGCAGCACGCCGTTGGTCAGCAGGTTGTAGAGGCCCGGATCGGCGCGCTGGATGATCAGGGCCGGCAGCGACGCCACGGCGCTGGTGGCGCTCTGGATCACCGAGGACATGATCTGCTGAAAGCCATTGGTGAGGCCGTTCAACTGGTTCTGCAGCGTCGTCGTGATGCTCATGTTTCCGCAGATCAGGTTGCTGTTCCAGCCGATGCCCACGCCGATGCTCTGCATGTTCCCGGCGCCGCCCATGGACACGGCCCGGCCGCCGCCGATGCTGTAGAGCACGTCGTCGCCGATGACGCTGCCGCTCACGCCGACGCCGGTGGGGCTGATGCGGGTCTGCGCCCACGCGACGCCGGCTGCGGCCGTGACGGCGCAGGCGAGCGCGATGCTGAGCGCGTAGGGCCTGGCGCGCTGTGCGAAACGGGAGAGAGACGCTTTCATCGGAATACCTCAGAGGAAATCGACGCTGCCGAGGAAGACCTGCCCGCGGCGCTGGCAGCAGGCATAGGGCCGCCACAGCGCCCAGGCGTAGTCGCCTTGCTGGGCCTGCACGCGCGTGTTGGAGTGGGGGAACACGGCGCAGGAGTTGGAGAGGGTCGGCGTCAGCTCCTGCCACTTGCCGGTGGAGGCATCGCTCTCCACCAGGGCGCCGGCCGGCCAATAGCCGTCGCTCGAACTCGCGAGCAGCGGCTGGTAGACGTGCGGCTGCATGCGCCGCGTGACGACATCGCCCGCGCGCTGCGCGACGACGGCGCCGCTCTTGTAGTCGTCGGTCTGATGCAGGAAGCCGCCGCGCGGATAGACGTTGCCCCACAGGTTGAGCGTCGTGCGGCCGCCGATCTCGCGCATGCCGGGGATCACCGCCTCGGGGTACACCATCTCCGGGACGTTGTAGCGCCAGGCCAGCGTGTCGAGGGTGCTCAGCAGGTACGGCATGAAGGCCGTGCCTGCGCCCTGGCAGGCGTAGCCGGACGCGCTGGCGAACTGGCTGAACACCGAACCGCCGGGATGCCCGATCACGTCGGCGTTCTTGAACTTCGCCAGGTTGTTCTCGTTGTCGTGGTTCGTCGTCCCGTCGCCGCCGGCCTGCGCCGTGGGATTGGGCATGCTCATGGCGCGCACCTCGATCCACGGGTTCTCGCCGGTGTTGCTGTAGCTCGACACCACCGCGTCGGGAATGTAGTGGCGCACCTTCACCGAGGTGCGCACCGTGCAGCCCGTCCAGGTGCAGAACAGCCAGTAGCAGATGCCGACGACGCGATATTCCAGGCAGTCGGGCGACAGGGCCGAGGACACGATGGTAGCCGTGTTCAGCGCGAAGCTCGAAGCGGCGCCGCCGAGCAGCACCGAAGCGATGGCAAGGCGGGCCCGGCGCGACGACGCCGACAGCAGGCGGTTCATGGCTGTGCCCTCCGATGTGATTCGATGCGTGCCACGGCGCGCGCGACATCGGGCTCGCCGTAGACCACGTAGCGGCGATCGACCACCACGGCAGGCACCTTGGCCAGCCCCAAGCCCCAGGCATCGGCGACGCCCTGGTAGGCGCTGCCGATGCGGCGCTGTAGTGCCTGGCTGCCATCGCGCAGGCGTTGCTGCACGAGCGCGGCCGCGCGGCCCGGATCGGCAGGCAGGCCCGCGGCCAGTTCGGCCTCGATGCGCTCGGGCAGATCCAGCTCGATCACGCGCGCGCCGGATGCGGACTGCACGGGATGGCGGCTGTCGGTCACGACCAGCACGTCGGCTGCGGATGCGTCCTGGCCGAGCAGGCACAGCAGCAGCCCTCCCGCGCAGGCGATGCGCGTACACCGCAGCCGCGGGATGGGTTTCAAGAAGGGAGCCGTCATGGCGGGCGTCCTGGGAATGAGAGCAAGGCTCTAGTCGAACGCCGAAGGCAGTCCAACCGCGACAAGGAATGCGCACCGCGCGCGCTCCGCTTTGGGCAGACAGGCGAAAGAAAAGCGGCAGCCGAGGCTCCCGCGGGGACCAGGCGGTCAGCGGCGCTACAGCAGGCCGGATTCGGCGAAGGAGTACGGCGTGCCCTTGCCGACGATGAAGTAATCCACCACCCGGACATCGACTATCGCCAGGGCGGCTTTGAGCCGGTCGGTCAGCGCCTGATCGGCGGCCGAAGGCACGGTCATGCCAGATGGATGCTGGTGGGCCAGGATGACCGCCGAGGCGTTGAGGGCCAGGGCGCGCTGCACCAGCACCCGCGGGTACACCGAGGTTTGATCGACCGTGCCCTTGAACATCGGCTCGTAGGCGAGGACTTGGTGCTGAGAGTTGAGGAACACGACGGCGAAGACCTCGTTGGGCTCCGCGACCAGCTTCAGATGCAGGTAGTCGCGCACGGCGGCGGGACTGTTCAGCATCGGGCCGGCCTTGAAGATGCGTTGTTCCAGCAAGGCGATGGCCTGGCGGATGATCCAGTCTTCGTGCTGGGCGGCGATCAGGCTGAGCGACTCGGGACGCGAGTCGGCGACGACATAGGACATGGCGAACCTCCACGGGATGAAGTCGGAGGACGCCTGTCCCGGGAGGGACAAACCCTCCGGGGACGATGAAGAACAAGCGGCAGAAGAGCGGGCATCCGCCACCGCATGCACAGTGGCTGTTCGCGTCCAGGGATGCGCAGCGAACGGGGTCGATCAGCACGGCCAAGCCGCGTCGTAGCCTTGAAGATCGTGGCTACCTGGGCATGTCTCCGAGAGACTCGGCAGGCATTTCCTTCGATGCGGGCTCGGCCGCTGCACTGGCCGCCAGCAGGTCGATCGCGGACAGCAAGGCATCTCCTTCGACCGGGCCGTGCAGCAGCAGCGTCTTGCCGGACTGGCGATCCTGCAGGCGCAGCGTGGGCGTGACCTTGATGCCCTCCTGCGCCGCGCTCGCCGACTGTGCGCGGATCAGCGCATCGGGGCGGTCGCTGTCGAGGCACTGCTGCGCGGCCGGCGTGAGGTCGGGATAGCGCAGGCCCTCGGGCAGGCCCTGACCGTCGCCGCGGGTGTGCGTGTAGACCCACTCGGCGGCCTGCCAGAACGCGGCCTGGCCGCCGGCCTCGCCGACGCACTCCACCAGGCGCGCACCGGCAGACGCGGCCGGCTCGTGCAACGGCAACGGCAGGTGATGCCATTGCCAGCTCACGTCCGGGTGCGCGTCGATCCAGCGCTTGAGCACTGCGAAGTAGGCGCGGCAGAACGGGCATTCGAGGTCGGCGTACTCGACCACCGTGAAGCGCGCATCGGCGCGGCCATAGCGCCAGGGCGGGCCGGCTGGTGCCGTTGCCGGCGCAGGCGTTGCTTCTGCCGAAGGAAAATCGGGTTCGGCGGGCGGCGACTGCGGCCGCAGGCCGAGCCATGCGGCCGTTGTCAGGGCCGCGGCCATCAGCAGCGCGACGACAAGGACGGTGCGGGACGGCGCGAAGCGAGGGATGCGCATCGTGGACTCCCCGTCACGCCAGCGCATCGAGCACCAGCGGCTCGATGCTGCGGGCGCGGTCGATCTTCTCGGCGATCTTGAAAGCGGCGTCCAGTTCGCCGATGCCGTACTGCTGCATCAACTGGAAACGCTCGGCCTTCTCTTCCGGCTCGGTCTGAGCCAGCGCCAGGTACAGGCTGGGCGGCACCGCGCGGAATAGCACTTCCATGCTCTTGGAAAGGATCACGCCCTCGCTGAACTTGCCGGCCTCCTTGCGGGCCGACAGCATCAGCGCCTTCTGCGCCGCGTTCAGCTCGCGAAAGCGCGCGATCTTCTCCACCTCGTCGGGCGGCATCGAGAGGCAGATCCACCACTCGATCATGTTGAGCATGGGCTCGGCGGCCTTGGGCAGGTCGTCGATGTTCTGCGTCGCCAGCCAGTACCAGGCGCCGAGCTTGCGCCACATCTTCGTGATCTTGACGACGTAGGGCGCAAGCAGCGGGTTCTTGGTGATGATGTGCCCCTCGTCCGTCACGTTGATGATCGGCCGGCCGAGGAACTGGTCGCGCTCGGCGATGTTGTTGACCGTGTTGATAAGGCTGATGTAGGCGATGGAAAGCTGCGCGTTGTAGCCCTCGCGTGCGAAGGTCGCCAGATCGACGATGGTGATGTCGGCCTCGGGCCAGGGCGTGCCGGGCCGGTCGAACATCTCGCCGTCCACGCCCTGGCAGAACATATCCATCGCGTCGGCCATTTCCAGCAGCCGCGCGCGCCGCACCTCGGGTAGTGCCGTATCGCGGGCGCGCTCGCGCAGCGCATCGCGCACGTCGCGCGTCAGGACGGTGCGCTGGTTGGCCACGCAACGCTGGGCCGCATCGAGGATGCACTGGCGGATCAGGCTGCGGTCGGCGCGCGTCATGCGCGCCTCTTCCTTGTCCTCGCCGCCGGTGATCATCAGCCGCGCGGTGATTTCCAGTTCCCCCAGCACGTCACGCTGCTCGTCGGCATCCGCTGCCTGTGCCGCTTCGTCGCGGTCCTCGTCCAGGGCGTCGGCATCCAGCGTCTGCACCTGGCTGGGCGTTTCCACCAGCCGGTGGGCGTCGGCGAACGGCGCGAGGCTCACCCCGGCACCGGGGGCCAGCTTAACGCGATGCACCTTCATGCCTAGCCGCGCCGCGAAGTCGCCGAACAGGCCGAAGCTGTTGCCCGCCTCGACGATGAACAGCCGCGGCCGGTAGATCGCCGTCACCTGGTTCAGGATGTTGTTGAGCGTGGCGCTTTTGCCCGAGCCGGTGGGACCGAACAGGAACAGGTGAGCGTTCATCTGCCGGTCGAGCCGGTTCAGCGGGTCGAAGGTGATCGGCCCGCCGCCGCGGTTGAAGAACGTGATGCCCGGATTGCCGGTGCCCTGGCTGCGGCCCCACACCGGCGCGAGGTTCGCCGCGTGCTGCGCGAACATCAGTTGCGTGTACCACTGGCGCTTGTCGGTGGCCGGATCGAACACGCACGGGAGCCAGCGCAGGTAGCTGTTGAGCGGCGCCACCTCGTCTTCCTCGCGCACCGGCTGCAGGCCGGCGTTGAGCATGACGTTGACCAGTTGCAGGCCGCGGGCGTCGAGCTGCGCGAGGTCGCGTCCGCGCAGATAGAAGGCAAGCGCACCGCGGTAGAGCTTGTGCGCGCTGCCGATCAGCCCGCGCGCTTCCTGCACGTCGCGGCGCGTCTGCTCCGAAGCCAGCGTCTCGCCGACCGACTTCTTGCTCAGGTGGTTCAGGTGCCCTTCGAGCACGTCCTGCGGCGTCGCGACGACGGTCAGGCACATCACCGTGTCCTCGGGCATCTGGTCGAACAGCGCGTTGACGGCATCGCCGCCCTTGCGCGTTTCGCCGGTGACGTGGCCGGTCGCAGGCGGCATGCGCAACCGGTCCATCACGATGATCCGGTGCGGCATGCCGTCGAGCAGCCACGTGCCGTTCGCCACGTCCGAGCGCGGCTGGCCGAAGAACAGGCGCTGCGCGAAGTCTCCGCTGGCCAGCTCGATCTCGCCGTCTTCGACTGCCTCGGGGTAGCGCGTGAGCGCATAGAAGCGCTCGCGGTCGTCGGCGCTGGGGCCGAGCAGCGTCGGGTGCGGGTTGAACCAGCGCAGCAGCCAGTCGTGGATGTCGGCCGCCTCCATGCGGCGGGATTTCACGCCCGCGTTGGCGAGGCCGCCCACGAGCCGGTCGCAGATCGTCGTCAACGCCTGCTCGGGGGACTGGCCGCGCCGCGATGCGGTCGTAGCGTTCGCGCGCCGGTAGACCACCATTCGCACGCGCCGGACCTGGCCGCGCCACGGCAGCCGCGTCACCGTGGTGTCCTCGAACAGCCCGCCGGGCTTGGCAATGGCGCGCAGGTGGTGCCCAAAGAAACGCAGGTAGAAGTCCGTGAAGGCGCTGCCCTGGGCGCGCGGCCGCACATAGTCGGCCAGCCCGCGCAGGTAGGTGTCCCAGGTCGATTCGTCCTGGGCGTAGAGCTGCACGACCCACGGGTTCTCGTCGAGTTCGTCGAACGAGTCCTGCAGCGCGTTCTCCAGTGCATCGCGTGCCTGCCACAGCCAGGCCATCTCACGGCCTTCGGTGCCGACCGGGGCCAGTTCGAAGAAGCCCGCAACCGACTGGCCGTCTTCCAGCAACATGCTCTTGGAGCCGGGCAGGTACTCCATCCACGGCAACAGGTCGGCGAAGGACGGTGCCACGCCGTAGAGCGCCTGCAGGTCCGCTTCGGTGGTCGGCGGGCGCGGCTGGCTGCCCATCGCGCTGCCGGGCTCGGGAATGCCGTGCGCGGCCAGCGTCGAGACATGCTGCGACCAGGCGTCATCGGCATCCAGGTCGGGGCCGGCGGGCGTGACGGCCTTGCGTGCCCAGGGCAACGACCAAGCCATCAGTAGTCCTCCAGGCGCTCGCCAGGCATCGCGTACTGCACGCGCTGGTAGAGCGGGAACACGGTGGTGTAGCCGGGCACGGGCACCGGGTCGGTGCCGGCCAGGTGCGGGAACACGTACATCACTAGGTCCGGGTTCGGCAGGCGTCGGAACTGGCGGTAAATCTCGTTGGCCGCGGTGCGCGTGTAGGCGGCAGCGGCGGCGGGCACCGCCTGCACGTCGGCCTCGGTCAGCGGCCGGCGCAAGTCCTGGCGTGCATCGAGCAGTTGCCGCGCTGCTTGCCCACCACCGGCGCTGCCGCCCGTCTCCTGATTCCACACGTCGAGCATGGTGTGATCGCCGTGCGGCAGCAACTTGTCCTTGCTGGTGGCGCAGCCGCCCAGCACCAGGACCGCGCACAGGATCGCGGCCGATTCAATCCAAATCCGACGCATGCTTGCCTCCGATGCGTTGATTGACCCGGCGCCCCTTGGCGTCGTAGTCGATGTTGAGCGGCTGCTCCAGATGCACCGCGACCTTGGCGCCGGGCCGCACGTAGACGGCGGCGAAGGCTTGGCCGTAAAGCTTGTTGACCCAATCGGCCATGTCGCGGACGCCCCCGGCCAGGATGCGGCCCATCGCCTCGTTGCCGCTGATGCCTACCGTGCCAAGCGAGCCGTTGCTGTTAGCGACCACGGCCACGCTGCCGTTGTCCGACTTGATCAGTGAAGCGGCGCCGGCGCCGGCCGCGGTGATGAGGGCTTGCGAACCCAGGTACTGCTGCGCGTTGCTGCGCCGTTCGCCGCTGACGCAGGGGATGCCGTAGGGATCGCTGATCCAGCCCAGGCCGCCTTGCGTCGTGCTGTTTGCACCATTGCCCTGGCCGCCGCCGCTCTGGTTGCGGTTGCCGTCCTCCGGCATCGTGCGCACCGTGCCGTCGTTGAAGACGAACGTCACCGAGCGAATCTGGCCGCGCACGCAGGAAAGCGTCCAGTCGCCCGAGGCCGTGCCGCTGACCACCGCGCCCGCCACGTCGGGAATGTCGATGCCGTTGGCGGTGAGGTTGTCCGGGCCGATCAGCACCTTGAAGGGGTACGGGTCGTTGACCGTGCCGTCGATCGGCACGCGGCCGATCAGCGCGGTCATCGCGATGGAGCCCATCAGCGTCGAGTTCGACGGCACCGTGTAGACCGGCTTGGACGACGTGCCCACGGCGCGGCTGCCTGCATCCGCGACGGTGCTGGCCACGTTGTCGGCCGTGTCGGAAAGCGTCTTCTGCGCCGGCCCGAAGCTGGTCGGAAAGTTCAGGCCGCCGCTGCTGCCGTTCTTCGCCGAAGGCTTCGCATCGTCCGGTTCCACCCAGCGCGTGCCGCTGGTGCTGCGCGCGGCGCCGCCCTGGCTGCCGCTGAAGCCCTTGCCGTCGCCGTCCTCCAGGCCGAGCCCGACCGGCAGATCGGCCTGGCCGCCCTTGCCGGAAAGCCCATCCAGGCGCCGCTGCAGGTCTTGCAGCAGGCCCTGGGTCTGCTGGCGGTCGCCGGCCAACTGCTCGCGGTCCTGCTGCAGGCGGCCGCGTTCACCATCCAGCGCGGACTGGATGCGCTGGTCGATCGCGCTTTCCCGCGCGCGCATACGCTCGTTCTCGCTCTTCTGGTTCTTGTTGTCGTTGAGCGCCGTCTGCAGCTCGTTGCGCAACTGCTTGACCTGGGCCACCAGTGTGGCAACGGTATCGCGCGGCGTGTCGCCCTCGATGCCCAGCGCCTTCATCTCTTCGGGCGTGAGCGAGTTGGCGCTGCCGGCCGGAACGGGCTTGGCGCCGCGATCCCCGGAGAACATCTTGATGCCGACGAACAGCAGCACCAGCGCCATCGGGATCAGCAGCCACTTCAGGAGGGGGTTACTTTTCATGGCGGGCACCTCCTTCGGCCTGGCCGGCCGCCGCGGCCGGCGGCAGGTTCACCGTCGCGTCGATCGGTGAGAGCTTGGGCAGCAGCGACTCGGCCAGGCCGTGGCCACGGGTCACGAGGTAGACCACCGTGGTGTCGGCGGCGCGGCCGGCCGGCGCCAGATTCGGGTGCTGGAAGGTCGCGGCGAGAAAGTCGCCCTGCAGCGCGCGGGGATCGAGGTCGAGCCAGCGCCCGGAGGCGTTGGTGAGCTTCACCGCCGTCACCCACTGGTCTTCGAGCCGCCAAGCGGCCAGCGCCTGCGCACGCACCGGCAGTGTGGGCAGCAAGGTGGAAAGCTCCAGCCCACGGCGCAGATTGACGCGGCCGAGGCCGGGAACGGGCTCCACGGTGCGCAGCGGCGCGTAGAGGTTCTGCGCCGCATAGCGCGTGAGCACAACCGCCACCGGCGTGGCGCGCTTCGCTGCGGGTACGGTGCGCTCCGCATCGTCGTCCGCCGGCTTGGCCGGCTCGCCGTAGCGCGTCGCCGGCACGTCGCCTTCGACGATGCGCACGGGTTCGAGTGCAGGCTGGCCCGCCTTCGCCGGCTCGGCCGCGATGTCCAGCAGGATCAGCGCGCCCGACTCCACGTCCTGCAGTTGCAGCCGTGTGGGCGGGATCGGCGCGCTCGCGCGCAGGTAGATCGCGCCACCAGCGCTCTGCACGCGCAACTGCTCGCCAACCGTGGGCGGCACACCGATGCGCACGTTGCGCTCGATGAACACCACGCGCTCCTGGCCGACCACCAGCGGCACCGCCAGCGGCAGGCGCTCCCAGCGCAGGATTTCGACGGCATGGGCCGCAGGCACGAAGGCCAGGCACAGCAGCAGGCCAGCCAGGGCCGCCGCAGATGAACGCTTCACGAGGGACTTCATGGGGTGTCTCCCTGCAAGTTGGAGCCGGCGCTTGCGGCCCGGCCGGGCGGCGCCGCAGGCGGCGGGGTCTCGATGCGCTCCGGCGCGCGTGCATGGCAGTCCAGCGCCAGGCCGAAGGGGTTGCGCTCGGGGTCCACGTCCATGCGCACAACCTTGAGTGCATAGCGCACGAGCGCGCGCTTGACCTGCTCGGCGCCCAGGTACTCGTCGGCGCTCACGTCCAGCGTGACGATCCAGTTGTTGGCCGACACGGTGCGCACGCGCATGGCCGGCTCGTCGCCGTAGCCGCGGCCGGGAATCTCGTAGATGCCGCGCACGCGCTGGCGTAGCTCGCCGTTGCTGCGCCGGAATTCGTAGTCCTGCTGCAGGAAGGCACGGCAGCTCGGCGTGAAGTACGCAGACAGTGCATGCAGGTTGCGCGGGTAGTCCTGCTCGCCATTGGTCGGCCAGCGCTGGGCCTGCTGCCAAATGTAGAAGGTGAAGGCGTAGACGCTCTCCGGCGGCACGTCCCACCACTTGCGCGTGCTGCCCGAGCGCAGGTCGGGTGGCACGTGGATGGTCAGGCTCTTGGGTGCGCTCCACCAGCCGAAGCCGAGCAGCAGCGCCACGACGAACAGTGCGGCGCCAGCCAGGCGCAAGGTCTTCACATGCGCCTGCAGGTGCGCGACCTCGTTCTTGAATCGGCTCATGGTCTACCTCGACGCAGGGACGGATCGGGCCGCAGGCGCCGCGTGGACCACCAGCCCGACCGGGTGATGAGCTGGCCCCCGCCCGCATGCGCAGCCAGCGCGGGGTAGCGCAGCGCGAGGCGCCACTGGAGCTGGCGGTACAGCCAGGTGTCGGGCCGGCCGCGCTTCCACCGCCGCAGCAGGCCGCCGCCCACGAAGACACCGACACCGATGCCGGCGACGATCAGCGTGGGCACCATCGCGATGCTGTGCGTCAGCCAGGCCAGCGGTACGCCGGCCACGAGACCGGCCGCGCCGGACAGCCCGGCGCAGACCCACAGCTCGTCGGCCGTGAGCCCGCGCACGACCACCGGGTGGCGGTTGAGGCGGTGCGGCAGGAAGGTCACGAGCCCGTCGCGCGACGGACTCTCCAGGGCGCCGGCCATCGTTGCCGGGCCTTACAGGACGCCGGTAGCCTTGGTCAGCAGCCAGATGCCGACGACCAGCAGGATCGCGCCCACCGCGACGGTCAACCCGAACTGCCCCCACGTTGCGCGGCCGGTGTGGATCTCGGCGTAGCGCGTGTAGGCGTGGTAGCAGACGCCGACGAACATCGAGGCGACGACGAGCAGCGCGATCAGCAGCACGATGTCGTAGCCGTAGTTTTGCAGCGTCTGCATGATGCCGCTGCCGGTGCCGCGCGACGGGTCTTCCAGCGTGGGAAGGTCGGCGAACGACGGCAGCGGCGTGGCGGCGATGCCCAGCGGGATCAGCAGCGCGGCGATGCGCGCGGCGGGCCGCGACGTGGGACGGCGAGAAGTAGCGGGAGCGTTCATGGCGAAGTACCTTTCATGGGGTCAGGACAGGAGGAAAAAGCCCAGCACCAGGTACATCGCGACGAAGCGCACGATGACGCCGAGGAACTGGCGTTGGGTCAGGTGGTGCTCGGCCCAGCCGACATAGGCAGTGCGCATCGCCCACACGCCCCACAGCAGCAGGATGGCGAAGACGAAGCCGAGCACGACGGTGGAGACGGCCCCGGGCGCGAAGCCGCCGTTGGCCGTGAAGGCGGCGACCTGATCGGCGGAAGGCGTCATGACGACGGCGCCTCCTTGGGCGACGTCGCAGGCGCCGCGTTACTGCGCGTGTAGTCACCGGCCAGCGGCACGGGATCACGCGGCTGGGCGCGTTGCGGAACGAGGTAGTCGCGCACGCCGGTGCGCACGCGCTCCAGGTCGGCGCGCAGCCGCGCGTAGTCGAAGTGGTAGCGGGCGCGCTCCTGCGGCGCGGTGGTGGCGGCGTGCTCGGCGAGGCGGTCCAGCAGTTCGAGCTGGCGCGTTACCGCGGCGAGCATCTCGCGCTCCGCAGCGTTGTCGGAGGCGTCAGCGGCGATGGCGGGCTGCAATCCGGCAGCGGCAAGCAGCAGCGCGGCAACACGCACGGCCCAGGGTGCCTCGACGGCGAAGCGCCGAACCTGCGCGGGATTGCGAGTGGTTTCCATCGAGCCGTTCTCCGAGGGATGCGGATGGCTCGATGCTCAAACGGCCGGTCTTCCGGCGCCGCAATCAATCGGAACCGGCCAGCCACCGCTTTCCGCGGCAAACTCCGCTGCAGAGGAAGGAATTTCCCCGATGACGTCGTCTTTAATGCACTACCGTCTGAGTGGAGGTGCAAGTCAAGACGATGATGGTTGTTGCGCTAGTGCTCTACTCCACGGGGAAGAATATCGACCCTTCGCCTGATCTCGGCACCAACTCTGCATACAGAGATCTACGCCCGATGATGACAGCGAGCACTGGCCGCTTGTCCCGACGCTGCGCTGCCAACAAAGTCCATTCAGATCTGTCAAGGCTAGAAGGCTGGGGATGGTCTTCCGGGTGGGTATGCCATTCGCCTAAATAGCGGACAGTTCCCTGACTCGCCGTCCATCGCGACAACGCAATAGCCTCATGACCAAACGGCATCCGCTCGAACAGATAGCGAAACCGCTTGTCCCACGCGGTAGGAACCGTCGCCTGCTCAATGAGCAAATGGGCTCCATGTACAGAACCAAGCAAGAGTCCGCCCGCTTCGCAGTCGGCATCACTAGCCTGGATATGCTGACTGAATGTCTCCAGCGTCTGGGTCGAAAAATGCAGCAACCTGCTCTTGTCGCCAGTTGCCCAGGACCCTAGGAATTGCATAGAGGGCAATCATGATCTCGCAGAGGATCGCAGTCAGGCGTGGCCAGATGATGGGTCTGGTCGATCAGCCGGGTCCGCAATGCAGGAGAGTGGACGCCCTTGACCCAATCAAGGGCCATCTCAGCACCCAAGCTGGCTGCCTGCACCGACACCGAAGCCGGAAATGGCACATACAAGCCCTCGCACCCGTGGCCTGCCAAGATGTTAGGCAGAGCATCAATGGTCGAGCGAAGTTCGCCTCTTCTGTGGCTCTGCCATAGGCATCGGTAGCACGCACCCGATGCGTTCGTTCTCAGGAGCGCACGCACAGCCGTTCCCGGCCCTTCGATCCAAACAGAAAGCATGGGCGTGGGAGCCCTGTAGCGGCCGCACAGCCAATGCCCGAGGGATTCTTCGCCGGTGGCATCGATGAGTAGGTCCAGCTTTCCCAGTTGGGCCTGTCTCACGTCCACGGGGAGCGCATGAACCTCGACGCCTGGCGACAAGCGCTTGAGTTCCTTCGCCATCGCCTCAGCCTTGTTCGACAACAGGTCCGGGAAGCCGAGCCGATGCCGTCCGATGTTCTGTGGAAGGAGGCCATCAAAATCCACCAGCGTGAGTTTCCCTCCGCATGATCCTGCCCCGGCCTTGACCAGCATGTCCGAGAGGTATCCGCCGATCGTGCCGCAACCCACAAGTGCGATTCGTTTCCCCGCCAACGTTTTCGACTTGGGGATGTTGCGCTGGGCCAGATACCGGTCATCGATCCTGATCACTGAGACGGGCATTACCTTCAGCCCAAAACTCGAATCCCTGCGATCAGCAAGCTTGGTCTTTTGACTCACTTGGTGGTCAAAGAGCACGGCAAAGCCGTAGGTCATCAGTGGCGATTCGATGATGATCAGGACGCCATTTGCTTTTTTGCTTTGCCCTTCCTTGATTCGTTCGTGAATCTTGCGCCGACACCGTGGGTCCAGGGTGCTTTGCCAAGCCAAGACGTCCCCCACCGTTTCGGGGGGCCAGTGGCTGGTTAGTGGGCGGGGTTGCGCGGTGGTCTTGACCCGGTATGTCAGCACCGTTTTATCAGTGACCTGGTAGCCGAGTGAATGCAACTTTCTTGTTGTTCGATCTTCGTTGTCGGTGATGAACCAGAGTGGATTCCCATTGGCTTGCGCAACGATACAGTTTTGTCGCCCCAGATCTTCGCCTTGCATGTCCACAAAACAAAGCCAGCCGTTCCAGTAGGCAAAGAACTCTTCGGCGAGATCTTCGATCATCTCGCCCTTCAAGATCTGCCCGAGCACCGCTGCCGCCCGTTGCAGGCACGCCAAGGACTGCCCTACAGGATCGTAGATGTCCAGCACGACAGTTCCCTTGGCCAGATAGCAAAGGCCGCCCTCCGCGCCAAGATGAGGAACTGCATTGGGCAGTTCAGGCGGAATTTCGAGCAGCCGAATGCGAGGCAGGTCGAAGAAGGTAGGGTCGAGCTGAACCTCACATGGAATGCCATCGTCCGCGCCGCACGGGATCAACGGCCCCCTCAGCTTGAACCAGCCGTCGTCCGTCTTGCCGACAAACTCGAAGCCTTGCAGCCTGAAGGCTTCGACCACATCGGAGACCACGGCGACGCTGCTCATCCGGCCTTCGTGCGCCCGACCAATTCGCTCGGACCAGCCGTAGCCGGCGCTGCGGCAATGGTGGCGACAACGGATACCACCTTGACCCGGTCCGGCTCGTTCGGAAAACGCGGACCGAATTCGCCTTGCATCCAGACGCAGGCCTGTGAAGGGCTGCCGGCGTTGGTGGCTCCGCGCAGCACTTTTTCGAATGCTTCGAACGCTTTCGCAGCCTCTTCGACGCCCTCTTTACCAAGGCGTGCAGTAAGCGACTCCGACTCATCAACGGGGTTGTTCACCCCCGCGCGCAGCCGGGCCGGCAATGCCGCGACGACATCCAGCAACGCCAGGTCGTCGCGCCGATCCCGCTTCTCGAATAGCGGAGCCGCAGCGGCCATCAACAGAATCGAAGCCGGTCCACCGCTCGACCACCGCCAATCGCGAAACGCCTTCAAGTAGCGAATCACGCGGCGGAACTGTTCGCCCTTGGCCTCCACCTCGCCCAAAAACCATTCCTTCACAGGCCTGGGGTCGGAGGGCATCCAGTTGCACTCGCGGTGAGCCAGGAGCACTTTATCAGCGGGCAATGCCGTCCAGGCATCCCGCTCTGCCATGTTCACCGCCTCCGTCAGCGAGTCATAGCCGTATCGCTCCATCGAGGCTTTCGCGAGCGTGACGAATTCTTCGTCGGGGATGGCGTACAACGGAATGTCGATGTGGGCATAGGCCGCAATGACAATCCGGATGCATGTCGGCTTGTCGGTGACAAGCTTCCAGTGCTTCTCCTCGACCAACAGCCTCAAGGCTTCTTCAGCAGCTGCAAAGAACACCGTTGTGGCCCTGCTGGGACGCTTCGTCTGCGAGACAAAACTCAACGGCAGATAGCAACCATCATCGACATCCGCCTGCTGGGGCCGTTGTGCCGGGCCGTTCAAGGTCTTGTACGCCCACGATCCTTGCGTGAAGAAGCGTGGCTGCGGCACGTCGTCCGTGTACCCGCGTTCGCGCAGCACGCGCGGAATTCCGGTGCGAAGGCAGTTCCTGACATCATTTCGGGCGCTGGCGATCCAGGCTCGTTGCTCGGGCGACAGATCCAGCTCGTCATGCATGCAGGATTCGTCATCGACGGTGGTAAAGAAAAGCGGGCTCAGGTTCAGCATTCGGCCTCCGGCACATTCTTGTTGGGGCCGTGATAGAAGGTGGGTGCGCCGGCCTGGTGCGCTCGAAACGGTTGGAAAAGAGGGTCGCCAAGCGCGCGCTGCGCTGCATGATTGCCGCGGTCCTTCAGCGTATTCGTGGCGCCGATGGAAACCCGGTCCAGCGACTTTACGTCCTTGCTTTGATCGGGCGTGGCCTTGTCGTCGATCTGGAAGTAGTTGCTACCCAACGACTGGCGCAGCATGTAGTCCACCGACGACTCCTGGGCAGAGATCACCAGATCGAACAGCCCTCCGCGCCACTTGCCGAATCCGCGGTCGAGGCTGGCGCCGCCACGGACGGTTGCACCGATCGTCATCGTGCCGATGGACAGCACCCGGACCAGTGCATTCTGTTTCGGCGCGAGGAACGTATTGACCTCGTGCAGCCCGAACAGTCCTGGCGCATTGCCGACCAGTCCTCCATCCGCAAAGACGCCACGATCGTTGCGCGCTAGCGGAAAGTAAACGGGCGCAGCGGCGGTCGCCAACGCCACATCCACGATCCTCATGCGGTGGTCCATCTCAAATGAGGGATGGTGAGGCGTTTTGAAGAACTGGCCGCGCCCCGTCGAGTAGTTGACGGCTGGCACGAGAACGCGGTGCTTCAAGTTGCCGATCGTGGCGTCTTGAAAGCGCTCGGTCAGCACGCCCCGCAACCCTGCGGAGTCGTGCTTGGCGGTCAACCAGAAGCCCAGAAGGCGCCGAGCGAGACTTCGGCAACCAAAGATGCGGGAGCCCTGTCGTTCGAACAAGGCTTTGAGTTCAATGGCGGGGATTTCCGCGGCCAGCCCCAAGGCCAGCATCCCGCCTGCAGAGGTGCCGCAGATCAGGTCGAAGTGCGAAGCGATGGGGCGGCCTAGCACGGCTTCAAGCTCGGCAAGAACCGTCGCTGTGTACAAGCCGCGATAGCCGCCCCCAGACAGGGCGAGCACATGGTAGGTGGGCACGCCCATCATGGCACTCAGCCCTTCGGCGGGAAGGAGTCGTTACCGTGGCTGTCCTTGTCACGGATGCGACCGTCCGGACGGTGGATGACCAGTTCGGACTGCTGGTTGCGTGCGATGTCCCGCGCCGCGTCAATGGCCTGCTGCTGCGTATCGTGCACGGAGGTTGCCCGTTGATTGCCGGCACCCTTGACGGCCCAACCGTCCTGGTGAGGAACTACATGCTGATTTTTGCCTGTCATGGCGAATTTCCTAAAGTTGAACCATCGAGACCCCGGCCAGCCGGCCGGGTTGCCAATGACCACCGGTTGAAGCAAAATTCGTTGCTCTTGCAGACAACGGGCGAGTCAAGCCAAATCAACTTGCTGCAGTCGTAGAACTCACTTCTGTTGTCTGGCTGGACAACAATGTATCAGACTTGGTGCCAAGCTGCAAATGGTGGGCTTGGTGCCGCAGAACGCAACTGCTTCGGACCGGACACACACCGTTGTCCGCCGCAGCCACAAGGAACGGAACGGATGTCACAAACAGGCCTGGGCGTCGCCCTCAAGACGCTACGCGAGCGCAGAACCCTCTCATTGCGCGAAATCGGTCAACTGTCTTCGGTGGACCATGCCTATGTCCACCGGCTGGAGTCCGGCGAAAAGACAAATCCGTCAGTGGACTTAGTCGAGAAGCTGCTGAAGGTTCTCAAACCAGGTGAAAGAGATGCTGCGCTGGTGATGTGGCTTGTCGACCATGCGGAGGCCGATCCCCGCCTTGTTGAATTCGTGCTGAACGATCCTTCCATCAGCATCGACATCTTTTCGGCTGCAGCAGGCGTGAGGCATCGTGGAAATACAAGGCCCGATCCCGCGACACTGATCGCCCGGATACAGCGAGCATTCGAGGACGAGGATGACTGAATATGGATGAAGCGGATGTCACACAGAAAGCACGGGCCTTTGTTGCGAAGGTTGATGTGTCCGGCATCCGAGAAGACCTGACGCCCTATGTGGTCGCGGCCAACGCCAAAGTCAAGAAAGAGGAGCTTAGTGAGGGGGAGTCCGGCTACACGATCACCAAGCCGAATGGCAAGCACGTGATCACGGTGAATTCGCTGGAGACAGAAGAACGCCAACGCTTCACCATCTGCCACGAAATTGCGCATATCGTCCTTGCGCTGGAATCGAGCCACGAAGAGGTGCCGTCCTGGTCCTATGCGAAGCGGCATCCGAACGAAATCGCATGCGACACTTTCGCCGCCGAGTTGCTGATGCCGTATCAGCAATGGCTATCGCTTGTGCCCAAGGAAGAACCTTCGCTGGAGCTGATCCAGGGCATGGCGGCGCTTTTCAGCACATCATTTCCCGCCGCTGCGTCGCGGTTCGCCTCCCTCAGCGACATCCCTTGCGCCTTCGTCACCATGGAGCGCGGTGCAGTGCGCTACGCGGCACGCTCCACCAGTTTGCGACAGGCTGGGGCTTGGATATCTCCCAGGTCTGCCATTCCTGTCGGCTCTGTGGCTCACCGTCTCCGTTCTTCAGGCAGCAGTGCTGCCGACACAGATGAGGTTGCACAAGACATCTGGTTCGACAACTGGGAAAAGGGCCTCGATCTCTGGGAACTCTCCAGGCACTACGCACGTACTGACACCACGACCTCGCTGCTCTGGTTCGACAGCGACGATTTACCTGAGGTCGAAGTGAACCGCTTCGGTGTACGCGTCGAGGACGACGGTGGCTTGGCTGAACTCACTGGGCAGCTACCGTGGCCGGGACGCAGCAGGCGCCGCTGAGGCCATTTGCGTTCGTGTGTCTGAGTGGCCACATGGCCTCGAAGATGTAGGGTGGATGCAGTGTCAAAGGTCAAAGGATGTTTGGTGTCGATGAGTCGCCATGAAGAGTGAGACGGAGATTATCTTGAACCGCTTTCACAGATACTTCTTGAACGTCGCCGACGCGATGCACACCGCGACGCCGAGCAGCGCCGCGCTGGGCAGCAGGATCAGCAGCGGATGCACGCTGACCGGCAGCGCGAGGTAAGTGACCCAGGGCAGCACCGCCAGCGGCATCAGGCTGGCTCTCGCCCGGTGGTAGACGAAGCCCGATTCGCGGCCGGCGCCGAAGCCACGCACGTCGCGGCGCACGAGCCCGTCCACCAGGCCGGTGAAGGCCGCCATCAGGAACAGCGGCAAGGTCAGGACCAGCACCAGCAGCCGCACGAGGAACACCAGCACTGTGTACGCCGAGGCGATCAGGTAGCTCTCGACATGCACGTAGAGCTGACCGATGTAGTAGCGGAAGTCCTGCGCCTGGCTGCGCGCGCCGGCACGCGATTGCGCCGCCGCGTCGCGTATCCAGTCCAGCAGGCCCGTTTTCACGAACAGTCCTTGGTAGGCCCACTCGACGAGCTGGAGGGCGCTGCGCCCCGGCTCCTGCACCAGCACGCTTTGCGTGAAATGCTCCGAGACCTGCGACAGCTCGTAGTTCAGCATGCCCTGCGCATGGCGCCAGCCCTGCTCGGGCCAGAAGAAGTGCATGCCGATGCACTCGATCGCGATGCACAGCACCAGCGAACCGGCCAACACCCCGAACAGCCGGAACGGCAGCGTGATGAGGCCTGCGATCAGGCCCTGCTGGCGAACCTGCTGGCGCTGGACGGCGACGGCGGGGTCGCTCATGCCGTGGCCCCTTCATCCGCGCTGGCCATCTGCTTGAAGTCGGCGAGCAAGTCGTCGGGCAGTGCTTGGTCCTGCAGTCCGGGAAGCCCATTGTTGTCCCACCAATCGCCGGCCTCAACGTAGTGCTGGCGCATGTAGCCGGCCAGCTCCTGCAAATCCTTGGGCATGGCCTCGTCGGGGTCGGGCGCCGGCAAGGGCATGCGCACCTTCCAGAGGTGCCCGCCCTCGATCAGTGCAAAGCACTGGCCCTTGGGCAGCCCGACCACGTGCGCCGGTTCAATCAGCGGCACGCTGTTGCTGCTGATGCGGTCCTGCGTGTTGGAGGTGAAGGCGGTGTTGCCGGTCGGGTCCGAGCTGTCGGTGGCGCCGCTCATCACCGTCGTCGTGTAGACCTCGACCTTGGGCAGTTGCCGCGTCAGCAGTTCGGCCGTGGCGGTCTCGCGCACGCGCAGCATGAACAGGTTGTTGAAGTTGCCCACCACCTGGCCCGCCTTCGCGCGGTTGCCGATGCGTGCCTCGATGTCCGAGAGGGTCTGCGTGTAGGCCGTGACCTGGACGCCCGCGCCGCCGCCCTTGTTGACCATGGGTATGAACTCGTCGCCCATGAGTTCGTTGAACTCGTCGGCATGGACGTTGATGGGCACCTTGATGCCCGTCGCGGCACCCGGCAGGCCGTCGTCGATGCCGAACTTGTAGATGTGACCCGCGACGGATACGAGGTCGGAGAACATCGAATTGCCGACCGCCGCCGCGACTTCCGCGTCCGACAGTGCATCGAGGCCGACATAGACCACGGCCCGCTTCCTGATGATCTGCATCCAGTCGAAGATCGGGCGTGGGTCGGCGAGGTCCGAATAGTTCGGCGCCAGCAACTGCGCGATCTTGCCGGTGGTCAGCTTCTCCAGCAGCGGTAGGAGCGATGCGACGATCTTGTCGAAGTACGTCCTGTCGTAGCGCACCGCGCTGCGCAGGCCGTCGAGCACAGGGTCGTAGATGCGCACCTGCGACAGGTACTGCTCCAGCGCGACGACGCGCTTCTCGCGGCCGATCATGTTGCGCGGGATGTTCTTGTCGTTCAGCTTGGCTTCGAGCTGGACGATGACCTCCCAGGCCTTGGGCTCGTTCCGGGCGAAGTAGTGCTGGGCGTACTCGATGAACAGCGCATCGATGTTGATGACATGGCGCTGGATCAGCAGGTAGTCGGGCCGCTGCCCCAGCTCGACCAACGCCCGCGCGATGATGTTGACGAAGCGCCAGGCGAACTCGCGGAACGCCGCGCTGTTGCCTTCACCGGAAAGCTGGCCGGCGATGCGCGTGGCAACTTCCGAGATGCGTCCGAAGCGGCCCACCGCGTTGTAGCGGGCGCTGATGTCCGGCCAGCCCAGGTGGAAAACGTAGAACTCGCCTTCGCGTCCGGCGCGCTTGGCCTCCACGTACATGCGCTTCAACAGATCCGCATCGCCCTTGGGATCGAAGACGATCACGACCTCGTGCTGTCCATTGACCTTGCGCCGGATGTCCTGCGTGATGAACAGCTCGGCCAGGCGGGTCTTGCCGACGCGCGTGGTGCCTAACACCAAGCTGTGGCCGACGCGCTCGGCCAACGGCAGGGTGACGTCGACCTCGTGCGGCTCGATGCCGTGCAGCCGCGGCAGGCCGCCCACCGGCGGCAGCGGCCGCGCCGGGTTCAGCGGGCTGTCCCAGGCCAGGGCCTTCGCCATCTTGGACAACGGGTACGGCGCGAACTCCAGGCGCTCTTCCATGCGCCGTGCCATCCGATAGATTGCCGTCGGCTCCACGTAGCGACGGAACTCCGACCGATACGTCTGCATCAGTCGGTGCGTGTGACGCTGGTCCCAGTGGAAGCCCCGGCCGACGAACAGCCGCTGCTGGCTGACCGGCACGTCGCGGCTGGTCATCACGTAGCGCGGCAGGCGCCGGATGTTGCGCCGGTAGCGCAGGATGGCCCAGGCGTCGCGAAAGCGCAGCGCGCCGAAGGTGAGGAAAGCGAGCGCGCTGCCCAGGCCCAGCAAGGGACTCAGCGCGAGCGACCACGGGGCCACCAGGCACAGAAACGCGGCGCCCGCACAGACCGCGACGGTGTATAGCTCCACCGCTGGCCGCAGCAAGACTTCGACGGCTTGGGACTGGGGCATGGCGGGTGCTTCACGTCACGTCAGGGCTCGATGCCGGTGGCGGTGATCAGCACCGGGTAGTGCTTGAGCCCCAAGCGCTGCGCCAGCTCGTCGCCCGAGGCCGGCGACAGCATCAAGCCCGGTGCGAGGCGACGCAGCGCGGCCAGGGCTTCGGGCGTCGCCACGTTGACCACCAAGCCCACGGCGCGTAGCGCCTGCAAGTCCTTGCCCCGTCGTTGGAGCCAGGCTCGTGAGCGGTCGTCGTCGCCGATCAGGAACAGCGGCGTCAGGCCCGGCGCGCGGATCACGCGGCGCGGCTCGTCGCCGGGTGTCAGCCGCATCGAGCGCACCGGCAGCATGGCCGCCTCGGCTTCGGCCGGGCCGCCAATGCGCGGCTTGGTTTGCGGCGTGGCTGGCTGACCGGGCTGCGCATCCTGCGGATTCAAGGCCCGGTAGTACGGCAGCGCCGAGGTGCCGCCTTTGTCCTCGACCACGATCAGCGGCGGGGAACTGTTCTTGGTAACGGGGCCGCGGTCCTGCGCGTCTGCGGTGGTGGCCAGCAGCGCCGCAGTCGCGGCGACGAGGATGCGGTTCATGGCATGGGACTCCGGGCAGAGGGAAGTGAGGCTCCCGGCCCGAGCACGCGGGTCAGGTGCTGGTGGACGCTGCGGCGGTAACGGGCGGCGGGCGCCCCGCCCGCGGGGCGGTGGTAGCGGCCGATGGCGACCAGCCAGTCCTCGCCCGGCGTGTGCTGCTCCTGCAGGATTTCCGCGGCGATGGCGAGGTTGCGGTATGGGTCGAGCAGCTCGCAGGGATGCGCGTAGCGGTGCGCGTGGTAGCCGAGGTTGACCTGGCCGAGGCCGGCGTCGATGCGGTTGACCGGCGTGCGGGCGAGCGCCCGGCGGATGCCGGCGCAGGCCTCGGCCCGCGTGGCATAGCGTTCGGCGCGGCCGGCGACGTTGAGCGTCCACGGCCACGGGATCAGCCGGCCGCGCAGCCGGGCGCCGCTCTCCTGCAGCGCCACCGCATACAGCACCGGCGACGGCACGCCCGCCTGCTGGGCGGCGAGCTGGTAGGCGGGTGGTGGCACCTCCTGGCCGAAGACGATGGCGGCATGGGCGCTGAGGCCGAGGACCAAGGCCGCGCAGCCTGCACGGCGGGTTACTGCCGCTGCCATTGGCCGTTGACCTCGCGCACCACGGCGGGCAGATCGCCGGGCAGGCCGAGCGACAGCCAGCGCCCGGCGTCATGGTTGAGCGTGATGGTGCGGGAGCGCACGCGGCCGGCGTCGATGCCGGCCTGCGTCGCCCACTGGCGGATGCGGGCGTCCTCCTGGCGGCTGCCGACCATGTAGAGGTCGAAGGCGGTGCCGGCCACCTGCAGCTGGCGCACGCGCTGCTCGCACGACGGGCACTCGGCCTTCACGAAAACCGCCAGCCGGCCCGAGCCCCGGTTGCCGGCGCCCGGCGCCTTCGCACCCGGCATGTTCACGCGCTGCTGTCCCGGATAGAGCCGCTTCCACGCCGCGTCGTAGGCCCGCTGGTAGGCCAGCGTCTTGCCCACGCGCTTCGATTCCGCCTGCACCTGCAGCTCCGCATAGCGGTTGCGTTCCTCGTCGCTGCGCGCCTCGATGCCCAGCGCCGTGAGCGGATCGAGGTTCGGGGAATAGATGCCCAGCGGCCCCTGCATCAGTTGGCGGTAGCGCGCCCACTCATCGGAGCGCAGGCCCCAATCGCGCGCCAGCCGTTCGTCCAGCGCGGCGTCGCTGCTGTTCTGAATCTGGGCGGGCACCGTGCGCGAGGACGCGACCGGCGCCGACTGTGCCGAGGCCGTGCCTGCCGTTCCTGCGACAGCGGCGAGGATGGCGGCGAAGCAGATCGCGGCGTGCTTCATGGCCGGCTCCTACGGCAGCGCGAGGCGCTGGGTCTGTCCATCCACGCGGAACACGGCGGCGCGCGCCTCGATCGCCAGCAGATGCCACGCGCCCACGGCATCGCCTTCGCGCAGCAGCCACACGTCCAGCACCGACGACGCCTTGGGTGCCGCCACCGACAGGAAGCGCTCGCCGCCGCGCAGCTCCACGCCCACGACGTTGAACGGCGGTTCGGGCACCTTGGGCTTGGCCGGCTCGGCGGTGCGCCGGGGTGCCGCGGCAGGCGCGGCGGTTCGCTTCATGCGAGCTTCGAGGTCGCCCATGCGCGCCTGCAGCGCCTGCAAGTCGCCGGCATGGGCGTCTGCGCCCTGGGTGTGCTCCACCTGTGCCAGGCGTTCGTCCAGCAACTTGCGGGCGGCCTCGAAGTCGGGTTGGGTGACGGGCTTGGGCTGGTTCTTCGAGGCCGCCGCCTGCTGTTCGAGTTCGGCGACGCGCGTGTTGAGCGCCTGCACGTGGGCATCCTGGGCGCTGGCCTGGCTTTGCTCGCTCAGGCGCGACAGGCCCACGCTGTTGACCACGGCCAGGATGCTCACGAGCAGCAGCCATGCGGCCGCTGTGATCTTCAACCAGCGCGCGCGGCCGGCGTTCTCGTCGGGAAGCTGCGGGATGGTCATGGCTGGGCCTCCTGGGGCACGTGGGAATCGGCGGGTTCGGCGGCCGGCGCGCTCGGTGCCGGAGCCGCGGGAATCGGGCTTGCGCTCGGCGCACGCGCAGTCGTCACGCGCGTGAAGCACACCGCGCGCGAAGCGTCATCGACGGACAACTCCCAGGCCGGGCCGGCGAGTGCCAGCAAGGCATCGCGCAGCGGCAGCGGCCCGAGCCGCAGGTGCGCCGCCGGCAGCGGCAACGCGTACAGCGCGGTCGCCTCCGTCGCGTCGCAGAGCCGGTAGCCGGTGCGCAGCAGCACGTGCCGAAGGGCATCGCCGACGCTCGCGTCCAAGATCGGCGGAATCGAAATCTCGATCACCTGTCGCAGCAGGTCGCGCTGTGCCGGTTCCGGCACCATCTCGACCAGCGTGTAGCGCCCGTAGCGGGCCACCGGGATCAGGCCCGGCTCGGGCTCCGGGGCGATGGTTCTGACCAACACCGCAGGCTCGGGGAGCGAGTCATGGACAGTGGGAGGGCTCGTCGTGCCCGTGGCGGCGCAGCCGGTGATGAGCACGCAGCCGGCCAGCAAGGCAGGCACAGCCAAGCGGTGAGCGACGCAGGTGAGTGGTTGCATGGGGCAATTCCCTGGAACACGGAGCCCTCACCATCGCCGCCGCGAAGCGTTCGGGCAGCAAACAAAGGGAACTGGCAGGCGCCCGACTTCATCGCGCGCCATCGATGCACGGAAAAAAGAAGCCGGCGCCCCGAAGGGCAGCCGGCGTGGGTGGGTGGATCAGGCCGCGACGAGTTGCCGGGCCAGTGCCACCTCGACGGAATCACCGTCCTGGTTCAGCACGTCCAATCCCGACTCGGGCACGTCTCCCGACGTGCTCTGCGAGACCATGATCTTTCGCGCCATCAGCCCCAGGCAGGTCATCTGCGAGGAAGCCGCGTAGCCGAGGTAGATCACGCGAACCGGCAGCTTCTGGCCGATGCGCCATGAGCGCCGGGCCGCCTGCTGCAGGCTGTAGACGTTGTAGCCCGACTGCATGAACACGATCGTCGGAAACTCCAACAGGTCCAGGCCGGTTTTCACCAGCTCGGGGTTCGTGATCAGCACGTCGATGCCGCGGTCCAACTGCTCGGCGATCCAGTCCTCGCGGCGGGAGGCATCCACGCTTGCGCGCAGCACCGCCACCTTGAAGCCTTCCTGCTCCAGCAGCACCTTCAAGCGCGACGTGGTGTCGCGCGTGCCGGTGTAGACCGAATAGACCAGCGTCTTGCGACCCGCAGCCTTCTCCTGCTTGCAGATCTCGATCAGCTCGCGCTCCTTGGGCATCACCTCCAGCTCGTTGAACTGAGCCGGAACGAAGGCCAAGGTCTGGCGTGTGCGCGGGTGCACCACCGTCTCCGACCGGAAGCAGCAATCCGGCCAGGCCAGCAGCACGTTGAGGACCACACCGAGCAGCGTCGTGTCGCGCTTGGCCAGCGCCTGTTTCAGCGCCGAGGTCAGACGAAACGACAGATCGCGATAAGCCGCGGCTTGCGCCGTGTCCATCGCCACCTCGCGGAACTCCTCGTCGTAGGACGGCAGCACGTTGCCGCCGATGTCCTTCAACTTGAGGAATACCGTGAACGGCAGGACGCAACGCAGCACGCCCTTCGGGCCGAAGCCCGGCGCCTTGACCGTGCGCACCGAGACCTTGCTGCCCTTGGCCGTCTTGTGCGCCGTGCCCGTGCTCTCGGAATAGATGTCCTTGAGGATGCCGTGATCCCTCATGAACGCCATCGCGGCCGAGGTCATGCTGCCGCTCTTGGTCGGGCGGTAGCCGTCTTCGATCATTCGCCCAGGCAGGGCTCGGAACAGCAGGTGGAACAGGTCGTCGCCGTAGCCGCCCATCAGCGTGCCAGTGAGCAGCAAGGCCTTGCGCGCCTTCGCTGCGAGCACGCCCATGGCCTGGCCTTGGGCGCTACCGCCGTTCTTGTACTCATGCGCCTCGTCGGCGATGAGCAGGTCGAACGTGCCTTGCGGCAAGTACCTTTTGATGAATTCGCTGGGCTGATACCCGCCCTCGCCGAAGCCGAACTCCATGTTCGCCATCGCCCGCTCCATGCGGTGCGCCTGACGATCCGAGAACACCAGCTCACCGTTGGCATCCATGAGGTTGATGAACTCGTGGATGTTGTCGCCCAGCATTGAGGCCAGGAAGCCGTCGCCGAACTTCTTCATCAGCTTATGCGCCGTGACCTCTCCGATGGTCGGGATGCGCTGCAAGGCTTTGAAGACGGCCGTGGACTGGTCGCTGGCGGACAGGCTCCGCGGTCGCATCAGCGTCCACAGCGGTGCGGCGCAATGGCTGCACCGGCGGCGGTAGTCCTCGGCTTCGAGTTCGACCGGGTTGATCGGCTCGCCGTCGAGATTGGTGATGACCTGGCCGCAGTCCGGGCATGCGCCCACTTCGCCGTGCCGCGTGCGCCGCACGTTGAAGACGGGCTTCCAGTGGAAACCCATGCGCATCCGCACGCGACCGAGAACGTAGAACTCCTGGCCGCGTACCGGCACGCCCAATTGCTCGCGCAGTTTGATGAGCTTGACCAGCGTGTCCGGGCCATTGAGCACCCAGACCTTGGCGCCGGCCACCGTCTCCTGGATTTCCCGGCGCCATTTGTAGACCAGGTGAGGCGGCGAGAGGATCAGCGTGCGGCGATAGCCTTCGGCGTGCAGCACGGCCGCCGTGGCGATGCCGACCGTGGTCTTGCCGCAGCCCATCTCGCCATTGACGATCGCGGCGCGTTCGCCGCGGTCGGCCAGCAGCTCGGTAACGGCATGCACCACCTCGGCCTGCGCGCCGAACAGCTTGCGCTTGAGACTGGCCAGCACGAGCTGGCGATGCGGCCGGGCCTGGCCGGTGTAGACGGGAGGGTTGGCGCGGTTGAGCGAGTCCAGCAGCTCGTCGCCGAATTCGGCAACGAAATCCTGAAGGCTCATCGCCAGGGGAGAAGCAGTCGCTTCGAGCACGTCGCTCTGGACGGGCGTGCCATCAGCGGCGGGAACGACTTCGGTATCGAGGGACATGGTGATGCTCCAAAGAAGATGGGGCATGCACCTCCCCCTGCGGGGCGATGGCATGCCCCGGGGTGGGAAGAGAAGAACGGCGCGAAGCCGCAGTGGAAGAACAGATCGACGGCGACCGTCAGGGAACAGCGATCAGCGGATGGTCAACACCTCGCCGCAGGTCGGCGAGCCTGGTGTCATGTCCCAGGCACGGATGACCGGCACGAACTTGTCGGTCAGGATGCGCGTCTCGGCCACGGAACCGTCGTCGCGCTCGGTGTACTCCGTGTGCAAGGTCTTCTCCTTGTGGGTGTCGCCTTTGACGACGAGCACGCGGCCCGTCTTGGACTTCACCACTCCGGAGATCGCACCTGCGGCGAGTGCCAAGGCGAGATGCCAATGCGATAAACCTCGCGCCGGGGACCGCAGCGACTGCTGCGCGGCGCCCAGGTGCGTGTCGAGCGTCGGCCAGAGCCCTTGCAGTCGGCCGACTTCCTCGGCGAACTGCTCGGGCTCCATCGTCACGCGGTAGAAGTGCTCCGGCTCGGCCGTGGCAGGCACCGTGTAGGGCAGGAACGGCCATTCGACTGGCAGCTCTTCCGCTTCGGCGTCGCCAAGACCTATCTGCAGCAGCAGCGCGCGCGTGGCCTTGACAGACTCCGATGCCTGGTCGCGCTGGCGAACCTTGCGACCGAAGATCACGACCTGCTTGAACTGCGTGTCCACCGCGCGGTAGATGCGCAACTCGGCGAAGTGCCGGGTCAGCCATCCGACCAGCTCGGCGTCGAGCACGTAGTGCGGGACGATGTAGATCAGCACGCCGCCGTACTGCAACAGCGGCAGCGCCTTCTGATAGAACAGCTTTTCCAGCCGAGCGCGGCCCTGGCCCTGGTAGCCGACGTTGCCGTTGGTGTCCTTGGACAGGTCGCCATACGGCGGGTTGAGCCACAGCAGGCCGAAGCTCTGCCGGCTGATCAGTGTGTCCATCAGGTCGCCGTGGATGCAGCGATCGACCAGTTGCCGGGCATGGCGTGCGCGCTCGGCCTCGTACTCGACGGCGAAGGCCTGGACCTGCTCGCGCCCGAGGGCGTGCGCGGCTTCGGCGATCGCCACGCCTTCGCCGGCGCAGGGATCGAGGATGCACAGCGGCCCGGCCGAGGCCTCGGCGGGCGCCAGTGCGGTGAGTGCTCTTTCGAGCGTGGGTTCATCCGTGGGGAAGTACCCGTTCTTGACGAAGTTGCGGGCGAGCCGCGGGAACATGAGGGCCATGGGAATCTCCTGGCATTGAAGATGAAGGGATGCGGACATGCGCGCGTGCATGTCCGGTGAAGGAACCTCAAGCCACCGCTTCGAGCGGTTGCGCCGAGGGGGTGCGGCTGGCGGGTGCGCCGCCGACGAGCGCGCCGCTGCGGATCAGGCCGCCCAGCACCTCGGTCAGCGTCGGCACGTCGATGGCGAGCCGATGGCCTTCCAGAGGCCCGAGGGCGAACGGCAGGCGCGTCAGCATCGACTTCGCCTGCAGCAGTTCCAGTACGCTGTCGCGCCAGGGATCGAGAAGCGGCAGCGGGCACGTGTCCCGCACCAGCGTCCACAGCCGGTCGAGCCGGTGCGTGGAATCGCGAGGCAGGAGCGCCAGTGCGCTGGCGTTGGCCTTGTCGGGTTTGACGCAGCGCCGATCGAACAGCCAGATGTTGGTCAGCGAGCCGAACAGCGTGCGCCGGTAGGCGCGTGCGCTGCGTTTCTCCAGGTTCTCGACGTTGCCGACGAAGACCGGGATGCTGGCGCCCTGCTCGGTGATGACGTGGAACTGATCCAGTCCCTGTTCGTCCCGGCCCAGGGTGAGGCGGGCCAGGAATTCCTGGACGGCGGTGTCGCGCGCCCAGAGGGAGATGAAGACCAGGTTGCCGTTCTCGTCACCGACGACGCCATCGGCCATCAGGTCGGGGCATTCGTCGATGCGATAGAGCGTCTTGGGGGAAGAAGGTGCAGGCATGGTGATGTCCTCGAAGTGAGCGGAGACAGCACCAACCGCGAGGGCAGTCACTGCCCCAGGGGGATGGAAGAAGACGCGGTGAGCGTCGTGGTGAAGAATCAGACCGTGCGTCGCAACGCACCGTAGCCTTGAAGGTCTGGACTACCTGGGCATGTTGTCGGCAACGCCGACGGACATGGGACATAGCCTGCGCCAAGGTGCGCCTACAGCGGGAGCGGAAAACCGACCCAGCGTCCAACCCTGTTTGCGCTGGCGCATCGCCCGCGGCCTGGAAGGACGGCCATAAAAGAAAACCGCCCCGGGAACACCGAGGCGGCAAAGATGACTGCTTGGCTCAGGGAGGAAAAGCCAGGGAGGTATGCAGTCGAACCGCAATTTTCGCGGCGGCAGCGAATTGCCGCATTAGGGTTACACCGAACCAAACTGAACGTGGTGCGCTGGCAGCACAGCGCCGCCAAAGAAAAAGCGGACCATGCCGCGAGGCACGATCCGCTTGTGGGTCAGGCTTTGAGCTGACGCAGGCCATCCGCGAGCAGCCAAAGCGCCCGGTTGAGCCGGACGTTCTGGTCGATGCCCTGAACGGGTCGCGTGCGCTGCTGGCGCCCGTTGGCGGCACGGCCAGTCAGGCCGCCCTTGACCAGGTTCTCCTGAACCCGGTTGAAGACCGACCAAAGATCGGCACGGTTGTCGTCGAAACGACGAGGCCGCAGGATCTGCGTCTCCGTGATGGGCAAGGCCTTGCCCGACTCGTCGTACTTCAAGGTCAGCGCCGACCTGGCGAAGACTTCGGCCTCGCCGTCGTCGAGGGTGATGACGCGCATGGCGTCGCGCGAGTCCTGCACGCGCTCGAAGCCGTGCAGCACCTCGTAGGCGCCTTCGATCACGTGATCGGTGACGTTGCCCTTGTGGGGCACGCGCACGTCGGCGAAGGTGTCGCCGCACACCAGGCCGTTGTGGCAGACGAATCTGAACATGCCCGCGAGCATCTGGTAGCTGCTGGTGCCGTCGTGCGAGTTGAGCAGGATGATCTCGTTCGCCTCGGCGCCGTTGATCTGGCTGGCGTGGCGAAGGCGCAGCATGTGCTTGGTGTAGTCGCGGCGATCCTCGTGTCGCACGCGGGTCTGGCACACCATGAACGGCTGGAAACCTTCTCTGCGCAGTTCGGTCAGCACAGCCGCCGTGGGGATGTAACTGTACCGTTCGGAGCGGCTTTCGTGCGGGGTGTCCGCGAAGATGGATGGGGCCACGGTGCGAATCTGATCGTCCGACAACGGATGGTCGGCGCGCAGCACCGGGGAACGAGGGGCGAAGCGAGATGCGAGTTGCATGATGATCTCCTTGCGGAATGGAGCAATCGGCATCCAGCGGCCGAGGCCGGATGCGTGCGATTGCGTAGGACGAAGAAAAGCCCTGCTGAACAGGGCCTGATGAAAGGGATGAAGAAGTGCGCCGCGTGAAGGCCGGCCTATGGGTTCGGAACCGGCTCCCAGCCGCGGCTGTGCGGGTTGAAGCAAAGCGCTTCCTGGCCTTTGAGGATCGGCGTGAAGCCGTCGAGAAAGACGTGTCGCAGGTACAGCGCGCGGTAGGTCAGTGCCTGCCACGCCTGTTCTTCGCTCAGGCCGTTGGCGATGAAGTGCTCGCGCAGTTCGTCGTCGTCGGAAACCTCGTTGTTGGCCAACTGGTCTTCGACGAAGCGAAGCAGCTCGGGCCGCAAGGACGACATGAGGGTGTCCATGTTCGCCTCAGTCGGTGGCTGCATCGCCGGCCGCTTTGCGCGTCGGCTGCTGGTGGAAGGCATGCACCCTTGCGCGCCAGGTGGCGCAGCGCTGCGGCGCCATGTCGAGATAGCGCAGCGGGCACGAGTAGTAGTACGGGTGCTCGGCCTCGACCAGGAACTTGTAGCCCCATTCGCGGCCCTCGCTTTCCAGCAGATGGCAGCCGATCAAGGTGGCCGACTCGCCGGGTGCGAGACCCAGGACGCCGGCCTGCTTGGCGGTGACGCGCGCCACCGTCCACAGCACGTTGCCGACCAGCGTGTGGTCGATGACCTCACTGCGCGACCGCTCGGTTTCCTCGGTTGCGGTCAGCTCGCGGATCAACTGATCGCGCGTCAATCGAACGAATGTCCAGCCCATGGAATGACTCCTGTGAGAAAGGGCCGGAGTCCTCCCGCCGGGGAAGGAGCCCCGGCGGGTGGTGGAAAGCCGCAGGCATGCGGCGCGAAATGGCGATGGGATCAGACCCTGGTGAGGTGCCAGTCCTGGGACAGCGGAGCGAACTCGTAGCCCAGGTCGCCGAGGCGGTCGCGCTGCTGACGCAGCACGCGCCGATCCACGGTGGCATCGAGCTTGACGACATCGCCCAGCGGCCAGAGTGTGCCGAACAGCGCCGCGTCGCCGTCGTCGTCCGCATGGGCCGTAGCCTCGGCAGACGCAGCAGCCGGCTCGCTGCCGAACGGCGTGGTATCGACCAGCGGGTCGCGCGAGCTGCGCGCCTTCTTCCGGCCGGCCGCCTTGGGGGCGGTCGTCGGCGTCGGCGTGGCGGTCTGCGCTTCCTCGTCGATCGGATCGACTTCCTGCGGACTCAGCCGGCGGGCGTCGTCACGGCTCAGGGCGTCGATGTTGGACAAAGTCATCCCACCCAGGAGGGCGCGGATCTCAATGACCATGCGGCCGTTGGCGGCGTACGTGGACGGGCGAATCTCCGCGATGGCGAAATCGCCCTCGTACTTGCCTTCGGCGTACTGGTCGAGTTCGGCGTTCTTCACGACGAACTCGCCGATGGAGGTCGCAAGGCGCCCGACGTTGAAGTCGCCGTTACGGCCGTGGATGGTCTTGATGGCCAATTGGCCGGGAATGGTGATCATGAAGAACTCCTGCGGACGAAGCTGCGATCACGCACACGGCCGTCATGGCGACGGTCGCATGCGCACGCGAGTGGGAGAAGACAAGGCCCCGGACTCAATTCAGAGTCGGGGCCTTGCGGATCAGAACGACTCGGCAACTTCCAATGCAGGCGCATCGGCAGTGGCTTCGTCGGCAGCTTCGGCGGCGGGCCTGGCGGGCTCGAACGCAGCGGCTTGCGGCTCAGCGAACGTCGCGGGGACATCCGTGTTACGCACGTCGCGTTCGTCGCGCTGGTCGGCATCGGTCGGCTTGGGCTCGGCCTTGTAGACGAGCTTGCCGTCGACCTTGATCCAACTGACGAACAGCAGGCGGGCCTTGAAGCTCACCCCCTGCTCGCCGGCACGCTTGCCCTTGGAGTAGGTGAAGGTGTCGGCCCACAGGTCGCCCAGACGGAAGCCGATCATCACTTTCTTCTCGGCATCGACCGCTTGGATGCAGCGGCGCACGAGGTGCTGCGCTTCGGAGCCCGAGACGCGCGTGTCGAAACGCACGTAGGCCACGTCATCGCTGGGGCCGTTGAGCGCCGCGATGTCGCAGGCCAGGAACGCATCGCCTTTCTTGGGCTTCACTTCGCGGATGCGATTGAGATACCCGAGTCCGGTGATGTGCAGGTCGAAGTAGGACTTGTCGGTGGAAGTGGTCATGGTGAATCTCCTGAGAACAATGAGGCGGAGACACACCCGA
Source organism: Burkholderia sp. BCC0097 (assembly GCF_902832985.1). Lineage (NCBI taxonomy): Bacteria > Pseudomonadati > Pseudomonadota > Betaproteobacteria > Burkholderiales > Burkholderiaceae > Burkholderia > Burkholderia sp. BCC0097. The sequence goes on from NZ_CADFDM010000003.1 coordinate 445,983, forward strand.
CCCAAGGCGGGGAAGGTGTGGAACCCCCGCGTGGGTTGAAGGAACAGCTTGGGTGGCATCACCATCGGGAGAACCGATGGCTGTTCGCGCTGGGATGCCGGAGCGAACTGGTTGATCAACGCGGTCGGAACCGCGTCGCAGTCTTGAAGATCGAGACTGCCTGGGCATGCTGCTGACGGGCGTCAGCGGAACATGGCGGCAGCGTGGCGCCAGGCGCGCGCCCGCGCGAGCGGCAATCGGCACCGGCGGCTGTCCGCATTAGTGGCACCCTCTCGCCACCGGGTTGGGCAGGTACTGCCGCTTGCGGACCAGCATCTCGAAGGGCTCGCCCGCGCGGCTGGCGGTATCGAAGTCCACCACCACGAAGCCCGGTTCGATGGGCCGGTACTCCAGCCAGTGGATCGGCACTTGCCAGTGCTCGGCGCAGTCGCGCACGAAGCGCAAGGTGGCTTCCACTTCTTTTCCGGTGTTGGCGAAGCAGACGACGGCATCTGCGGGCAGGCCGCCGTTGGCTTGCAGCACGCGCCAGAGCATGTACGCGCTGGTGCGGCCGCCGCTGAAGCTGATGCAGGTCGGTTGCTCGATCTTGAACGGGTCTCGCATGCAGGCGTCACCAGGCGGTGGCACCGGCAGATGCCGGCGTGAGCGGCCCGAGCCGGACTGGAGACGAGCGCGTGCGATGCGGCCATGGGCCGCGGCACGAGATAAAGAGAAGCCCCCGTGAAGGGGGCTGGGAAGCAGTACGGTCAGTGGCCGGCCGGTGCAGCGGATACCGCCTGCATCGACAGGTGCGTGACCGTGGCCGACACTTCGAGGTCGTCCTCGCTGTGCAGGATACGGGTGAGGACCCGTTCCTGCAGGGCGAAGAACTCGCCGAAGTCGTCGCCGCCGAATTCGGCGCGCGCCAGTTCCCACCAGTCGTCGAACGCATCGACATCGGGGTTGCAGCCCACGGCGTAGGCGATGGTCTTGCGCCGCCCATCGGGCCGGCTCTCGCCGTGCTCGGCCATGAAATACACGCCCTGGTCCTTGACCAGGATGACGCGGCACTGGTTGGCCGCCGCCTCGGCAAGCACGGGCCGAAGCTCGGTGCCTTTGAATCGAACAGTCATGGAAGTGGTCTCCAACGGTGAAGGAAGAAGGTTTCCCGCCGCGAGGACGGGAAGCCGCTTGGGGACGTGAGGGGATCAGTGCTGGACGGGCTTGCGACCGGACAGGCGCTGTACGCGGATGAGGCGCCAGCTCCCGTCGTCGATCAGCCGCTCCAGCACCTGGCCCAAGGTGTCGAAGAACACTTCATCGACCCGCTCGACCAGCTCGCCTTCGCGATGCAGCTCCACCGCGTAGGTGTCGAGGCCGCGTTCGTAGAGCACGGTGACGCGCCCCTGGAACTTCGCCGAAGCGACGGTGAAGCCGATGGCCGGCGGCGTGGCGATGATGTTGCTGGGGCTCGGATCGACCACCGTGAAGTCCCGCGCGCCGGCATCCACCAGCAGGTGCGTGATGCGGCGGAATCCATCGGGCGCGGGCAACTGCTCCAGTTGGTGGATCAGCTCCTGCAGCTCGGGGCACTGCGGCTCGGGGATCGGCAGCTTGGCCGGCGCGGAACCCAGGATGAGCCGCTTCACCGTGTACGGCTGGCCGTCGGCGGTGAACTCAGTGCTCTCCTCGGGCGTATCCGCGCGCAAGCCGTCGAAGCGGCGCCGCGCATACGGTTCGACCTGCACCTTGGCGCCTTCGTCGGGCACGTCGGTGACGAGGGCCTTGTCGAGCACCGCGAACTCGGCCCGCCCCGTCTTGACGACGATGGCCTCGTCGGTGGTGGCGATGACCTTGCCCTCGAAGGGCTTGGGATCAACGTGGAAGCCCAGCGTCGAAACCTTGGGCTGGCCGTCGAAGATGTTGAACTTGAAGCTGCGGACGTTGGAAGGCACGTGGCCGCGAACCAGCGTCGGCATCTGTGCGCGGATGGCTTGGGTATCCATGGAAGACTCCTTGTGGCAACCAAGGGACTTCCGCCCGCAAGGGAGGTGTGTCCCTTGGGGGTGAGGTGGATGGACGCGACATGCGCCCGGAGAAGGAATAGCAACCAGCACGGCGAACCGTGCCGCAGCCTCGAAGGTCTCGACTGCCTGGGCATGCTTGCCGGCAACGCCAGCGAACATGCGAGCAGCGTGCGTCAGGCGTGGGCCAGCGACGCGGGGGAATCGGCACTGCGCGTCCACCGGCTTCGTCCAGAAAGAATACGAGCCCCGCGTGGGGGCTCGAAAGGTGGTGTCAGTCGTCGTAGATCGGCAGGCCGTCCAGCACCTGCGCATCGGCATCGAAGACCAGCATGCGCACGTCGGCGAGCGCGGCCAGGTGCAGCACGTGCATGAGGGATTCCGGCATGCCCTTCTTGCGATGCTCCTGCATCAGCCGCTTGGCCGTGATGCCTTCGACCGCGCGCAGGTTCTCGTCGGTCCAGGGCGTGGCGATCAGCTTCAACCCGATGGCCGGGCCGTACGGGATGCGGAAGGCGACGAACAGGAACAGCGTCGGCGTGGCGATGTCCGCCAGTTCGGCGAGGAAGCGGTGTGCGTCGGCGTCGAGGTGCGCGCTGCTGATTTCCCAGCACCGGCTGTAGTAGCCGGTTTCATAGCGCAGGCGCCGCACGACTTCCCGCGCCGCTTCTTCGGAGTAAGTGTCGCCCACGTGCAGTGGCTTGCCGTCTTCCTCGGCCATCACGGCATAGACCACGTTGCGGGCGAGCCCGTGGCTGCGGCATTGCGCCTGCAACTCGTTGGGGACCACCTGGTCCTCGGTGATCAGCACGAAGTCGTCCGAGAAGATGCAGGCCCGCCGTTCGACCTGGCTGTCCGGCAGATTCGACTGCGAAGGATGCAGCGGCAGGTAGGTCAGCGGGCAGTCGTCGTCGTAGGAGATGGCGAGCAGCCGCTGGACGGACAGGCCGTCGTAGCCGCGGACAAAGGGATTGTTGTTCGAGTAGGACATGGGATTTCTCCAGCAGGGGATGGCCGAGGCAATCCCCTGCTGGGGATTGAACCCCAGCGGGTGGATGAAGTGGCAGCCGGTCAGCCGGCAGCGGTAGAGGACGGGTCGCCCAGCGCCTTCAACAGGTCGAGCAGGCCGCCATTCGCAAGCTGGTACAGGCGGTTGTAGTCGTCGCCGGTCGGCGCCTGCTCCAGGCGATCCAGCCGCGCATCCAGGTTGAGGATGCTCTGGTGCACGTTGCGGGCGATGCTCAGCGCGGAAGGTTTTCCGGCCGGCTTAGGTGCATCGAGCACCGAAAGGACTTCAGCGGGCGATGGGTAGCGGCAGTCGGGTCCGTACTCGACCGGGAACACCTCGCGCCCGGTCAATCCGGTATTCGGGGTTCCGCTGCTGACATGCAGCACATACTCGTCGGGCACATCATTGCCGGCGTAGTCGAACACCACGATGCGCGGCTTGCGCACGTCGGCCGGCCAGCCTTCAAGGATGACCGCATCGATGTCGTCGTCGGTCACGAGCAGACCGATGGAAAAGTCAGGGGACATGAATCACTCCTTTCAAGAAAAGGAGGGACATGGCCCCATGCAGGGACGCATGTCCCTCGTGGGGTGGGAAGAAAAGAAGAACGTCGGCAGGCCGCAGCGCGGCTCACCAGCCGTTGTAGTTCAGCGTCAGGTCGGCGACGACCTTGCGCCGTTCCAGGTCGAGGCCGCCCAGGTCGGACAGACCCTCGAAGCCGCAACGCTTGAGCATCGCACCGCCCTCGCGGGCGTTGTAGAAGCTCACCATCGCGGACAGGAACATCCGCTGGCCGCTGCTCAGGACGCCGAGGGCATCGTTGAGCATCAGCAGCTTCGGCCGCAGATCCCACTTGGTGGTGGCACGCTGCAGGCCTTCGCGGGTGCCGTCGCCGAACCATTCGGCTCCGGCGATGTCGACGCCGCGTTTCCACGCCTCGAAGAAGGCTTGGGGCGCGGCGGCGAAGTGCTGGTGTTCCAGCTCGATCTGATCAAGTACCTCTTGAGGCAGGGCACGGTTCATGACATGGGCTCCTGGTGGTTGGACATCACGGGTGGAGGCGCTGCTGCCAGCGGCCCGTTTGCAGGGCGTGCTCGGCGGCGTGGTGCGAGCGGAAGTAGCTGACCGACTCCCGCGAGACCGGGCCGTCCGCATCGGCGGTGCCGATGTAGTGGCCGGCTGCGCTGCACAGCACTTGCAGGGGCAGGCGCTTGCCGACGCAGGCCAGGGCCTGGTAGCCGATGGATTCGGCTCGGGCCTGTTCAGCACTCAAAGGTGCCGATGCGAGCGCAAGGGACATGGTTTTCTCCTGTTGGTTGAAGACCGGGAGCACCACGCCCTGACGGGAGCGGATACCTCCCGAAGGGTTGAACATGAAAAGCACCCGCGTCGTGGCGACGCGCGTCCGCGGTGGTCGGTGCGAAGCGGACTGGATCGGTCAACGCGGCGAACCGCGTTGCAGCCTTGAGGACCGGGGCTGCCAGGGCATGGTGCTGACGACCGTCAGCGACACATGCGGGAAGAATGAAAGCGCGGCGGCCCTCCGTCGCTGATCAAACGGAACCGAACGCCGTCCAGTTTGGGCCGAGCGCTGGCAAGAGCAGCGATGCACGATTCCGTTCGCCCACGACAAAGGCGCCGAAGCCTCGCAAGGCTTCGGCTGGAGAGAAATCAATCCACCTGTGGGCTGCAAGCAGGCCAGGCCATCGTCAAAGCCATTCGCTGCGTCAGCAATCTCACCCGGCCCGTTTCGTGGCTGGGGGCCGGAATCCTCTGGCGTGCATCCACACACAAAGGGAGCCCGTTGTTCCGCCGGCGGGCACCGGCACCGAATACCGTCGACCGCAAGCGGTCTCCTGGCGCCTCGCAGTTTTGCACACCAAGGCGTCAGGAGACCGCTCGCGTATCGGCGGAAGCACCTCGATCAGGGGAACCGCGGCGAACGCGATCCGGGGAGAAATGACCTTCTCGCCCAGCAGGCCGTGATGGGCCTGCAGGACGCGCACACCGTTGCAGAAGGGAACGCGCGCTGGGGAGTCCCGCGGGGTGCGGGAGGTTTGCCCCGCCGTCGGCAGCAGCCGGCGTGGCAGAGGGAAACGTGGGCGTCAGCTCGCCTTCGGAGACCGACGCCGCGGGCTTGGCGCTGCGGGCTTGCCTGTCGCGGTTTCGACCGGCTCCGTGCCCTTGCAGTCCGGGTAGCGGCTGCACGACCAGAACGCGCCGTTCTTGCCAGTGCGCTGGCGCATCGGGGCGCCGCACTGCGGGCAGCTCGGCGCGGGCGGCAGCTTGAGGGGGAGCGTTGCGCCGCGGTACTGCTGCACGAGCTGGGCGACCCAGGCCGATTGCTTGGCGATGAAGGTGTCCAGCGTCATCTGGCCGGCCTCGATCATGTCCAGCGCCTGCTCCCACACCGCCGTCGTGCCCGGATCGGCGATGGCCGCCGGCACCGCGTCGATCAGCGTGAAAGCCGCATCCGATGCGCGGATGGCACGGCCCTTCTTCACAAGATAGCCGCGTGCCAGTAAGGCGCTGATGACGTTGGCGCGCGTGGCCTCGGTGCCGATGCCCGTGGTGTCCTTGAGCTTCTGCTTCAGGCGTGGGTCGGTCACGAGCTTGGCGACGCCCTTCATGGCTTTGACCAGCTCGCCCTGCGTGTAGGGCTTGGGCGGCAGCGTCTTCAACGCCTTCAGATCGACCTGGCCGACCTGGCAGGAAGCTCCAGCACGCAGCGCCGGCAGCACCTGGCCGCGCTGCGCTTCCTCGCCGTCCGCGTCGTCGGGCTCCGGCGCCGCCAGTACCTGGCGCCATCCGGCCACCGCGATCTGCTTACCGACCGCGACCAGCGACTGCCCGCCGCACGTAAGCTGCGCCACCGTCCGGTCGAATTCGTGGTGCGGCAGGAACTGCGCGAGGTAGTGGGCGCGGATCAGCCTGTAGACGGCCAGCTCCTTGTCGCTCATCGCCGAGAGGTTCGCCGGTTCCAGCGTGGGAATGATGCCGTGGTGCGCCGTGACCTTGCCGTCGTTCCAGGCCCGCGAACGCTGCTGGCGATCCAGGCGGTCGATCAGCGGGCGCAGGCCGGGGTCGGTCTTGAGCAGGCTGTCGAGTACGGTGGGCACCTCGGCCAACATGCTCTCGGGCAGGTAGCCTGAGTCCGAGCGCGGATAGGTGGTCGCCTTGTGCGTCTCGTACAGCGCCTGGGCAATGTCCAGCGTCTCCTGCACGTCCAGACCCAACTGCTTCGAGCACACCTCCTGCAGCGTGCCGAGGTCGAACGGCAGCGGCGGCCCTTCGCGCACGCGCTCTGTTTCCACCGACAGCACCTGGGCGGCACCGGCCGCGCGCAGGCGCTCGGCAGCCTGCTGCGCCACCGGCTGTTGCAGGCAGCGGCCGGCGTCGTCGGTGCTGCCCTGCGGCGGCGTCCAGCTTGCGACGAAGGACTGGCCCGCATGTGAGAGTGCAACCTCGATGGCCCAGAACGGCACCGAAACGAAACGCGCGATCTCGCGGTCACGGTCCACCACCAGCTTGAGCGTCGGTGTCTGCACGCGCCCGACCGACAGCACGCCGGTGTAGCCGGCCTGGCGCCCGAGCAACGTGAACAGGCGGCTCAGGTTCATCCCGATCAGCCAGTCGGCACGCGATCGGGCGAGCGCGGAGAAGTAAAGCGGCAGCGTCTCGGCGGACGGCTTGAGCGTGCCCAGGGCCTTGCGGATCGACGCATCGTTGAGCGCCGACAGCCACAGGCGCTGGATCGGGCCGCGGTAGCCGCACAGCTCGATGATCTCGCGGGCAATCATCTCGCCCTCGCGGTCGGCGTCGGTCGCGATCACCAGTTCGCCCGCCTTGGCGACGAGCTGCTGCACGACCTTGAACTGCGCCGCGGTCGCCGCCTTGGGCTCGACACGCCAACGCTCGGGAAGAATAGGCAGTTGCTCGATGCCCCAGCGCTTGTACTGCTCGCCGTAGCCTTCGGGCGGAACCGCTTCGACCAGATGACCGATGCACCAGGTCACGACGACACCCGCACCGCTGTAGCAGCCGTTGCCGCGTTGGCCGGCGCCCAGCACACGGGCGATGTCCTTGCCCTGGGACGGCTTCTCGCACAGGAACACGCGCATGAAGCCTCCTTGGAAGTGTGCGGTCATCGGATGGCCCCAGCTTGGCCGGGCCAGCGGATGACGGCAGCAAGGAAGCCGATTGGCGCAGACACCGCTTTGTGATCGGCAGGCGATGCGTTGCCGCAGCGGCATGCGCGAAGCCGCAACGGCTGGCGCAGCGGGAGCGTCGTTTCGGGAGGGCGGCTGGAACCCGGTGGAACACCCTGGAGCTATCCCCTGGGGATAGCTGGTGCATGGCGGGCGTCTGACGGTTGCTACAGCCGCCCCCTGCGGGGAATCAGCCCTTGGCCTTGGTTTCCTTCGACGCCTTCGTCCCCTTGGTCTCCTTCGGCGGCGGTACTGCGGCCTCGGGTTCCAGCGTCCTGGCGCTGAGGGTCACGGCCTGGATGCGGTACGGCAGAATGCCGATGCGGCGGGCCTCGATCTTGAAGGTCGTGCGCTCGTTGTCGTCGGCGTCCTCCCACTCGTCCTTCACCGTGCGGCCTTCTACCAGCACGCGCATGCCCTTCTGGTACAGGTCTTTCCAGTGGTCGGCGTCGCGGTGCCACAGCTCCACCGGCGCCCAGAAGCCGCCGCGGTCCTCGAATTCACCGTCCTTCTTTGGGATCGGGTTGTCGAAGTAGACGTTCAGGCGCAGCAGCCGGCGCGGCTCGTCGTTGCCGTTAGGGAATTCGCGATAGTCCGGCGCGGAACCGATGTTGCCCTCGCCGACGAAGTGCGTGCTCATGGAGACTCCTTGGGGGTGGTGGATGGAACCGACGCGGCATGCCCGTGGACACGTCGCAGGTAAGCCGCTTCGGCCTGCGCGGCCTTGCTGGCGCACTCCTGGGCCTGGCGGCCCAGCGTGTGAAGGAGGCTGATCTGCATGTTCAAAGCGATGCGCTGCAGCTCCATCGCGTACAGGTCGTCGATCAGCGAGGCCGGCGTCGCCGGGCGGTCGAGCAGCGATTCCCACAGCGCCACGCCCATGGAAGAACGGTCGTGGTTGCGCCAGCGCAGGAAGGTCGTGCCTGCGCCAGTGGTCTGCTGGGCCAGTTGCACGTCGAGCAGCGAGAAGGGGTAGGCCCGCGCCTGTTGCAGCACGCGCCGCTGCGCCAGCCCGATTAAGTCGTCGCGCAGCGCCGTGCACTGGTTGGCCCAGGCCTCCAGACTCCCCTTACCTTTAAAAGGCTGTAAAAGGCCTTTTAGGTAGGAGCCGTGTTCCAGGCGCTGGAAGTCCGCCTGTTCCAGCGGCAGGAAGCGCGCCGGTTGGCCGTTGGAAGACGATGCTGTCATGCCTTCGTGCCTTCGCCGTCATGGTCGTGGTCGTCGTCCGCCACGTCGGCTGCGCCAGCGCTGGGTGCGGCATCCGCGGCTTTACCAGGCTTGCCCGACCGCCGTGCGATCGGTGGCGCAAAGCGCGAGCGGCGCGTGCCTTCGAGCACGTCCTGCGGCAACTCGCCGAACTTCTCCAGCGCCGCCCGCGCCACCGCGTTCTTCGAGGCGAAGTCGTCGCGCGTCGCGCCGGAGTAGCGGTACTGCTGTGCCAGCGAGAACAGGCTGCGCAGCGCATGCGCGCCGTCGTTGAGCCAGCGTTCCAGCGTGCTGCGGTCGATCAGCGCGGTGTGGTGGGCGAGGATCAGCTTGCGGGCCAGGTCGTCGTAGTCGGCCAGCAGGTACACCGCTATGAAGCCGAGCTGCGCATTGACGAACAGCGGCAGCTTCACGGGCTGCACGTTCATGTTCTCGCCCAGCGACAGCGCGGGCGGCACGTCGGCCAGCGCCTGGTCCACCTGCTCACGCAGCGCCTGCAAGCTGTCCTTGGTCTGCGTCAGCTTGTCCTCGATGCGCAGCATCCAGAAATCCGAGTAGGGATCGTCCTGCTCGGCGCCGCGCTTCATCTTGTTCATCACGCTGATGTAGCCGTTCAGGCCGATGATCCCGGGCCGGCCCTCGGCAGGCGCTCGGCCATGCCAGATGCGTGAAGCGTGGTGGGTGTGCAGCGTCAGCGACATCGCGCTGCGCAGCGATCCGAGATTCAACTGCAGGGGCGGCTGGGATTCATTGGCCATGGTGACGACTCGCGGTACGGGAACGAGCCGCCAGCATCGGCATCGCCCGGAAGGGCGTCAGTCAACAAACCGCAGCGGGTGCGCTCCCGGTTGTCGCCCCGGAAGGTCGCGTGTTCCGTCTATCCCCAGGGGATAGGTCCGCGCCGGGCTGCGACCGTGCGACGCATGACAGAACCGAAGCCGATGCCTGGAAGGCTTCGTGTCCCAGCTATCCCCTGGGGATAGCTGCTCAGGAATCGCCCAGGGTTGAACGCAGTTTCGCCAGGTAGGCCCGCGCTGCCTCGCGGCCAGGGCCGTTCGGCGCGGGCGGTGGCGGTGCAGACGGTGCCGGTGCGGCTGGCCGTGGCGGCGGCGCAGGCGGCGTCGATGGCGAACCGCCTTCGCCGGCCCAGGCCTTGAACTCGCCGCGCATCGCCTTCTGGATGATGCCGAACAGATAGCCGGCCGGGTTGCGTACCGCGCTTTTGCGGCAGCGCGCATCCCATTCGTCCAACACCGCCTGCCGCAGCGACTCGTCCACCTGCTGCAAGGCCACCATCGCGCCGCTTTGCTGCTCGTCCTTCAAGCGCAGCAGGCGCTCGGGCAGGCGCAGGTGCTGCAACGACTTCGCGCGCGGTACTGTACGTACTTGATTTATACGATCCATACGTACAGTACGGTCCTCCTTCGGATTCCGAAGTGAGCCGTCTGGCGCGGATTTCAGCCCTGCTTCGGATTCCGAAGACGGGCCTTCGAGATTCCGAAGCAGGCCGTCCTGGCCTTCTTCGGATTCGTGATCCACAGGCGCTTGTGGATAACTCGCGTCCGCCCATTCGTTGCGCGCCATGCGATGTGCCAGCACCTGCAGCCGCGTGGGCAGCGTGCGGCCGTTGAGCATCGGGTCTTCGGCGATCTCGCGCAGGGTGTTCATGCCGACGATCTGCACCGCCTTCGCCGCATGGGTCAGCGCCTGGCTGACCAGGCCGAGGTAGTCGGGGTCGAGCTGCATCGCCTCGAAGGGTGTCAGCGGTTCGTCGTGCAGCACGTAGAGGTTGCTCAGGATGCGCCCGGTCTTCGGGTCGCGGCGCCGTCGCACCAGGCTCAGCCAGCGCGTCAGCCGCAGCAGCGTCAAGGCGCGCGCCACGGTCTCGTGCGAGGCCTGCGCCGCGCAGGGCATCGAGGCGAGGTAGGGGCGAAGCTGGTCGTAGGTCGGGAACGCCGTCACGCCGTCGCTCTGGAGCTGCAGGCGGAGCACCTGCCAGGCGTTGCGCTCCAGCGGCGTCAGGCGCCGGTCGAGGAACAGCGCACGCGGCACGCTCTCGTGCCGGTTGCCGCTGTAGAGGAAGCCGTCGCTGACCGGCGCGGCCGGCAATGCAGCAGCAGCGCCGCGCGGGGCTGGCGGTGTCGGTGGTGCCCGTGGCACCAGTTCCCGCAGCGCGTCGTCGAACAGTGCCGACAGCGCCACGGGGCCATCGCGCCGGGGTGCGCCGCCGGTCGCCATGGCCTACACCAGCCCCTGGTCGATCCAGTTGCGTATCGCCGACCAGATCACCGACATCGGCAGGTTCAAGGTCTCGGCCAGGTCCATGGTCAGCGTCAGCATCGCCACCTCATCGTCCAGCGCGATGCCGCGCTCCATGACGCCGGCCTTCCACTGCTTCCACAGCGCCGTGTCCTGCGCCTCGTCCAGCACCGGATGCCGCCCCTTGCGCTTGGGCAGGCCGAGGATGTCGCGGCGCAGGGCCACCTCCTGGTGCGTAAGCCCGTAGAAGCGGCTGACCATCTCCGTGCTGGCGCCCAGGCGCAGCATGCGGTCGACCGTCGCGATCTCTCGCTCCACGTCGTGCACTTGGCTCAGCAGCCGCTTCAGCACATCGCGGTTCACCGACACCGAACACCACGACACCGTGGCGTTCACCAGCATGCTCACGAGTTCGGGGTGCTTGAGCGCGTCCAGCTCCTCCTCGCCGAAGCCCATCGCCTTGCAGCGCCGCAGTTGCCCATTGCGCAGGTCGTGCAGCGCCTGTGCGATGACGGCCTGGTTGAGCGGATGCGGTGCCGACATGATGGCCTCTGCTCAGGCGCCGTGGCCGGGGTTGCTGGAGGCCGCGCCGGTCTCCAGATCCAGCAGCCGGCGCGCCATGCGCAGCAGCCGGAACAGCTTTACCAGCCCGGCATCGCTCAGGCGCGGATATGCGCCGCCGCCATGCAGCAAGGCCGCTAGGTCGTCGGCCAGCCGGGCGCCATCGAAGCCGGGGGCGGGTCGGGGCGCGGCGCACAGCGCATGCAGCAAGGTCAGCACCGCACACGCGAACGGAGGCAATGCGCGCACCGCCGGGGGCGCCACGCAGACGAAGCCCATGCCGCCTTCGCTGGGTTCGACCTGCCCGGCCACGTCGGCTTCCTCGGCGATCTCGCGCGCGAACTGTGCGATGTGCACCCGCAGCCGATCCGGCACATCCAGGCCGGGCTCGATGTACCAGACATCCGAGATGGGGTAGAGCCCGCCCGCCTGCACAGGGATCGCGCGCAGCGCGTCGGCCTCGAAGTCGGGCAGCTTGTCGCCCATCTGATCGGCCACCATGCGCTGGATGGATTGCAGGCGTTCGGTGGTCGGGGCCGGGGACACGATGTGACCCTGCAGGCGTTCGTCATCCTGCTGCATGCCCTTGTCGCTGGCGGCCGGCGTGGAACCGGCCTGCGCAGCCTGGCCAGGGCCAGGCTCCGACGACTGCACCGAGGGGCCGGGCGGCAGCGAAGGCGGTGACGGTGGTCGCGGTGGCCCGGCCGGCACCGCAGGTCTTGCCGCCTGCAGCGGCGCAGGATCGCTGGTCAATGCGCGCTGCCGGCTCTCGCTGTCGTCGATTTCCAGGCTCAGCGTGTCGTAGTCCGCTTCCAGCAGCTCGGCCATCTGGCCGACCAGCTCGTCCTGCACCCGCTGCGGTGAGAAGTTGTCGGGCTGCGTGTCGAACTGCGCCAGCAGGTCCTGGAACAGCGTAGCGAAGTCCATCGACAGGTTGCGCCTCAGGGCATGCCGCTCCCAGGTGCGTTCGCAGGCCTTGCGCAGCACCGCGAGCCGTTCCACCTGATGCCGGCCGAGCCCGCCGTACAGCAGCATGGGGATCGCCGGGAGCAGGTAGTGCACGGCGTCCTGCATGCGGCTGATGTGCGACTGCGGCAGCGGGAAGCCATCGGCCGTAAGCCGCCGCGCCAGCTCGCTCTGCGACAGCGGCTGGCCGCTGTCCCGCCCCATTTCCTGCTCGTAGAACTCGCGCGCCTTCTCCACGCCCAAGGCCCGCTCGATGAAGCTGAGCCCGCCGCGCAACTCGTTCTCGGCCAGGTGCCCGGTCAGCATCACCACTTCGCCGCGCTGCGGCCACGGGCGGAACAGGCAGGGGATGCGGAAGAACCGTTCGTCTTTCGTCTCGCTCCACAGCTCGCGCAGGATCGCCAGGCGCGTGTTGCCGCCGTTGCGGATGATGTAGTGCGGTTCGCCGGGCCGGCGCGTGATCGCGGGCGGCGCATCGAGCCCGCGTTCGCGGATCGAGGCCTTGATGTCCTCGTAGGCCGGGTTGCGCGTCACGCGCGGGTCGTGGTCGTAGGGGCGCAACTGGTCCAGCGTCACCACCATCGGCGTGTCGGCGATGGGGTCGCTCAGGGCCGCGACCGAAGGGCCGTTGCGCTCGAAGCCCGAGGCCAGCAGATTGGCGGCCATGTCCTGCGGCGTCAGGTCAGCCACGGCCATTCTCCTGAGATGCTGCAACACCCTGGGCCGCCTGTCGGTCGGCGCGGCGAAGCTGCGCACGGGCGTTGCGCTCGGCGCGGTGGTCGCTCGCCGTCGAGCTGGTGTAGATCGGCGCGCAGCCTTGCTTCGTGAACAGCAGGTGCCCGCCGCGGGTGCGCACCACCTTCCAACCTTCTCCCAGGGCGAACTCGATCAGCCCTCGCAGCCGCTTGTGGCCGCGGGCCAGGTCATGTGCGCTGGCCATGGCCGGCCCCTCCCGCGTCGCCTCGGCCGGTGACGAGCGCAAAGCGCTCCTGCCACGCCGGGAACAGCTCGCCGGCCAGCGCGCGCATGGTCTCCAATGCGGCAGGTGCCGTGCGGCCCGCCGGCTGGCGGTATTCCACCCGATGCACCGGCAGTCCGCGCGTCGCGGCGCGCGGATAGGCTTCAATCGCCGGCACGTCGGTGTCCAGCACGCGCACGCCAGGCTGCTCCTGGAATACCTGACGCAGCGCCTGCTGGATCAGCCGCGCATTCGACGACACCGGATGCACGCGGTTGATGAGCAGGTGCAGCGGCGGCGGCTCGATGCCGAGGTGGCGGTACGGCGCGATGTCCTCGATGAGTTGCAGCGTGCCGCGCCGCAGCTCGCGCGCCGCGAGGATTTCCGGCGTCACCGGCGAAAGCGCCAAGTTCGAGGCCAGCACCGCCATCTCCAGCAGCACGCTGCGCGCGCCCTGGGTGTCGATCAGCAGCAGGTCGTAGTGCGGCGCCAGCGTGGGCAGCAGGTGGCGCAGCCGCAATCTGCCATCGGGCGCGTGCAGCAGCAGCGTGTTCAGCTCGCCGCGGTCGTCGTTCGAGAGCACCAGGTCAAGCCGCTCGATCGCGGTGCGCGACACCAGTTGCTCGGCGCGCTGCTCGTTGTAGGCCAGCATCTCGTAGATCCCGGCCGGCGCGCGCTCGGCCAGCGTGAAGTAGCTCGACAGCGTGGGCTGCACGTCCAGGTCCAGCAGCAGCACGCGCAGCCCGGTGTCGGCTGCGAAGCCGCCCAGGTTGGCCGCCGTCGTGGTCTTGCCGACGCCGCCCTTGGTCGAAATGATGGACACCACCTGCATGGGCCTCTCCCGGTTGAATGGCATGTACCGAGGAAAAGCGTCAGGCGCGCTCATCGAGGCGATCGGCGATCCATTGCTCGACCTCCTCCGAGTCCCAGCCCACGGCGCGCACGCCCAAGCGCAGCGCCTTGGGGAACTTGCCTTCTTTCATCAGGCTGTAGATGTGCGCGCGCTTGAAGCCGGTTTTGGCCTCGACTTCGGCGCGACGCAGGATGCGGTGCTCGGCCGGCACTGCCGGCGCGGTGGTCTGCGAAGACATGAGAGACACTCCTTGACGCTCACTGGCGCTGTTCGGAAAGTGCCTCGTATTCAATACACCGCGGTCGCCGAAATCACTGCAATTGCAGAAGCAGCGACTGCAATTGCAGTGCGCCGCATCGGCATCATGCTGGCCGCGTCGTCAGCGCGACGCCTCCAGGTGGCGCCGCGCCTGCGCGAGCTTGCTCCACAGCGTCCGCTCGCTGAGACCCGGCCGCCCCTCATGGTGTGCGATCAGCGCGCTGACCACGGCATCCATGCTGCGGAACGACGAATAGGCCGCGCCTGACGGCGAATTGCCCAGCAGCAGCGTCAGCAGTCCGCCGATGATGTTGAGGTAAGTCGTCTCGCTGCGCAGGCCAGGCTCGCGCGCCTGTTCGTCGTTGGCCGCGCGCGTGGCATGTTCCTTCGCCAGTGCTTCGTGCGCGGTGCGCAGCGTTTCATGCACCAGGGCAAGTTCGGCAAGTTGCGACTTCGCTGCTTCGCGATCGGCCAGCAGAATGTTGAGCGTGTCCACGCTCACCGCCGGATGCACCGCGCGTTCGATGCCGTCAAACAAAAACCCCGGCCGATCGCCGGGGTAGAACTGCGACATCCACGCTTTCAAGTCCACGTGGCGCACGGTCAGCTCGGGGTCGTCGAGCGCCGGCCGCTGCGAGTCCAGCACGATGCCGGCCTTGCCACCGGGCAATTCGCCATGCGTCAGCGCGTCGAAGATGCGCTCGGCATACAGGCGCAGCAGCGGCCAGCGCGGGAATTCGCCGGGCTCCGGCATGGCACGCTGCTCCAGCGCTTCCAGAATACGCTGCTCGAAGCGCAGGAGACCGCACCAGCGGACGGCCGCCTCGATCGGTCGGTAGTACGTCTTTGCGCCAAAGGCGTGGCTGCTCGATTTCGGCATATCGCGCTCTTCCCATCGTCGGATCGACACATGGCAAGCGCGCGCGGCCCACATGGGCGCAGCGATTGCCCAAAGAACCCGATGAAGCGCGAGCCGGTCGGCATCGTGGTGGACGTTGGGTGCGGCGATGTCGCCGAGCGTTACGCAGGGGGCAAACCTCCTTGCGGTGCCCGCTACACCTCAACCATAATGCACCTGCGAAAAATCTTGTTACCGGCGCAACGGTCTGAAAAGCCGCGCATCCAAGTTCGATCAGGAAGGGATGCCGCGCTTTACCGGAAAACCAGGGCAAAGTTTTCGTAGGAATACGGGTGGGGTAAAGCGCCAATGCGACTTCCGGCTGAGCCGGTTTGCATCCAGCAAGGGCTCATGCGTTCTGCGTCACTGCTGTGACCTCGACAGCTTGAAGGTGCCTTGCTTGATGCCGGGTGGATAGGCCCGATTCGCCATCCATGCCCGTGACGCAAAAGGTCGGCCGCCGATGCAATGCGGGTCAAGGTCCAGACCGAAAGGGAATCGTACCGTCCAAAATCCCCGCGTCACATCGGGCGTTGATCGGTGCCTTGCGGGCGTCCGACACGCTCCACGCGGTCGATGAACTGCCGCAGCGGCTCCATGATTTCGCCTTCGGGTCGCAGTAGATAGGTCGTCAGCGAAGCGGTCTCGTCGGCCAGCGGCCGCACGACGACATCGGCCTGATGGCAACCCGCCAGATGCGCCGCGCTCGAAAAGCCCACGCCGTAGCCGGCGGCCACGAGGGCCAGCATCAGGGAATGGGTCTTGACGTACTCGGCTACCGTCGGCTGCGCATCCACCGTGCGGAGCAGCCGTTCGCGCTGCCGGCTGCAACCTTCGCAGACCTGGGGATCGCACAGCACCAGCGGATAGCTCGCCACTTCCTCCAGCGGCACTTCCTTGAAAGCCAGCAGCGGATGCCTGGCGGGCAAAGCCACCACCAGCGGGTCTCGCCACACCGGCATGGCGACGATGCCGGCGTCCATTTCACCAGCCAATGCAAAACCTGCGTCATACAAGTCGTTGCGCAGTCCAGTCACCAACTGCGCCAGTGGCGTTTCAAATATCCGAATGCCGACCTGTGGTGCCTCCTCGCGGCAAAGCGCAAGCAACGCCGACAAGCGGGCCTGCCCCATGTCACCAGATAGTGCGATGCGCAGCGTGTTCCGCTGGTTCGCTGCGGCGCGTGCCTTGGTCTGCGCTTGCTCGAAGGCCAGCAGTACGCGCCGGGCTTCTTCGAGGAAGACCTGTCCCGCCGGTGTGAGACGAACACTGCGTGGCAAGCGGTTGAGCAGCGGCACCCCTAAATCCGCCTCCATCTGGCGGATCGTGCGCGACAGTGGAGACTGTTCGATGTGCAGCCGTCGAGCAGCCCGGCCGAAGTGCAGTTCCTCGGCTACGGCGATGAAGCAGCGAAGATGGCGTAAGTTCATGCTTTCTCCCTACCGATGTGATCAGTCCATATCATCGTAGGGAGCCGAATAGTGCGGAGGATTCACCTCTGTATCGAGATGAGAGCCATCCTGGGGGGTGATGCTCGGATGCTTTTCGCCCATGTCAGCGCCTACGGCGAAGCTCTCGTTCGAGATCGCCCAGCTGCGACGCCTGAAGTTCGGCAAGAAGAGCGAGCAGCTCGATGCCGAACAACGCGCGCTGTTCGACGAGGCTCTGGACGCCGACCTTGCCGCGGCTGAGGCGCAGCTCCAGGAACTGCTGGGCAAGAAGAAGCCGCCGGCTACGCCTGGCGCGATGCCTAAGCGCACCGCCTTGCCGGCGGACCTGCCGCGCGTGGACTGCCACCACGAGCCCGAGAACACTCGCTGCGCGTGCGGCTGTGCGCTCAAGCGCATCAGCGAGAAGCTGGACAACACACCGGGCGTATTCACGGTAGAGTGCCACATCCGCGGCAAGTGGACCTGCGCACAGGTGCCGAACGCTGACCCAGGCGCCAGTCCCGGCGGAGATCATCGCCAAGGGCATCCCCACCTCCGGGCTGCTCACGTAGGTGCTGGTCGCAAAGGACTCCGACCATCTGCGGCTTACATGGTCGTCCCTAGGCAAGCAGGAATCAGCTGCGTGAGTGAATCGGGAGGTTTGCGCAGCTGATGGGTGGTCAGCAGCGTCTGCGCCGGCGTCTTCACCGGCACGAAGCGCATGTGCGGGCGGGTTGCCCATCGGCCGAATCGTTCTTGCGTCCCTTGCCGGCCATGCGGTAGGGCGTGACGAAGTGGCCTGCGATCAGCCGCGCATCCAGCCCATAGCCGCGCAGCTTGCGTGCCCAGTGATGCGCACCGCCGCAGGCCTCCAGGGCCACCAGGCAGCCGGGAGGCAACTGCGCGCACCGGGCCGCAAACTTGTCAGCGGCCAGCGCCTTGGCAACCACCACGCGCGCATCCACCGCATGCACCTAGATAACCCGCTTAGCCAGATCCATCCCGACTCGCGCAATCTCGTTCATGGACTTCCCCTTCACATGGCTACAGATTGACGACTTGGGGAGCACCATCGCGGCGGCAGCCAACATTTGTTTCCTCGCTGCTTACGATTGATTCACATCAATCGGCCAGCAGATCGCTGGATGTTGGCTGTTGACTTTCTGCATGTTAGGTGCATCATCCAGCAAAGTCTTGCAAGAATTTCCTCGAGCGAGGCCGCGTGACGACGGAACTAGTGGGGGTGGTATGACAGCGCGCCAGCAGGCGATCTTCACACTCGACGAGTTGGCTGCCTACTTAAAAGTCGGCAAGCGGACGCTTTACCGGCTCGCCTCGCACGGGGAGATTCCGGCCTTCAAGGTCGGCGGGACGTGGCGGTTTCGTCAAAGTGAAATCGATCGATGGATCAATGATCAGACCCAAGCAGGCAGAAAAAAGGAGGTGATACGTACAGATGAGCAACCGAAGTCAGCGGAATATCCCGTGTCGCCTGGGCGCGCTGTCCATAGCCGCAGGCAAACGGAGTGAGCGAGATTCTTCAATTTTTCTTCTGGAGGTGTGACATGGACATTGATTTCAAGAAATTGGCTCCCTGGAACTGGTTTAAGAAAGAGCATGAAGAACAACAGAGCACTGCCTCGCTGCCCGTGCAGCGCAATGAGCTGCCGGTGGCAGGCGGTCCCGTCAGTCCCATCCTGCAATTGCATCGCGAGATCGACCGCCTCTTTGACGATGCGTTTCGAGGCTTCGGCTTCCCGGCGCTGGCCATGCCGCGATGGCCGTCGGACTGGCCGGGCATGCTGAAGCCGGCACTTGACATCCAGGAAACCGACAAGCAGTACAAGATTTCCTTGGAGGTTCCCGGCGTCGAGGAAAAGGATATCCAGATCACGCTCGACAACGACGTGCTGATGGTACGGGGCGAGAAGCGCCAGGAGCAGGAAAAGAAGGAAGGTGGCTTCCATCGCATCGAACGCTCCTACGGCAGTTTCCAGCGTGCCCTGAACCTGCCTGACAACGCCGACCAGGAATCGATCAAGGCCGCATTCAAGAATGGCGTGCTCACGATCACGATGGACAAGCGCGAGGCCAGTACGCCCAAGCAGGGGCGCTCGATCCCGATCAATGGCTGACGCTGGTCGGCTCGCTTTTCTCAAAACCACAAAAGGATGAGGCTTCGTGATCGGCGGCGTCTCATCAAATCCATCTTTACAGGAGCATCAGCATGGCCAGAAAACAATGCCAAGTCTGCGGCCAGCCCGCCACGGTGCGGGTGGAAGCCAATCTCAATGGTCGCCACAGCACCATGCTGTTGTGTGACGAGCACTATCGCCAATTGGTGCGCCAGCAAAAGCGCACCGTCTCGCCGCTCGAAGCGTTGTTCGGCTCACGTAGCGGCCTGTTCGAAGACTTCCTCGGCAGCGACTTCTTCCGCATCGGTGACGACGCACCGTCCATGGCGGCCGATACCGACGAGGTGGTCGATGCCTCGTTCGGCGAACCCGCCCCGGCTGCTACGGGCACTGCGCGCCGTCGCGGCAGTGGGCTCGCCAGCCGCATCAGCGAACAGTCCGAGGCTTTGTTGCAGGAGGCCGCCAAACATGCCGCCGAATTTGGCCGCCCCGAAGTCGATACCGAACACCTGCTGCTGGCGCTATCCGACAGCGACGTGGTCAAGACCATCCTGGGGCAGTTCAAGATCAAGGTCGATGACCTCAAGCGGCAAATCGAATCCGAAGCCAAGCGTGGCGACAAGCCGTTCGAAGGCGAGATCGGCGTGTCGCCACGTGTCAAGGATGCGCTCAGCCGTGCTTTCGTGGCCTCCAACGAACTCGGCCACTCTTATGTCGGGCCGGAGCATTTCCTGATCGGGCTCGCCGAGGAAGGCGAAGGTTTGGCGGCCAACCTGCTGCGCCGTTACGGCCTCACGCCGCAAGCGCTGCGCCAGCAGGTAAGCAAGGTGGTCGGCAAAGGGGCCGAGGATGGCCGCGCCGAGACGCCGACCAACACGCCGGAACTCGACAAGTATTCGCGCGACCTCACCAAGATGGCGCGCGAGGGCAAGCTCGATCCGGTCATCGGCCGCGCGCAGGAGATCGAGACGACCATCGAAGTGCTGGCCCGGCGCAAGAAGAACAACCCGGTGTTGATCGGTGAGCCCGGCGTCGGCAAGACCGCCATCGTCGAAGGGCTGGCGCAGCGGATGGTCGCCGGCGAAGTGCCCGAGACGCTGCGCGACAAGCGCCTGGTGGAACTCAACATCAATGCCATGGTGGCCGGCGCCAAGTACCGCGGCGAGTTCGAGGAGCGCGTGCAGAAGGTGCTCAAGGAAGTGACCGAGCACCAGGGTGAGCTGATTCTCTTCATCGACGAGGTGCACACCATCGTCGGTGCCGGCCAGGGTGGCGGCGAAGGCGGGCTGGACGTGGCCAACGTGTTCAAGCCGATGATGGCGCGCGGCGAGCTGAACCTGATCGGCGCCACCACGCTCAACGAGTATCAGAAGTACATCGAGAAGGACGCCGCGCTGGAGCGTCGCTTCCAGCCGGTGATGGTGCCCGAGCCGACGGTAGCGCAGACCATGATGATCCTGCGCGGCCTGCGCGACACGTTCGAGGCGCACCACAAGGTCAGTATCACAGAGGACGCGATCATCGCCGCCGCCGAGTTGTCCGACCGCTACATCACCGCCCGCTTTCTGCCCGACAAGGCAATTGACCTGCTCGACCAGGCTGCCGCGCGTGTGAAACTGTCGGCCACGGCCCGCCCAGTGGCCGTACAAGAGCTGGAGTCCGAACTGCACCAGCTGCGGCGTGAGCAGGACTATGTGGCCTCGCGCAAGCAGTACGACAAGGCCGCCGAGCTGGGCAAGCACATCGAGACCAAAGAGGCCGAACTCAAGAAGCTTGTCGAGGAATGGGAACGCGAGCGCGCCTCGGGCAGCGCCGAAGTCAAAGCCGAGCATGTCGCGCAGATCGTCTCGCGCCTGACCGGCATTCCGGTCAACGAGCTGACGGTGGAAGAACGCGAGAAGCTGCTGCATCTGGAGCAGCGGCTGCACGAGCGCCTGGTGGGCCAGGACGAAGCGGTGCGCGCGGTGGCCGATGCCGTGCGTCTGGCGCGCGCGGGCCTGCGCGAAGGCGGCAAGCCAGTGGCCACCTTCCTGTTCCTCGGGCCGACGGGTGTGGGCAAGACCGAACTCGCCAAGGCGCTGGCCGAGTCGATCTATGGCGATGAAGGTGCGCTGCTGCGCATCGACATGTCCGAGTACGGTGAACGCCATACCGTGGCACGCCTGGTGGGCGCGCCTCCGGGCTATGTGGGCTATGACGAGGGGGGGCAGCTCACCGAGAAAGTGCGGCGCAAACCCTACAGCGTGTTGTTGCTCGATGAGATCGAAAAAGCGCACCCCGACGTCTACAACATCCTGTTGCAGGTATTCGACGACGGGCGGCTCACCGACGGCAAGGGCCGGGTGGTGGATTTCACCAATACCATCATCATCGCCACCTCGAACTTGGGCTCGGACATCATCCAGCGTCGGCTGAAGGCCCGTGGCGCCGCCGGCGAGGAATACGAGAAGACCAAGTTCGAGGTGATGGACGTGCTGCGCGGACACTTCCGCCCCGAGTTCCTCAACCGCATAGACGAAATCATCGTCTTCCATGCGCTGGGCAAGGAGGAGATCCGCCATATCGTCGGCCTGCAGCTCGATCGTGTGGCCCGCAACGCCGCCAGCCAGGGCGTGACGCTGACCTTCGATCAGACCTTGATCGATCACTTCGCGGAGGAAGGCTACAAGCCCGAGTTCGGCGCGCGTGAGCTCAAGCGGCTGATCCGCAGCGAGCTGGAGACGGCACTGGCGCGCGAGATGCTGGGTGGCGGTATCGGCAAGGCCGATCACGCCAGCGCCCGCTGGGACGACAAGGCCGAACGGGTGGTCTTCGAGCGCCAGGAGCCACCCGCGAAGCCGGCCGAGCCTGAGAAGCCCGATGCCGCGAACGCGGCCGAGACGCCGCCTAGCGACGCGAGCAAGCCTGCGCGCAAGAAGAAGTCAGCGGGCGGCGAATCTTGAGTCATGGGGAGGCTGTCGTGTCCGACCCCAACGGGCTGACATGGGCAGCCACCCTCGTGTCGCTGGCGGTCGCTATCCCCACAGCGGGGCACGCGGTCATCTACAAGCGTGACCCTCGATCGGCCACGCTGTGGGTACTGCTGATCGCCTTGTTGCCGCTGGGCGGTTCGCTGCTGTATGGGCTGTTCGGCATCAACCGTTACCAGCGGCGGGCGCGGCGGCTCTTCCCGGGGGCAGATCCTGCTGTTCGGCAGGACCTCTCGCCCACGATGCCCGAGGCTGTATCGCCGCCGCTTGCCGGTCTGGCCCACCTGGTGGGACGCGCCACCGGCCAGTCGCTGACCGGCGGCAACCGCATCGAGCCGCTTGTCGATGGCGAGCAGGCCTACCCGGCCATGCTCGCCGCCATCGAATCGGCGCGGTACAGCGTCGCCTTGGCCTCGTACATCTTCGACAGCCAAGGCATCGGGGCGCAGTTCGTCGATGCGCTGCGCCGGGCTCATGAGCGCGGCGTGCAAGTGCGGGTGCTGATCGACGACGTGTATGCCCGCTGGACGCCCCGCAGCGCCTACCGCGCCTTGCAGCGCGCCGGCGTTCCGGCGGCGACGTTCAACCCGACGTTGATTCCCGCGCGCCTGCATGCCGCGCATCTGCGCAATCACCGCAAGCTGCTGGTGATCGATGGCGAGACGGGTTTCACCGGCGGCATGAACATCTTCAGCCCGTATTGGCGGCCCGATGCGCCGGGCCGGGCCTGTCACGATTTGCACTTTCGTCTGCGCGGGCCGGTGGTTGCGCATCTGATGCGGTGCTTCACCGACGATTGGTGCGATACCACGGGCGAGCGGCTCAACGAGGGTCTCTGGGGCGAACCGCCCGCAACGGCTGATGAGCAAGGAACCTCTTGGGCGCGCGGCATCGAGGCCGGTCCCGATGAGGCCCTGGACCGGCTGCGCTGGACCTTCATGGGCGCTTTGAGCGCGGCGAAGCATTCGGTGCGCATCTGGACACCTTACTTCGTGCCCGATCAGCCGATGATCGCGGCGCTAAGCACGGCCGCGTTGCGCGGCGTGCGTATCGACGTGCTGACGCCCGCAAACGGCGACCATCCCACGGTGCAATGGGCCGCACGCGCCCACTACTGGCAGGTGCTGGAGCACGGTGTGCGCATCTTCGAACGGCCGGGCCCGTTCGACCACAGCAAGCTGATGCTGGTAGACGGAGCGTGGTGCTGCCTGGGTTCGGCCAATTGGGATGCGCGCAGTTTGCGCCTCAACTTCGAGTTCAATGTGGAGGTGTACGACACCGTGTTGTCTACGCGGCTGTCATCCCTTTTTGATGCCGCTCGTGATGCGTCGGGCGAGATATCGGCGAAGGCGTTGCGCGCCCACCCGCTGGCCATCCGCTTGCGCGACGGGGTGGCCCGTCTGTTCACCCCCATTCTCTAGCGACACGACTTGCGAGGAACATTGCCCATGGAAAAGAAAGATCAATGGAACATTGGCTACTGGATCGTCGCCGGCCTGTTGCTGCTGACGCTGCAGAACTACTGGCAGGCGGCGAAGACGGTTGAACCCGTTCCCTATAGTGAGTTCGAGAAAGCGCTGGCCGAGGGGCGCGTCGCCGAAGTATTGGTGTCGGACCGCACGGTTACCGGGCGTCTGAAATCACCGGACAGTCGTGGCAAGACCACCATCGTGGCCACCCGCGTCGAACCCGACCTGGCCGAGCAGCTGTCGAAATACGATGTGTCCTACGCGCGAGTGGTGGAAAGCACCTGGCTGCGTGATGTGCTCTCCTGGATTCTGCCGGCCGTGGCCTTCTTCGGCGTCTGGTTCTTCCTGTTCCGCCGCTTCGCCGAGAAGCAGGGCATGGGTGGTTTCCTGAGCATCGGCAAGAGTCGCGCCAAGGTATTCATGGAGAAGAACACTGGCGTGACCTTTGCCGATGTCGCTGGCGTCGATGAAGCCAAGGCGGAGTTGGTTGAGATCGTCGATTTCCTCAAGAATCCGCAGGAGTATGGACGGCTCGGGGCGCGCATTCCCAAGGGCGTGTTGCTGGTCGGCCCACCGGGCACCGGCAAGACATTGCTGGCCAAGGCTGTTGCCGGCGAGGCGGCGGTGCCCTTCTTCTCCATCTCCGGATCAGAGTTTGTCGAGATGTTCGTCGGCGTGGGTGCAGCGCGCGTGCGCGACCTGTTCGAGCAGGCCCGCGGGCAGGCGCCGGCCATCATCTTCATCGACGAGCTCGATGCGCTGGGCCGCGCGCGCGGCGTCGGCGGCCCCATCGGCGGCCACGACGAGCGCGAGCAGACCCTCAACCAGCTGCTCACGGAGATGGACGGCTTCGACAGCTCGGTCGGGCTGATCATCCTCGCCGCCACCAACCGCCCCGAAATCCTCGACCAGGCGCTGCTGCGCGCCGGTCGCTTCGACCGTCAGGTGCTGGTGGACCGGCCCGACAAGAAGGGACGGCTGGACATCCTGAAGGTTCATGTCAAGAAGGTGACGCTGGCCCAGGATATCGATCTCGAACAGGTGGCTGCGCTGACCACGGGCTTCTCGGGTGCAGACCTCGCGAACCTGGTCAACGAGGCCGCGCTGGCCGCGACCCGGCGCAAAGCGTCCGCCGTGGAGTTGCAGGACTTCACCGCCGCCATCGAGCGCATCGTGGCGGGCTTGGAGAAGAAGAACCGCGTGCTCAATCCCAAGGAGCGGGAAACCGTGGCCTACCACGAGATGGGCCATGCGCTGGTGGCGCTGGCGCTGCCCGGCACCGACCCCGTGCACAAGATCTCAATCATCCCGCGCGGCATCGGCGCGCTGGGCTACACGCTGCAGCGCCCCACCGAAGACCGCTTCCTGATGACGCGCGCCGACCTGGAACACAAGATTGCCGTGCTGCTGGGCGGACGTGCCGCCGAAAAGCTGGTGTTCGGTGAGTTGTCCACCGGGGCTGCCGATGATCTCGCGCGAGCCACCGATATTGCCCGCGACATGATCACCCGCTTCGGCATGGACGAGGGGCTGGGCTACATCGCCTTCGAGGCGCAGCGGCCTCGGTTTCTCGATACACCGGAACTGGCCCACGGCGGCTGCCGGGTGGCCGAATCGACCCAGGCGCGCATCGATCAGGCCATCCGCGACATCGTGATGGGCGTGTTCGAGCGCGCCTACCGGATCCTCGACACCAACCGCGCGGTGCTGGAGCGTTGTGCGCGCGAACTGCTGGCGCGGGAAACGCTCGACGAAAGCGATATCCGTCAATTGACTCAAGGACTTGTTCGGAACTGAAAACAGTAGTAGGTGCCATTCAGAGTAAGCCGGCGGCTCTGTTCGGTGCGTCATCCAATTCGCCGGCATTGTTCAAGGAGAACCGATATGTCTGCATTGACTCCGTGGGACCCCTTCCGGGAACTGGATGAATTGCAAAACCGCCTGGCGACGATGTTGGGAGGGACACCCCAGCGACAGGGCGCCCGTACCGGCAACGAAGCCATGACCACGGCGGACTGGGCACCAATGGTGGACATCAGCGAGGATGAGAACGCATTCCTCCTCAAGCTGGATCTGCCGGAGGTCCCCAAGGATGCCGTGCGCGTCAGCGCGGAAAACGGCGTGCTCACCATCAGCGGCGAGCGCAAACTGGAAAAAGAGGAGCAGGGCAAGAAGTTCCACCGCATCGAACGTGCGTATGGCCGCTTTGTGCGCAGCTTTGTCTTGCCTGACAACGTTGATCCGACCAAGGTGACGGCTTCCATGAAAGACGGCGTGCTGGAAGTGCGGCTTGTCAAGGCCGAGCAAGCCAAACCGAAACAGATTGAAATCTCAGTCAACTAACTTCAATCAAGAGCCCAAGATCATGAATATCAAACAGCCACAATACACCTTCTCCGCACTTGCCCTGGCGGTCGTCGTCGGACTGAGCGGACCGGCTCTGGCCCAATCGGCGGCAGGTTCTAGCCCAGGTGCTGCAGCACCCTCTGCCGCATCCAAGGCGGCACAGCCACAGGTAGATGACAAGGCCGCCCGGGAAGCCGATAAAAAGCGTGCCGAGCTCACTCAAGACGCCATCACGGCGCTCACCAAGACCCAGGAGGCTTTGACCCTCCTTGATGCAAAGAAGACCAAGGAGGCGCTCGCTGCGCTGGAACTGGCCAGCGGAAAGCTGGAACTGGTATTGGCACGCGACGCCAAACTTGCTTTGGCGCCGGTCGATGTACGCGTCATCACCCACGATATCCATGCCAACGTGGAATCGGTAAAGAAAGCGGTCAAGTTGTCTCGGGAGTTGTTGGGTGATGGCGAGGTGCAAAAGGCCCGGCCCATCGTCGCCAATCTGGCCAGCGAAATCGTGATCGAAACCGGCAACCTGCCGATGGCAACGTACCCGGCAGCGATCAAGTCGGCCGCACGGCTCATCGACAGCGGCAAGATCGACGACGCCAAGGCGGAACTCGCCCGAGCACTGAACACGCTGGTGGTGACCTCGGTCGCCTTTCCTCTGCCCGTGCTACGGGCTGAAGCCGCGATGGCAAAAGCTGAAAAGCTGGCCGAGACCGACAAGCGCGATGCCAAGCAGAACGAGGAGCTCAGCACCTTGCTGTCGTCCGTGCGCACGGAGATCGAGATGGCGCAGATCCTGGGTTATGGCAAGAAGGCGGATTTCAAACCCATCTTCGATCATGTGAAGTCCATTGAGCAAAAGTCGGCTGGTGGCAAAAGCGGCAAGGGATGGTTCGACGAGTTGAAGACGCGCCTCCAAAAGCTGTTTTGAGATGATGAAGGGGCCGACTGTTCGGTCGGTCAGTCTCGCGATGTTCGCAGTCAGCCCCAATAGATTCGCCTATTTTCACTAACTCACACGAGGCATATCACCATGAATGAGCAAACATCGAATCCCAATGCGACGAACAAAGAAATAAACGAACAGGCCGCGGTAAGCAGCCTTCCTGTCAGTCCAGAGGCCAAGGCTGAAGTCGTCACGGAGGTACAGCCTGAGGTTCAGAAGGAAACGGACTCGCAGGCGGCAGACAAACGTAAACAAGTCCTCGATGAGGCCGTCTCGGCCTTGTCGCTGACCAAATCAGCGCTGGCCGCACTTGACGGCAAGGACGCTGCACGCGCATTGGCAACGCTGGCCGAAGTGACGGGAAAGCTGGAGCTGATCGTTGCGCGCGAACCCACGCTCGCCCTGGCCCCCGTTGATGTGCGCACCATCGTGCACGACTTGTTCGCCAACACGCAAACCATTGAGGCGATGACCGACGAGGCGCTGGATGCCCTCAAACATGGCGAGGTGCAACGGGCACGTCACGTGCTGGCTTTGCTGGCCAGTGAAATCGTGATCGCGGTCACCAACATCCCTCTGGCGTCCTATCCCGCAGCCGTGAAGTCAGTCGTGCCGCTGATCGATCAGGGCAAGATCGAAGAAGCCAAAGCCGCGCTGCAGTCAGCGCTCAGCACGCTGGTCGAGGAGCGCAGCGTGCTTCCGCTGCCCGTCCTGCGTGCGAAGCTGCTCCTGAAGCGCGCCGAGACCTTGGTAGAAGATGGTCAGCGGAGCGAAGCGTCCAATGAGCGCCTGGAGACATTATTGAACGAAGCGCGGCAGCAGTTGGAAATGGCAGAACTGCTGGGCTATGGAAAGAAGAAGGACTTTGAGCCCCTGTATACTGAACTCAAGAAAGTCAAGCAAAAGACGGCTGGGGGAGGCGGCGGAAAAGGCTGGCTCGATGAAATCAAGGCAAAGCTGTCCAAGTTGTTCTGAAACCGCTGGATAGGGCGTAAGAGGGGCGCGTCGCGCCCCTCTCTTGGCTCAGGAGTGTTTGCTTTTTCACCCCATTAGATCTTTAGGAGATATAGCATGAACACAGACACCATCGCCGATTCCAGTGCGGATGACCCCACCAAAGCACTGTGTTCGCTGAGCCAAAATTGGTGGCTTTTTACGTTGCGCGGTGTCTTGGCATTGATTTTCGCAGCCCTCGCGTTCTGGATGCCACAATCGGCTCTGTTGGCCATGACCATCATGTTCGGCGCATTTTCCTTGGTCAATGGCGCGTTCAACTTGTTTGCAGCGGTGCGCCATATCCAGAAAAAAGAGCGCTGGGGCTGGCTGCTGTTCAGCGGCATTGTCGGCATACTTACCGGCGTCGTCGTCCTGGTTGCTCCTTGGGTCGCCACGATGGTCATGGCTTCTTTTTTATGGGCTAGCGTGGGGTTCTGGGCGATTTTCACCGGTGTGCTGGAGATATCCGCCGCCGTTCGGCTGCGTCAAGAAATCAAGGGTGAAATCTGGCTTGCCTTCAGTGGACTGCTCTCGATTGTCCTTGGCGCTATCGTCTTGTGGATATTTTTTTCCCGTCCGGTCGAGTCATTCCTGGCCGCAGGCTGGCTGTTGGGCTTCTATGCGGCAGTCTATGGCGTCACGCTTTTGTTCTTGAGTTGGCGTCTTCGCAAAACGCGCCAGGGATAAGAGCGGGTCAAACTAAATTCTATGGATATGAGCATCCTCGATTCATACCTCCATAGAAATGACATCGAAGGAGTCATACATGCAGATGCAATATAGCTATCGAGCTATCGACAAAGAGTTTCATGAACCTTGGCAGAGAGCTTTGGGAAATGTGATCGAGCACGCCCTCAAGCCATTGCTCGACAAACACACTAAAGATTCAGTGCGACTTCAAATCGTCCTTGATCGCGACAAGATCAAGCGGCAATTTCTGGCCAGTGGCTATATGCACCTGCCCGGCAAAAAGACTGTCAGCGTTACTGCATCACATGACGAGCTGACGCCCCTCGCGCAGATGCTCGCACAGTCGTTGTTCCGTCAGGCCAAGAAGCATTTTGACCGACTGCATGCTCAGGATCAAATCAAGCGCAAAGCACGACGCGAGCGCTTGCGCGAGCTCAAGGTGCGGATTGCCGCAAAACCCGCGTCAGCCGCCCATGAGGCCGAGGCGACCCGAATGCCTCTACTGTCGAAACTTGAGGCTGTCGCAAGGCGTGAGCTGGCTTATCTGCGTGCCGTCGGCGATTTACCGCGCGATTATCCGACGCTGCGCGACGTGGTGGATGAAGCGATTGTCCAAGCTGAGGTGGAATGGCAATCCGTGCCGGAAGAAAAAGCGGCTTACATCGGTCTTCTGAAGCATCTGTTCGCCGTCCTGGATCACGAAGTGGCAAGCAGCCGGCAATTTGGCGAATTCGTTTCTCTGGACGCGCCGGTCGAACCGGATGCCCAAGACGTCGCCGAGGCCATGGTGGAAGAGG
Source organism: Burkholderia sp. BCC0097 (assembly GCF_902832985.1). Classification (NCBI taxonomy): domain Bacteria; kingdom Pseudomonadati; phylum Pseudomonadota; class Betaproteobacteria; order Burkholderiales; family Burkholderiaceae; genus Burkholderia; species Burkholderia sp. BCC0097. Next base: position 474,943 of record NZ_CADFDM010000003.1, read on the forward strand.
AAGTCTTCGAATTTTATCAGCCCGATGACACACTCAGGCTGGCCGATATCATCGCTGACAGTCAGCATCCCGATGCCGCAACGATCGCGGAACAGGAGGAGCTAGTTGATCGGTCGAGCGAGTTCGCTTTTGCATTCGACCTGCTGAAGGACATGCCGCGTTTGTGGCGGCGCATTTTTCTGCTTATCCGTGTGGACGGGCTGGATGCCAGCAGCGTCTCTGAAATCCTGCTGATTCCTAGTCAGGAAGATACTGTCCAAAGGTGGCTCATGCAGGCCGAAGCGTTCATCGCTGCTCATTTGGAAGAGGCCGGAGTAAGCAAAGACGGGAACGATTGGCTCCAAGGCGTTGATTGGTCGGCATTGTCTGTGACCCGAAGCGCGGCAGCCTCACTGTGGTCCAAGGAGGCGAACCATGAAGAATAATCTTCACCTCGTCTGTCCGCATTGCCAGTCCATCAACCGCGTACCGACTGCGAAGCTATCGGAACATCCCAACTGCGGCCGCTGCCAGCAGCCCTTGTTCACGGGCGAACCCATCGAGTTGACCACGGCGACGTTCTCGCGCCACGTGGAGCGCAGCGACCTGCCACTGTTGGTCGATTTCTGGGCACCTTGGTGCGGGCCGTGCAAGATGATGGCCCCGCAGTTCCAGCAAGCGGCGCGCCAGCTCGAACCCAGGGTCAGGCTGGCCAAGGTCAATACCGAGGCAGAACCCCACCTGGCCGCGCAGTTCGGCATCCGCAGCATTCCGACGCTCGCCCTGTTCCAGGGTGGGCGGGAGATCGGGCGTCAGGCCGGCGCCTTGGGCGCGCAGGACATCGTGCGCTGGGCATCTGCACAGGTGGGGCGCTGACCGATGCAGGACTTGCTCGGCGCCACCCTGATCCTGCTGGCGGCATGCAGCCTCGCGGCGGTGGCGACGGCGGCGTTCAGAGTACCCGCCTTGCTGGGTTACCTCGCCGTCGGCGCCTTGCTGGGCCCGTCGGTCAGCGGTGTAGTCGCGCCGGGAGAAGCGCTTGATTTTCTGTCCGAGCTGGGCGTGGCCCTGCTGCTGTTCATGGTTGGGCTGGAGTTCTCCCTCGGGCACTTCTGGCTTTCCCGTAAAACCGTATTGGCGGCCGGCAGCTTGCAGATGATCGCTGTCGCCACGCCACTGACCTTGATGTTGATGTGGCTGGGACAGCCAGTTCAGAGCGCTGCGTTGCTCAGCACTGCGGCGGCCATGTCGTCCACGGCGCTGGTCAGCCGACAGCTGGCCGACCAAGGCGAGCTCACCACCCGCCACGGCCGCAGCGCCATCGCCGTGCTGGTCTTTCAGGACCTGGCCAGCGTGCCCCTGCTGGCCCTGCTGGCGATCTGGGCGCGCGGCGAGTCGCCGAAGATCGAGAGCGTGCTGCTCGAAGTGTTGGGCGTGCTGATGTTGTTCGCGGCAGCGGCCCTCGCCTCCCGTCGTCTGTTGCATGGCCTGCTGGGCTGGGTGGCGCGGCAGGGCCACGAAGAATCCTTCGTGCTGGTTTCCTTGTGCGTGGTGGTGGCTGCCGCCGCTGCTGCACACGCGGTCGGCGTATCCGCCGCCCTGGGTGCGTTTTTGGCCGGCATGGTGCTGGGCGAGAGCGACTTCCGTCACCACATGGAAAGCCACCTCAAACCGTTTCGCGATGTGTTGTCGGGGGTGTTCTTCGTGACCATCGGCCTGCAGTTGGACGGAGCGCAGATTCTTTCGGCACCACTGGCGGTGTTCGCGTGGCTGGCAGTGCTGGTACCGGTCAAGATCGGGCTCAACACCCTGGCCTTGCGGGCGACGCGCCTGTCCGCCCTCGATGCCTGGCGCACGGGCATAGCGTTGGGGCATGGCGGCGAGTTCGCCCTGCTGTTGTTGGGCATGGTCTTGCAGCAGCATCTGATCCCCGCGACCGTCGTACAACCCATGCTAGTTGCGCTGGTGCTCAGCATGGCCCTGGCACCGCTACTGATCCGCCATCACGATGTACTTGCCCGGTTCTTGAGCCGCACCGGCGGCGTCATTCAGCCACCCCAGGCTGAAGAAGTCGAGATCGCCGCGCAGACGGCGCGATATCGAGACCATGTCATCGTTTGCGGCGCGGGCGAGCTTGGCCTGACAGTCAGCGAGATTCTTCGCCACGCCGGCGTGGCGCATCTGCTGCTGGAGGCGGACGCGCAGAAGGTCGAGGCCGCGCGTGCCGCCGGCGCGCCGGTGTTCCATGGCGATGCCAGTCGGCCCGATACCTTGCTGGCTGCCGGCTTGACGCATGCGCACATGGTGGTGCTGACGTTCGCCCATGCCCAGCAAGCGTTGCGCATCGCCCAGGCGATTGCCGAGCGCCGTCCGGCGCTGACCTTGTGGGTGTCATGCAGAAGTACGACCGCGGCCGATGCATTTCGCGCCATGCCCAACGTGCGTGTGTACCAGCAATCCTTTGCCGCAGGCCTTGGGCTGGCGGAACAAGTGATGTCGTCGCTTGGCATGTCGGCCAAGCTCGTCGAACGAAACATCAGTGCGATGCGCCGCCGTCTCGACAGCGGCAATGTCGCAGGGAGTCCATCTGCATGAAGTCAACAGGCCGCAATCCATTTCAGGTCTTCCGTGACCAATGGGCCATCATGAGTTTATACGAGCGCTTCGAGCAGGTCGTCGCCCTCGTTCTGTCGGCGGTAATTGCCGTCATCATCGTGGTGTCGCTGTTCCAGCTCATCGCCATCGTCTTCACGCTGCTGGTCCTCGATGCCTTCAATCCCCTGGATCACAAGGTATTCCAGAGTGTGTTCGGCATGATCATGACGCTCTTGATCGCGATGGAGTTCAAGCATTCCATTGTTCGCGTGGCGCTGCGTCGGGACAGCATCATCCAGGTCAAGACCGTGATCCTCATCGGTCTGATCGCGCTGGCGCGCAAGTTCGTGATCCTTGACCCCGAGGCGAGCCCCGCAAAGATAGCCGCGCTGGCAGGCGCCACGCTGGCTCTGGGTGCGACCTACTGGCTGCTGCGCAAGCGCGGCGACCGCGCCGCCGAGACCTCTGAGCATGACCCGTCATCATCCCAGTGATCCGCGCACGGCGCTGTTGCAACACCGCTGGCTCAACCGCCTGCAGACCGGGCTGTTGGTCCTGACCCTGGTCGGGATCGCAGCCGCAGCAGGGAGACTGCCGTTTGGGGAAGGCGGCCTGTGGCTCGCGCTGTTTGCCGTTACAGGTGCGTTGCTGCTGGAACCGGTAGCCGCGTCGGCGCTGAGCTTGCGCCTGTACCGCGTACGGGCCTTGCACCCGCAAGAAGCCCACGAGATGTGGGCCCTGTTGCGCGAGCTGCCCGCCCGTGCCGGTTTGCCCGCCACGCCGGTGCCGCACTATGTGCCCAGTGCCGTCGTCAACGCCTTCGCCACCGGATCGAAGCAGGAGGCATCGATCGCCCTCACCGATGGCCTGCTGCGCAGCCTGAGCCCACGCGAGCTGGCGGGTGTGCTCGCGCACGAGATCGCGCACATCACCAATGAGGATCTGCGCGTCATGAGGCTGGCGGATTCCGTCAGTCGCCTCACGAGCCTGCTGGCCCTCATGGGACAAATCGCCATCCTGCTCAACCTGCCCGCGCTGCTGGTTGGCGCGGCGGAGGTCTATTGGCCTGGTCTATTGTTATTGGCCGCATCGCCCCAGCTGGCCCTGCTCGCACAGCTCGGCTTGTCTCGCGTGCGTGAGTTCGACGCTGACCGCCTCGCGGCGGAACTGACGGGCGACCCGCAGGGGCTGGCGTCCGCGCTGGCGAAAATCGAGCGGGTCAGCCGCTCCTGGCGTGCCTGGCTGTGGCCGGGATGGGGCAATCCCGAGCCCTCCTGCTTGCGCACGCATCCGGCAACGCAAGAGCGTATCGCACGCCTGCTGACGTTGGCGCCTGGGCCAGCATCAGCGTTGCCATTCCACGCGCCCCATTTCTTGCCGGAATCCGCTGTGACGCCGCGCCCGCCGCGCTGGCACCCGAGCGGGCTGTGGCGCTGATTGCCTATCAACAGGAGACTTCTCATGGCCTACCCCGACCCGTACCCACGCCCCGCACCGGACCCCTTCATCCGGCGCTGGCTCTTCATCACCGCCTGTATTGCCACGCTCATGCTGCTGTGGCAGTTCCTGCCCGCCATCGAGGCCTGGTTCAGTCCGCGCGAGGCGGCAGATCGCACCGTGACGGCGCGTGGCGATCTGGCGGCGGACGAGAAAGCCACCATCGAACTGTTCGAAGAATCGCGCGCTTCGGTGGTCTACATCACCACCGCGCAGCTGGTGCGCGACGTCTGGACTCGCAATGTCTTTTCCATGCCGCGCGGCACCGGTTCGGGCTTTATCTGGGACGATGCCGGCCACGTCGTCACCAACTTCCACGTCATCCAGGGTGCTTCTGAAGCCACGGTCAAACTCGCCGATGGCCGCGACTACCAGGCCGCGCTGGTGGGGACGAGCCCAGCGCACGACATCGCCGTGCTCAAGATTGGCGTCGGTTTCAAGCGCCCGCCGGCCGTGCCGGTCGGCACCAGTGCCGACCTCAAGGTGGGTCAGAAGGTGTTCGCTATCGGCAACCCCTTCGGCCTGGACTGGACGCTCACCACCGGCATCGTCTCCGCGCTCGACCGCTCGTTACCCGGAGAAGCGGGCGGCCCGGCCATCGATCACCTGATCCAGACCGACGCCGCCATCAACCCTGGCAACTCCGGTGGGCCGCTGCTCGATTCGGCAGGAAGGCTCATCGGCATCAACACGGCGATCTATAGCCCCTCCGGCGCCTCGGCCGGGATTGGTTTCGCCGTGCCGGTGGACACCGTCATGCGCGTAGTCCCGCAACTCATCAAGACCGGTAAGTACATCCGTCCGGCGCTGGGCATTGAGGTGGACGAACAGCTCAATCAGCGCCTGCTTGCACTGACCGGAAGCAAGGGCGTGTTCGTGTTGCGTGTTACCCCTGGTTCGGCAGCGCACAAGGCCGGCCTCGCGGGTGTCGAAGTCACGCCGCAAGGCATCGTGCCGGGCGACCGCATCATCGATGTTGATGGCAAGGCGACGGACGATGTGGCCAAGCTGCTCGCGCGGCTAGACGACAGGAAGGTCGGCGATGTGGTGGTCTTGTCAGTGGAACGGGCCGGCAAATCGCGCGAGGTGCGTGTGGAGCTGCAACCCGGGAATTGATTGAACTGAACCTGTGGATCAGGCGGTAGTGCAGCGTCGCGGCGATTGAGGTTCTCAGGTCTTCGGCCAGGTAGCGTTCCGCCTCAACCTCCGTAATTTTCGGATGCGATCTGCCTATCCGAATAGGCAAGCATGCAACGCCGGAACCTCTTGCCAATCATCGAAGGAGAAAGCGAGGCGCAATCCGCATGAGGTGGACGCAGGCCAGGAACGAGGCAAACAGGAGGCCGCATTGGAACTCAGACTACTGCGCTATTTCGTTGCGGTCGCGGAAGAACTGCATTTCGCGCGAGCGGCCGAGCGCCTTGGCGTAGAACAATCGCCTGTGTCGCGCGCAATGCGAAATCTCGAAGCCACGCTCGGCGTGCAGTTGTTCGACCGCAGCGCGCACCAGACGCGACTGACCTGGGCCGGTCAAGTGTTCCTCGGTGAGTGCCGGCGCGTGCTGGCCACCGTGGAGCAGGCGGTGAGTGCCGCAAAGGCGGCGGCGCAGGGCTATCAGGGTTATCTGCGCATCGCCATCTGCGACAGCTTGGCGCAGCCCCACATTGCCACCTTGCTGGCGCGCAGCCGCGAGGAAGAGCCCGAACTGGAGATTCGCGTCTTCGAGCTGCCTTTCGCGCAGCAGCTCAAGGGCCTGCACAACGATCTGCTGGACATCGGTTTTGCGCTGTCGGACGCGGTGAGCGAAGGCCTTGTCGCCGAGCCCGTGTGGACCGATCCTCTGTCGGTGATCGTGCCCGTGCGCCACCCCTTGTTGGCGCACGCGGAAGTGCCATTGGATGAAGCCTTGAAGTTTCCGTTGGTACTGTTCCATCCGGACGCGGGATCGGGCTGCCACCACCAGATCCAGGCGGTGCTTCAAGGTGCGTCCAAGCCGCTCAAGCTGGTAGATCAGGTGACGAGCCTAGGCGTGATGCTGACTCTGGTCGGTGCCGGTTATGGCCTAGGTTTCGCCATTGCCTCGCAGGTGCAGACCCTGAACCGCCCCGACATAACCGTTCGCCCCTTGGCCGGCACGCCGCCCATGCTGTCCACCTACCTGCTGCGCCGCAGCGCCGAACCCTCTGAGCCCATGAAGCGGTTTCTGCAGCGCGCCCGCGAGGAGTTCCTGCCAAAGGGAGATGAACCGGCCTCGTGACGTTGAGCGCTCGGGTACATTGGCTACTGCTGGCTGTCCATGGCTCGCACTGGACTTGCTCGGAGCGCGCGTTGACCAAGCGTGGTTTTTCAGTCCATAATTATGTCCATCTCGGTTCGCCGAGTGCGGAAAACTCGTTATCAATCAACGAGTTGGGAACACGATGATGTTCCCTTCACCCGCTCCACTTTCCGGCTGCACAACAGCCTGCGCATGAGCCGCCTCGTCGAAGGCGGCTTTTTTGTACCATGCGCCGAATCGCCCGGCAGCACTGCTGCGCAACGGGCCCTCGCCCGAACCGAGCCTTTCTCTGTACCGATGATGCACGACGATCCGAACGAAGCCGGCCTGCCGCCGCACGACGACGCCATTCCCGACGAAGCCGACCAAGCTGGCGAAGGCGCCGACGAAGTCAACCCGCTGCACCACCGTCGCATCCGCAGCTTCGTGACGCGTGCCGGCCGCGTGTCGACCGGCCAGCGCCGCGCGCTCGACGAATTCGGCCCGCGCTTCGTGGTCCCGTATGCGCCGGAAATGCCCGACTGGGACGCGATCTTCGGCCGCAGCGCGCCGCGCATCCTCGAGATCGGTTTCGGGATGGGCGCGTCGACCGCGGAAATCGCCGCGCACCGCCCGGGCGACGACTTCCTCGGCGTCGAGGTGCACGAGCCGGGCGTCGGCGCGCTGCTGAAGCTGATCGGCGAGCAGGGTCTGTCGAACATCCGCATCATCCAGCACGACGCGGTCGAGGTGCTCGAGCACATGATCGCGCCGGCAAGCCTCGATGGCGTGCACATCTTCTTCCCCGATCCGTGGCACAAGGCGCGTCACCACAAGCGCCGGCTGATCCAGCCGCCGCTCGTCGCGCATCTCGCGTCGCGCCTGAAGCCCGGCGCGTACCTGCACTGCGCGACCGACTGGCAGAACTACGCGGAGCAGATGCTGGAAGTGCTCGGCGCGGAACCGACGCTCGAAAACACCGCCGCCGATTACGCACCGCGCCCGGACTACCGCCCGGTGACGAAATTCGAACGGCGCGGGTTGCGACTCGGCCACGGCGTGTGGGATCTGGTGTTCCGCAAGCGCGCAGGCTGAGCGCCCCGCCCCGCGCAGCATGAAAAAAGCCCGACCGGCATCTCACGCCGGTCGGGCTTTTTTCATGCTGCGGCGCATCGACCGCTCGCCAGCCTCACGCCCAGTTCAGCCACCCGCTGTAACCCACCAGCAGCACGAACAACCCGAACGCGATCCGGTACCACGCAAATACCGTGAAATCGTGCGTCGCGACGTATCGCAGCAGCCAGCGCACGCACACGAACGCACTGACGAACGCCGCGACGAGCCCGAGCGCGAACAGCCCGAGCGAATCGACGGTGAACGCCTGCCAGTCCTTCACGGTTTCATAGAGCGTCGCGCCGAAGATGATCGGGATCGCGAGAAAGAACGAGAATTCGGTGGCCACGCGGCGGTCGAGCCCGAACAGCATCCCGCCGATGATCGTCGAGCCCGAGCGCGACATGCCGGGCACCAGCGCGAAGCACTGCGCGATCCCGACCTTGAGCGCGTCGAGCGGCGTCAGCGCATCGACCGACATCACGCGCGGCGGCTCGCTGCGTTCGCGCTGGCGCGCCTCGGCCCACAGGATGATCGCGCCGCCCACGACGAGCGCGAACGCGACAGGCACCGGTGAAAACAGCACGGCCTTGATCTTCTTCTCCAACAGGAGACCGAGCGCGATCGCGGGAATCGTCGCGATCACGACGTTCAGCGTGAAGCGTTGCGCATCGGGCCGGCTCGGCAGCCCGGACACGACGGACACGATCCGTTGCCGGTATTCCCAGCAGACCGCGAGAATCGCGCCGAACTGGATCACGACGTCGAACGTCTTCGCGTGCGAATCGTTGAAATTCAGGAAGCTGCCCGCGACGATCAGGTGACCGGTGCTCGACACCGGCAGGAATTCCGTCAGCCCCTCGACGACGCCGAGGATCAATGCCTTGCAGATCAGGATCCAGTCCATCCGTGGCCCAACTCCGAAATGGTCGAAAGAAAAGGCCACTCTTGCGCGCGCGGCCCGCCCGGCCGTGCGCGCCCCATCGTCACTTTTCGACGATCGCCACGCGTATGCCGTTTGTAAGGATCGTAATTGTACCGGGTTCGTAGTTCACCCCGGCAAATTGCAGTTGTTCCGGCTTGAACGTGTAGATCGGGTAATTGGTCAGCAACTGCGTCGCGAGCAGGCCGGCGGCGGCACCGACCTGCTGCGCGTACATCTGCGCGTCGCCGTCGAGCACGAGGCTGTCGACGGCCGGCGCCTTCAGCACGACCGAGCGGCTCGGCGCGTCGTACGCGAGCTGGCCCGACACGGTGAACTTGCCGCTGACGGGCCCGCGCAGGAACGGGCTCGCGAAATTCGCGTCGAGCTGCACGGCGACGCGGTTCTGGTCGGGCAGCAGGTTGACGGCCGGGTTCGCGAGCGACACGTCGACGACCTGCGCGACCGTCTTCTGGTAAGGAAACTTGCGCGCGACGGCCTTCTGCACGTCGCCTCGCGAGAACGTGTAGTGATCGGGGATGAACGGGAACGTCGACGCGCACGCGGCAAGCGATACGCACACGCCGGCGGCGCCGACAGCGGCAGCGAGAAAACGGCGCCGGCCGGGCGCGCGAGGGACGGTCATGCTGATTTCTCTCCTGGATGCGCCGGCCGCGTCGCGACCTCGAGGCGCGTGAGCCACGCGAGCGCGTCGTCGCGCGACGCGCCGCACATGTCGGCGGACGGCTGCAGCCCGGAGCAGCACGCGGGGCGCTCGGGCCGGCCGAAGATCATGCAGCGCAGGTCGTCGCCGAGCTGCACGCAGCGCACGCCGGCCGGCTTGCCGTCGGGCATGCCCGGAATCGGGCTGGAAATCGACGGGGCGATGCAGCACGCGCCGCAGCCCTCGCGGCACGCATGCGGCGGCAGGGCTTCGGCGGGTGCCGGCCGGACAGGCATTTCGACGGACACTCGGCTCTCTCGACGAACAACGCAAAACGGTGCGGCAACCGGACGCGGCGTCCGGCAGCCCCACCCCGCATTGTGCCATCGCCGGCTGCGACGTTATTACACAATGCGGCCCGATCGCGCGTTCATATACTCGAAAGCATCTAAAAAAGCGCGAGACCGTCATGCATTCTGGTTCTGCCGACACGATGTTCCGTCCCGATTTGCTCACGAAATACGGCGCGAACGGGCCGCGCTATACGTCGTACCCTACCGCGCTGCAATTCCGCGACGATTTCGACCCGGCCGACTACGTCCGCGCGGCGGGCGACCCCGGTGCGTCGTCGAGCGACCTGTCGCTGTACTTCCACATCCCGTTCTGCAACACCGCGTGCTTCTACTGCGGCTGCAACAAGATCGCGACCAACAACCGCCGCCGCGCGCGCCCGTATCTCGACCAGCTCAAGCGCGAGATGGCGCTGCAAGCCGCGCTGTTCGATCCGTCACGCCCCGTCACGCAACTGCACTGGGGCGGCGGCACGCCGACCTTCCTGTCCGACGACGAAACGGCCGAACTGATGGCGGCCACGCGCGAGCATTTCGCGCTCGCGCCGGACACCGACGCCGAGTTCTCGATCGAGATCGACCCGCGCACGGTCACCCCGGCGACGCTCGTCCACCTGCGCACGATCGGCTTCAACCGGCTGAGCCTCGGCGTGCAGGATTTCGACCCGGTCGTGCAGCAGGCGATCAACCGCATCCAGCCGCTCTCGATGACCGCCGACCTGCTCGGCGCCGCGCGCGCGACGGGCTTCCATTCGGTGAGCGTCGACCTGATCTACGGGCTGCCGCACCAGACGGTCGCGGTGTTCGCGCGCACGCTCGAAACGATCATCGAACTCGCGCCCGATCGCCTGTCGGTGTTCGGCTACGCGCACATGCCGCACCTGTTCAAGATGCAGCGGCAGATCGACGATGCGGCGCTGCCGCCGCCGGAAACGCGCATCGCGCTGCTCGGCCTCGCGATCGACATGCTGACGTCGGCCGGCTACGTGTACATCGGGATGGACCACTTCGCTCGACCGTCCGACGAACTCGTGCGCGCACAGCGCAACGGCACGCTGCAACGCAATTTCCAGGGCTACAGCACGCGCGCGGATACCGACCTGATCGGCTTCGGCGTGTCGTCGATCGGCAAGGTCGGCGACGTCTACGCGCAGAACGCGAAGGACCTGCCCGCGTACGGCGCCGCGCTCGACGCGGGCCGGCTGCCGATCACGCGCGGCGTACGGCTCACGCCGGACGACCGGCTGCGCCGCGACGTGATCACGCAACTGATGTGCAACCTCGCACTGCCGTTCTCGCATGTCGAGGCCCCGCACGGCATCCGCTTCGCCGATCATTTCGCGCGCGAGCTCGACGCGCTGCGCCCGTTCGAGCGCGACGGGCTGCTGACGATCGCAGCCGACCGGCTGACGATCCATCCGGCCGGCCGGATGGTCGTGCGCAACATCGCGATGGCGTTCGACGCGTACCTCGGCCAGACGTCGCGGCAGCGCTACTCCCGTACGGTCTAGGAACGGTTCGCGCCGGCCACGGGCAGGCGCCGACCGCACGCGGGCGGCCGGTTTGATAGAGTGTGAGGCTTACATCCGCTTCGCCAGCCCCCCAAAGATGCGCACCACCAAAGCGACCCACGCGGTCGAACGCCTGAAGACCCGCTCCGGCAACCCGCAATACGCGGCCGTCGCGATGGCGGGCGGCCTGTTCTATCTCGTCGACCGCTCGGGCGGCACCGCCGAGAAGCGCTGCGAGCCGCTGCCGCTCGACGAATTCGTCAAGTTCGTCGACGAATTCGGCCCCAAAAAGCCGCGCAAGGCGAGCAAGCTCGACCTCGCCTTCGAGGCGCAGATCAAGAAGAGCAAGGGGTAAAGGTCTGTTGCAGGCCGCCTGAAGGCTTCGCGGCCGTGCCGTTTGGTACAATCACGAAGTTTCTCTATCCCCGCTGATGGCCGACCAGGCTGCGTGACCACACCATGAATATCGAAAACGCGCGTTTCAACATGATCGAACAGCAGATCCGTCCGTGGGACGTGCTGGATCTGGATGTCCTGGGCCTGCTGTCGATCGTCAAGCGTGAAAACTACGTGCCGGCCGAATACCGCGATCTCGCGTTCGCCGATCTCGAACTGCCGCTGCCCGGCGGCGCCAGCAAGATGCTGTTCCCGCGCGTCGAAGCACGCGTGCTGCAGGAACTGGCGGTCAAGAAGCACGAAAACGTGCTCGTGATCGGCGCGGGCTCGGGTTATCTGGCCGCGCTGTTCGCGCATCGCGCGCAGCACGTGACGGCCGTCGAGATCGATCCGACGATCGCGAAGTTCGCGGAAGACAACCTGCGCAACGACGGCGTGACCAACGCCGAAGTCGTGCTCGGCGACGGTTCGCGTGGCTGGGCCGCGAAGGCGCCGTACGACGTGATCTGCGTCGCGGGCGGCCTGCCGGTCGTGCCGCAGGAAATGCTCGAGCAGCTGAAGATCGGCGGCCGCCTGTCGGCGTTCGTCGGCGGCCGTCCGGTGATGAAGGCGCAGATCATCACCCGCATCGACGACAAGCAGTACCGCGTCGCCGACGTGTTCGAAACGTACATCGACCACTTGGTCAACGCGATCGAGCCGTCGCGCTTCAAGTTCTGAGCGGCGGAGCCTCCATGCAGATCCTGACGCCCGCGATGCTCGCGGAATGGCTCGGCGACACGGCGCGCCCCGCGCCGGTCGTGCTCGACGTGCGCGAGCCGTGGGAAATCGCGACCGCGCAGATCGCCGGCAGCGTGGCGATTCCAATGCAGCAGATTCCCGCGCGCAGCGAAGAGCTCGACGACGAAGCGGAAATCGTCTGCGTGTGCCATCACGGGATGCGCAGCGCGCAGGTCGCGATGTTCCTCGAATCGCGCGGCTTCACGAAACTGTACAACCTGCAGGGCGGTATCGACGCGTGGTCGCGCGACGTCGATCCGTCCGTGCCGCGCTACTGATCGATCCTTCCGGCGGCGCATCACGCGTCGCCGCGCCGCCCGGCACCCGGCCGCCGGCCGCACCGATCCGCCGAACGGGCGCGCACTGCGCGCCCGTTTCTCTTTCCCTCTCCCTGTTCCGTCATTTTCCGCGTGGCGACGCCGCAGCGCCGCCGTGCACCATTTGCGCCCGTGCGCCTGCACCGCAACGGACCGTACATGCCGCACAACGCGTCATCCGCACCGCCCCGATGCCCGCCAATGGGCCGCGCAGGCACGCCGGGCGTGCATCCGCGCGACTGGCACATGCCTTGCGTTACACGATGGCCGGCGCCGCCACGGCGCACGCACATCCAACACGACAAGGGGATCTCGATGAAACGTCGCAGTCTGTTGAAGTTCGGTTCGATGGCCGGCGCGCTCGCGCTGGCGGGCAAGAGCCCGTTCGCGCACGCGGCCGACGCGGGCACCGGCCCGATCAAGGTCGGCGTCCTGCATTCGCTGTCGGGCACGATGGCGATCTCGGAGACGTCGCTGAAGGACACCGCGCTGATGACGATCGCCGACATCAACAAGAGCGGCGGCGTGCTGGGCCGCAAGATCGAACCGGTGGTGGTCGATCCCGCGTCGAACTGGCCGCTGTTCGCCGAGAAGGCGCGCCAGCTGCTCACGCAGGACAAGGTCGCGTGCGTGTTCGGCTGCTGGACGTCGGTGTCGCGCAAGTCGGTGCTGCCAGTGTTCGAGGAGCTGAACGGGCTGCTCTACTACCCGGTGCAGTATGAAGGCGAGGAAATGTCGCGCAACGTGTTCTACACGGGCGCCGCGCCGAACCAGCAGGCGATTCCGGCCGTCGAGTACCTGATGAGCGCGGAAGGCGGCGGCGCGAAGCGCTTCTTCCTGCTCGGTACCGACTACGTGTATCCGCGCACGACCAACAAGATCCTGCGCGCGTTCCTGAAATCGAAGGGCGTGAAGGACGCCGACATTCAGGAGGTCTACACGCCGTTCGGCCACAGCGATTACCAGACCATCGTCGCGAACATCAAGACCTTCTCGCAGGGCGGCAAGACGACCGTGGTCTCGACGATCAACGGCGACTCGAACGTGCCGTTCTACAAGGAGCTCGGCAACCAGGGGATCAAGGCGACCGACGTGCCGGTCGTCGCGTTCTCGGTCGGCGAGGAAGAGCTGCGCGGGATCGATACGAAGCCGCTCGTCGGCCACCTCGCCGCGTGGAATTACTTCATGTCGGTGAAGAACCCGACCAACACGAAGTTCAAGGACCAGTTCGCCGCGTGGGTGAAGGCGAACAACCTGCCGGGCGGCGCGAAGCGCGTGACCAACGATCCGATGGAAGCGACTTACGTCGGCATCCACATGTGGAAGCAGGCCGTCGAGAAGGCGAAGAGCACCGACGTCGACAAGGTGCGTGTCGCGATGATCGGCCAGACGGTGGCCGCGCCGTCGGGCTTCACACTCACGATGGACGGCAACCATCACCTGCACAAGCCGGTGATGATCGGCGAGATCCGCGGCGACGGGCAGTTCAACGTCGTGTGGAAGACGAAGACGGCCGTGCGCGCGCAGCCGTGGAGCCCGTTCATCGCGGGCAACCAGGGCAAGCCGGACGTCGTCAGCTCGATTCCGGCGTTCCTGCGCCGGCAGCGCGCGGCGCTGGCCTGATGCCGTGCGGCGCGTCGCGCTTCGAGTGCGACGTGCCGCTCACTCGCCCGCCCGCTGCCAATGCGCCGGCCGCGCTTGCCGTGACCCATCGCCCGCGCCGGCGCCACGCCGCACCGCTCCCCTTTCCCACGCCCGACAGGATTCCCCGATGCCTACACGCTTTCGCCGAGCCGCCCGCGTGATCGTGGCATGCGCCACCCTCGCGGGCCTGCTGCCGCACGCCGCGTTCGCGCTGACGGCGGCCGACACCGCCGCGCTCGCCGGCGACGACTTCGACGCGAAGACGGCCGCGATCGACCGGCTCGCCACCGACACCGATCCGCGCGCCGTCGCGGTGCTCAACGCGCTGTCGAGCGGCGATGCGCTCGCGACCGGCGACGGCCACCTGCTGCTCCAGTCCGGCGACACCGCGCACGACGCGCTCACGCAGACCGCGACGCCGGCCGGCGACGCGCAGCCCGTGATGCTGAACAACCTGCTGCGCACGAAGATCGCCGGGGCGCTGTCGGGCCTCGCGCTCGCGTCGCCCGACCTGGCCGCGCGCCGCGACGCGATCGACGCGCTGCTGAAGTCGCCCGACCCGGCGCTCAAGCCGATGATCGACCGCGCCCGCGCAAAGGAAACCGATCCGGCGCTGAAACGCCGCCTCGATGCGCTGTGGGCGATCGCCGCGCTGCACGATCCCGATGCGGCGAAGCGCCTCGAAGCCGTGCAGGTGGTGGCCGCGCGCAGCGACCTCGACATGATCGAACAACTGCGCCCGCTCGTCGCGAAAAACGCCGACGGCAGCTACGCGGAACCCGACGCGCGCGTGCGCGACGCCGCGCAACACGGGCTTGATACGTTGCACGCACTGCAGCGCCGCGGCGAAATCGTCGGCACGTTGTTCGCGGGCCTGTCGCTCGGCAGCGTGCTGCTGCTCGCCGCGCTCGGCCTCGCGATCACGTACGGGCTGATCGGCGTGATCAACATGGCGCACGGCGAATTCCTGATGATCGGTGCGTACGCAACCTATGTCGTGCAGACGCTGATCCAGCGCTACGCGCCCGGCGCATTCGACTGGTATCCGCTCGTCGCCGTGCCGGTGTCCTTCGCGGTGGCCGCGCTCGTCGGCATCGTGCTCGAACGGCTCGTGCTGCGGCACCTGTACGGCCGCCCGCTCGAAACGCTGCTCGCGACCTTCGGCGTGAGCCTGATCCTGATCCAGGCCACGCGCATGCTGTTCGGCGCGCAGAACGTGCAGGTCGTGAACCCCTCGTGGATGAGCGGTGGCGTGACGGTGATGCAGAACCTGATCCTGCCGTACAACCGGCTCGCGATCCTCGCGTTCGCGCTCGCGGTGGTGTTCGTCGCGTGGGCCGTGCTGACGAAGACGCGGCTCGGCCTGTTCGTGCGTGCGGTCACGCAGAACCGCCGGATGGCCGCCTGCGTCGGCGTGAAGACCGCCCGCGTCGACGCGTATGCGTTCGCATTCGGCGCGGGCATCGCGGGCCTCGGCGGCTGCGCGCTGTCGCAGATCGGCAACGTGGGCCCCGATCTCGGCCAGAACTACATCATCGATTCGTTCATGGCCGTCGTGCTCGGCGGCGTCGGCCAGATCGCCGGCACGGTGCTCGGCGGCTTCGGGCTCGGCCTCGCGAGCAAGGCGATCGAACCATTCTGGGGCGCCGTGCTCGCGAAAATCGCGGTGCTCGTGATGATCGTGCTGTTCATCCAGAAACGCCCGCAGGGGATGTTCGCCCCGAAGGGCCGCAGCGCGGAGGCTTGACGTGACTTCATACACCGATTCGATGTCGAACCCGGTCGCCGACGCGTCGAAGCCCGCTGCCGCCGCACGCGCGGCGGACGGCTTCGCGCTCGGCCTGCCGCCCCGCCCCGCGCTGCTGTCGCGCCGCGCGTGGCTCGCGCTCGTCGCGCTGTGCGTGGCGATCGGCATCGGCGTACCGCTCGCCGCGCTGGTTGCGCCCGAAGCCAGCACGTTCCATCTGTCCGCGTACACGATGACGCTCGCCGGCAAGCTGATGTGCTACGCGATCGCCGCGCTCGCGCTCGATCTCGTGTGGGGCTACTGCGGCATCCTGAGCCTCGGCCACGGCCTGTTCTTCGCGCTCGGCGGCTATGCGATCGGCATGTACCTGATGCGCGAGATCGGCCGCGACGGCAAGTACGGCAGCGACCTGCCCGACTTCATGGTGTTTCTCGACTGGCACCAGTTGCCCTGGTACTGGAGCGGCACGCAGCATCTCGCATGGGCCCTCGCGCTGGTCGTGCTCGTGCCGGCCGTGCTCGCGTGGGTGTTCGGCTTCTTCACGTTCCGCTCGCGCGTGAAGGGCGTGTACCTGTCGATCATCACGCAGGCCATGACGTTCGCCGCCATGCTGCTGTTCTATCGCAACGAAACGGGCTTCGGCGGCAACAACGGCTTCACCGATTTCAAGCGCATCGCCGGCTTCGCGATCACGTCGCCGGGCACGCGCACGGTGCTGTTGCTGCTGACGTTCGCGACCCTCGTGCTCGCGTTCATCGCCGCGCGCGCGATCGTCACGAGCAAGCTCGGGCGCGTGGTGACCGCGGTGCGCGACGGCGAGACGCGGCTGATGTTCCTCGGCTACAGCCCGCTCGCGTACAAGCTGTTCGTGTGGACCGTGTCGGCCGTGCTGTGCGGCATCGCCGGCGCGCTGTACGTGCCGCAGGTCGGCATCATCAATCCCGGCGAGATGTCGCCCGGCAACTCGATCGAAATGGCGATCTGGGTCGCGGTGGGCGGGCGCGGCACGCTGATCGGGCCGATCGTCGGCGCGTTCGCGGTGAACGGCGCGAAGAGTTTCTTCACCGCGTACTTCGCCGAATACTGGCTGTTCTTCCTCGGCCTGATCTTCGTGCTCGTGCCGCTCCTGCTGCCGCGCGGGATCATGGGCCTCGTCGAAACCGTGCTCGCGAAGGGGAAACGCGCATGAACGGAACGGCTCTCTATCAGTTCACGCCGCCGCCCGAAGACGAGCTGCTGGCCGTCAGCGGCAGCGCGTCGATGGGACGCGTCGTGCCGGACGGCATCGATACGTCGCACGGCACGATCCTCTATCTCGAGGATATCGAGGTGAGCTTCGACGGTTTTCGCGCGCTGAAGAAGCTGTCGCTCGCGATCGACGCGGGCGAGCTGCGCTGCGTGATCGGCCCGAACGGCGCGGGCAAGACGACGATGATGGACGTGATCACCGGCAAGACGCGGCCCGATGCGGGCAAGGTGTTTCTCGGCCAGACGATCGACCTCGCGCGAATGAACGAGCCCGAGATCGCACGGGCGGGCATCGGCCGCAAGTTCCAGAAGCCGACCGTGTTCGAACAGCATCCGGTGTGGGAAAACCTCGAACTCGCGATGCAGACCGACAAGGGCTGGCTCGCATCGCTGCGCGCGCGGCTCGACCGCACCGCGCAGGGAAAGATCGAGGAAACGCTCGCGCTGATCGGCCTCGAAAGCCACGCGTATCGCGCGGCCGGCGAGCTGTCGCACGGGCAGAAGCAGCGGCTCGAAATCGGCATGCTGCTGATGCAACGCCCCGCGCTGCTGCTGCTCGACGAGCCGGCGGCCGGGATGACCGACCACGAGACGATGGAACTCGCCGAGCTGCTGAACACGCTGCGCGGCACCTGCTCGATGATGGTCGTCGAGCACGACATGGAGTTCGTCGCGGCGCTCGCGGGCGACACGGGGCGCGTGACGGTGATGGCCGAAGGCGCGGTGCTCGCGCACGGCACGCTCGACCAGGTCAAGCGCGACGACGCGGTGATCGAGTCTTACCTCGGACGATGATGCGATGCTGAAAATCGAAGCGCTGAACCAGTACTACGGCGGCAGCCATATCCTGCGCAACGTGAACCTCGTCGCCGACGACGGCAAGCTCACCGTGCTGCTCGGCCGCAACGGCGTCGGCAAGAGCACGCTGCTGCGTTGCCTGATGGGCGTCGTCGCCGCGAAAAGCGGGCACGTATCGTGGCGCGGCGCCGCGCTCGGTGCACTGCCACCGTATGCGCGCGTCGCGGCCGGGCTCGCGTACGTGCCGCAGGGCCGCGACATCTTTCCGCGGCTCACCGTCGAGGAAAACCTGCTCGTCGGCGCGGCGAGCCGCAAGGCGCCGTCGAAAGTGCCCGATCGCATCTACGAGCTGTTCCCGGTGCTGAAGGACATGCGCGCGCGGCGCGGCGGCGACCTGTCCGGCGGCCAGCAGCAGCAGCTCGCGATCGGCCGCGCGCTGATGAGCGAGCCGCAGTTGCTGATCCTCGACGAGCCGACCGAGGGCATCCAGCCGTCGATCATCCAGGACATCGGCCGCACGCTGCGCCAGCTCGTCGACGAATCGAACATGACCGTGCTGCTCGTCGAACAGTATTACGATTTCGCGCGCTCGATCGCGGACAGCTACTGGGTGATGAGCCGCGGCGAGATTGTCGCGGGGGGCGACGCGCGGGACATGGAGACGAATGGCGTACGGGAGCTGATCGCGGTGTGACGGGCGGCACGGCGGTAGGCACGGCGGTAGGCACGGCAGTAGGCACGGCGGCGCGCGGCGGGTGAACACTTGCCGCCGCGGGGAACGCCCGCACGCAGCGCTTTCAACGCACGCGGCATCTGCATTATTGTTCCGGTAGCATCCACGTTCTTCGCACCCGCTTCCTCGTTTCCCGTTCGCCGCCGATGTCCGCCCCCGATTCGCACGCCCCGCTGTCCCGCCCCGCCGTCGCCAAGTCGTGGCGCGGCCGCCTCGAACTCGGCTTCGAGCGGCACGGTGCGCGCACGACGCTCGCGCACAGGCTGCACGACGGCCCGCTGCGCGTGCAGCGGCCGCTGTACCCGGAAGGCGACGCGATCTGCCATGCGGTGATCGTCCATCCGCCGGGCGGCGTCGCGGGCGGCGACCGGCTCGACATCGATATCGCGCTCGGCGACGGCACGCACGCGGTGCTGACGACGCCCGGCGCGACCAAGTGGTACAAGTCGAACGGCCTCGATGCGACGCAGCGCATCGGCATCGCGGTCGGCGCGCATGCGAAGCTCGACTGGCTGCCGCAGAACAACCTGATCTTCGACGCGGCGCACGCGGCGCTCGACTTCACGGTGACGCTCGGCGAAGGAGCAAGCGCGATCGGCTGGGACGCGACGCAGCTCGGCCGGCAGGCGGCCGGCGAAACGTGGTCGGCGGGACGCATCGCGTCGACCACGGCGCTCGTCGCCCCCGACGGCCGGCCGCTATGGACCGAGCGCGCGCTGCTCGACGCGCGCGACCCGCTGCGCGGCGCGCTGCAAGGCCTCGCCGGCTTTCCTGCCTACGGCACGCTGTGGGCGGCCGGCGCCGCATGCGACGCCGCGCTGGCCGAAGCGCTCGCCGCGCGCATGCCGTTCGACGACACGCTGCGCGCGGGCGCGACCTGCGTGACGCCCGGCGTCGTGCTGGTGCGTGCGCTGGCGACGTCGATGGAGGCGCTGCAGCGCTACTTCACCGACTGCTGGCTGCAGTTGCGCCCGATCGTGCACGGCGTCGACGCGCGGCCGCTGCGTCTCTGGCAAACCTGAGCGCACACGCATCACGCACCGTTTCGGCGCAACACCACCCCGCACGACGCACACTCTCCATGCATCACGCACCACGAACGCGCATGACGGCACGTCGAATGCCCATGGCACGCACCTTGCTGCTTACATAAGCGATACACGACGCACGCAAAACAGCGCGGTGCTACGATGGTCCGCACCCCTGCCCGGTCGCTTACGCACCGATAAAAATTACGTTTTCCTGAACGCCTGCCTTCATGAAACTGACTCCCCGCGAAAAGGACAAGCTGCTGATCTTCACGGCGGCCTTGCTTGCCGAACGCCGCCGCGCCCGCGGCCTGAAGCTCAACTATCCGGAGGCGGTGGCCTTTATCACCGCGGCGCTGATGGAAGCCGCGCGCGACGGCAAGACCGTGGCCGAAGTGATGCACTACGGCACGACGCTGCTCACGCGCGACGACGTGATGGACGGCGTGCCGGAAATGATTCCCGACATCCAGGTCGAAGCGACCTTCCCCGACGGCACGAAGCTCGTGACCGTCCACCACCCGATTCCGTGAGGCCACGCATGATCCCCGGCGAAATCCTCACCGACGACGGTGAACACGAACTGAATGCGGGACGCGCGACGTTGTCGCTCGTCGTCGCGAACACCGGCGATCGCCCGGTGCAGGTCGGCTCGCACTACCACTTCTTCGAGGTCAACGACGCGCTGTCGTTCGACCGCGCGGCCGCGCGCGGCTTCCGGCTCAACATCGCGGCCGGCACGGCCGTGCGCTTCGAGCCGGGCCAGACGCGCACCGTCGAGCTCGTCGCCCTCGCGGGCGATCGCGCCGTCTACGGTTTTCAGGGCAAGGTGATGGGGCCGCTGTAAGCCACGCCCCGCTCTTCAGGAACAGCACATGACACTACGCTTGAGCCGCCGCGCGTACGCGGAAATGTTCGGGCCGACGACGGGCGACCGCGTCCGGCTCGCCGATACCGAACTGCTGATCGAGATCGAACGCGACTTCACCACGTACGGCGAGGAAGTGAAGTTCGGCGGCGGGAAAGTGATCCGCGACGGGATGGGCCAGTCGCAGCGCGTGGCCGCCGACGTGCCCGATACGATCATCACCAACGCGGTGATCCTCGATCACTGGGGCATCGTGAAGGCCGACATCGCGATCAAACACGGCCGCATCGCCGCGATCGGCAAGGCCGGCAACCCCGACATTCAACCGGGCGTGACGATCGCGATCGGCGCGGCCACCGAAGTGATCGCCGGCGAAGGGCTGATCGTGACGGCGGGCGGCATCGACACGCACATCCACTTCATCAGCCCGCAGCAGATCGACGAGGCGCTCGCGTCGGGCGTCACGACAATGCTCGGCGGCGGCACGGGGCCGGCCACCGGCACCAACGCAACCACCTGCACGCCGGGCCCGTGGCACATGGAGCGGATGCTGCAGGCCGCCGACGGCTGGCCGATCAACCTCGGCTTTCTCGGCAAGGGCAACGCCAGCCTGCCGCAGCCGCTCGTCGAGCAGATCGCGGCCGGCGCGATCGGGCTGAAGCTGCACGAGGACTGGGGCACGACGCCCGCCGCGATCGACAACTGCCTGTCGGTGGCCGACGACACCGACACGCAGGTCGCGATCCACACGGACACGCTGAACGAGGCCGGCTTCGTCGAATCGACCGTCGCCGCGTTCAAGGGCCGCACGATCCACACGTACCACACCGAAGGCGCGGGCGGCGGCCACGCGCCCGACATCCTGAAGGTGTGCGGCGAGATGAACGTGCTGCCGTCGTCGACCAATCCGACGCGCCCGTACACGATCAACACGCTCGACGAGCATCTCGACATGCTGATGGTGTGCCATCACCTCGATCCATCGATTGCCGAGGATCTCGCGTTCGCCGAATCGCGCATTCGCGGCGAGACGATCGCGGCCGAGGACATCCTGCACGATCTCGGCGCGCTGTCGATGCTGTCGTCCGATTCGCAGGCGATGGGCCGCGTCGGCGAAGTGATCATCCGGACCTGGCAGACCGCGCACAAGATGAAGGTGCAGCGCGGCGCGCTGCCGGAGGACACCGCGCGCAACGACAACTTCCGCGCGAAGCGTTACGTCGCGAAGTACACGATCAACCCGGCGCTCACGCACGGCATCGCACATGAAGTCGGCTCGATCGAGCCCGGCAAGTGGGCCGACCTCGTGTTGTGGGAGCCCGCGTTCTTCGGGATCAAGCCGTCGATGATCCTCAAGGGCGGGATGATTGCCCTCGCGCAGATGGGCGACCCGAACGCGTCGATCCCGACGCCGCAGCCGGTCCACTATCGCGAGATGTTCGCGACGCGCGGCGGGGCGCTCGCGCGCACGTCGCTGACCTTCGTGTCGCAGATGGCGGCCGATGCGGGCATCGCGGAGCGCTACGGCCTCGCGAAGCGGATCGTGCCGGTGCGCAACTGCCGCAACGTGACGAAGGCCGACATGATCCACAACGCATGGCGCCCGTCGATCAGCGTCGACCCGGAAACCTACGACGTGATCGCCGACGGCCAGTTGCTCACCTGCGAACCGGCGACGGTGCTGCCGATGGCGCAGCGCTATTTCCTGTTCTGATCCGGAATCCTCAGTTTCATGCGCACCCTCGACAAACGTATTGCCCCGAACGTGAAACTCGCCGCGTCGCTCGTCGCGCGCGCGCCGACGCTCACGCTCGCCTATGACGCCCGCTGCAAGAGCCGCCTCGCGGCGACGCTCGACACCGGCGAGGACGTCGCGGTGCTGCTGCCGCGCGGCACCGTGCTGCGCGACGGCGACGTGCTCGTCGCCGACGACGGCGCGCTCGTGCGTATCGCCGCGGCATCTGAAACCGTTCTGCTCGTGCGCGCGGCCGACCCGCTCACGCTGATGCGCGCCGCGTATCACCTCGGCAACCGTCACACGCCGGTCGAGATCGGTGACGGCTACCTGAAGCTCGAAGCCGATCCGGTGCTCGCGGACATGCTGCGCCGGCTCGGCACGCAGGTGGACGAAACGAGCGCACCGTTCCAGCCGGAGGCCGGCGCGTACGGCGGCGGCCACAAGCACGGGCACGATGCGACGTTCGCCGAAGACTACGCGCTCGCGCAGCAGGTATTCGGCGAGCACCATGGACACTCGCACTCGCGCTCGCACGATCACGATCACGATCACGATCACGATCACGATCACGATCACGATCACGATCACGATCACGATCATCAGCATGGTCCCGGCTGCACGCACGGCCACCACGGTCATGACCACCACTGAACTCGTCGCGCTGCTGCACCTCGCGTCGCCGGCTTTGCCGATCGGCGCGTACAGCTATTCGCAGGGCCTCGAAGCCGCGCTCGACGCGAACCTGATCCGCGATGCCGATTCCGCGTGCGACTGGATCGCGAGCGGCCTGACCGACGTGCTCGCGCATGGCGAGTTGCCATTCCTCGCGCACCAGCTCGCCCGCTGGCAGACGCACGACACACATGCGCTCGCCGCCGAAAATGCCTGGTTCGTCGCGAGCCGGGAATCGGCCGAGCTGCGCCGAGAAACCGAACAGATGGGCTGGTCGCTCGCGCAGCTGTGCGCGTCGCTCGAATGGGGCGACGCCGCACGCCGCGCGACGCTCGCGTCGCTGTCGCCTATCGCGCTGCCGACCGCGTTCGCGTACGCGGCTGCCGCTCACGACGCCGGCGCCGACGCGACGCTCGCCGCGTACGCGTTCGGCTGGGTCGAGAACCAGACGTCCGCCGCGCTGAAGGCCGTGCCGCTCGGCCAGCTCGCCGGGCAACGCATCATCGTCGCGCTGCGCGGCGCGATCGACGCGGCCGTGCGCCGTGCGCTCGCGACGCCGCCCGACGCCGTCAACACGTTCGCGCCGCAGCTCGGCATTCTGTCCGCGCGGCACGAAACCCAGTACTCGCGGTTGTTCCGCTCCTGAACTTGATCCACGCCATGAACGCACCCGCTCCCTCCTCCGCCCGCCGCACGAAGAAACTGCCGCCGCTGCGCGTCGGCATCGGCGGCCCCGTCGGCTCCGGAAAGACCACGCTGCTCGAAATGCTGTGCAAGGCGATGCGCGACCGGTACGACCTCGTCGCGATCACCAACGACATCTATACGAAGGAAGACCAGCGACTGCTGACGGTCGCGGGCGCACTGCCCGAGGAACGCATCATGGGCGTCGAGACGGGCGGCTGCCCGCACACGGCGATCCGGGAAGATGCATCGATCAACCTCGAAGCCGTCGACCGGATGCTCGCGCGCTTTCCCGATGCCGACATCGTGTTCATCGAGTCCGGCGGCGACAATCTCGCGGCGACCTTCAGCCCCGAGCTGTCAGACCTGACGATCTACGTGATCGACGTCGCCGGCGGCGAGAAGATTCCGCGCAAGGGCGGCCCGGGCATCACGAAGTCCGACCTGCTCGTGATCAACAAGACCGACCTCGCGCCGCTGGTCGGCGCGAACCTCGACGTGATGGCGTCCGACACGCAGAAAATGCGCGGCGAACGGCCTTACGTGATGACGAACCTGAAAGCGCTCGACGGCGTCGCGGACGTGATCGCGTTCATCGAGAAGAAGGGATTGCTGACGGTGTGAGCGGCATGGCGACGGCGCACGTCGCCGCCATGCGTTCGGGGGCGGCCTTGCGCCGCCCTTCGTCTATTCGTCTTCGGAAGCCGCGCCCGGCTGGTCCGGCAACGCACGCGCGCCAGCTGCAGCAGGCGGCAGCAGCGCGGCGAGCACGTCGACCGTGCGCGCGGTCGCGCCGCGATGACGCGCCGCGAAGGCCGCGCCGGCCGCACCCATCGCGATGCGCCGCGCCTTGTCGGCGAACAGCGCGTCGAGCACGTGCGCGAGATCGAGCGGATCCTCGACCTGCATCGCCGCACCGGCCGCGACCGCGTCTGCGGTCGCCTGCGTGAAGTTGAACACGTGCGGCCCGATCAACACCGGCACGCCGACCGCGCACGCTTCGATCAGGTTCTGCCCACCGAGCGGCAACAGGCTGCCGCCGATGAATGCGATGTCGGCCGCCGCGTAGTACGCGCCGAGCTCGCCCATCGAATCGCCGAGCAGCACCGTCACGTCATCCGCCAGCGGTTCGGCGGCCGGCCGGCCCGCCGCGAGCGCGGCCGCATCGGCCGCCCATACCGAGCGCCGCACGCACTTGAGCCCGCTGCGCGCGACGAGCGCCTCGACCTCCGCGAAGCGCTGCGGATGACGCGGCACGAGCACCAGCAGCGCGCCGGGCGTGCGCATTTCCGCGAACGCCTGCAGCACCAGCGCTTCTTCGTTCTCGCGCGTGCTGGCCGCGACCCACACCGGCCGCGCGCCGATCGCGTCGCGCCATGCATGGCCGCGTGCCGCGAGTTCCGGCGGCGTCGTCATGTCGAACTTCAGGTTGCCGAGCACGGTCACGTTGCGCGCGCCGAGCGACGTCAGCCGCTCCGCATCGGCCGGGCTCTGCGCGAGCACGCGCGAGAAGCCGCCGAACACGTCGCGCGTCGCCGTGCCGAACTTCGCCGCGCGCCGGAACGAACGCGCGGACATCCGCGCATTGGTCAGCACGAGCGGCACGTCCGCGCGGCGGCACTCGTCGATCAGCGTCGGCCACACCTCGGTTTCCATCACGAGGCCGAGCGTCGGCCGCCATGCATGCAGAAAACGCCGCACCGCGCCCGGCATGTCGTACGGCAGGTAGCAGCGCAGCACGCGATCGCCGAAGATCTGTTCGCCCGTCGCGCGGCCGCTCGGCGTCATGTGCGTGAGCAGAATGCGCGCATCGGGGCGCGCGTGCATCAGCGCGTCGATCAGCGGCTGCGCGGCGCGCGTCTCGCCGACCGACACCGCATGCACCCAGATCAGCGGTGCGCGATCGTCGCGCGAGCGGCCCGCGACGTGGCCGAAACGCTCGCCGATGTGCTCGCGATAGCCGCGCTCCTTGCGCGAACGCACGTAGAGCCGGACGACGGCGGCCGGCGCGACGAGCCACCACAGCGCGCGATAGATCGCCCTCAGCATGCGGCCGCCCTCGTGTTGCGTCGAAGCAGGTGCGCGCTCAAACCAGCGCCTTGCCCGTCAGGCGTTCGAGAATGCCGAGCGGCGCGCACTCGCGGCGCACCATCGCATCGACGGGCAGGAAGAAGGTCTGCTCGAGCATGAACTGGCCGGACATCACAGCGTGCGAAGTCTGATCGGAGAAACATATCCACACGCTGCCCGGCGGAAACGGCATCGTTTGCTGGGGACACGTCTTCTGGTAGTCGAGGTCGGCCTTCATCCCGTCGTGCAGGTTCAGCATCAGGTGGTCGTACGCGCTGCGCGGCGATTTCGTCACGTGCAGCAGGTTCAGCAGCCACGCCGAGCCCGGGAACTGCGGCCGGATCTTCGGCAGGAAGCGCTTCGCGACGTCCTCGAACGGCTCGCCGACGCGCCACACGCGCGGCACGCCGGCCGGGTTCACGTTCGTGAACACGCGCAGAATCCGCTCGCCGTAGTTCGGCCGTGACGGGAATGCGTCGACGTGCAAGCGGCTATCGTCCTTGCGCCACGACGTCTGGCGCGTTTCGACCTGCATCAGCCGCAGGCTCGTCGGCGCGACGCGCAGCTTGCCACGGTATTCGGGAAAGAGGCCGTCGACGAGCGTGCCGGCCTGCTGCTGGAAGCGCGCGACGAGCGCGCGCACGGCCGACTGCGTGACGCTGTCGCCGAGCACGCCGGCAAGCGCGCCGCCGTTCGGCGCGAGACTGATGTTCTTGCGTTTCGGATCGGCGAGCGCCGGATCGAGCAGCGCTTCCTCGCCGCCTTCGATCGCGAAGCGCAGGTGCGGGAAATACAGCACCTTGCCTTCCTCGACCGCGGCCAGCAACTGCTCGCGCGGCGCCGACAGGTTGTGTCCGCTCCAGTCGGCGGACGGGACTTCGATGATCTGGGATTCGCTCATGATCGGTTCGCGTGTGGACAGCGTTACAGGAGACCGAAGCCCGCGAGCGCCGACTTCACCTGCGCGATCGACGGGGGCTGCCCCGCCGTGCCGAGATTGACGACGTTCGGCGACCAGTAGCCGCCGGTGCGCCAGGCCGTCGCGAAATTGTACAGTTCGACCGTCGGACGCTTCAGCGCGGCCGCGATGTGAACCAGACCTGTATCAACCCCGACCGTCGCGGCCGCGCCGTCGATCAGACCGACCACGGCCGGCAGCGACAGCTTCGGCGGCACGATCGCCGCCGCACCGAATTCCTTCGCGAGCCGCTCGCTGGTCGCGCGCTCCGCGTCGTTGCCCCACGGCAGCACGAGCGACGCACCGCGCCGCACGAGCGCCTGCCCAAGCTCGATCCAGGCGGCGTCCGGCCATTGCTTGTCGGCGCGCGACGTCGCGTGGACGAACACGACGTACGGCACCGGCAGGTTCAGGCCGAGCGCGGCCACCGCGAGCGCCGCCGCCCGCGTGTCGAGGCCGAATTCGACCGGATCGGCCGGCGTCGGCGCCGGGTCGTCCAGCGCGGCCGCGACGAGCTGGCGCGAGCGCTCGACCACGTGGGTGCGCGGTGCGATCGGCACGCGCTTGCGATAGAAGAAGCGCACCGGCCATTCGTAGCCGGCGCCGTCGGTCCGGTTGCCGAGCCCGACGAGCGGCCCGCGCGCCCAGCTCGCGACCCACGCCGTCTTGATGAGGCCCTGGCAGTCGATCACGAGGTCGTACTGCTCGGCCGCGAGGCGCCGGCGAAATGCGCGAATCTCGCGCCACGTCGCGCCCGAGAACGGCTTCTTGCGCCAGCGGCGCAGCGAGAACGGCAGCACGTTGCGCACGCCGTCGACGAGCCGCACGAGGTCGACGAAGCTCTCCTCGACGAGCCAGTCGATCTGCGCATCGGGGTGGCGCCGCCGGATATCGGCGATCACCGGCATGTTGTGCACGACGTCGCCCAGCGACGACACGCGCACGATCAGGATCTTTTGCACGCTGAAAAAACGCCGGCTGGCAGCCGGCGACAAACATAAAGGGGGGATTTTATCCCGGCCGGACGACCGGACAGACAAAAAGCGGCCGCACGCCCGGGGCGCGCGCCGCTTTTCGAGATAAACACGGCCGGCGAACCGGCCGTCGTACGGGCGGCCCGCCGGCCGCCGGCGCTCAGAACGGCAGCTTGACGTCCGGCTTCGCGGCCGTCAGCACGCGGCGGAAGTCTTCCTGGATGCGCTTGAGCCCTTCCTGCGTCTCGGCCTCGAAGCGCATCACGACGACCGGCGTCGTGTTCGACGAACGCGCGAGGCCGAAGCCGTCCGGGTACTCGACACGCAGGCCGTCGATCGTCACGACTTCGTCGGCGCCGTCGAACTTCGCCTCTTTCTGCAACTGCTCGATCAGGCGGAAATTCTCGCCTTCGTCGAGCCAGAGCTGCAATTCCGGCGTGCTCATCGCGTCCGGCAGGCTGTTGAGCAGCGCGCTCGGATCGGCCGTCTTCGCGAGGATCTCGAGCAGACGCGCACCGGTGTACAGGCCGTCGTCGAAGCCGTACCAGCGATCCTTGAAGAACACGTGGCCGCTCATTTCGCCGGCGAGCGGTGCACCGGTCTCACGCAGCTTCGCCTTCACGAGCGAGTGCCCCGTCTTCCACATCAGCGGTTCGCCGCCCTTCGACTTCACCCACTGCGCAAGGTGGCGCGTGCACTTCACGTCGTAGATGATCTGGGCGCCCGGGTTGCGCGACAGCACTTCTTCCGCGAACAGCATCAGTTGGCGGTCCGGATAGATAATCTGGCCGTCCTTCGTGACGACGCCGAGGCGGTCGCCGTCGCCGTCGAACGCGAAGCCGAGCTCGGCGTCGGTGTCCTTCAGCGCCTGGATCACGTCCTGCAGGTTTTCCGGATGGGCGGGATCAGGGTGGTGGTTCGGGAACGTGCCGTCGATGTCGGTGAAGCGCTCGACGAGTTCGCAGCCGAGCGCCTTGAACAGGCGCGTCGCGAGCGGGCCGGCAACGCCGTTGCCGGCGTCGACGACGAGCTTCAGCGGTCGCGCGAGCTTCACGTCGCCGACGATGCGCGCGATGTACTGATCGGCGACGTCGATTTCCTCGTACGTGCCGCTGCCCGTCTCGAACCGCTCGTCGACGATGCGGCGGTACAGCGCCTGGATCTGCTCGCCGTAGATCGCCGCGCCGCGCAGCACCATCTTGAAGCCGTTGTAGTCGGGGGGGTTGTGGCTGCCCGTGACGACGATGCACGAATCGACGCGGCGCTCGCCGCCCTTCAGCGCCAGCGGCACGTTCGCCGCGAAATAGCCGACCGGCGTCGGCACCATGCCGACGTCGACGACGTCGACCCCGGCCGCACGCAGGCCGTCGGCCAGCGCGCCGACCAGTTCCGGCCCGGACAGGCGGCCGTCGCGCGCGACGACGACCGCATCGCCGCCCTGCGCACGCACTTCGCTGCCGAATGCCCGGCCGATTCCGCGCGCGGTGTCGACGTCGAGGGTCTTGCCGACCACGCCACGGATGTCATATGCCTTGAAGATGGATTGGGAGATCATCGATTCTCTTCTCTCAGTTGCGTGCATGGAAAATTGTCTGGCTTGCGTGGGCCGCCGCTCGCGGGTGCCGCGCATGATACATGCCTGCCGGCGGAACACGGGGCGTAACGGCTGGAGCAGCCGCGATCGCACTTATAATCGCGGGTTTTGATGACGCGCATACCGCCCATTTTAATGCCTAGCCGCTCCGCCGCCGCCCACCCGCCGCTTCCGGCCGCCCGCCGCGCGCGCCGCCGCTGCCGCGCATGCTGAAGCGCTTCGGCAACCCGGACGTCGCGAAGGCCGTCGCGAACCTCGTCTGGCTCGGGCTCGAACGGCTTACGCAAATCGGCGTCGCGATCGCGATCAGCGGCCTGCTGGCCCGTTATTTCGGGCCAGATGTGTTCGGCAAATGGCAGTATGCGAATACGCTTCTCCTGGTACTGGCGCCGCTCACCTGGGTGTGCGGCGCGGAAATTCTCGTCCCGACCATCGTCCAGCGCCCGCCCGCCCAGCTCGGCGCGGTGCTCGGCAGCGCGTTCGTGCTGCGCATCGCCGTCTCGGTCGCCGCGCTCGCCGCGACCTGGGTCGCAATCGCCGCGGGCGCCTTCGATCCGCTGGTCGGCGCGATGCTCGCCGGCCTGGCCGTCACGATGGTGTTCCGCGAGCCGTTCGTCGGCGTGATCAACGCGTGGCTGCAGAGCATGACCTACAGCAAGCCGCAGCTCGTCACCAGCATGCTCACCGCGCTCGCCAAGGCGCTGCTCGTCTGGCTGCTGGTGCGCGCGGCAGCCGGCCCCGCCCGCTTCGCGTGGCTATGGGCGCTGGAAGCCGCCGCGATCGGCCTCGCGCTGCTGCTGTACTACCGCCATCGTAACGGCGGCGCGCTCGGCTGGACGTTCGACAAGCCGCTGTTCCGGCACTTTGCCACGGCCGGCACCGTGTTCTGGCTCGGCCTCATCTGCATGTACCTGTTCCTGAAGCTCGACCGCCTGATGCTCGAGCGCCATGTTTCGTTCGCCGATCTCGGCCGCTATTCGGCCGCGCAGCAACTCAACGAGAACTGGATCACGCTCGCGCTGATGCTCGCGCAGACCATCGCGCCCGCGTTCGTCTACCGCGTGCAGGACGTCGCTCGGCTGCGCCGCAACATCGTCCGGCTGATCGCGATGACGGCCGGCCTGATGACGGCCGGCGCGCTCGTGCTCGACGCCGCCGCCCCGCTGATCGTCGGCAAGGTGTTCGGCCGCGGCTACGAGGCGTCGGTCGACATCTTCCGCTGGGCCGTCTGGCTGTCCGTGCCGGCCGGCATCGAGGCGATAGGCAATCTTATCGTTCTCAAATATCAAGCAAAATTCGTCTTGCTGACGAAATGGCTGCTCGCGCTGGCCATCGCCGCGCTCGTCAACCTGTTCACGATCCCGCGGCTCGGCCTGTACGGCGCGCTCGTCGGGCTGGCGGCCGGCTACCTGGCTGCTGCCGCCGTCAATTTTTATTACATCCGTTTCAAGCTGCGAACATGACGTCCCCTGATTGCCCGCCCCCGCTCGACGACGTGGCCGTGCTGATGCCGGCCTACAACGGGCACGACGACGTCGTCCGGACCCTCGCGTCGTTTCGCGAGGATGCGCCCGTGCACGTGCTGATCGTCGACGACGGCAGCACGCCGCCGATCGTCGCGCCCGACCTGCCGGGCCTCGCGATCGACGTGCTGCGCATGCCCCGGAACGGCGGCATCGAACGCGCGCTGGCGGCCGGCATCGACGCGCTCGCGGCCCGCGGCTTCCGCTACGCGGCCCGCATCGATGCAGGTGATCTCGCCGCGCCGCAGCGCTTGGCGAAAGAACGCGCCTATCTCGATGCCCATCCGCGCGTGGCCTGCGTCGGCATGTGGACGCAGGTCGTGTCGCGCGCCGGCGAGCCGCGTTTCATGCTGACGCCGCCCGCCGATCCGCGCACGCTGCGCCGCACGCGCTTCCTGCGCTCGCCGCTCGTGCATCCGTCGGTCATGTTGCGCATCGACGCCGTGCGCGAAGTGGGCAACTATCGGGCGAAGTACCGCGCGGCCGAGGATCTCGATCTTTTTTTACGGTTAATGCAACGCTACGATTGCGCGAACCTGCCGGAACTCGGCCTGTATTACGAGCTTAACGAGGGCGGGATCAGCGCGACCAAGCGCCGACGCCAGCTGGTGTCGACGCTCACGCTGCTGCTGCGCCACTTCAACGTGCTGAACCCGTACGACTGGGCCGGCCTCGCCAAGAACCTGCTGCATTTCGTGACGCCGTACCGTACGCTGCAGCGCATCAAGCAGACGCTGTTCGCCGCGCGGCCGTCCGCCTGACGCGTACCCGGCTCCGCTCGCCCATTTCGACGCTTTATTTTTTCTTTTTTTCATGTCCGCCACCTCCCCGCTGCGCATCGCGCTCGTCTGCAACACGGCCTGGGCGATCCATACGTATCGCCACGGGCTGATCCGTGCGCTCGTCGCGCGCGGCGCCGAGGTCGTCGTGATCGCGCCGCACGACCGCACGGTGCCGTTGCTCGAGCAGATGGGCTGTCGCTACGTGGCGCTTACCGTCGCATCCAAAGGCACGAGCCCGCGCGAGGATCTCGGCACACTCGCCGCGCTCGCGCGTCACTACCGCGCGCTGCGGCCCGATCTCGTGTTCCATTACACGATCAAGCCGAACATCTACGGCTCGGTGGCCGCGTGGCTCGCGCGCGTGCCGTCGATCGCCGTGACGACGGGCCTCGGCTACGTGTTCATCCAGAAGAGCCGCGCGGCCAGCGTCGCGAAGCGACTGTACCGGTTCGCGTTCCGCTTCCCGCGTGAAGTGTGGTTCCTGAACCGCGACGATCTCGCGACCTTCACCGACGAGCGGTTGCTCGCGCATCCCGACCGTGCGCGGCTGCTGCACGGCGAAGGCGTCGATCTCGAACAGTTCTCGCCCGTGCCGCTGCCCGCCGGCGACGCGCCCGTCTTCATCCTGATCGGCCGGCTGCTGTGGGACAAGGGCGTGCGCGAATACGTGGAGGCCGCGCGTCTCGTGCGCGAGCGCTTCCCGAATGCGCGCTTCCAGCTGCTCGGGCCGCTCGGCGTCGACAATCCGAGCGCGATCGGTCGCGCGGATGTCGACGCGTGGGTCGACGAAGGTATCGTCGAGTATCTCGGCGAAGCGCACGACGTGCGTCCGCACATCGCGGCGGCCGATTGCGTCGTGCTGCCGTCATACCGCGAAGGCGTGCCGCGCACGCTGATGGAAGCTTCGGCGATGGGCCGCCCGATCGTCGCGACCGACGTGCCGGGCTGCCGCGACGTCGTCGCCGACGGCGAAACGGGGTTCCTGTGCCGCGTGCGCGACAGCGCGAGCCTCGCAGAACAACTGAATCGCATGATCGTGCTCGGACCGCAAGGCCGGGCGGCGATGGGCGCACGCGGCCGGCACAAGGTCGCGGCGGAATTCGACGAGCAGCAGGTCGTCGAACGCTACAGGGAGACCATCCATTCGTTGACGGGATTCACACTCTGAAGGAGCGCATCAACAATGACCGCTAAAGGCACCATCCTCGTTACCGGCGGCGCGGGCTATATCGGCTCGCACACGGCCGTCGAGCTGCTCGACAACGGCTACGACGTCGTGATCGTCGACAACCTCGTCAACAGCAAGGCTGAATCGGTGCGCCGGATCGAACGGATCACGGGCAAGACGCCCGCGTTCCACCAGGTCGACGTGTGCGACGAAGCCGCGCTCGCGAAGGTATTCGACGCGCATCCGATCACCGGCACGATTCACTTCGCGGCGCTCAAGGCCGTCGGCGAATCGGTCGCGAAGCCGCTCGAGTACTACCAGAACAACATCGGCGGCCTGCTCGCCGTGCTCAAGGTCATGCGCGAGCGCAACGTCAGGCAGTTCGTGTTCAGCTCGTCCGCGACCGTGTACGGCGTGCCCGAACGCTCGCCGATCGACGAATCGTTCCCGCTGTCCGCGACGAACCCGTACGGCCAGTCGAAGCTGATCGCCGAGCAGATCCTGCGCGATCTCGAAATCTCGGACCCGTCGTGGCGGATCGCGACGCTGCGCTACTTCAACCCGGTCGGCGCGCACGCGAGCGGGCTGATCGGCGAGGACCCGGCCGGCATCCCGAACAACCTGATGCCGTACGTCGCGCAGGTCGCGGTCGGCAAGCTGGAAAAGCTGCGCGTGTTCGGCTCCGACTACCCGACGCCGGACGGCACCGGCGTGCGCGACTACATCCACGTCGTCGATCTCGCGAAGGGGCACATCGCCGCGCTCGACGCGCTGGCGAAGCGCGACGCGAGCTTCGTCGTGAACCTCGGCACCGGCCAGGGCTACAGCGTGCTGGAAGTCGTGCGCGCGTTCGAGAAGGCGTCGGGCCGCCCGGTGCCGTACGAACTCGTCGCGCGCCGCCCGGGCGACATCGCCGAGTGCTATGCGAACCCGCAGGCCGCGGCCGACATCATCGGCTGGCGTGCGACGCTCGGCATCGAAGAAATGTGTGCCGACCACTGGCGATGGCAGGAGGGGAACCCGCGCGGTTTTGTATAATCCGCTGTCCATTTTCCGAGCGATCCCATGCTCAGCTTCGCGTCCGGCTTCATCGTCTCCTTGCTCGTCACGCTGTTCATCGTGCGCTACGCGCACCTTCACGAGAAATTCTCGATCGACAGCGACCTGGCCGGCGTGCAGAAATTCCATGTGCGGCCGGTACCGCGGGTGGGCGGCATCGGGATCCTCGCCGGGGTCGTCGTTGCCGCGCTGGTGCTGTTCCGGCGCTATCCGACGATCTCCGGCAGCATTCTCGGGATCGTTGCCTGCGGGCTGCCCGCTTTCCTGTCGGGACTCGTCGAGGATCTGACCAAGCGCGTGTCGCCGCGCGCGCGGCTGCTGTGCACGATGGGCGCGGCCGCGCTGGCATTCTGGCTGATGAACATCGCGGTCACGCGCATCAGCGTGCCGCCGCTCGATTTCCTGCTCGGCTACGTGGCCATCTCGGCGTTCATCACCGTGCTCGCGGTCGCGGCGCTCGCGAATGCGATCAACATCATCGACGGGTTCAACGGGCTCGCGTCGATGGTCAGCTTCATGATGTTCGCGTCGCTCGCGTATGTCGCGTTCCACGTCAACGACCCGGTCGTGATGTCCGCGTCGATCATCATGATGGGTGCGGTGCTCGGCTTCTTCCTGTGGAATTTCCCGGCCGGGCTGATCTTCCTCGGCGACGGCGGCGCGTATTTCATCGGCTTCATGCTCGCGGAACTCGCGATCATGCTCGTGATGCGCAACCGCGAGGTGTCCGCGTGGTACCCGGTGCTGCTTTTCATGTATCCGATCTTCGAGACCTGCTTCTCGATCTACCGGAAGAAGTTCATCCGTGGGATATCGCCGGGGATTCCGGACGGCGTGCATCTGCACATGCTGGTGTACAAGCGGTTGATGCGGTGGGCCGTCGGGACGAAGCATGCGCACGATTTGACGCGGCGGAATTCGCTGACTTCACCTTATCTGTGGCTGCTGTGCCTCGTCGCGGTGATACCGGCGACGCTGTTCTGGCGGCATACCGTGCATCTGTTCGTGTTCGTCGTGTTGTTCGCGCTGACGTATGTGTGGCTTTATCTCAGCATCGTGCGGTTCAGGGCGCCGCGGTGGATGGTGGTGAGGAAGGAAAGGCGGGGACATTGAGGACAGCATCCGAAACGGAATAAACGCTCCCGCAGGGCACCGCTGCATGCGGGGCTTTTCATGACCGGCTGCCTGCGCCATTCGGCGCAAGGCAGCCCGGCCCTTCCCATCGGCCTATGTCACCTGCCGCTTCTCACCTGCCGTTTCGCCCTTCCGTAATACCGTATTCGATCCAGTGATTGAACCCGAGCACCGCGTCGTTCGCGTAGCTACTGAACGAATTCGTGTACTTGAATGCGTCGCGTAAATCCGGATACCGGTTGAAGTAGTTCGTCAGGCCGAATTCGACCGATGCCTGTCGCTGCTCGTTGAACCCGTTCCGGATCCAGTGACTCAGCGCTGCGCGGTAATCGCTCCCGAACGCGCCGCGCACATCCTCATACTTCGCGAGGTAATATTGGACATCGACCTCCCTCGAGCCCTGACGTCCTTCCCTGATCCCGTATGTGACCCAATGATTGAGCGCGGCTGCATAGTCGTTGCGAAACGCTTGGTAAAGATCGGGATACCTGCTGAGGTAGTAAGTGACGTCAAACTCGCGGGAAGCACGCCGCCCTTCCGCAATGCCGCTGGTCTTCCAGTGATTGAGCGCGGCCTGATGATCGGCACCGAAAGCGTTTCGCAGGTCTGGATAATGAGATAAATAAAACTCGGCGTCGAACGCGAAATTATCATCCCGCAACGGGGCCTTGTAGAACGTCTGCACGGTTTGAAGATCCGTACTGCTCAGCGCGCCTGCGCCGTTATAGGTTGGATTGCAGTAGTTCATCACCGAGTTCAGATCCCACGCGCCGATCATGATGTCGCCGTTCGATCCCTGAGGGCTGTCCTTGCAAGTAGCCGTAGGCGTATCTGGTCGATTCTGCTCATGAGCAAACCCCAGAGCATGACCGAATTCGTGTACGGCGATCGATTCGATGCATTGCCTGCGCGACGTATCAGATGCCCTGCAGGCGGGGCTCCAGTTCTGGAAAGCGAAATTCAGCGCCATGCCGGTTTCCGAATTGACGATGAATTTACCGAGCGCGCTGGCGTACGGCCCGACATCGGCAATCCTGATTCGAATCGCGTTCCCTGCGTTGGTGGAAGGACATTGTCCCCAGCCAGTGAAATATGCCTGCGAATTCCGCGCCCATGTACGCTCGACTGCCCGCTGAACCCACGCCCGCTCGCTGGTATCCGATGCCGTCGGATTGATCCAGCAGACCGGTATGCTCGGCTGTTTCCAGACTGCCCCGCCAAGCACATAGCCTTGCTCGTCCGCCCGGCCCGGCCCCGAGGCCAGCAATGATGCCAGCCCTACCCCGATACCCAGCGCCTTTAATTTTGTCATGATGCCCTTCGTCCTGTTGGTATGAATCGTTATGTCAGGCCGCGCCCCCGGCGGAATCGCGGTGTCAGTTAGGAATCGAATCGCCGGCGCGCAATAAAACAACGCGCCGACTCCGCACTCAAGCGACAAACACGGTGCGGAAAACGTATGTTATGAAATTGACAGGAATATTACAAATATTAAGCATCTGATTCGAAACGCTGACAGAGGAGATTTGCGAGTGTGCGGCTGTCACGCTTCAATATCCGACAAAAGGCCCGCATGGTGCGGTAGAGTCGTTCGGTTCAGGTAGGCAACACTAACTCAGACTGGCTGCCCCTTCGCCGACTGACCAATGACGATAGCTCGCCAGTACAATCGCCAGCCGGACCGCATGTACGGCAGGACAAGCGAAGGTCCAGCATCCGGCATGAAACTCCGGTGGTCGCTCAGCATCGCGCCAGAAGTTGACACCTCAGCACAGGGGGCAGTGTTACAACCGCAACCTCCTCCCAAAAAACAAAATGCCGTTCAGTTACCTAACTGAACGGCATCGTCCCCGCAGGGGGCCTTCGTCATGTTGTCTCTGTGTAGCGCCCGCTGGCGTTCATTCGCTCGATACCGCCCGCACCGTCGGCACGCTCTGCAGCACAGGAGCAACGGTCGTCCGATATTCCGGCACCCAGCGCCGCAGATCGCGCCGCACTTCGTCGTCGGACAACACGCGATGCTGCATCAGCCATGGCAACAGTTCGTCGAGCAAATTGTCCGGCACTTCGCGCGCACGCGCGATCCGCAATTTCGGGTGCGGCGTGCGCGTCGTCGCCTCGTCGTCCGCAAGCAACTCCTCGTAGAGCTTCTCGCCGGGCCGCAGCCCCGTGAACTCGATCCGGATCTGCTCTTCCGAGAAGCCGTACAGGCGAATCAGGTCACACGCGAGATCGACGATCTTCACCGGCTCGCCCATGTCGAGAATGAAGATCTCACCGCCATGCCCCATGCTCGATGCCTGCAGCACGAGCTGCGATGCCTCCGGAATCGTCATGAAGAAACGCGTGATTTCCGGGTGCGTGACCGTCACCGGGCCGCCCTTCGCGATCTGCTGCTGGAACTTCGGAATCACGCTGCCCGCGCTGCCGAGCACGTTGCCGAAGCGCACCGTCTCGAACTGCGTGCGCCCGCTCGTCTGCTGCAATGCTTGGCACGCCATTTCGGCGAGACGCTTGCTCGCGCCCATCACATTGGTCGGATTGACGGCCTTGTCGGTCGAGATCAGCACGAAGTGACGGACGTCGTGGCGAATGGCCGCGCGGGCTACGCGATAGGTGCCGAGCACGTTGTTGCGCAGCGCCTGCCATGCGTTGTGCTCCTCCATCAGCGGCACGTGCTTGTAGGCGGCCGCATGAAACACGATGTGCGGCGCATGACGCGACATCACCTGGTCGAGCAGCAGCGAATCCTTTGCGTCGCCGATGATCGGCACCACGGGCAGATCCGGAAAACGCTCGCGCAACTCCTCGGTCAGCCGGTACATCGCGTATTCGGACAAGTCGAACGCAATGAGTTGCGCAGGCGCGAAGCGCAGGATCTGCCGGCACAGCTCGGAGCCGATCGAGCCGCCCGCGCCCGTCACCATCACGACGCGGCCGCGCAGCAGCGCCTCGACGTGCGGCGTGTCGATCGTCACGGCGTCGCGGCCGAGCAAGTCCTCGAGGTCGATGTTCCGCACCTGCGACAGGAAGCCCTGCCCCGGCATCAATGCGGTCAGCGAAGGTAACACCATCGCCTTGACACCTGCCCGCACGCACAGTGTCGCGACGCGACGCTGCACCTCGACCGACGCCGACGGGATCGCGATGATCGCGTATTCGACCTTCATCGCATCGGTCCAGTGCTTGAGGTCGTTGAACGAGCCCAGCACCTTGTAGCCGTAGATTTCGCGGCCCTGCTTCGTGACATCGTCGTCGAGCAGGCCGACGAGGCGCCATTCGCCTGAACGCGACAGCTCGCGCGCGAGGCTCGCGCCTGCCGTGCCGGCGCCGAGCACCAGCACCGGCTTGCCCTTGCCGACGAGCCCGCCATACAGGTAGTACTCCTTCGTCGCGCGGTACAGCGCACGCGCCCCGCCCATCGCCAGGAACAGCATCAGCGGCGACACGAGCAGCACCGAGCGCGGAATAATCGGCTGCGGCTGGAACATCACGGCGCCGATCATCACGATCACGCCGCCGCCGACCACCGCCTTCGCGATGCGAACGAGATCGGGAAGGCTTGCGAATACCCATAGGCCGCGATACAGGCCGAACACGAGGAACATCAGTGCGTAGACGGGCAGCACCCAGACAAGCGCCGTCAACGCGCCGCCAAGGAAATCAGACGGAACACTGCCGTTGAATCGGACGAGATAGGCAAACAACCACGCGGCGGTGACCGCCGTCAGGTCAAACAGGAAAGCGCTTAGCGAAAGCCATGATGCTTTGGATCGCAACATCGGCGGGAAACCTCAAGAGTTATTTTCGGCGGCGGACTGAAACCGGCGCCAGCGCATGTCGACCACCAATCCGATGCATGCCAGGACGCCGT
Organism: Burkholderia sp. BCC0097; assembly: GCF_902832985.1. Lineage (NCBI taxonomy): Bacteria > Pseudomonadati > Pseudomonadota > Betaproteobacteria > Burkholderiales > Burkholderiaceae > Burkholderia > Burkholderia sp. BCC0097. The sequence continues at coordinate 513,620 of NZ_CADFDM010000003.1, forward strand.
ACCACGCGAAGAACGACAGCCACTGCTGCAGTTCCGGGCGGCCCTTTGCCCACATGGCGACGATTATGCCTGCGAGCATGATGAGGTACCAATAAAGAGCAGTCCGGCGGTGACCTACGCCCGCCCGGACCATCCTTTGATAATAGTGCTCCCGGTGCGCTTGCCAGAACTTTTCGCCTCGTAACAAACGTCTCAAAAGTGTTACAGATGCGTCCGCAATAAAGGGGGCGAACACGAGTGCCGGAAACCAGATCGGCCACACGTCGCCCCTCCAGCCCCAGTAGCCAAGCGCGCCGGCCAGAAACCCGAGCGGAATCGAGCCGGCATCGCCGAGAAATAGCCTAGCCGGGTGAAAATTCAGCAGCAGGAACCCGAGAGCGGCGCCGGAGACAGCCGCCCCGGCCACGACCAGATCCGGCGACGGCGCCGAGCCGGTCAACGCCGCAACCGCGTACGCGCCGAAGCCGAACAGCGCCATGCCGCCCGCCAGGCCGTCGGCACCGTCCATGAAGTTGTACAGGTTCGTCAGCCAGACCATCGCGAAGCCGATCCCGATCAGCCACCACCACGGTGCTTGGGCCGGAAACACAGCAATGAGCGCGACCACCGCCGTCAGGTGCGCCGAGAATCGGACACGGGCAGGCAGCCCGCGCCGGTCGTCGATCTGGGACATCGCGGCAAGTCCAGCGGTGCCGATGGCGATCAGCCACAAGTGCGGCGCCAGCGCGAGCAGCGCGACGACGCAGACCGGTACGACGCCCCATCCGCCGACGCGAGGCGTAGGCAGCGTGTGGAGCGAACGGTCGTTCGGAATATCGGTGGCAAGGCGCCACGCAAGGCCGGTCACGAGCAATACGCGCAGGACGGCCGTCGACGCGATAGCAGCGGCCAGTGCCACCGCGGCCGCTGCGGGCCACGTGGATATCGTGAAATGCATATCGACTATTATTGTTGTGTATCGCGCGAACGATACCATGCGGCGGTCGCTTCGAGTCCCTGTCGTGACGTATAAGGCGGATGCCAGCCAAGCACGCGCGTGATCCGGCCCGTATCAAGCTGGAGGCTGCCGGTCAGACGGTCGATCGCCGAGCGGCGGCCAGTCAGCGTACCAAGCGCGCGCAGCACTGCGGACGGGACGGCGATCAGGCGGGCCGGCTTGCCGAGTGCGTCGCCGACCAGACGCAACAGGCCCGTGACCGACGGCGAGTCGTCGTCGGCGACGTGGAAGCATTCTCCGGCCGCGCGGGGATCGATGGCGCATTGCAGCAGTGCGTCGGCAAGATTGTCGACGTAGACGATGCTGCGGCGCGCCGGGATGGAACCGAGCGGCAGCGGCATCCCGCGCGCGACCGCGTCCATCATGCGCAGGAAGTTCGCGCGGACGCTCGGACCGTAGACCAGCGGCGGCCGAACGACCACGACGTCGAGCCCATTAGCTGCACCGAACTGTGCCAGTTCCCGCTCCGCTCGTAGCTTTGAACGGCCGTAGGCGTCCTGCGGATCGGGGCTCGCGGTTTCCGACAGCGGTACTCCGCCATCACTCTCGCCAACCGCCTTGATGCTGCTTGCGTAGACGATGCGGCGCACGCCGTGATGGCGCGCGGCTGCGGCAAGACGCAGCGTACCGGTGACGTTGGTCGCGTCGAACGCGGCGTCGGGATCAGGCGAATCGTCGCGCATCACGTGTACGCGGGCGGCGAGATGGATTGCGCAATCGGCGTTGAGACCGGTCGGCCATCGCTCGTCGAGGCCGTCGAAATCGGTGCCGTCATGCACCCATTCGCGCACGCCCTCGATACATTCGCCCGGACGCCGCACCAAGGCTGTCACGGTATGCCCAGCCTCCAGCGCGCGGCGGCATACCGCACGGCCGACGAACCCGTTCGCGCCGGTGACGACGAGATGGCTCACCACAGCCTCCAGCCGAAACGGTTGTAGAACTTGAAGGCCGAGGCCGCGAACATGCGAATGTGTGCGAAGCCTTTGCGGGACGCTCCCCCACCGTGGTGGATCACCCGGACGGACGGGACATAGGCTACGCGCGCGACGTCGTGCGTGCGCAGGCTGAGGTCGTAGTCCTCGAAATAGAGGAAATAGCGCGGGTCGAAACCGTGCAGCTTCTTCAATACTTCCGTGCGAAACAGCATGAAGCAGCCGCTGACGATGGGCGGATCCCAGACGATGTCTCGGTCGTTGATCACGTCGCGCATTTCATAGCGGACGAGGCGTCCAGCGAACCATTGCCGGACGCGAGCCGGCAGAAAGCCCCGTACGAGCAGGTCGAACAGCGCAGGATAACGCCGACATAGGTACTGGATACAGCCGCCATCATCGCCTATTTGCGGCGTCAACAACCCGGCGTCGCGATGCGCATCGAGGAAATCAAGCCCCTTCTCGAGCGCATCGGGCACCATGTCGATATCGGGATTGAGGATGAGGTGATAATCGCTCTCCGCCATACTGATCGAGAGATTGTGGCCTTGCGCATATCCGACATTGCCGTGGCCGGTCAGTACCCTGCAATCGATTCCAGCGTTCGAGAACGCCTCTCCCGCCGATGCCAATTTTGTGGCGTCGCCGCCGTTGTCCACAAGACAGACGCTCACGGCCAACCCTGGGCGCGACGCCCGCAACCTCCCGACCGCGGCGATCAGACTCAAAAAAGTCTGCGCGAGCATGACCTCGTCGGAGTAAAAAGTCACGACGGAAACCGACAATGCATTGCCCACCGTCGTGGGCGGGGGTGAAAAAGACTTACCGAGAGGAGATGCCACGTTCTGACAGGATCGACGAAGGGACGAAACGCAGTCAAGTGTGCCACAGTCATCCGCTCGCGCAATCAGGCTTGCCGCATTTCACATTCATGGTCTCGCCGGACCGGTCGCCGACGTGCCATCGGTCAACGCATTCCGCGAGGTCGCGAAAGCCCGCGGGCTAGACGTCGCAGCGGAGTACCGCCACATCCGCATGCGAACCGATGTGGCGCACCAATCGAACTTTCCCGTGTTGCGAAGCGGCACGTCAGCAGCTCGTAGACCCTCGAATTTTCGGCACGGCCTTCGTAGTGACCCGCATATCCGGAAACGATCGGTGTCCGGTCCGTACAGTCGCGCGCGTCAATTCCCTATGCGTGTACCCCACAACGCGACCGTAGTCGACTATTAGCCGTGGAATGCCTCACGTTTCTTCGGCGGAGCGACGGTATAGAACAATCACAGCAACGATCTCTCGGTCGAAAACTGGTCCTGCTGTCCAAGCGGACCCATACATTATTCGGATGACGAATATCGACGACGTATGCGAGACGAACGGCCAGATCGACAGGAAGGGATTTCCAGACCGGGGAGCAATCGCGCAACCCGGGGATCCTCAAGCGCGAAGGCTCTCACTCGATGGTCTTGCATCGGATCTGATTTTTTGCATATTGGCATGCTCAGTCGAAGAGCTTCGTCATGCTAATGTCTTCAACCCGAGTGCACGGGCGTGGGCGACGACCAGCTCTCGCGATGCACCGCGCTGCCGCGCAGGCACTTTTCAGACATTTTCCTCATGAAGCGGCAAACCCGGGCGGTTTTATCGCATGCGACGAACCCGCAGGACCGCTCTTGATGAATCTGCACAGCCGAGAGCTTCGTGAAGACGATGTAGCTCGATTACGTGGCTTCATGCCGAAACCAGATTCGAAAACAGTGGTACAGAATACGGCCGCGGTGTTCGGGCATTACAACAAGAAACACCTCTATTTCGAGCCCAAAGCATACTCACCATGCAAGTTTCGACGCACCATGGGTACATCGATCGTAGTGTGAGGCCGCATCGATTACGATGTCGACTCCAGTCACCGAAGATTCTCGCTGTCGCAAATGCGCTTCTCGGAAGCAGCACTAGCACCGAGATCGCCAGAATTTCGAGGAGCAATCGGTACCGAACAGTAAGCGCCCCGGGAATCCCACCGTCATCGCGGTCGGAAGCTCCCGCTGCCGCATCTCCCGTGTCACTAGGCCCTGCCATCCGCGCGACGGCGGGTCACGCATCCGGGACGCGAAGCAATATCGAGCCTTTGCCCCCCAGTTTTCCTCACGACGATCTGATCGCTACGTCTCTATAATTAGGAGATCGTCAATTCATCACAAGGTGAGTATGAACCCTGCCGTACCTCACGCGATCACGTCGGATGCGGAGTCCGCCCCCTCATCGATTGAGCCCTTCCTCGCCCCTCAGCTCGCCTCCCTGTTCTGGCGAGCAGATCGAGTAGATGCGCATAGCGCCTGGTGTGGACATATCCCGTTTGCACACTGGTTGGTAGGCGTCACACGGCCGCGGATCGTCGTCGAACTCGGCACGCATACCGGCGTGTCCTATGCCGCGATTTGCACGTCGGTTGAGCGACACGCAGTGCCGGCACGATGCTATGCGGTAGACACATGGGCCGGAGACGAGCACGCAGGCAAATACGGTGAAGAGATTTTTGCCGACCTCTCCCAATATCACCGAGCACGCTTCTCTTCCTTCTCGACGCTGATTCGCTCTACATTCGACGAGGCAGTCGAGCATTTCGACGATGGCAGTGTCGACTTGTTGCACATCGATGGACTGCACTCGTACGAGGCCGTGAGTCACGACTTCGATACTTGGAAACGCAAATTAAGCGATAGAGCAGTCGTCCTGTTTCACGACACGAATGAGCGCCACCACGATTTCGGGGTGTGGAAGCTCTGGGCGGAACTTCGAACTGAATTCCCTGCATTTGAATTCATGCACGGGCATGGCCTTGGCGTCCTTCTTTTCGGTAAAAATCTGCCAGCCGATCTACTCGAGATCGCAAATTTGCCCGACCAACAGGCAGCAACTATTCGACATAGATTCTCGCTGCTGGGAGAACGCTGGGAGGCGGAGCAGCAGTTGCTGGCGAACGCCGAGTATTTTCAGTCGTTGCAACAGACCTTTCAGACGCAGTTGAACGACTTGCAGGCAACGCATGATTCGGAACTCGCAGCAGTCCACGAGAACACCGTCACGCAGTTGTCGACACAATTAGTCGATGCGGAAGCAAAAGCCCGTTCAGCAGAACGAGACTTGCGACGATTACGGTCCCAAGTCGAAGCGGAGTCTGATGCTCGAACTCATGCGATAGCCGGTCTAAAGGAGCACATTTCGGCACTTGAAGCGGCACTCGCATTTTCCGAGCAGGAACGCGACGCGGAGCGAACAACGAGAGCCATGATCGAGCACAGCACGTTCTGGCGTGCCACACGGCCGGTACGCGATTTTTTTGCGCATCATCCACGCGTCAGGCGAGCAGTCAGGGGGAGCGCGCGGCTGGCGGTATCCGCCCTCCGTGGCAATCTGCCGCGAATGCTCGCCACGCGGCGGGCGAAGCTGCGCGAGGCCGCGATCATCGAGAACTCGGAGCTGTTCGATGCGAACTGGTACATCACGCAGTACGAGGATGTTCGTCATTCCGGCCTATCCGCCGCAGTTCATTACGCGATCGTGGGGGGCTCCGACCATCGCAATCCGAGCAATCGATTCGACGCAAAGTGGTACGTTGCACAATATCGTGAAGTTGCAGCCGCCCAAATGAACCCGCTGGTTCACTACGAACTGCAAGGTAAAAGAGAAGGACTCCAAATCCGGCCGATTACGACACCGCAGCCCATGTCTGCCGTCGCCACGGCCATCGGGACCGCTACTCGGCAGCGACCTGCATCGAGCGTCGTGTTCGCGGATGAACTAATCGCCAACCATTTCAACAACACGCGCCCGTTGCGGGTCTATCCGGTTCCAGGCGAGCCGCGCCGCCTCACCATGGTCACCGACAGCATCAGCCCCGGCAGTCTGTTCGGCGGTGTGGGCACTGCGATCGTCTTCGCTACGTCGCTTGCCAAGCGACTCGGCGTCAAGCTTCGCCTCGTCACCCGCACGGAGGTCGCGGATCCAACTGCGTTCGGCACCATCTTGAAACTCAACGATATAGAGTGGGATGACAATATCGAGTTCATCTTTTCCCCGCCGAAAGACGGGTACGCCGTTCCGATCGGCAATGACGAGATCTTTGTCACCACGTCGTGGTGGACCACTCGCTCTGTTCGTCAAATTTGCGCACCATCGCAGATCGTCTATCTCCTGCAGGAAGACGAACGCATGTTCTATCCGTTTGGCGACGAGCGTCTACGTTGCACGGAAACCATCAGCGACCCCGATATTACTGTCGTGGTCAACAGTGAAATATTGTTCAACCACCTCACTTCCGGCCCAGATGCCCTGGCGAATATAGCCGCCAACGGCACTTGGTTCGAACCGTCATTCCCGTTTCTGCCTGACGTCGTGAATCGACGCCAGCCTTTGCCTGGCGATAAGAGACGCTTCTTCTTCTATGCCCGTCCCAACAATCTGCGAAACCTGTATTGGCGCGGGCTTGAAGTTATCGTTTCGAGCCTCAAGGACGGCACGCTCGATCCACGGGAATGGGAGTTCCACTTTGTTGGCAAAGACATGCCGGACGCGCTCCTTCCGCACAACATCCGCCCATACTTTCATCACAACCTTCCTTGGCAGAGTTACGTCGAGCTGATTTCGAGCATGGATATCGGTCTATCGCTCATGGATACCCCACACCCCAGCTATCCTCCGCTCGATCTCGCCGCAACCGGAGCAATCGTGGTGACCAATCAACATGGCTGCAAGACGGGCCTTGAGAAGTACTCCAAGAACATTATTTGCACAAAGACGGATATTGAATCCCTGCAAAACGGCATCAAAAGAGCCTTGAAGCTTTCCCAGGAAACGGAGCAGAGATCTGCCAACGCCAGCCAAAACTCCATATCGAAAAACTGGTCACAATCTTTCGACAAGGTATTTTCCTCGATCACCGGAAAAACGAACTAGGAATATAGATGTTTGAATCCGTCCCAACCGAGCAGATCGAATATAGCGATCCCTGGTCGCTCTCTTTTGAGAGGCGCTTGCGGATGCTGCGCACCGGAGAAACTCGCATCGCGTATTTCTATGACAGACCCGACAACAGCACTTTTCGATACCGTGCATTCAACATGGTCGAGGCCATCAATGACGAAAATGCGAATGAAATATCAGCATCGTGGTTTCATGTCGGCGATCTTCCCCAGATGGAATCCGTGATCAGCGCCAGCGACGTCCTGATATTCTGTCGAAGCAGATATACCCCTGCACACGCACATCTTGTGAGTATGGCGCGCCGCCGCGGCATTCGCATCGGCTTCGACATCGACGATCTGGTATTCGATACGCAATACGCACACCTGGTTCTGGACACGCTGGATCAGGATACAAGCAATGAAGCCGCATTAAACGACTTCTTTGCCTTTATGGCCCGACATGGCACCTTATTGAAATTATGTGATTTTGCAATCACCACCAATCAATTCCTGGCAAAAAAGATCGAAGAGTTTGCACCCCATTTAACAGTGAGAATTGTTCCCAATTTTCTAAATCGCAAACAGCAAGAAATATCCGAATCATTCTTTCATCATAAAAATGAAACGGGATTCAGGACCACCGGATCTTTTCACATCGGATATTTCAGCGGCACCCCCACCCACCGCCGGGATTTTGCTGTGGTTTCGCAAACACTCTCAAGGCTACTCGATCGTTACAGCGAACTACGATTAACCATCGTCGGCTTTCTCGAGCCAGGCCCATATTTGGAGCCTTACTCAGATCGAATTGATCGCCATCCACTACAGGACTTCTTGAACCTGCAGCGCCTGATCGCAGCGACGGAGATCAATATTGCACCGCTGATTGACAATACGTTCACGAATTGCAAATCTGAATTGAAGTATTTTGAGTCAGCCATTACAGGAACATTGACCATAGCCACCCCGACATATACTTTCGGCAAGGCAATCCGGGATGGTCAGACTGGGTACCTTTCAAAATCTCACGAATGGGAAGAAAAGCTGGAGATTGCAATCGCACGACTTAGAAACCCGGATAGCTATGCGGACATAGCGCTCAGGGCCTTCACCGAATGCAAATCGTTTTATGGGTGGGATCAACAGGCCGACAAGATACGTGCAGCCACGTTGAGCACTTGAAGGAAAATCGGCTGCAATTTCCGCCCCACAGCGTATCGCAAAAGACGGCCGAGCACCGTGATCGTGGTTTTATCGGTCACGCACCGTCACCAGTTCGAACCGCATCGATGCCATTATCATTTCGCCGATTGGCAAGCTGGCGCGAGCGCAACCTGATCCGGTGGTGTAGTTCAAGTGCCCGACGCTCGCTCGATCCGTGCCGTGGAGGGTGATCGACGCAGCGTCGATCACCCCTCGACCGCCAGCCGGTGGCCGACGTGATCATGCAAACGCTGCACCTGCCCAAGACTTCCGAGTGGCACTGCGACAGCCATTCGTATCACACGGTGCGGTTGAGTCGTTCGACATGTGCATTCTGCTGCCGGATCCCGCGGATCACGCGTTCGGACGGTAATGAGAAGTCGATCTCGATGCCGAGTGCCTCACGGTTGAAGTCGTCGAACACGGCGAACAGCCCGATACTGCGTCTGTCGGCCAGTAGGTCGTGCATGAAGATTGACGGCGGACGGTGCCGTCAGCGGTTCAGGTATTTACCTGACCGGCCGCTTGTGCGGCTTGATTCGCAGGTTCAGTTCCCGTTCGCGATAGATCCGATACACGCGCTTGCGATTCCAGCCGAAGCCTTTCACGTCGCGGAGGTACAGGAAGCACAGCCCGACGTCCCAGTTCAGGCGATGGTCAGTCAAGCGCAGCGGTCAGGTCGCAATCTCGTTGCTCTCGGCGCTGCACCAACCGACGTACCGATAACAGGCCCGGCTGATTCCGAACGCCTCACATGCCCGCCGGATCGATATGCTCCGGCTGGACACCGCATGCATGACCATCTCATGCGGGCAAGACAGCCTCAATCTGTTTTGCGAACACCTCCGCTACGATCTCGGCCTTGATCTTCTCCTCAACGTACATCGTTGCGCAGCGCGGCATTCTCAGCCTCCAAGTCCTTCATCCGAGCCATCAGCGACATGTCCATGCTCACTACGGCCCCTTATTCATTGCCCCGCATTGGAACTATCTCTCCGCTCTATATCCTCGAGCTTTTTTTTCAACCTCTCAATTTCTTTCCGAAAATACTCTCTCTCCCTTATATCCTGCGGCATGTTTTCAGGGTTAATAACATCATCCATCCCAAAAATCATACCATTATAAAATTCCCGTCGACTACTCAAAATCCGATTCGGATGCTCCGCAGCATATTCTATATTTTTAATGAATACCGCCAAATAATCATTCCAGTAGTCATCTTTTTGAGGAGTTACAAACGACTCCAGCACACCAGCGTTAGTACCCGTCCGCTTCGCCCAGGCGACCAGGGCATTCGCGGCATCCGGATAAAATCGCCAGCAATCAACGGGATATCGATGAAACGGCCCATTGGACGGAACATTGAGAAAGAATAGCCCCGATGGCCTGAGCACCCTCATTACTTCGCCGAATACCAGCCAAAACATCTCTGAATGCTCGAAACAAGACGAGCTCACCACTAGATCGACGGAAGACGTGTCGAACGGAAGCACGTAAGGATCTTCCAATAGAACGTCAACACCCCGCCCTTCGACAAAATCGACGCCGATATAATCCACGTTCGATGGTGCGACCGTACGAAGCGAGCCATTGACATCCTGTGAGCCAATCTCCACAAGCTTTACCGACCCCAGCCGCGAGACATAGGTATCGAAGAAAAGTTTGCCGTTTTCCATCGCAGACGGATGCATGCGGAATTTCCTCCACGTGAGTGTCGAGTATCGACGAGATAGGCGGCAGATGAATACTCGCAAACAGCCGCAGCAATACTGTCGGGCAGATCGACGAACCTGCCATACCGGCATGAAACACCAGCGCTAACGCTATATGAGAATACACATCTTTCTACACCTCGAGTCGTCACATATGCAGCAGACGTAAACACTGTAGCCACCAAGCAACGACGTCGCAATTACGATCGAGCCTCTCGTAACGATCGTGATCTTGTTGTGGTTAGTGTGCTCCGCACGCGCCTGCAGTTCATTACCGGATTCGTCGCAGCACAGGAATTCTAGGCAATACAACTGCCACAAGCGACACAAACCAACTGGGAGCAGATAGGAAACGAGTTATCATCCATAGCTTCAACTTATAGCGTCGACCAATATATTTATTCGCATAAACGATTGCTGCATACTTCTGCAAGATGCTGCAAATCTCGGGGCGATGCTCGCTACGCTTTCGTGCTGCCTTGAGAGCATCGGCAATGAACGCCCGACCGAAGCGTGGAACCAAGCAGTCCCGAAAATAAAAGCGCGCCTTTTCCTTGTCATCTGGAAACATCTCGGTGAGTTTGGTGAAGTACAGAAAACGACTCCGACTCATGCGAACGGTGTACGACGTGCTTTCCTCGTGAATACACCAGACGTATACCGGACGATCGATGAAATAGTTGGTGTATCCTTTCCGGAAAAGACGCATGAATAGATCGTCGTCCTCGTAGCCAGTAAGGCGTGGATCAAATCCGTCGACGGCTAGAAATGCCTTCCTGCAGATCAGCGATGCTGATGGCAACACGAACATGTCATCTCGCAGCATCTCGATAATGGCGCGCTTTGGATGGATTGGGTTATGCTCTTTGATCATTGACGACCGCAACACATTGCCGTCGCCATCTGCCTCTACGGCGTCACCATACAAGAACCCGAATCGCAGGTCCTTCTCTGGAATCGCATTGACCAATACTTCGATGTGGTCCGGTAGATAGAAATCGTCCTGATCCAAAAAGCAGATATAATCAGCGCCTGACGCTTGGACTCCAGCATTGCGAGCGGACCCTTGGCCGCCATTTTCCTTATCGATGATACGAAAGGAATAACGGCCTTCCAATTTCCCGAGCTCTACGCGTTCCTCGTCGCGGGACCCATCATTGACGACGATAACCTCGGTAGCGGGTATCGTCTGCGTTTCAACGCTGGCTAGTGCTCTCTCTATCCATTTTGAGCCGTTATAGTAAGGAATAACGACAGCGACTGTTGTGTTCATGGCCTTGTCTTTCAAATTAATGCTTCCGGACAGGTCTCGATCATTGACACAAAACGAATTGCACCGCCAAGCAGCCAATGAATTCGCGGTCTTTGCCTTGACCCGCTGAAGAGGCTACCGGGGATGATCGCTCTCTCCAGCATCCAGAAAATAGTGTCCGTTTAGATTGCCGAAATGCTCGACGTAGCCGAGCGCTTCGCGACCAGCACGGTTGCTCTCTCGATACGTGTATGGCATGCCCTGCATTATCTGCCCGTTGCACGACACGTCAGGCGCCGGTCTGTCGCTCATACTCGACAAGGACTTCCTCGACCGGGCCAAAAGCCCTCACCCGTCCGCGCTCCATCCAAAGCGCTTTGTTGCACACCTTCCGGATCTCAGAATTCGAGTGCATCGCGAGCACGACAATCTCTGCACGGCTGTGCAAATCTGCTAATCGCGTCTCCGCCTTGTGCATGAATGATGCATCACCAACCCCCATCACTTCGTCAAGCAACAGGATTTCCGCATCAACTGCAGTCGATACAGCGAACGCAAGACGCACCCTCATCCCGCTCGAATAAGTCCGAATAGGCAAATCCAGATAATCGCCGAGCTCACAAAAGTCGGCAATGTCTCGCTGCTTGGAACAAATCTCTTTGTCGGACATACCGAGAAGCAATCCCCGTAGCCGAATGTTTTGCATACCGGTTGAATTCTCGTCCATACCGAGACTGATATCGAGTAACGGAACAACCTTTCCTTCACGCAAAAGTGTACCGCCAGTGGGAGGGTAAATACCCGCCATCGCGCGAAGCAGTGTGGACTTCCCGGCACCGTTGTGTCCGATAAGGCCAATACGATCGCCACGTTCGAAACGCAAGTTAACGTCGTCAAGTGCACGGACGACGATCACCCCGTCATTGCTTTCTGCGATCCGGTTGCGTCTTCCGATCCGGAGCATCTGCTTTTTTAGAGAACGCCCCTGCACGTCATAGATCGGCAGGTCAAGGGTCACGTTCTTTAGTTCAATGTAGGCCACGTCGTGCTCCTCAAACCCAATATGGAATGCGCTTTAAATAGCGTCCCGTTAGAAGCAACGCGATTGGCCACCCGATTATGGCCATCCCTATCGTCACGCCCCATGTCAATGCGCTCGGCATTTGACCGATTAGCGGTCCGCGCACGACATCAATCAGATAAGCGATCGGATTCCAATCGACGATGAACGAAAAGCGGTTCAATGCGTTCGGCCGGAAAATGATGGGCGTTACGTAGAAAGCGACTTGGAGCAACGCACCGATGATCTGCGGCAAATCTCGGAAGCGGGCCGACAATAGACCCGCCACCATTGCAATCCAAAGGGCGTTCAGAATAAATACGAGCAATGCCGGGACGAATACTGGCAACACTTCCCAGTCTTTGACACCGAAGATCAGTAGTAGCGCAATTACAATGACGAAATTGTGCGCCAGCACGATCAGGTTCCTCCAGATCACCTGCAGCATATAGATCAGCTTCGGCGTAGCCATTTGCCGGATGTATGACCCACTGCTGATATAAGCCATACTTCCCTCCTGGACCGTCTGCGAGAAAAGTCCCCACAGCACGATACTGGACGCAAGGAACGGCAGGTATTCGTTCATCTTTTGTCCGAACAACGTACCGTAGACCACGCCGAGCGACGTAATCATCACGCCCATGCTGATGGTGAGCCAGAACGGCCCGACTCTCGAGCGGGCATAGCGCTGCCGGATCTCGAGCCAGCCAAGCAGCGTCCACAACCGCCATGAGGCAATGCTCTGTTTGAGGTCAGCAAGTGAAAGAGTCAGCATGCAAGCTTTGTAGTTGAATGAGATTGAAAAATGGGCCGGTACATCAGAGCGCACCGGTACGACCGGTCAGTCCATGCCAGATGCCGAGCAATGAGAGCCGCAGGTGCGCCACGCGAGGCTGCATGAACAACGCGTAGATCGCAAGCCGGACCGGCATCTTGACCAGTTCAGTCGACTTCCAGCTCCAAGGCACGTAGGAACGCCGGATCAGCGCGATCGCGTTGCGGAACAGATAGTAGTGCCGAACCGCGCTGTGCCCCGGGTAGCTCCGCCCGAACACCTTCACCGGCTCGCCGCCCAGTTCATGCTTCAACCGCAACGCCGGCGCGCCGAGCACCGAATACCCCTTCGAGCGCGCGCGGACACACCATTCGAGATCGACGAAGTCGATGAACAGCGAATCGTCCATCGGGCCGATGTCGCGCCATACAGCGAGATTCACGCACGATCCCGACGTAATCAGAAAGTCGACCTCGACCGGTTGCACACCGTCCGGCTGAACCCGGCGCAACTTCACGTACCCGAAGCGGACGAACGGCGCGACGCCGCCCAATCGCGCATCCTCGTATGCGGGCCCGACGAGCGCCACGCGACGATTACGCATGCGCTCGGCCGCCATTGTGCGAGGCAGTTCGACCAGCAATTCGTCTGACGGCTCGCTATCCTGATCGAACAGCAATACCGACGTACAGTTCGCCGCGGCCAGCCGTTCGATGCCCTGGTTGAGCGCCGTCGCGATGCCAAGATTGGCGCCGTTCGCGACATAGTCGATACGCGCGTCGAGCCCGAGCGCTTCCGGCGCACTGATGGTCTCCGTGTTATCCACCACCACGCATGGCCATACTTTGGCGAGCCGGTTCGCACGGGCTACGCAACCGCTATCCGGTCGGTAGAACACGATCACGACACCGGTCTGCTCCTGAACCGCGGAATTCTGATTCAAGTTACTCACTCAGGCACAGCGTCAACGCATCGGCCCAGTCCGGCAACCGCAATCCGAATGCTTCGGTCAGCTTGTCGTGCGACAGTCGCGAATTGGACGGGCGCTTGGCGGGAACCGGGTAGTCGCTCGCCGGAATCGGCAACACCTTCGGCGCATGCTCGCCCATCGCCTGGGCGAAGATTGCTTCGGCAAACCCGTGCCACGACGTGGCGCCCGCGGACGTGAAGTGATAGACGCCGGAACGCTGTGTCCACCAGTCCGCGTCATCGGCCGCCAACGCCTGCGCGACGATGTGCGCGGTCGCGGTGGCGATCGTCTTCGACCATGTCGGCGCGCCAACCTGATCCGCGACGACACGCAATTCAGGACGCTCGCTCCCGAGCTTCAGCATCGTCAGCAGGAAGTTCTTGCCGCGGCGGCCGTACACCCAGCTCGTCCGCAGAATCAAGTGTGCGCAACCTGTCGCCGCGATGGCCTGCTCGCCTTCCAGCTTGGTCAGCCCGTAGACGTTCTGCGGGTTGGTCGCGTCCGTTTCGACATAGGCACCCTCTTTGGTGCCGTCGAACACATAGTCGGTCGAGTAATGAACCAGCGCTGCACCGAGGCGCGCCGCCTCCTCTGCGAAAGCACGCGGGACTTCGGCATTCAGCCGGCGCGCGGCGTCGACGTCCGTCTCGGCCTTGTCGACGGCCGTGTACGCGGCCGGGTTCACGATGATCGACGGCTTCAGCTCGCGCACGACACTGCGCACCCGATCGAGGTCGGACAGGTCGAGCATCGAGCGGTCGCATGCCACCACGCGGCCGAGTCCTTGCAGCGAGCGCAGCAGTTCGAACCCGACCTGGCCATTCACACCCGTCACGAGGATCGTCGGCTCAGGAGTCACACCCACCTCACGCATAAACTTCGGCTTCGCTCAAACGCTTGCCGGCCGCATCCTTCGCCGCCAGCAGCGGCTCGAAATCGATCGGCCACTCGATCCCGATCTCCGGGTCGTTCCACACGATGCTGCGCTCGTGTTCGGGGAACCAGTAGTCGGTCGTCTTGTAAAGGAACTGCGCGGCCTCCGACAGCACGACGAACCCATGCGCGAAGCCGGGCGGCACCCACAGTTGCCGATGGTTGTCGTTCGACAGCACCACACCCACCCACTTGCCGAAGTTGGGCGAATCCTTGCGAATGTCGACGGCGACATCGAACACTTCGCCCTCGACCACGCGAACGAGCTTGCCCTGCGCGTGCTGGATCTGATAGTGCAGGCCGCGCAGCACGCCCTTCGACGAGCGCGAATGGTTGTCCTGCACGAATTCGACGCCGGGTGCGACCTGCTCAGCGAATTCCTTCCCGTTGAAGCTTTCGTAGAAGAATCCGCGCGCGTCGCCGAACACCTTCGGCTCGATGATCTTGACTTCGGGCAGCGCCGTTGCCGTTACTTGGATGGCCATGCGACTTGATCCGTAAGAATGTTCTTGAGGTACTGACCGTATGCGTTCTTCGCGAGCGGCTGGGCGAGCTTCAGCACTTGCTCCGCGTCGATCCAGTTGCGGCGATACGCGATCTCTTCCGGGCATGCGACCACGAGACCTTGCCGCTTCTGCAGCGTCGCGATGAAACTGGCCGCCTCGATCAGCGAATCGTGCGTGCCGGTGTCGAGCCACGCATAGCCACGCCCCATGATCTCCACGTTCAGCGCGCCGCTGTCGAGATAGCGCGAGTTGACGTCGGTGATTTCAAGCTCGCCGCGCGGCGACGGCTTGATGTCGGCCGCGATATCGCACACCTGGTTGTCGTAGAAGTACAGGCCCGTCACCGCGTAGTTCGAACGCGGCTTCACGGGCTTCTCCTCGATCGACAGCGCGCGGAACGACTTGTCGAATTCGACGACGCCGTAACGTTCCGGGTCGTGCACGTGATACGCGAACACGGTCGCGCCCGTTTCCTGCGCATGCGCGCGCTCGAGCTGCTTCGCGAGGTCGTGACCGTAGAAGATGTTGTCGCCGAGGATCAGCGCCGACGGATCGTTGCCGACGAACGCCTTGCCGATGATGAACGCCTGCGCGAGACCGTCGGGCGACGGCTGCACCGCGTACTGGATGTTCATCCCCCACTGGCTGCCGTCGCCGAGCATCGACTCGAAGCGCGGCGTGTCCTGCGGCGTCGAGATGATCAACACGTCGCGAATGCCCGCGACCATCAACGTCGACAGCGGGTAGTAGATCATCGGCTTGTCGTACACCGGCAGCAGTTGCTTCGAGACGACGTGCGTGATCGGATACAGCCGGGTGCCGGAACCGCCGGCGAGAATGATGCCTTTACGTGCCATCGCTTCTCTCCTCAAGTGCGTTTCGCGTAGTTCGTCTCGACCCACTTGCGGTACTCGCCCGATGCGACCTCATCGGCCCACACCTGGTTGTCGAGATACCAGTCGACCGTCTTTGCCAGGCCGGTCTCGAACGTTTCCGCAGGCTTCCAGCCGAGTTCGCGTTCGAGCTTGCGCGCATCGATCGCGTAGCGGCGATCGTGGCCGGGCCGGTCGGTCACATAGGTGATCTGGTCACGGTACGAACCTGCCGCCTTCGGCCGCGCCTTGTCGAGCAGGTCGCACAGCGTATGCACGACTTCGAGGTTCTTCTTCTCGTTCCAGCCGCCGACGTTGTACGTCTCGCCGGGCACGCCACGCGCGAGCACTTCGCGGATCGCGCTGCAGTGGTCGCCGACGTACAGCCAGTCGCGCACGTTCTGGCCGTCGCCATACACAGGCAGCGGCTTGCCCGCGAGCGCGTTCGCGATCATCAGCGGGATCAGCTTTTCCGGGAACTGGTACGGGCCGTAGTTGTTCGAACAGTTCGTCGTCAGCACCGGCAGGCCATACGTATGATGGTACGCGCGCACCAGGTGGTCGGAGCCCGCCTTCGTCGCGGAATACGGGCTGTTCGGCGCGTACGGCGTCGTCTCCGAGAATTGCGGGTCGGTGGCCGACAGCGAACCGAACACCTCGTCGGTCGACACGTGCAGGAAACGGAACGCGGCCTTGTCGGCGTCGTTCAGACCGTTCCAGTACTGGCGGGTAGCCTCGAGCAGCGTGAAGGTGCCGACGACGTTGGTCTGCACGAAGTCCGCGGGACCGTGGATCGAGCGATCGACGTGGCTTTCCGCGGCGAAGTGCAGCACCGCGCGGGGCTTGTGCTCGGCCAGGAGGGCGTCGAGTGCGTCACGGTCGCAGATGTCGACGCGCGCAAACACGTGCTTCGGGTTTCCGTCCAGCGACTGCAGCGTGCGCAGGTTCCCTGCGTACGTCAGCTTGTCAACGTTGAGCACGGCTTCGTCGGATGCGCGCAGCCAGTCGAGTACAAAATTGGCACCGATAAAACCCGCGCCGCCCGTAACCAGGATCATGAGGCTCCCTCAAATAATGTGCGGCAGACGCCATCAGGCGCCTGCCACCTCAGATTCGCAAATGCTAGTAGCTTGTGATTGCCACGTCCAACCGGGAATTTTAACCGGTCGACATGGCCTCCAAAGTCATGAAATGCTAATTTTGTTGGGGAAAGAGACAATTATAGGGAGCCGCCCCCTGCAAAAGCCATGCCGCTAACAACTTGATACAGCGCTTCGAACCCTTTCCAACTGTGAAATTTCCCTACCCGACCAGCCCGTTATGCGGAACAAAAATTGCGTCATGACGCCATGAATGGATGATTTTTCCCACCTTATCGATACTCGCAAAGTCCGCCACCTCATGACCCTCCCCCCCATCGCTATCGGCGACATCCAAGGCTGTCATTCCGCTTTCCAGTCGCTGCTCGACAAGCTCTCGCCCTCCGTCGACACGCCCCTCTGGCTCGCCGGCGACGTCGTCAACCGCGGCCCCGGCTCCCTTGCCGCGCTGCGCGCGGTCGTCGACCTCGGCCCGCGCGCGACCGTCGTGCTCGGCAATCACGATCTCCACCTGCTCGCGGTCTCCGCTGGACTGCGCACCGAGCGTCCGGGCGACACGATCGGCGAGATCCTCGACGCGCCCGACGCCGACGCGCTGCTCGACTGGGTCCGCCATCGCCCGTTCGTGCATGTCGAAGACGGAAAGCTGCTCGTGCACGCCGGCGTGTTGCCGCAATGGGACGCCACGCTCGCGCTCGAACTCGCGGACGAGCTCCAGCGCGCGCTGCGTGCCCCCGACTGGCGCGACATGCTGCAAGGCCTGTACGGCAACGAACCGAATCAATGGACGCCGAACCTGAAAAAACGCGACCGGATGCGCGTCGCATTCAACGCGTTCACGCGCCTGCGCTTCTGCACGCCCGACGGCGCGATGGAGTTCAAGGCGAATGGCGGCCCCGACAGCGCGCCGCCCGGCTACCTGCCGTGGTTCGACGTGCCGGGGCGCCGCACCGAGGACGTGACGGTCGTGTTCGGGCACTGGGCCGCGCTCGGCCTGATGTTGCGCGACAACGTCGTCGCGCTCGATTCAGGATGCGTATGGGGGAATCAGTTGTCGGCCGTGCGGCTCACGGCCGACCCGGCGCAGCGCACGGTCACGCAGGTGCAGTGCGAAGCGTGCCGTTCGCCGGGCGGCGAATGACGGCACGCTGATTCGCCAGATCCGGCCGGCCGCGCGTCAGCCCTCGCGCCCCGGCACCGGCGCATCGGCTGCCGCGTCGCCCGCCGCACCGGCACCAATTTCGGTCGCTGGAAACGCATGCTTCTGCAACTCGGCGAGCGACTCGGCCGTCGGCTTGCCGACCTTCTCCTGCAGCGTCGCCAGTGCGGCCGCGATCGCGTCGCGCGCCGCGGCAGACGTCGCCCGCCGGTCACCGCCCGGCGCGATCGGTTCGCACACGTACAGATGCGCGACGAGCGGGCCGCCGCGCAACACCATGTCGAGCGACGTGCCGAGCGACAGATCGCCCGTGTAGGCCGGCGCGACCGACTGCCGCCCTTGCGCGTCCTCGTACATCAGGCAGATCGGCTGCACCGCGCAGCCGGCCGATACCGCGGCCTGGAACAGGTTCGCATGGAACGGCAGCAGATCCTGGCCATCGGACGTCGTCCCTTCCGGAAACACGCACATCAGCCCGCCTGTGCGCAGGCGCTCGGCCATCTCGTGCATGATCCGCATTGCCTCGGTACGCTTCTCGCGCTGCAGGAACACGGTGTCGAGCTTCTCGGCGAGCCAGCCGACGACCGGCCACTGCCGCACCTCGGCCTTCGACACGAACGGCGTCGGCCGCCACGCGTTGACCGCATAGATGTCGAGCCACGACACGTGGTTGCCCACAACCAGCGCGCTCGCGTCGAGCCGCGCGCCGTCGTTGTGGACGACGAGGCGCATCCCGCAGATCCGCAGCAGCTTGAGCGACCAGCGGCGTATCAGCTCGGCGCGGCGCGCGGGCGTGACGTGCGCAAAACGCAGCGCGACGATCACCATGCCGCGCAACAGGTGAAAGGCGAGACGCAGCTTGCGAAAGGCGATCATGGCGAAGGTTCCGCGTGGTTCAGTGGCGCTCGAACGCGACCTGTCCGGTCACGAGCGTGGTACGCACGGTGGCCGGCAGTTCGTAGCCGAGGAACGGCGAATTGTGGCCCTGGCTCTTCAGCGCACGCGGCTCGACGCGCCAGTGCGCGCGCGGATCGAACACGCACAGGTCGGCCGCGCCGCCTTCGGCGAGGCGCCCTGCCGGCAGCTGCAGCACGTCGGCCGGCGCGGACGTGATGCGGCGCAGCGCCTGCGCGAGCGGCGTGCGCGTCTCGTCCGCCCACTTCAGCGTCAGCGACAGCAGCAGTTCGAGCCCCGTCGCGCCCGGCGTCGCTTCACCGAACGGCAACAGCTTCTCGTCGTCGTCGACTGGCGTGTGATCCGAGCAGATCGCATCGATCGTGCCGTCGGCGAGCGCCACGCGAATCGCTTCGCGATCGCGCTCGCTGCGCAGCGGCGGATCGAGCCGGAACTGCGAATCGAAGTAGCCGATATCGACGTCGATCAGGTGGACGTGGTTCACGCCGACGTCGCAGGTCACGGGTAGCCCCTCGGCCTTCGCCTCACGCACGAGCGCGAGCCCGGCCGCCGACGACAGCCGCGCGAGGTGCACGCGTGCGCCCGTCACGCGCATCAGTTCGAAAATCGTGTGGAGTGCGATCGTCTCGGCCGCGACCGGCACGCCGGACAGCCCGAGCCGCGACGCGAGCGCGCCGCTCGCGGCCACGCCGCCGCGGCCGATGAACGCGTCGAGCGGACGCAGCCACGTCGTGTAGCCGTAGGTGCTCGCGTACTGCAGCGCGCGCAGCAGCACCTGCGTGTCGCGCACCGGCACGTTGGCATGCGTGAAGCCGACGCAGCCGGATTCGGTCAGCGCGACCATCTCGGTGATTACCTCGCCCTTGAGGCCGACCGTCAGCGCGCCAAGGGGATGCACGTTGGCCTGGTGCAGATTGCGTGCGCGGAACTTGAGCATTTCGACGAGGCCCGGCTCGTCGAGCACGGGATCGGTGTCCGGCGGGCACACGAGGGTCGTGACGCCGCCCGCGACGGCCGCGGCCATCTCGGACGCGAGGGTCGCCTTGTGTTCGTAGCCCGGCTCACGCAGCCGCGCGCACAGGTCGACGAGGCCAGGTGCGACGATCAGGCCCGACGCGTCGATCGTCTGGTCCGCGTTGAAACCGGCGGGCGCACTGCCCAGCGCGGCAATCTTGCCGTCCGCGACGAATACGTCGGCCTGCCCTTCGGTGCCGGCGACCGGGTCGATCAGCGTGCCGCCTTTGATATGAATCTTCATGCGCTGTCTGTGAATGCGTTGATTGCGTTGAATGCCTGAACGAGGAGGCGCGAAAGCGGGCTCAGTCGCTGTTGCCGGCGACGATGCCCATCACCGCCATCCGCACCGCGATGCCGAACGTGACCTGGTTGAGGATCACCGATTGCGGACCGTCGGCGACCTGCGAATCGATCTCGACACCGCGGTTCATCGGCCCCGGATGCATCACGATCGCGTCGGGCGCGGCGAGCGCGAGGCGCTCGGGCGTCAGGCCCCACGTCTTGAAGTACTCTTGCGCGGACGGCAGCAGCGCGCCGCTCATCCGTTCGTTCTGCAGACGCAGCATGATGATCACGTCGACGCCCTTCAGCCCCTCGTCGAGGTTGTGGAACACCTTCACGCCCATCTGCTCGAGACCGCCCGGCAGCAGCGTGCGCGGGCCGATCGCACGCACTTCCGGCACGCCGAGCGTGGTGAGCGCGTGGATGTCGGAACGCGCGACGCGCGAATGCAGGATGTCGCCGACGATCGCCACGCGCAGCTTCGTGAAGTCGCGCTTGTAGTGACGGATCGTGTACATGTCGAGCAGGCCCTGCGTCGGGTGCGCATGACGGCCGTCGCCGGCATTGATCACGTGCACGTGCGGCGCGCAGTGCTCGGCGATCAGGTACGGCGCGCCGCTCGACGCGTGGCGCACGACGAACAGGTCGGCATGCATCGCCGACAGGTTGTTGATCGTGTCGAGCAGCGATTCGCCCTTGCTCGTCGACGACGCATTGATGTTCAGGTTCAGCACGTCGGCCGACAGGCGCGTCGCGGCAATCTCGAAGGTCGTGCGGGTGCGCGTCGAGTTCTCGAAGAACAGGTTGAACACGGACTTGCCGCGCAGCAACGGCACCTTCTTCACTTCACGGTCCGTCACGCTGACGAACTGCTCGGCGGTATCGAGGATGTGATTGACGATCGAGCGCGGCAGGCCCTCGATCGACAGCAGGTGCTTCAGCTCGCCGTTTTTCGTGAGCTGCGGGTTGCCCTTCAGGAAACCGTAGCGAAACCGGTCGGGGCTCGCGGCCGCCGCGGGATTGCCGGTGCGGCCAGTGGTGTCGGTGGTCATGGTGTGCGTGATTCCAACTATGCAAACGGGCCGCGGTGCAAACCAGCGGCCCGGGATACGGTTCGCGTGTCGTTCAGGCGCCGTGCGACTCGCTCTGTGCCTCGATACGCAGCGTGAACCGCGCCTCGTCGCGCGCGAGCACGAGCGTCGCGTCGGCCGGCACGTCGAGCGTCCCGCCCGCGAAGCGCGCGGCGAGCGGCAGCTCGCGGCCGCCGCGATCGGCGAGCACAGCGAGCTCGACCGCGGCCGGACGGCCGTAGTCGAACAACTCGTTGAGCGCCGCGCGCACGGTGCGCCCGGTGTACAGCACGTCGTCGACGAGCACGATGCGCGTGCCGTCGATCTCGAACGGCAGCGACGTCGGGCTGGCCTGGCTGTGCAGCCCCTTCTTCGCGTAGTCGTCGCGATGCAGCGCGACGTTGACGACGCCGAACGCCGGTGCGCCGAGATCGCGCGCGAGGCGCTCGGCCAGCCACGCGCCGCCGCTGTAAATGCCGGCGAGCCGCGGGCCGCCCGGTTCGGCGAACGCCGTGCCGTACGCGGCGCGGATCTGGTCGAGCAGGACGCGGTAAAGCGCCTCGGCGTCAATGGTGCTCATGGTCGGACAATTGATCGAGATACTGTTGAAGAATGACGCGCGCGGCCTCGGCATCGAGCATGTCGGTGCGAGCGCGGCCGCGCACGTTGCGCTCGCGCAGCCCGGCTTCCGCCTCGACCGACGAATAGCGCTCGTCCACCCACGTGACGGGCAGCCCGAAGCGGCCGTTCAGCTGGTTGCCGAAACGCTTCGCCTGCTGCGTCATGTCGTGCGGCGTGCCGTCCGGATGCATCGGCAGGCCCACGACGAGCGCATCCGGCCGCCATTCGGCCAGCAGGTCGCCGACCGCCTTGAAGCGGTGCTCGCGGTTCAGGTTCTGGATCACGACGAGCGCACGGGCCGAGCGCGTCAGCGCGTTGCCGATAGCGACGCCAATCCGTTTTTCGCCGTAGTCGAACGCCAGGAGCGTCGCATCGCGCGCGCTCGCGCCACTCATGCGTGCCCTGCCTCGCCGGACAGCATCGACGAACTGACGCCGAGCAGGCCGAGCGCGGCTTCGAAGCGCTCTTCGGCCGGCGTGTCGAACACGATGCGCGGATCGGCCGCGACGGTCAGCCAGCCGTTGCGGGCAATTTCTTCCTCGAGCTGCCCGGCGCCCCAGCCTGCATGGCCGAGCGTGAGCAGGAAGCGCTTCGGGCCGGTGCCCGTCGCGACCGCCTCGAGCACGTCCTTCGACGTCGTCATCTCGAGCCCGCCGTCCACGGACATCGACGAGTTGTAGCTCGCGCCCTCGACCGGCTCGTGCAGCACGAAGCCGCGCTCGGTCTGGACCGGACCGCCGAAGTACACCGGAATGTGCAGCAGCGGCTCGATGTCGAGCTTCAGGTCGATGCGGTTGAACAGCGATTCGAGATCGATGTCGGTCGGACGATTGATGACGAGGCCGAGCGCACCGCGCTCGCTGTGATCGCAAAGATAGACCACCGTTCCCGAGAACGTCGGATCGGCCATGTTCGGCATGGCGATCAGGAACTGGTTGGTGAGATTGATGCGATCGGAAGGCTTTGACATGGTTTGAATTTTAGCAAAGACGCCGCGACCTGACCGGGCCGCGATCAACAAGCAACGCCGCGCCACGCTGGCAACGGCGCGCGCGGATCACACGGCACTCTAACACGCGCGCGGGCGCTGTCGGCAGCGTGTTGCGGGCCCGCGCGGCAAGGGCCGCCGTCGCGTGTCCGTCCCCTTGTTCGTCAGGTCCGGCCGAGCGCCGTGCCGAGCGCTTCGGACGCGGCCGTGAGATCCGGCGGCGCGACGCCGGCCGCGATCTTCAGAAGCGCCGCGCGCAGCATGTCGGACGCGTGGCGGTGCGCATCGAGGCCGCCGTCGGCAAGCGGCACGCCATGCGCCGCACGACGCCACGCCAGACCGAGCGTGTCGGCCAGCAGCGCCGCGTGACCGAGCCCGAGCGCGCAGGCGGCCGTGCCGACCCGGTAGGCCGCGCCGGACGCGTGCCACGCGGCGCCGGCATCGGCCGTGGCCGGGTTGGCCGCCAGATCGGCCATCGATGCGTCGGCGGTCTGCAGGAAATCTTCATAGGCATGCGCGTTGACGGTCACGACGCCGAGCGCGCGGGTCGGCGCGGCGGCGACCGCCTCGTGCTCGGCCCGCGCGGCATCGGCCTCCCACAAGGCTTCGGAGGCGGGCGTGCCGGCCACGTGCCAGTCGACCGTCAATCCGTAGTCGTGCAGCACGTCGACGAGCGCGACGTCCTCGGCCGCGGCGCCGAACAGCGCGAAATCGCGCCACAGCAGCGCCACCGTCTCGCGCACCAGTTCGGGCGGCGCGCCGCGCCGGCCCTGCGCGTGTTCACCGAGCAGCAGGTTGGTCCGCGCGAGAAAGCGCTTCAGCTCGGGCGCGCCGCTTGCGCGCAGCGCGCGCGCGCAAGCGGCCGCGAGCCGCCAGAAATCGTACGGCCCGTCGTCGGTGAGCGCGGCCAGCATCGCGTCGAGTTCGTCGAGCGCCGCGCCCGGCGCGCCGTGCTCGGCACGCAGCACGCCGAGCAGCGCCTGCTCGTAGCGGGCACGAATCCGGGTCGCGAATGCATCGGGCAGCGCACGCAGCGTGGCAGGCGGCACCGCGCGGCCGACCAGCGCGAGCGCATCGAGCGGCGCGCGCGTGCGCAGGTCGGCGGCGCTTTGCGCGCGCAACGCACGGAAGTGCTCGAAGAGAACGGGCGAGCACGCAAGCTCGCGCAGGTTGTGGCGCCCGACGGCCGCACGAAAATCGCGCAGCGCGGCACGCCAGCCGGCCGTAGTCGGCTCGGTGGCGACGAGCGGCACGGCGGCCGACAGTTGTCCAGCGAAACGCGCGGCCGGCAGCCAGCCGGCTTCCGCCAGCACCGCCGCGGCCGCGGCAAGCGGCGCCGCTGCATCGTCGCGCCGCTCGAATGCGTCGGCGGCCGCCGCCAGCCATGCGTCAGCCGCGCGCACGGCCCCGCCACGCGGGTTGGGCAATGCGTCAGGGTGGGGAACGTTCGCCGGATCGGACGTCATGGACACGCGCGCCTGTCATCGTCAAGTCGCTCGCGCGAACCGCGGCGCGCGAGCGCC
This sequence comes from Burkholderia sp. BCC0097, assembly GCF_902832985.1. Classification (NCBI taxonomy): domain Bacteria; kingdom Pseudomonadati; phylum Pseudomonadota; class Betaproteobacteria; order Burkholderiales; family Burkholderiaceae; genus Burkholderia; species Burkholderia sp. BCC0097. The sequence continues at coordinate 538,474 of NZ_CADFDM010000003.1, forward strand.
GGGCCGGTGCGAGGCCTGAGCGGAGTGTCCGTGGGCGAGGGGCCCGGTCAGATCTGGACCATCTCGAAGTCTTCCTTGCGGGCGCCGCATTCAGGGCACGTCCAGTTGATCGGGACGTCTTCCCAGCGCGTGCCCGGGGCAATGCCCTCTTCCGGCAGCCCGGCTTCTTCGTCGTAAATCCAGCCACAAATCAGGCACATCCAGCTCTTGTATTCCATCTTAAGCCGCGTCGGGGAAAAGTCGGTAAATTCGGGAGCCATGATGGTACCGTGTCGGGGCCGGACTGCCTAGCAATCGCGCTGGAGGACGGCGCCTACGTTGCGCTGCGCTAAAAAATCCGTCGTACCGGCCGGATTCCACCGCATAATGGTTGAAAAGTGCGGCCTGCCGGGCAACACAGGGCCGAACCCGCCCATTCGCCTCGCCGTCCGCATGTCCGTCGCTCGTCCGTTTTTCTCTTGCCCCATTTCTACATGTCCAGCAACGCCCCTCCGATCGTCCTCACCTTCGGCCTGTCCGATCCCACCGGTGGCTCCGGCCTCCAAGCCGATCTGATGACCCTGGCGAGCATGGGCTGTCACGGCGTGTCCGTCCTGACCGGCTATACCGTGCGCGACTCGGCCGCCTGCGATGAAGTTACCGGCCTCGACCCCGACGTCGTCGCCGCGCAGGCGCGCATGCTGCTCGAAGACATGCCGGTTGCCGCGTTCAAGATCGGCGCGGCGACGCGCGCGGAAGTCGTGAGCGCGATCGCCGAAGTCGTCGCCGACTACGACGGCGTGCCGCTCGTGCTCGCGCCGGACTTCACGCTCGACGACGAACACGTGCTCGCCGCCGACGACCTGCGCGAATCGATCGCCGACCTGCTGGCGCCGCAAACCACGTTGCTGGTCGCCGACCACGCGACACTGATCGCGCTCGCGCAGCCGGACGGCGATGCCGAGGCGCCGAATCTCGACGCGGCCGTGTCGCACCTGCTGTCGCAGGGCTGCGAATACATCCTGTCGTCGGAAACCGGTTCGCACCGGCTCGTCAATACGCTGTACGGCGAGGAAGGCCAGCTTCGCGAAGACATGTGGGATCGCTCGCCGCACCGGCTGATGGGCATCACCGATACGCTCGGCGCGGCCATCGCGGCACTGCTCGCGAACGGCCAGGAGCCGCCCGAAGCCGTGCGCGAGGCGCAGGAATACCTGTACCAGGCCGTGCGCGACGCGTTCCGGCCCGGCATGGGCGCGTACCTGCCCGACCGGTTCTTCTGGGCACGCAGCAACGACGAGTCCGACACGCCGCCGGCCGTGAAGGCCGACCTGGTCGCAAGGACGTCGCACAGGCATTGAGTTGCGCGCGGCGGGCAGGTCCCGCCGCCGCGAACGGCACGCCGAATTCCGCGTGCAAATAAAAAAGACCCGCATCGCTGCGGGTCTTTTCTTTTGGCTGGAACGCGCATCGCTGCGCGCTCCGGACATCTTCGACCGAAGTCGATTACATGTCCATGCCCATGCCGCCCATGCCGCCCGGCATGCCGCCCGGCATCGGTGCGTCTTCCTTCGGCAGTTCTGCGACAGCTGCGTCCGTCGTCAGCAGCAGGCCTGCAACCGAAGCTGCGTTCTGCAGTGCGGTGCGCGTGACCTTGGTCGGGTCGACGACGCCAGCTTCAACCATGTCGACGTACTCGCCCGTTGCTGCGTTGTAGCCGTAGTTGCCCTGGCCTGCAGCAACCGCCGCCACCACGACGCTGGCTTCTTCGCCGCCGTTCGTGACGATCTGGCGCAGCGGCTCTTCCATCGCGCGCAGCACGATCTTGATGCCGGCGTTCTGGTCGGCGTTCGCGCCGGTCAGGCCTGCGATCGCGGTGCGTGCGCGGATCAGCGCGACGCCGCCGCCTGCCACGATGCCTTCTTCCACAGCTGCGCGCGTGGCGTGCAGTGCGTCTTCGACACGTGCCTTCTTTTCCTTCATTTCGACTTCGGTCGCAGCACCGACCTTGATCACTGCAACGCCGCCTGCCAGCTTGGCCACGCGCTCTTGCAGCTTTTCACGGTCGTAGTCCGACGTCGCTTCTTCGATTTGCGCGCGCACTTGCTTCACGCGTGCTTCGATGTTCACGGCTTCGCCTGCGCCGTCGATGATCGTCGTGTTTTCCTTGCCCACTTCGATGCGCTTCGCCTGGCCCAGTTCTGCCAGCGTTGCCTTCTCGAGCGTCAGGCCGGTTTCTTCCGCGACGACTTGACCGCCGGTCAGGATCGCGATGTCTTCCAGCATCGCCTTGCGACGGTCGCCGAAGCCCGGCGCCTTGACCGCAACGGTCTTCAGGATGCCGCGGATGTTGTTGACGACCAGCGTCGCGAGTGCTTCGCCTTCGACGTCTTCCGCGATGATCAGCAGCGGACGGCCAGCCTTCGCGACTTGCTCGAGCACCGGCAGCAGATCACGGATGTTCGACACCTTCTTGTCGTGCAGCAGCACGAACGGGTTGTCGAGGACGGCGACTTGCTTGTCCGGGTTGTTGATGAAGTACGGCGACAGATAGCCGCGGTCGAATTGCATGCCTTCGACGACGTCGAGCTCGTCGGCCAGCGACTTGCCGTCTTCGACGGTGATCACGCCTTCCTTGCCGACCTTGTCCATCGCTTCAGCGATGCGATCGCCGATCGACGAATCGCTGTTCGCCGAGATCGAGCCGACCTGTGCGATTTCCTTGTTGGTCGTGCACGGCTTGCTGATCTTCTTCAGCTCTTCGACAGCCGCTGCGACTGCCTTGTCGATGCCGCGCTTCAGGTCCATCGGGTTCATGCCCGATGCGACGTACTTCATGCCTTCGCGAACGATCGATTGCGCGAGGACGGTTGCCGTCGTCGTGCCGTCGCCTGCGTTGTCGCTGGTCTTGGAAGCGACTTCCTTGACCATTTGCGCGCCCATGTTCTGGAGCTTGTCCTTCAGCTCGATTTCCTTCGCGACCGACACACCGTCCTTGGTGACCGTCGGGCCGCCGAAGCTGCGCTCGAGCACGACGTTGCGGCCCTTCGGACCCAGCGTGACCTTGACTGCGTTGGCGAGAATGTTCACGCCTTCGACCATCTTCGAACGGGCGGAATCGCCGAATACGACGTCTTTAGCTGCCATCTTCTAACTCCTTGAATTCTTGGGAATATGTACCGTCGGAGGACGCTTACTTGGCGTTGACCACGGCCATGATGTCTTCTTCGCGCATGACCAGCAGTTCCTGGCCGTCGACCTTCACGGTCTGACCTGCGTACTTGCCGAACAGGACACGATCGCCGACCTTCACGTCGAGCGCGATCGGGGCGCCCTTGTCGTCGCGCTTGCCCGGGCCGATCGCCAGGACTTCGCCCTGATCCGGCTTTTCAGCAGCGGCGTCGGGGATCACGATGCCCGAGGCGGTCTTGGTTTCCTGATCCAGGCGCTTGACGATCACGCGATCGTGCAAAGGACGAAGGTTCATATTCACTCCTCTCTTGACTGAGATTGAAGAACGCTTAGGGAATCTGCCCGGCTTATCGCCCGGCAGAGAATTGTTAGCACTCTCGTGCAGCGAGTGCTAATTATATGGACGGGTTTTGACAAATTCAAGAAGGGGAACCAGAGGAATTTTTGGGGCGACGACGCGGCGGGAAAATCCACGAAAACAACCAAAAACCCTTTCAAAACAAAGTCATGACGTACGCAGCCGCCCCGGCGGACGGGCTCGAGCGGCCCGCGCCTGTCATCCAGCCCCGTTTGGACACCGGGTAAGCCCGGAGTTCCTGAGACCGGTGACATCGCATCGAAAAAACCGTGCGGACGCCGATTTCGTCTGCCGCGACGTGCTCGTTCGCCGGCGTCGCCCGGCCGATCTCACGCGTCGGCGCAGTCCGCGTCCGGCAGCGGCCGGAAGGTCCGGCCCTCCGTCTCGACGGCCACACCCAGCCGCCGCGCGAGCCCCTTCGCCCCTTCGCGCATCACGACGTCGTGATTCCATCGGAACAGCGGCCGTGCCAGCGGCTCCAGCCAGTTCATCCACCCATGCGTGCGGATGTGCCAGTCGTAGCGCACGACGGTGCGCGCGCCGGCGGCGGCGAACGACCAGCGTCCGTCGCCCTCGATCGCGCCGCTCGCATGGCCTTCGAGCACATGCGGCCGCTCGACGCGCCGCACGCGCATGTCGAAGGTCAGCCGGTACGGCAGCGCGCCCTTCCATGTATACCGGTGCAAGGCGCCGACGCCGCGCGCGTCGCCTGGCTCGAGCTCGACGGTACGCACGGCGCCCTTCCACCAGTCGGGCCAGCGGTCGACCTGATAGATCGCATCCCAGACCGCCGCGAGCGGCGCATCCACCCGCCAGGTCGTCGAAAACCGGTACTCCGCCATGCAGCCTCCGGCAGGCGCGTTCGGGAACGCGGATCGGCGCGCCGTCAGGGCGCGAAGAAACGCTCGGGAAACGCGACGTCGATCTCCACGTCGTCGAGCGTCACGGTTTCGAGCGGCACGTCGTCATCGTCGGCGTAGCTGACGACCTTCAGCGGAAAACCGTCCGCGGCGTCGAGCCACAACCGGTAGCGATGCACACCGTCGATCGCGTGCGCGGGCGCGCCCGTGACCAGCACGCGCAGCGCGGTCCGGCCGCCGACGGTTTCCTCCCCTTCAGTCACCGTCGCACCGCCCTGCTGCAGCGCATGCACGTTGCGCAGCAGTTCGCCGACGTCCGAGCGGTCGACCCGGTGGCCGGCGCGGTCGCGCACGAGCGGATTGGACGGCGACAGCGTCAGCGCGGGGGGCGCATGCGTGCCGAACGGGCGCAGCCGCACCTTGCCGTCGCCGGGATCGTACGCCAGCACCGCGCCGCGATGCGGCGACACGAAATCCATCCGGACGAAGCCCGGCTTCAGGTACGCGTAGCGGATTTCGGTGCGCTCGCCGTCGCGCGCCGACGAGCGGATCGTCGCGCGGTACGAGCGGACGTGGTCGAAATGCGACTGCGCGAAGGTCACGGGATCGGCTGTCATGCTCGCTCCTATCAGGCTCGCGGCCAGCAACGCGGCGATCACGGCGCCGCCTCGACATCGAGCACGCCTTCCATCCCGCGCTCGCGATGGCTGCTGAAAAACAGCAGCCGGTGCGTGCAATAGTAGGCGAACCGGCCCGGCTGCTGCGGCGTGATACGAAACGTTCTCGGCGTGGTGCCGAGCTCGGTATGCACCGCGACGCCAGCCTGCGGCGGCGCGTCGATCTCGAAGCTGTGCGGCACCACGCCGGGCTCGGCCGATACGGTCAGCTCGACCGGCACGTGCGCGCGGACGATCACGTGGTTCGGCCGGAAGAAATAGCTGCCGCCGACGATCGTCACGCGCTGCACGCCATCGGCATCGACCGGCACGCGCACGGGCGCGTCGCCCTGCGCTCGCGCAAGCATCGTGCCCGCGACGACCGCCGTCAGCACCAACCCTTTCCTCATCGCCGTCTTCATCGCCTGCTCCCTGCGGGCGCCGCGCGTCATCCCTTCCACGCGTCGGTCGGCCCGCCCAGCGCACCGCATGCGTCGATCGCGAGTTCGCGCAGACGCCGTTCGTCGCCACGGCCGGACAGCGCAAAACCCATGCCGCGATCCGACCAGAAATACGTGTAGCGGCCGTCGGCCGACATCGCCTGCGGCGCGAGGCGACGCGCATCGTATGCGGTCATGTACAGCGTCACGCGCGCGCCGTCCGCGCGCTCGTACATAAGTTGCGCGGCCGGCCCCGCGTCGCCGGGCAGCAACCGGCCGCCCAGCAGCGCATAACCGTATTCGTCGAGCGACGGCGCGCGCACCGGCCGGCCGAGGCGCGCCGACAGCCATGCGGCGAAACGCTCGGGATCGGCCGCACCGACTTCCACCGGATGCTCGCGATCGGCGGCGTACATGGCATACGCGACATCGGCGCGCGCCGCGAACGCCGGTTCGCTGCCGAACGCCGCCCAGCCCGCATGCAGCGCGACGCCGATCAGCAGCCCGGCCGCCAGCCCCGCGAACGCCTGCGCGACGGTGCGCCAGCGCGGCGTGCGGCGCTGCACGAACAACGCGGGCGCGGCGGCCGGCAACGGGAACAGTGCTTTCAGCGCATCGCGCTGCGCACGGTAATGCGCGAATCGTTCGGCTTCCTGCGGATCGGACTGCAGGCGCTCGAGCATCTCGCGCCGCTCGTGCCCGGACAGTTCGCCGTCCAGCAGCGCGGACAGCAGTTGCGCCGACGCATCGTCGTCCTGCTGGTTCGAAGGCTTGCGCGGATCGTCCATCATGGCTTCCCGATCACCCGTAACGTGGCCGTGCCGTGCGACGACGGCGCGTCCGACAGCAACGCGCGCATCTGCGCACGCGCCCGCGCGAGCCGCGACATCACCGTGCCGACCGGCACGCCGAGCACTTGCGCGGCATCGCGATAGCTCAACTCCTCGAGCGCGACCAGCAACAGCACCTCGCGCTGCTCGACCGGCAGCCGGTACAGCGCGCGCTGCACGTCGCGCAACTCCAGGCCGCCGACCTCGCCGGCCGGCGCGGCCATCGTCTGCCACGGCGCCGTCGCGTCGTCGACCGCGATCTCGTGCCGCGCCCGCAACTGGTCGATGAAGCGGTGCCGCAACAGCGTCAGCAGCCACGCGCGCAGGTTGCCGCCGTCGCGCGGCGGCCGGTTCAGCGCACGCTCGAGCGTGTCCTGCACGAGATCGTCGGCCCACGCGCGCTCGCCCGTCAGCGCACGCGCATAGCGCGTGAGATGCGGGAGCCACACCAGCAGGTCCGACTCATAGCTCATCGGGATGCCTCGCGCGTCGCCGCGCGGTCACGGCCGTGCGACGTGCCACATGCCGCCGATTCCGTCGCCGCCCGCGTCGCCGGCCTTGTGGTCCATCTTCCAGCGATACAGCGGGCGGCCGCGGTATGCCCACTGCTTTTTGCCGTCGTCGCGGGCGACGAGGCTCAGCGCGCCCGACGCCTTGTCGTACGCGTCGGCGAGCGCGGGTGGCCAGTTGGCTGCGCACGTGCCGTCGCACATGCTCTTGCCCGGCGCATCTCGATCGAACACGTACAGCGTCATGTGCGCTTCGTCGACCAGTTTCCCGTCGCCGACCTGTGGCGGTTCCGCGGCCGCCGGTCGCACGATCGCCGCCGTCAGCGCGGCGGCGAAGAGCATCCGTTTCATTCCCGTTCTCCTTGACGTCGTGTCGCGACACGGTGCCGCCGAACGGGACGATCGGCTGCGTCACGATCATTATCCCGCCGGCCGGCGGTGCCGGAACTCGGTATGTAAACGGACGGCGACGGCCGGTTATTCCATGCCGCGATGCGCGGCGGCGATCATTCATGCGACGAAAGCGAGCGGAAGCCTGAAATGACAACGCGGCATGACATCGCTGTCATGCCGCGTTGCGCGCCCGCTGTTGCACGGGCCGTATCGCGCGAGCGTCTCGCACGACGGCCGATGCGGCGCCGTCGTGCGGGTTCGGCCGGTTACCTCGGCAATGCGCCAGTCAGCGACTGAAGCAGCGTCGTCACCGGTGCGAGCGGGTTGTTCGCCGAGCCGTTGCCCGAATGCGGCGTCACCGACAGGCCCGGTGCGGAACCGAGCACCGTGCCCACCGACGTGCCGGCCGCATTGACGACCGTCGCCGTCGAGTTGGCGCCCGTCGTCAGCAGCGAACCGACCGCGCCGGCCGTACCGCCGGCCGCATTCGCGCCTGCGCCGAGCAGGCTGCCGCCCGCCGCTGCCGTCGAACCGGCCGCCTGGCCGAGCGCCGCCGGACCGGACCCGAGTGCGCCCGTCACCGAACCGAGCGCACCGGTCAGTGCGCCGGCCGGGTTGCCGCCGCCCGTCAGGCCGCTCACGAGGTTCGTGATCGGGGCGATCGGGTTATTGCCGGCCGCACCGGACAGCGTGCCGACCACCTGGTTGACGACGCCTTGCACCGGCGCCAGCGGATTGGAGCCGCCGAGATTGCCGAGGGCGCCCGTCACCGAGTTCAGCGCGCCCGTCAGTGCGCCGGCCGGATTGCCGCTGCCGAGCGTACCGACGACCTGGTTCACGACACCCTGCACCGGTGCCAGCGGGCTCGTGCCGCCCAGTGCGCCGAGTGCACCGGCCACCGAGCCGACCGCGTTGCCGAGGGCGCCCGTGGCCGTCCCGACCACGTTGCTCAGCGTGCCGGCCGGGTTGCTGCCGCCGAGCGTGCCGACGACCTGATTGACGACGCCTTGCACCGGTGCCAGCGGGTTCGTGCCGCCGAGGTTGCCGAGCGCGCCCGTCACCGAACCGAGTGCGCCGGTCAGCGCGCCGGCCGGATTACCGCTCGGCAGTGCGTTCTGCAAACCATTGACGAGGTTCGTGATCGGCGTGATCGGGCTCCCGCCGCCCGCACCCGACAGCGTGCCGACGACCTGGTTCACGACGCCCTGCACCGGCGCCAGCGGGTTCGCGCCGCTGAGCGCGCCCGTCACCGAGTTCAGTGCGTTCGTCAGCGCACCCGCAGGATCGCCGTTGCCGAGCGTGCCGGCGAGTTGCGTGACGACGCCTTGCACCGGCGCGAGCGGGCTGCCGGCACCGCCGACGTTGCCCAGCGTGCCGGTGATCGTGTTGACCGCGTTGCTCAGTGCGCCAGTCGGGTTGCCGCTGCCGAGCGTGCCCGTGACCTGGTTCACGATGTTCTGGATCGGGGTGATCGGGTTCGCGCCGCCGCCGAGGTTGCCCAAGGCGCCGGTTACGGTGCCGAGGGCGCCGGTCAGTGCGCCAGCGGGGTTGCCGCCGCCGATGCCGCCCAATGCACCCGTCACCGTGCCGAGTGCGCCAGTCAAGGCGCCCGCCGGGTTGTTGCCGCCAACGCCGCCCAGTGCGCCGGTCACCGTACCGAGTGCGCCGGTCAAGACGCCGGCCGGGTTGCCGCCGCCAACGCCACCCAACGCGCCCGTCACCGTACCGAGCGCCCCGGTCAAGGCGCCGGCCGGATTGCCACTGCCAACGCCCCCCAGTGCACCTGTCACAGTACCAAGCGCGCCGGTCAATGCACCTGCCGGGTTACCGCCGCCAACACCGCCCAATGCGCCTGTCACCGTGCCGAGCGCGCCGGTCAAGGCGCCGGCCGGATTGCCACCGCCAAGCGCGCCCGCAACGCCATTCACTACGCCTTGCACCGGCGCCAGCGGGTTCGAGCCGCTGCCGAGGTTACCCAGCGCCCCGGTGACCGTGCCAACGACGCCGGTGAGTGCGCCGGCCGGATCGCCACCACCGATCGTACCCGTCAGCCCGTTCACGACACCCTGAACCGCTGCCAGTGGATTCGCCCCTCCGCCGAGATTGCCCAGTGCGCCGGTCACCGTGCCGACTGCGCCCGTCAGCGCACCCGCCGGGTTACCGCCACCGAGCGCACCCGTTAGCTGATTCACGACGCCTTGAACCGGCGCCAACGGATTCGCACCACCGCCGATACCACCCAGTGCGCCCGTTGCCGTGCCGAGCGCGCTGCTCAGCGTGCCGGTTGCCGTATTCAATGCGCCCGTCAGCGCACCGGCCGGATTGCCGCCGCTTAACGCGCCCGTCACCTGATTCACCACACCCTGCACCGGCGCCAGCGGATTCGCGCCGCCACCGATACCACCCAGTGCGCCCGTTGCCGTGCCGAGCGCGCTGCTCAGCGTGCCGGTTGCCGTATTCAGCGCGCCGGTCAGTGCACCGGCCGGGTTGCCACCACTCAGCGCGCCCGTCACCTGATTCACCACACCCTGCACCGGCGCCAGCGGATTCGCGCCGCTACCGATACCACCCACTGCACCCGTTGCGGTGCCGAGCGCATTGCTCAACGTCCCCGTCGCCGTATTCAGCATCCCCGTCAACGCACCTGCCGGGTTGCCGCCAGCGAGCGCACCCGTCACCTGGTTCACCACGCCCTGCACCGCCCCGAGCGGCTGCACCGTGCCGCCGCCACCGCCGAGTGCACCGGTCACCGCCCCCACGGCGCCCGACAGCACTTGCCCCGGCTCGCCGAACGACGTCTGGATCGCACCCGCCCCGCCCGCCGTCACGGTGACCGAGCCCAGCGGCGACGTGCCCGTCGCGACCAGCCCGACCGACACGCTGTTCGTCGGCGGATTGACGATCACCTGCGGGATCGGCAGCGAGTCGAGCGCCCCCGCCATCGCGGAACCCGAAGCCAGCACCCCGAACACCGTCGCGACCGACAGCGCCACGCCCGTCAATTTAAAATTCTGTCCCATCGTTATTTTCCCCATCTCGGTTGGCACTACGTTGACAAAGCATGGGGACGGATTGCACGAAGCGTGCCAATTCCAAAAACCGGATTGATTCCTCTGCCGATTTACTTGGAATAACGCTTTTTAATCGATTTCAGGCGAAATTAACGGGTGGCGGAGCATCAATCGTCTGATGAAAAAGACGCTCGGCACGCGGATGTAACGTAACGTTTGCGAGCCCCGTGGTAACGTGTTCCGGTACATTACGCGTAACGCCGGGACGCGTGGCCGCGACGATCCCTATACCATCAAAATCAGCTGCCCATTACGCATTTCATCAATATGAAAATGCATTGATAAATCGCGAATTTGCCGATTTTCTTTTATCGCGAAATTTTCTTTCTTGTCGATTACGCAGATCATTTCCGATTACGTGGATTTCGACAAGCCGGACAGCAGAATGAAAAACTGTGAAGCACGCACATTGCCGCCGGCGCGTGCCGGCGGCTGAAATCGCATCTGCGCGCCGGGGGTTCAGCCGAAACGGGCGGGCCGGTACGGATGGGGATCGATATAGGTCGGCGCGCCCGTCATCATTTCGGCGAGCAGGCGGCCGGTCGCGGGCCCCAGCGTGAGCCCGTGATGGCAATGGCCGAACGCGAACCACAGATGACGGTGCCGCGGCGCCGGCCCGATCACCGGACGCATGTCGGGCGTGCACGGCCGCATCCCGACCCATGGCTCCGGATCGAGCCGCTCGCCGATGCCGAACGCGTCGCGCGCCAGCGGTTCGGCGCGCGCGAGCTGCACGCCGGTCGGCGGCGCGTCGGGCAGCGCGATCTCGACGCCCGTCGTGAGCCGCAGGCGGCCACCCTCCATCGGCGCGACGACGAAGCCTGCCTCGGTATCGCACACGGGCACGTTCAACGGCGTGCGCGTCGGCCGGTAATGCATGTGATACCCGCGCTTCGCGCGCAGCGGAATCCGGTAGCCGAGCGGCGCGAACACCCGATCGGACCACGGCCCGAGCGCGACCACGGCCGAGCGCGCCGAGATCGGCCCGTGTTCGGTCCGGACCTGCCAGCCGTCATCGACCTGCACGAGCGTCGTCGCGTCGCCGCGCACGAACGTGCCGCCGCCGCGCTCGAACAGCCGCGCATAGGCCTTGGTCAGCCCGCCCGGGCTCGATACGGTCTTCGGGTCCTGCCAGTGAAAGGCGCCGCAGAACGCGTCGCCGATACCGGGCTCGCGCACACGCAGCGCATGCGCGTCGAGCACGGTCATCCGCAGCCCGTGCGCGGCGGCCACCCGCTGCTGCGCGCGCGCTTCCGCATCGAACAGCGCGGGCGAACGGAACGCCTCGATCCAGCCGCCGTCGTGCACGAGCGGCTGCGCGTCGGTGCGCGCGAGCAGCGCATCGTGCTCGACGACGCTCGCCGCGACGAGCGGCAGCAGGTCGCGCGCGGCGGCCGCGAGCCGCCGCGGCGAAGATTCGCGCCAGAAGCGCGCGAGCCAGCCCGCATACGCGGGCAGCGCGCGGTAGTCCCAATAGAGATCGACCGAGCGGTTGCGCGCATAGCGCAGCAGCGTGCCGAGCCGGCGCGGAAACGCATACGGCACGACCGACGAGCGCTCGATCAACCCGGCATTACCGTGGCTGGTTTCCTCGCCTGGCGCGCGCCGGTCGACGAGCGCGACGCGCAGCCCGCGATCCTGCAGATGCAGCGCCGACGACACGCCGACGATGCCGGCCCCCAGAACGATGACGTCGAAATCCATGGTTCCCCGCACTGCGTCGAGATGGGATGCGCCGTGCGCCGGCCGCCGCGGCCGGCACGCGGCGGCGCTTACTTCGCGATGATGTCGCGCTTGAAATACTTCTGCGACAGCGCGCTCAGCGTGCCGTCCTTCTTCAGTGCGTCGAGCGCGCCGACGATCTTCGCCTGCAGCACCTTGTCGTTCTTGCGCAGCCCGAAGCCCGTGCCTTCGCCGAGCGTCGCCGGATCCTTCAGCGGCTCGCCGACGATCTGGTAGTCGCGGCCGGCCGGCTTGTCGAGGAAGCCATCCTGCGCGGTCTGCGCTTCCTGCACGGCAGCATCGAGACGCCCCGCGACGAGATCGGCGTAGATCTGGTCCTGATCCTGGTACGACACGACGGCCACGCCCGCATTGGCCCAGTGCGCCTTCAGGAAATCCTCCTGCGACGAACCCTGCAGCACGCCGACGTGCTTGCCGCGCAGGCTCGCGACGTCGGGTTTCAGCGGCGAGCCGCGCTTCGCGACCATCACGATCGGCACCACGTAGATCGGCGGCGTGAAGTCGATGCTCTGCTTGCGCTTCGCGGTGATGTTCATCGCCGAGTTGATCGCGTCGAACTTGCGCGCCTGCAGCGCCGGGATCAGCCCGTCGAACGCATTCTCGACCCACACGCACTTCATGTTCAGCTTCGCGCACACCGCGTTGCCGACGTCGACGTCGAAACCCTGCAGCTGACCGGACGGCGTCTTGCTCTCGAACGGCGGATAGGCGGCTTCGATCCCGAAGCGCAACGTGGTCGGTTCCGCATGGGCCGTGACAGCCGCGCACGCGAGCGCCGCGGCGGCGCAGAGGGAAAGCTTCCGGTTCATGACGGTCCTTCTGTTCTGGATTGAGGCGATGAAGATCGGTCGCACGACGCCCACGGTCGGGCGCCGGTCGGCATTCGGGGCAGGCGGCCGCCGCTTGGCGACGTGCCGAGTTCTGCACGCAAAATATAGACTAAAAGTCTACTGTAGACTATAGGGGATACTAGGATGTGACGCTATCGCTCCACGCCAAAAATTCGCCGGCCAGCGCTAATCATCGTTGATTTCATGGCGCTTTTCGTACTCTCCGCAAAGAATCAAAGTCTCGAAAAGAAAAATCCCACCGGCTTCGTTTGTCTATATTAGACTTTTAGTCCATCACGAACCTCATCGGACGCCGTCTTTCGAGACTTTCTGTCCAGCCCGAACCGGAGATGCCCCCATGATGCAAACCGTCCCCACCCTGCCGCTGACGGTGGACGAAGCCGCGGTGCGCGCGGCGCTGCCGTCGCTCGACGTGCTCGGCACACTGCGCCGCATGTTCGCGTCGCTCGCCGCGGCGCGCGCGGTGCAGCCGCCGCAGACGCTCACGCTATTTCCCGACCACGCCGGCGACTTCATCACGTATCTCGGGGCGCTCGCCGACGAGCAGGTGTTCGGCGCGAAGCTGTCGCCGTACGTCGTGACGGCCGGCAGACCCGACGGGAGCGCCGACGGGAAACCGATCGTCACCGCATGGACCGCATTGATGTCGATGCAGACCGGCCAGCCGCTGATGTGGTGCGACGCCGGGCTGCTGACCGTCGAGCGCACGGCCGGCACGACGGCGCTCGCGGTCGATTGCCTCGCGCCGCGCGACGCGCGCCATCTGGCGATCGTCGGCGCCGGCGCGGTCGGCCTCGCGCACCTCAAGCACACGGCGGCACTGCGCGACTGGGACTCGATCCGCGTGTACTCGCCCGCGCTGGCCCGCAACGCGGCGCTGCAGGCGAGCCTCGCCGCGCTCGACCCGCGCGCCCGCGCGGCGGCGAGCGTCGAGGCCTGCGTGCGCGACGCGGACGTGGTGATGCTGTGCACGTCGTCGGGCACGCCCGTGCTCGGCGACGGGATGCTCACGCGCCCCGCGCTCGTCACGTCGATCAGCACGAACGTCGCACGTGCCCACGAAATCCCGCCCGCATGGCTGCCGGACATGGACGTCTACTGTGACTACCGGCACACGACGCCCGCGAGCGCCGGCGAAATGCAGATCGCGGCGGCCGAGCACGGCTGGGATGCCGGCCGGATCGTCGGCGACCTGCCCGCGCTCGTCGTCGGCACCTGCGCGGCGCCGTCGCGCACGCATCACGCGCTGTTCCGCTCGATCGGCCTCGGGCTCGAGGACATCGCGATCGCGCACGCGCTGTACACGCATCTGACGCACGCATGAGCGGCACGCGCGCGCGGGGCCGATACAATGGCGCAACCGCCGCGGCGGCCGCGCGCGGGCGCACGGGCATGCCGCCCCACGGTGCGCCGGCGCGCCGGCCCGACACGCTGCCCGGCTCCCGCCCACCCGAGATCGCGACACCGATGCGCAAGAAGAAATCTCCCGTCAAAGACCTGCTGCTCACCCGCTATGCGCCGATCGCCGACGGTATCGCCGCACTGTTCTTCCCGTACGCGGAAGTCGTGATCCATGACCTGCACGACCAGACCGTGCTGTATCTCGCGAACAATCTGTCGAAGCGCGAGGTCGGCGACGATTCCGCGCTCGAGGAAATCGATCATTCGGCGCGCGAGCGCGTGATCGGCCCGTACGAGAAGCTGAACTGGGACGGCCGGCGGATGCGCTGCGTCAGCAACGTGCTGTTCGACGACGAAGGCCGGCCGGCCGGGATGATGTGCATCAACTTCAACATCGCGGTGTTCGACGAGGTGCGCGCGACGCTCGACCTGTTCATCAAGGGCGCGGGCGTCGTCGCGCAACCCGACGAACTGTTCCGCGACGACTGGCAGGAGCGCATCAACACGTTCCTGCACGGCTGGCTGCGCGAGCGGCAGGTCGGGCTGAACGGGCTCACGCGCGAGCACCGGCGCGAACTCGTCGAGGCGCTGTACGCGGAAGGCGCGTTCCGCGGCAAGAGCGCGGCGAACTACGTCGCGAACGTGCTCGGGATGGGGCGCGCGACGGTCTACAAGCACCTCAAGCACCTGAAGGAGACGCAGGGCGACGCCTGAGCGCGACACGGGGGCGCAATGACGGCCGGACCCGGTCGTCGGTCCCGAGCCGCCGATGCAGCGTCCATGCTTCGCGATACGCGGGCGCAGCCCTTCCGCACGGCTCCGCGGACGACAAAGCGTCGACACATAAAGTGATATAGTCTCAGTTACACTTTTTTTGCCGCTCGAACCTCTCATGACGACCGCTTCCGCCCCGACCGCCCGCCCGACCCTGACCGTCGAAATCTGGTCCGACCTGATCTGCCCGTGGTGCTGGATCGGCAAGCGCCGCTTCGACGAGGCGCTGGCCGCGTTCGCGCACGCCGACCGCGTCGACATCGCGCTGCGCGCGTACCGGCTGATGCCCGGCCAGCCCGTCGAGCCGGTCGAGGCGATGCTGGCAGGCAAATACCGGATGTCGCCCGCGCAGGTCGACCAGATGCTGCGCCAGGTGACCGATGCAGCGGCGAGCGTCGGGCTGCGCTACGACCTGCCCGGCACGCTGGTCGGCGACACGCTCGACGGCCACCGGCTCGTGAAGCTCGCGGAAGCCACGGGCCGCGCGCACGCGCTGACCGAGCGACTCTATCGCGCGTACTTCTGCGAACACGGCTCGCTGTTCGATCATGCCGCGCTGACCGAATTCGCGGTCGAAGCCGGGCTCGAGCGCACGGCCGTCGAAGCGGTGCTGCGCAGCGATGCGTACCGCGACGAAGTCGAAGCCGACATCGCGCGTGCCGCGCAGATCGGCGGGCGCGGCGTGCCGCTGTTCGTGTTCGGGGGCCGCTACGCGGTGTCGGGCGCGCAGCCGGCCGACGCGTTCGCGCAAGCGCTCGACCAGGCGTGGCGCGACGGCATCGTCGCACTCGACGGCAGCGACGCGGCCGCCTGCGGCCCCGATGGCTGCGAACTGCCGGCCCGGTCGTAATCCGCATCGATTACCTCGCGCGCGTCCCGCCCGGACGCGCCACTACGCGACGCTCCTGCCACAAACCGGCAGGAAGCCCGCGCCGGTGACCTCTACAATGCATCCTTCAAATAACGATCAGAAGGCTGCAGGCCCATGACCCACGGGATTCACGGCGAGAAGCGCTGGTACGCGCTGATCGTGCTCTGCCTCGGCGTGCTGATGATCGTGCTCGACAGCACGATCGTGAACGTTGCGCTGCCGTCGATCAGTACCGACCTCCACTTCACCGAAACGGCCCTCGTATGGGTCGTCAACGCGTACCTGCTGACGTTCGGCGGCTGCCTGCTGCTCGGCGGCCGGCTCGGCGACCTGTACGGCCAGCGGCGCATGTTCCTCGCGGGCCTCGTCGTGTTCACGCTCGCGTCGCTGGCCTGCGGCCTCGCGCAATCGCAGGCGATGCTGATCGCCGCGCGCGCGGTGCAGGGGCTCGGCGGCGCGGTCGTGTCGGCCGTCTCGCTGTCGCTGATCATGAATCTCTTCACGGAACCCGGCGAACGTGCACGCGCGATGGGCGTCTACGGCTTCGTGTGCGCGGGCGGCGGCAGCATCGGCGTGCTGCTCGGCGGGCTGCTGACGAGCGCGCTGTCGTGGCACTGGATCTTCCTCGTCAACCTGCCGATCGGCGTCGCGGTCTATGCGATGTGTGTCGCGCTGCTGCCGCGCATGCGTGCGCCGGCCGGCGCCGCGCGGCTCGACGTCGCCGGCGCGATCACGGTGACGGCATCGCTGATGCTGGCCGTCTACGGGATCGTCGGCGGCAACGAGGCCGGCTGGCTGTCGACGCAGACCGTCGCACTGATCGGCGCGGCCGTCGTGCTGCTCGCGCTGTTCATCGCGATCGAGTCGCGCGCCGCGCATCCGCTGATGCCGCTCACGCTGTTCGCCGCGCGCAACGTCGCGCTCGCGAACGCGATCGCCGTGCTGTGGGCAGCCGCGATGTTCGCGTGGTTCTTCCTGTCCGCGCTGTACATGCAGCGCGTGCTCGGCTACGGGCCGCTGCAGGTCGGCCTCGCGTTCCTGCCGGCGAATTTGATCATGGCCGCGTTCTCGCTCGGGCTATCGGCGCGCATCGTGATGCGTTTCGGCATCCGCGGCCCGATTGCCGCCGGCCTGCTGATCGCGGCGTGCGGCCTCGCACTGTTCTCGCGCGCGCCGGTCGACGGCGGTTTCGTGTGGCACGTGCTGCCCGGCATGACACTGCTCGGCATCGGCGCAGGCGTCGCGTTCAACCCGGTGCTGCTCGCCGCGATGAACGACGTCGACCCAGCCGATTCCGGGCTCGCGTCGGGCATCGTCAACACGTCGTTCATGATGGGCGGCGCGCTCGGGCTCGCGACCCTCGCGAGTCTCGCCGGCGCCCGCACCGACGCGCTCGCGGCGGCGCAAGCCGCGCCGCTCGACGCGCTGAACGGCGGCTACCACGCGGCCTTCGCGTTCGGCGCGGCGTTTGCCGCCGTGGCGGCGCTGACCGGTTTCGCGCTACGCATCCGGCCGCCTCGCGCGGTCGAAGGTGCCGGCCCCGCGATGCACTGATCGTCGACGGGGGAGCCGGGAGCCCGCATCGGACCAGGGCGCGCGTTGTCGCGCCTTTTTTATGCACACCGGACTTGCAGCGCCTGCGCCCGATTCGTCATCGCTTTCGGGCCGATCATCACCGTCGGCCGCGCCCCTGCTCAAACGCCCGTTTCACGTCCCGCCGGCCGCCGCCGTGCGCGCCTCTCCGGCCGATTTTTAACGCAGTCGTACGTTGACGCGTCACTTTTGCGACAATGGCGGACTTTGATGCGCGCGCCGCGGCCGCGCGCCGCCGCCGAACGCCGCATAACCGCCTGCTCCCGATGTCGCTTCCCCATATCGATCTGCTGTACTCGCTGTCCGGCCTGTTCGTCGGCGTTCTCGTCGGCCTGACGGGCGTCGGCGGCGGTTCGTTGATGACGCCGATTCTCGTGCTGCTGTTCGGCGTCCACCCCGCGACGGCGGTCGGTACCGACCTGCTGTACGCAGCCGCGACCAAGGCCACCGGCACGCTCGTCCACGGCCTGAAAGGCTCGATCGACTGGCGCATCACGGGCCGGCTCGCCGCGGGCAGCGTGCCGGCCGCGGCGCTCACGCTGTGGTGGCTGCATACGCACGGGATGAACACGCCGGGCACCGCGCGGATGATCCAGCTCGTACTGGGCGTCGCGCTGCTGCTCACGTCGCTCGCGCTGATCTTCCGTCCTCAACTGACCGCGTTCGCCGCCCGCAACCCGCTCGCGCCGAACCCCGCGCGCACGCTGTGGTCGACCGTGCTGACGGGCGCCGTCCTCGGCGTGCTGGTGTCGATGACGTCGGTCGGCGCCGGCGCGATCGGCGTGACCGTGCTCCTGCTGCTGTATCCGCTGCTCGCGACGACCCGCATCGTCGGTTCCGACATCGCGCACGCGGTGCCGCTCACGCTGGTCGCGGGCATGGGCCACTGGCTGCTGGGCTCGGTCGACTGGTCGATGCTGCTGTCGCTGCTGCTCGGCTCGCTGCCCGGCATCGTGATCGGCAGCCTGCTGTCGGCGCGCGCGCCCGAGCGGCTGCTGCGCAACCTGCTCGCGTCGACCCTGGTCGCGGTCGGCGTGCGGCTCGTCCTGGCGTAAGCAGCGCCCCTTTCGGCGACAAATGCCGCCGTCGGCGCCCGCATTCGCTCATCCTCAATAGAGGGCCATTCATTCTCTTTTTAAGGATCGCGGTCACCGGGGACGTCCGCGGCGACGAGCGCTGCTCGAACACAAAAACCGATGCCCCGGGAGTCCATGACTCGCGGGGCATCTGGAACGACAGCGATTTCATCGACACACGCGACCCAAAGCACCGGCCCGCATTGCACGCGTGCACTTTTTCGTCGCGTCGCGGCGGGCGGCGCCCGCCGCCCTCGCCGCTTACTGCCCCTGCTGCTGCAGTTTCTGCTGCTTCAACTGCTGCGTTCGCGCCTGCAGCTTCAGCACGCGCTGCAGCGCGGTGCGGTTCGCGAGGATGCCGTCGTAGAAGTTGGCGAGATCGCCCTTCAGCGCGGTCCGCGACGCGTCGTTCAGGTAGATCATGTGGCCCGACGGGTAGTTCTTGATCGTCAGGTTCTGCGCCTTGAGCGTCGGATCGAGCGGCATCTGCGCGAGCGTCAGCTCCGTCTGGTGGAACGGCGTGACGGCGTCGAAATAGCCGTTCGCCGACAGCACCTTCAGGTCCGGGTTCACGCTCATCGTCGACGCCAGGTCACCCGCCGTGTACAGCGTATTGCCGCCGCCCTTGTTCGCGCCGGTCGGGTCGATGTGACTGAAGTCCCAGTTGTTGAAGACCTGGTCGTTCAGGTCCACGAACGACGACGTCGACGTGTACTTGAGGTCGGTGTTGATGTAGCTGTTCCACAGCACCGTGTACGCGCCGCCGACGTTCGTGATCGACGGATCGTTGCTGCCCGAGTTCGGCAGGATGTACGGCGCGATGCCCTTGCCCGTGAAGTTCGCGCGACCGTCGTACTGGCCGATCTGCGTGCCCGGTACCAGCGTGAGGAAGAACGTGTACGGCGGGTTGTCATCCGACGACGGCACGTTGCCGAGCGCGGCCGGGTTGCCGAAGGTCTGGATCAGCGACGTCGGGTCCGTGCCGATGTACGCGCCCATCTGCTGCGCGGTCGCGAGCTTCAGGTTCAGGCGCACGTTCACGAAGCCGCCGTCCTGCGGGTTCGGCTTCTGCGCGAGCGGCGCGAGCGTGTTGTCCGCGTAGTTGCGGGCCTGGACCATGTACGCGTCGAGATCGGTCGGCGTCGGGTTGAGCGTCGTCTTCTTCCAGTAGAACGCGTCGGCCGCGAGCGTCGGGAACGTGCCCGGCGCGGACAGCGCGTTCGCATAGTCGAGGATCGACGACTGCAGCGTGATCCCGTTCAGGTCGATGCCGTCCTCGTGCAGCACCCACGACACGACCGCGCTGCGCGCGGTGCCGTACGACTCGCCGTACAGGAACTTCGGCGAATTCCAGCGCGAGTACTTGGTCAGGTAACGCTGGATGAAGCGGTCGATCGAGCGCGCGTCCTGGTCCGTGCCCCAGAAGTCCTTGTTCTTCGCCGGCGCGATCGCAGTCGAGTAACCGGTGCCGACCGGGTTGATGAACACGAGGTCGGTACGGTCGAGCAGGCTGTCCGGGTTGTCGAGCAGCTTGTACGGCGCGGGCGGCGTGAAGTTCGGGAACGACGACTGCAGGCGCTTCGGCCCGTACGAACCGAGCAGCAGGTAGACCGACGACGAACCGGGGCCGCCGTTGTAGAAGAACGTGACCGGACGCGGCTTCGACGGGTCCGGATTGTCCTGCGTGTACGCGACGTAGAACATCTTCGCGTTCGGCGCCGACGTGACCGGATCGATCGTCGTCAGGTGGCCGGTGGTGGCCGTGTACTTGATCGTCTTGCCGCCGATCGTGACCTGGCGGTGCACGACCGCGGCGCCTTCCGTCGAATCCGTGACCGCGTCGTTCGGCCCGGTGCCGTACACGTCGGTGTCGACGTACGGCTGGTCGGCCGCGGCGGCGGTCGTTGCGTCGGTGGCGGCCGACGTGCTGCCGCTGGTCGTCGCGGCCGCGGTGGCGGCCGACGCGCTCGGGCTCGGCCCGTCGTCGCCGCCGCACCCCGTGACGAGCAGCGCCGCGGCCGCTGCGGCGGCGAGCGGTACGCTCAAGGTCGTTCCGAATAGCGCGAAACCGTCTTTCAAGGACTTCCGTGTCGTCATTATTGCCTCTCGAACAGAACGATAAATACCGCCGCCCGCAAAGGATCATTTGCGCCGGCGCTCCGCACCGGGAATGCATTCGTTATGCGACGCACTCCGAGTTTTTTACCGGATCGGCGAATACCGATCGGCACGATTTACCCCACCCATGTTTTTTGCAACCGCACAATGGAATCAATTCCATTGCCAACCACCATTCAATGGCTCGCAGCAATTCGAATTCATTTCGCGAATTCGCACACGCACAAAATCGACGGCCAAGAAACACCCCGCGAAGCCCGCCCACCAAGGCGCCTTCACTTCGAAAAGACGAGCAATCCCCCTCGGCGAGATACCGATTAATCGCGAAACAGCGATCAATCCCGACTCAAGCGGATTGAATAAAATCGAAAGGATCGATTAACTAAATGGAAAGGAATATCCTCGTATCCGGAATTTATTAAATTAAGTGAAAATACCGGCGCATATTAGGTGCCGGATTTATCGCCGTAAAGTAATAATTTGTTACAGCGCTCGCCATTCGGATAAAAGACCGTCCGGGACCGATTCCAGGCGACGTCGATAAAAAAGCCGGACGACGGTCCGGCTTGTTGGAGAACGCGGGGTGACCGCTGTCAGAGCGGCACGTCGATCGTGCCGACACCGACGGAAATCGCGTTCGCGCCCGGCGCGGCCGAGATCGCCGGCAGATTCGCACTCGTCAGCGCGGGCGCGGCGCCCGGCGTGCCGCCGCGGGGCACCGTGCGAATCACCTGCGACGGCGGCAGCGGCGCCCCGTTCTTCAGGTGCTGCCACATCAGGTTCAGCGCCTGCACGTTGTAGTAGTGAACCGGCACGAAGCGCGTGTCGAAGCCCGGCACCGACAGGAACGCGTCGAAGTGCTGGCCGTTCGTCACTTCGTAGAACACCAGCTGGCTGCGCCCGGCTTCGCTGATGCCGTTTTGCGCGACGTACGCGCGCGACGCATGGTTCACCGGTACGAGCGCATCGCTGCGGCCCTGCACGATGATCGCCGGCTTGCCGTGCAGGTTCGCGTTCACGCGCACCGCGTCGACGTTCGCGGGCATCCCGAGCATCCCGTTGGTCCACAGCTGGCGCAGGCACAGCGCGCCCGCGAAGCTCGCATCGGGCGTCGCGAGCCGGTGATCGGTGCCCGCGCCGTCGTTGAACACCAGATTGATGCCGGC
Organism: Burkholderia sp. BCC0097; assembly: GCF_902832985.1. Classification (NCBI taxonomy): domain Bacteria; kingdom Pseudomonadati; phylum Pseudomonadota; class Betaproteobacteria; order Burkholderiales; family Burkholderiaceae; genus Burkholderia; species Burkholderia sp. BCC0097. The sequence continues at coordinate 560,355 of NZ_CADFDM010000003.1, forward strand.
CGTCGGCGGCACGCCGTTGCCGGCGCCGAACACGGCCGGCATCGGCGATGCAGCGGGCGCCGCGACCGCGCCCGTCGCCGGGTTCGTCGTCGCGAAGCTGAAGTTGCACAGGTTGTCGGTGACGCGCGAGCGCGTGTACGCGTTCGCATAGGTGACCGCGATCGCGGGAATCGCCTGCGAATCCCACATCGGCGCCTGCAGCAAGTCGGAATCGGCCAGATAGCCGGCCGCGTGGAGCTGCGCAAGCGCATCGGCCGCCTGACTCTGCGTGTCGGCGCCCGCCACCAGCCCGGCCGCGGCGAGCGTCGCGCAGCGCTGCGTGCGGATCGACTGCGTGGTCGCGGCCGGCAGCGCGCTCAGGTACGGCGCGCCGGCGAGCGACGCCGACGCGGCCGCGCACGGTTCCAGCAGGTTCGCGAGCGTCGCGTAATCGGCCAGCGGCCGGCCGAACGACGGCACCGGCTGGCCGCCCGAGCGAACCACCGCATTCGGCGCCATCCGCACGTTGATCTGCGGCTCGCCGACCACGACCGCGGTGATCCAGCCGCGGTTGTCCTGCTCGGCCGCCGCGAGCGACGCGCCGCCGCCGTTGCTGACCGACGCGGCGATCGTCGTGATGTCGCCCGCGCGATAGCGCACGCCGTGATGCGCGCCGTCGATCACCGGTCCGAACTGCTCGTTGAGCGCCCAGTACGCGAATTCGACCGACTGCAGCGTCACGCGCCCCCAGTCCTGCTCGGGATTCTGCTGCGAATGCGCATGCTTGAACGCATAACGGTTCGGGAAGCGGCTGTTGAACGCGGCGAGATCGCCGCTCGTCACGTTTGCGGTGAACAGGCTCGCGGTGCCGGCCAGCACCGCGTTCGCGAGCGTGCCGTCGATCAGCGTGACGGTGTCGGAGCCGAGCTCGTGCGCGCCGTTGCCACCGCCCTTGTCGTTGTAGGCCACCGCGCAGCCGCGCTTGAGCGCCCACTCGCCGGCCGCGGAAATCGCGCCGTACACGCCGCGCGAACCCGACGACGTCGCGGTGACGATGCACGGCTGCGCGGGGTTGAAGCTTGCAGGCACTTGCACGAGCAGCGTCACGTTCTTGGTGCCGCTGCCGTCATCGGAGTACGCGAGATATTCGGTGCCGGGGATCTTGCCCTCGCCGAGCGTGTCGTTGCCGTCGAGGTCGACGTTCGGCCCCCAGAAGCGGCCATAGCCGCCGTTTGCGCTCATGTCGACGAGCGCGCGATAGTTCGACCAGATCGCGAGGCGGCGCAATTCGGCGCTGGTCGGCCGCGATGGATTCGCGAAGCCGGGCGCACTCGCCGCCGCGAGGCCGGTCTTGCCGAGGCCGGCCGTCAGCAGGTCGTCGCTCGCGCCGTCGTAGGCCGTCGTGCGCACGCTGCCGGACACGAAGCCGGGCAACCGGTTGCGCTCGGCCGACTCGTCGCCGTTGCAGGCGCCGAGCATCGCGACCGCGGCCAGCGCCGCCCCCCACACCCCCCGCCTGCCCCACCCGAGTTTCGCCATCGCCGCCCCCTCGATATCGTTATCGGTCCGCCGCCACGTCGCGCGCGGCATTCGGCCTCTGAAGCGCAAACGGGCCCCGGCATGCCGGGGCCCGCCTGAAAACGGGCGCGCGCGGCGCTCGCGCGCCGCCGCCCGGCGTTACTGCTGCTGAACCGTCAGCTTGTTCGTGACCGACGTCACGCCCTTCACGCTCTTCGCCGCCTCTTCCGCCTTGTCGATCTGTGCCTGGTCGGGCACCGTGCCCTCCAGCGAGATCGCGCCGCCCTTCGAACGCACGACGATGTTCGCCACGTCGATGCCGCCTGCCTTCGTAATGGCCTTGCGCACCGCGTAGCCGAGCTTGCGGTTCGCCTTCTTCGCGGTTTTCGCGGCGGCCTTCGGCGCGCTGCTCGCCGCCGCCGGCGCTTCCGCAGCCGCTGCGTCGCTCGACTGCGCATACACGCTGCCCGACAGACAGGCCGCCACGGCGGCGACACCCAACGCTCTCAACACGATCGACTTCATGCTATCTCCTTATCACTCCGGAACGGCCGTGCACAGTACGGCCGAATACCCCCAAAAACAGCCGGCCCGCGCGCGAACGGGCGGGACAGCCGGTGTTTTCCACGGCGATACGAGAGAGGCGTCACGGGCCGGCGGCCGGCGCACGCGAAAGCGGGCCGGCCGGGCCGGACAGCCGCCGGCCGGACGCGCCCGGTCTCATGACGTGCCGGGTCGCGCGCGAATCGGGCGCGGCTGCGTCGCACAATGTAATCCAGCGCCCGCCGAAGCGCAAAGCTTTTGACGCGGGAGTGCCCGCCGCCGTCCCGGTGCCGCGGTGCAATACCGCCCCGACTCGCGCAGGCGCGGGGAAACCGGGTACCATCGCCGCGAGACTCCACCTCGTCCCGCGACGACCGTCACCGATGCGTCACGCCAGCGTCATCCGCCAACCCCATGAAGCCTGCCCGCCCTCGCCCGCCGCGCCGCATCCTCGCCCGCTTCGTCGCCGTCTCGTGGCGCGACCTCGCCCTGTCGATCGGCCCGACCGTGCTGCTCGCCGGCGCGGCCGTCTGGCTCGCGGTCAAGCTGATCCAGCCGGCGCCGCCGTCCACGCTCGTGATCTCGTCCGGGCCGCCCGGCAGCACGTACTGGAACGCCGCGCAGAAGTACAAGACGATTCTCGCTAAAAACGGCGTCACGCTCGACGTTCAATCGTCCGAAGGTTCCGCGCAGAACCTCGCGCGGCTGTCGAATCCGAACGCACCGGTCGACGTCGGATTCGTGCAGAGCGGCATCGGCCCGAAGGAGCGTGACGAGCATCTCGTGTCGCTCGGCAGCATCGGCTACGTGCCGCTCGCGATCATGTACCGCGGCCCGGTCGTCGCGCGCCTGTCCGACTTCAAGGGCAAGCGGCTCGCGCTCGGTGCGGAAGGCAGCGGCGCGCGCGAACTGAGCCTCGCGCTGCTGAAGATGAACGGCATCGTGCCGGGCGGCCCGACCGCGCTCCTGCCGACCGCCGGCGAGGACGCGGCGACCGCGCTGCTCGACGGCAAGATCGACGCGGCCTTCCTGTCCGGCGATTCGACGCAGATCCCGGTGATGGCGAAGCTGTTCCGCGCACCGGGCGTGCACGTGTATTCGTTCACGCAGGCCGAGGCGTACGCGCGGCGCTTTCCCTACCTGACCGCGATCACGCTGCCGATGGGCGTCTACGATCTCGGCCGCAACCTGCCGCCCGCCGATATCCACACGGTCGCGCCGACGATCGAACTCGTCGCGCGCGACTCGCTGCACCCCGCGCTGTCCGACCTGCTGATCGAGGCCGCGCGCGAAGTGCACGGCCACGCGACGATCCTGCAGCACGCGGGCGAATTCCCGTCGCCGGTCACGCGCGGCTTCCCGCTGTCCGACGACGCGTCGCGCTATTACAAGTCGGGCAAGACCTTCCTGTACCGGCGGCTGCCGTTCTGGGTCGCGAGCCTGGTCGACCGGCTGCTGGTCGTGCTGGTACCGCTGATCGTCGTGCTGATTCCCGGGCTGCGGCTCGTGCCGTCGCTGTACGGCTGGCGCGTACGCTCGCGCATCTACCGCTGGTACGGCGCGCTGATCGCGCTCGAACGCAGCGCACTCGGCGAACATACGGCCGAGGAGCGCGTGCAGTTGCTCGACCAGCTCGACGACATCGAGGAAGCCGTGAACCGGATGAAGATGCCGCTCGCGTACGCCGGACAGTTCTACGTGCTGCGCGAGCACATCGGCTTCGTGCGCGAACGGCTCACCGCGCACGACCAGGATGCGCCGGCGGGCCCGCCCGGCGCCGGCAGCCCGCCGGCACCCGCGGAAGCCGCACCGCCGCCGGCTGGCGACGCCCCCCGGGCGACTCCCGGTTCCGCGTGAGCGAACGATCCGCGATCATTGCTGCATGCGCGCGCCGCCGCGTAACATGGAGGCCGCCACCAGGCGCCGCACGCCCCACCTTCTGGAGAACGACATGACAACCGGCCTCGATACCGCCCAACCCGCCTGGTTCTTCGACTTCGTGTCGCCGTTCTCGTATCTGCTGCTGGAGCAGCACGACAAATGGCCGGACGTGCCGTTCGAACCCGTGGCCGTGTCGCTAAGCGACCTGCAGCGCCACTGGGGCCAGCGCGCGACCGCCGACGTGCCGGCCAAGCGCGTGTTCACGTACCGTCACGCGCTGTTTCGCGCGGAGCAGCTCGGCATCCGTTTCAAGATGCCGCCCGCGCACCCGTTCGATTCCGACAAGGTGCTGCGCCTCGCGATCGCGCTGCGCGCCGATATCGCGACGGTGCTGGAAATGTTCCGGTTCATCTGGCGCGAAGGCAACGATCCGTCGACACCGGAAGGCTTCGCCGCGCTGTGCGAACGCGTCGGCGTGAGTCACGGCGACGAGCTGATCGAATTCGAGGAAACCGCCGCGCAACTGACCCGCAACACGACCGACGCAATCGCGCTCGGTGTGTTCGGCGTACCGACGTTCTGGATGAACCAGCAACTGTTCTGGGGCGAGGACGCACTGCCGATGGTGCTGTACTGCGCGCGCATGCCGAACTGGCTCGAATCGCGCGAGGTCAAGCGGATCAGCACGCTGCCGAAGGGCCGCGCGTGATGGCGTGCGTGATGGCCGGTATCACGCACGCCAACGTGCGGCTGCGGTAAGGTTACGCGTCCCCCGAATCACCCGCCCCCATGGAAGACGACCGTACCGCCTCGCTCGACATCTGGCTCGTGCGCGTGCTGCGCACGCTGCTGCTCGAGCGCAGCGTCACGCAGGCCGCGCTGCGGCTGAACCAGACCCAGCCCGCGATCAGCACCGCGCTGCGCAAGCTGCGCGAGACGCTGAACGACCCGATCCTCGTGCGCGGCAAATCGGGCATGGTGCCGACCGAATACGGCGCGTCGCTGCTCGAAGCCGCGTCGCGTGCGCTGCGCGAGGTCGATTTCATCGCGACGCCGCACGGCGACTTCGATCCGTCGTCCGCGCGGCGCACGTTCCGCGTCGCCGCGCCCGACTACCTGAATGACTTCTTCATGCCGACGCTGATCGAGCGCTTTCGCGACGCGGCGCCGCATGCCCATCTGGAAATCGATTCGCTCAATCCCGCGCTCGACCACGCGGGCGCGCTCGAGTCGGGCGCGCTCGATCTCGTGATCGGCAACTGGCCGAATCCCGACCCGCAGTTCGCGCGCCAGGACCTGTTCTCCGACACGATCGTGTGCCTGATGCGCGACGCGCATCCGCTTGCCCGCGCGCCGCTCACGCGCGAAGCCTATGCATCGGCCGCGCACGTCGCACCGACGCCGTACACCGGCGACAAGCGCAACGCGATCGAGATCGGCCTGGCACGCGCGCGCCTCACGCGGCGTATCGTGACGACGCTGCCGTACTTCGGCATCGTGCCGCAGGTGCTGCTGCAGTCGGACCTGATCTTCACGACGACGCGCCGCTTCGCGACGCACTATGCGCAACTGCTGCCGCTCGTCGTCGTTACGCCGCCCGTGCCGTTCCCGCGCATCAAGAGCTACCTGCTCACGCATCCGCACCCCGATCGGCCGACCGACATCGCGTGGCTGTGCGCGCTGATGCAGAGCGTGTCCGACGAGCTGACGGTCGCCCGCACGCGCAAGCGCTGACGCGCGGCCCAGGCGCAGCGCGACGAGTCAGGCAGCGCGACGGTGCAGGCAGCGCAGCCGCTCAGGCCGTGCAGAAGGTTTCCTGCAGATGGGTCCAGCGCACGCCCCCCGCCGCATCACGCGTGAACACGGCGGTCGCACGGCGCGCGGGCAGCTCGCCCGCCGCCGCGTGCTGCGCTTCGAGATAGGTGAGCACCGCATGCGATGCGTCGGCCGCGAGCACGCGGATCTCCGACAGCGTGATACGCAGCCCCGGCTTCGCGCCAGCCAGCTTCGCGAACAGCGCGCGCATGCCGTCATGGTCGACCACGCGGCCGTCGGTCAGGATCATCGTGAAGTCGGCGGAAAACGCCGCAAGCAGCGCATCGAGCGCCGCGGGCGCGGTATCGGCGCCGGACAGCCAGCGCTCGATGGCGACGAGGCTCGCATCGAGCGCGTCGAGATAGACGGAGTGATCGGACATGGGTGCGTGCACGGTGAGATGAAGCGCGGCCCGCTGCCGCGCATGGTCGTGCAGTGTATGCAAAAACGCGCGGCCCTGCGCCGGCCGCGCGGCATGGCCGTTTTACCGCGGCTTTATCGCGGCTTTATCGCAGCTTTACCGCGCGCAGGACACGTCGTCGCGTGCGCGGCCGGCCACGGCCGCCTTCACATCGGCCACCGGCATGCCCGAGCGGGCCTGCAGCAGTTCCGCGCAGACGGCCACCGCGATCGCGCCCGGCGCCTTGTCGACGATGCCCGCGACGCCGATCGGGCACACCATCTCCACGAGCCGCGCCGGATCGACGCCGCGCGCGGCGAGCCTGCGTTCGAACTTCACGCGCTTGGTACGCGAGCCGATCATCCCGAAGTACGCGTAGTCGCGCCGCCGCATGATCTGCGCGGCGAGCGAGAAGTCGAGCGCGTGGTTGTGCGTCATCACGAGGAAGTACGCGCCGGGCGGCGCCGCGTCGACGACGGCCTCCGGCGTGTCGGTCGGCTCCGGCTGCACGTTCGGCGGACATTCGTCCGGGAACAGCTCGTCGCGCGTGTCAACCCACTGCACGACGCACGGCAGCGCGCCGAGCAGCGTGACGAGCGCGTGACCGACGTGCCCCGCGCCGAACAGCACGATGTGCATCGGCGGCGGTGCGCCGGTCGCGCGGTTGCGCTGGCCGGTGCCTTGCGCGAACGGCTGCATCGACGACGGCGCGCTGCCGCACGCGCCGTCGCAGCCGGCGGCCAGCGCGTGGGATGCGGGATGCGGTGAACGAGCGGGCCCGTTCATGTCGGCCTCCGCCGGGCCGTCCCGACGAGACTGCCCGCCCCGTCGGGACCGGCGCACGAAGCGAGCGTGAAGAGGCGGTTCATCTCAGCCTGCCCGTGCGGCGCCCGCCGCCCGCACCGCACCGATCGCGCGCAGGATCGACTCGCCGGTGGCCGGCGCATCGAGCGGCGGATTCACGCGATAGTCACCGACCGCGGCAATCGCGTCGCGCACCGCGAAGAACACCGAGAACGGCAGCAGCAGCGGCGGCTCGCCGACCGCCTTCGAGCGGTGGATGCTGTCCTCGACGTTGCGGTTCTGGAACAGCCGCACGTTGAACTCGGGCGGCGTGTCGTTCACCGTCGGGATCTTGTACGTGGACGGCGCGTGCGTCATCAGCTTGCCGCCCGCGTTCCACCACAGCTCCTCGGTCGTCAGCCAGCCCATCCCCTGGATGAACGCACCTTCGACCTGCCCGATGTCGAGCGCCGGGTTCAGCGATGCGCCCACGTCGTGCAACGCATCGACGCGCAGCGTGCGCATTTCGCCGGTCAGCGTGTCGATCACGACTTCCGACACGGCCGCGCCGTACGAGTAGTAGTAGAACGGCCGGCCCTGCAGCTTCGATTGATCCCAATGCAGCTTCGGCGTCGCATAGAAACCGTCGGACCACAGCTGCACGCGTGCGAGATACGCCTTCGCGACCACCTCGCCGAACGGCACGCTCGCGCCGCCGACCCACACGACGTCGTTGCCGAACTTCACGTCGGCCGCATCGACCTTGCCGTCGCCGAACTGCTTCGCCGCGAACACCGCAAGTCGCTCGCGCAACTGGCGCGCCGCATCCTGCGCGGCCTTGCCGTTCAGGTCCGAGCCCGTCGACGCCGCCGTCGCGGACGTGTTCGCGACCTTGCTCGTGTCGGTCGCCGTCACGCGGATCCGGCCGAAGCGGATGCCGAGCTCGTGCGCGACCACCTGCGCGACCTTCGTGTTGAGCCCCTGCCCCATCTCCGTGCCGCCGTGGTTCACGAGCACCGAGCCGTCGGTGTAGATGTGCACCAGCGCGCCGGCCTGGTTGAAGTGCGTGACGTTGAACGCGATGCCGAACTTCACCGGCGTGAGCGCGATGCCCTTCTTCAACACCGTGTTGCGTGCGTTGAAGGCGCGCACGCCCGCGCGCCGCGCACGGTAGTCGCTCGTCGTCTCGAGTTCGCCGAGCAGCTCCTGCAGCACGTTGTCCTCGATCGTCTGTCCGTACGGCGTCACGTTGCGTTCGGTCTTGCCGTACAGGTTCGCGTAGCGGACGTCGAGCGGATCGCGGCCGAGCGAACGCGCGATGTCGTCGAGGATGTATTCGATCGCGAACGCGCCCTGCGGGCCGCCGAAACCGCGGAACGCGGTATTCGACTGCGTGTTGGTCTTGCCGCAGTAGCCGGCGATGTCGACGTCGCCGAGCCAGTACGCGTTGTCGAAGTGGCACACCGCGCGCGTCATCACCGGGCCGGACAGGTCGGCCGAGAAGCCGCAGCGCGACGTCATGTCGAGCGCGACGCCGTCGATGCGGCCGTCGTCGTCGTAGCCGACGTCGAAGCGGTAATGGAAGTCGTGCCGCTTGCCGGTGATCATCATGTCGTCGTCGCGGTCCGGACGCAGCTTCACCGGGCACAGCAGCTTCCACGCGGCAAGCGCCGCGCAGCATGCGAACAGGCCCGACTGCGACTCCTTGCCCCCGAAGCCGCCGCCCATCCGGCGGCATTCGACCAGCACGTTGTGCGACGCGACGCCGAGCACGTGCGCGACGAGGTGCTGCATCTCGCTCGGGTGCTGCGTCGAGCAGTACACGTGCATCCCGTCGTCGTCCTTCGGCACCGCGTACGCGATCTGCCCTTCGAGGTAGAACTGCTCCTGCCCGCCGAGCAGCATCTCGCCCGACTCGCGGTGCGGCGCGGCGGCGAGCCGCGCGGCGGCATCGCCGCGCGCGAGCTTCAGCGGCGGGATCACGTAGGTTTCGGCCTTGCGCGCTTCCTGCGCGGTCAGGATCGCCGGCAGCTCCTCGTAGTCGACCTGCGCGCGGCGCGCGGCGAGCCGCGCGGTTTCATGCGACGTCGCGACGACGATGAACATCGGCTGGCCGACGAACTGCACGACGCCCTTCGCGAGCACCGGATCGTCGTGGATGATCGGGCCGCAATCATTGACGCCCGGGATGTCGTCGGCCGTGAACACGGCGACCACGCCCGGCGTCGCACGCACCGCGTCGAAGTTCATCGACACGATCCTCGCGTGCGGCTTCGCCGACAACCCGAGCGCCGCGTGCAGCGTGCCGGCGACGAGCGGAATGTCGTCGGTGTAGGTGGCGCGCCCGCTCACGTGCAGGTGGGCGGATTCGTGGGCGCGTGACACGTGCACCTGCGCGGCGTCGGCCTGCGGATCGAGGGTGCTCAGGAACGGTTCTGCTTGCTGGTTCATGTTCGGTGTTCTCCCTCGTCAGACGCGCGCCGCGTCGTTGGCCGCTTCAGCGGCGACTTCGGCGGCCACTTCGCGCACGTTCAAGGCTTGCGGCGGCAGCGGGTCGTGCGGACGCGTCTCCAGCCAGAATCGATACATCAGGTTCTTCGCGGTCTCGAGCCGATACGTGCTCGTCGCGCGCATGTCGGACAACGGCTGGTAGTCGCGCTCGAGCGCCTGCATCGCGGCCTGCGCGGTGGCTTCGTGCCACTGCGCGCCGTCGAGCACGGCTTCGGTATTGGCCGCGCGCTTCGGCGTCGCGGCCATCCCGCCGAACGCGATGCGCGGCTCGCGGATCGTGTCGCCGTCCGCGATGAACGCGAACGCCGCGCACACGGCCGAGATGTCCGAGTCGAAGCGCTTCGACAGCTTGTACGTGCGGAATTGCAGCTTGTCGCGCGCGCCGGTGCGGGTCGGCACCTTCAGGCCGACGACGAATTCGTGCGGCGCCATGTCCTTCTGCTGGTAGCCCGTATAGAGCGCCTCGAGCGGCAGCTCGCGCACCGTGTCGCCGCCGCGCAGCACCACGCGCGCGCCGAGCGCGATCAGGCCCGGCATCGAATCGCCGATCGGCGAGCCGTTCGCGACGTTGCCGCCGAGCGTGCCCGCGTTGCGGATCGGCAGCGACGCGAAGCGCTTCCACATCTCGGTCAGTTCCGGATACGTGCCGGCCAGCGCCGCATAGGCCTTCTCGACCGTCACGCCCGCGCCGATCCCGATCCAGTCGTCGCCGTGCACGACCTGCTGCAGTTCGGCGATCTGGCCGACGTAGATCAGGTCGTCGAGGCGGCGCATCTGCTTGGTGACCCACAGGCCGATGTCGGTGCTGCCGGCGAGAATGCGCGCGTCGGGGCGCTCGACCTTCAGCGCGGCCAATGCGTCGAGCGTGCGGGGCGCCGCGAAGCGCGCGCCGTCGATCGTCGTGTAGTCGAACGTGTCGTCGCGCTTGAGCGATGCAAGCGTGCGGGCGAGCGCCGCCGTGTCGACCGGCGCGGCCGGCGCCGGCGCACCTTCGCCGGTTGCATCAAACATCCGCACCGCCGCATCGACGATCGGGCGATAGCCGGTGCAGCGACACAGGTTGCCGGTCAGCGCATCGGCGATCTCGGTGCGCGTCGGCACGTCCTTCGCCTTCGCGCACGCACTGCCGCAGCCTTCGTGGCCGTGCTTCTCGTACAGCGCCCACATCGACATCACGAAGCCGGGCGTGCAGAACCCGCATTGCGAACCGTGGCAATCGACCATCGCCTGCTGTACCGGATGCAGCGTGCCGTCCGGCTGGCGCAAGTCCTCGACCGTCAGCAGCGCCTTGCCGTCGAGCGTCGGCAGGAACTGGATGCACGCGTTGACGGCCTTGAACTCGACCGCGCCGGCATCGGTCAGCTCGCCGACGACGACCGTGCACGCGCCGCAGTCGCCTTCCGCGCAGCCTTCCTTGGTGCCGGTGCAATGCGCGTCCTCGCGCAGGTATTGCAGCACGGTGCGGGTCACGTCCGCGCCGCTGACTTCGCGGATCGCGTGACGATGGTAGAAGCGGATCGGCTCACTCATGTCTCGGTGTTTCTTCAAATGGGGGGCAAGGCGGCCTGCGCGAAGCGCTCGACCGACGTTTTTCTGACAGTTTGCACGCTATCACCGTCAAATTCCGCAACCCATAGCCCATCACGCATGCGGCTCATATAACTGCCGCGATATGCGGGCCCGGCCGGCCGACACCCTTGCCGCACGGTGCGCTCGGGCCCGTCCCGGTCGCCCGCGACCGTCCGCGGTCCGCCAGAACGGGACTCGATTAACTAAATGGTACCTGCGGGAAAACCGGTTCCATGGGAAAATCCCGATTCCCTTTTCCGCCGTTTTCCGTTCGTTTCGCCATTCGTTCCGACCCCATGTCCTCCGATTCCGCCACACCGCCGCGCAGCGGGTTCGCGGTCACGCTGCAAATCGTGTCCGTCGTCTGCTTCACGTTCATCTGCTATCTGACCATCGGCCTGCCGCTCGCGGTGCTGCCGGGCTTCGTCCACGACGACCTCGGCTTTTCCGCGATCGTCGCGGGCGGCGCGATCAGCGTCCAGTACTTCGCGACGCTCGCATCGCGGCCGCTCGCCGGGCGCCTCGCCGATACGCTCGGGCCGAAGCAGACCGTGCTGCGCGGGCTGGTCGGCTGCGGCGTGTCGGGCGTGCTGCTGCTCGTCGCGCTGCTGCTCGCGCACTGGCCGGTCGCGAGCCTCGTGCTGCTGGTCGCGAGCCGGCTCGTGCTCGGCGTCGGCGAAAGCCTGTGCGGCACCGGCGCGATCCTGTGGGGCATCGGCCGGGTCGGCGTCGCGCACAACGCGAAGGTGATCTCGTGGAACGGCATCGCGACCTACGGCGCACTCGCGCTCGGCGCGCCGGTCGGCGTCGCGATCGCGCATACGCTGAATCCGGCGCTGATCGGCGTGATCGTGATCGCGCTGGCCGCGCTCGGCTTCTACCTCGCCCGCCTGATCGCGCCGGTGCCGCTGGTGCACGGCGAACGGATGTCGTATGCGAGCGTGTTCACGCGCGTGCTGCCGCACGGCCTCGGCCTCGCGCTCGGTTCGGCCGGCTTCGGCTCGATCGCCACCTTCGTCACGCTGTACTACGCGGCGCGCCACTGGCCGAACGCCGCGCTGTCGCTGACGGTATTCGGCACGCTGTTCATCGGCGCGCGCCTGCTGTTCGCGAACACGATCAAGACCTACGGCGGCTTCCGCGTCGCGATCGTGTCGTTCGCGTTCGAATCCGCGGGCCTTTTGCTGCTGTGGCTCGCGCCGGTGCCGCACGTCGCGCTCGTCGGCGCGGCGCTCACGGGCTTCGGCTTCGCGCTGATTTTCCCGGCGCTCGGCGTCGAGGCCGTCGCGCTCGTGCCGCCCGCGAGCCGCGGCGCGGCGCTGTCCGCGTACTCGGTGTTCCTCGATCTGTCGCTCGGCATCACCGGCCCGCTGGCCGGCTATGTCGCGGGTGCGTTCGGCTATCCGCAGGTGTTCCTGTTCGCGGCGGTGGCCGCCGCCGCGGGCGTCGCGCTGTCGATGGTGCTGTACCAGCGGCAGGCGCGCGTCGCGGGGCGCGGCGCGGCGGCGTAAGCCGCCGGGCATGGGGCTAGACGCTCGTTGACGCACGCAACACGGCTCAACGCGGCAGCACGTTGAAGTCCCGCAGGACGCGCAACGCATCGGGGTGGCGCCGGAACGGAACGGCGTTCCCGAGCGAGAGCTTGGGTCCGGCACGATCGAAGAGCACGAGCGCTTCCGACGTGTTGAGATGACGTGACATGTATAAAAACCCGTCGACGCGACGGGGATGCCGGTAGACGGCAAGCGACCACCGTTGCGGAACGTCGTATGGCATGGTGGTCGACAACGCGCCGTCGCCACCGAGGTTTTTCAGCGGCAAGCCGTGCAGGACGGCCACGGTCAGCGGCGCACCGTCAAATGAAAGCACGTAGCGATCGAGTTCGGTCGTCACAAATGAAAGCACGTAGCGATCGAGTTCGGTCGTCACGAGCGGAAAACCGCCCAACGCCAGATCGGCGACTTCGTCATGCAGCACCGTCTCGGCGAATGCGCAATGCAGATCGAAACCGAAATAGCTGGTGCCGTACCGCCGCCGCTTGCGCGGATCGTCGAAGCGATTACCGCCCGATCTCCCGAAGTAGGGTTCTCCGGTCGCATATCGCGAGATGCGTACCAGCTCCGTCGGTGCAACGTCGCGAGTCGTCAGTGTCGCGCTCGCAAAATGTTCCCCCGGCGCCGTCAGCAAACGCCCCTCCTAGCGCTCGGCGAACGCCATGGCGGCGCGCTCGACTTCGTCCACTTTCCCGCGTGACAGCGCGACGAGCGGCGTAACGTTGCCCAGGGATGCCTTCGGCGTGGTGAAGAACTGCCATTTGCTCCATCCCGGCAAACTGCCGAGACATTGGGTCACCCTGCCCAACGTCTTGCGATCGATCTCTCCCGTCAGATAGAAGGCCGGATAGTACTGGGCAGCGCCGACATCGACCGCGAAGATCCGCCCGGACGCCACAGCCTTGCTGAGCGCCTGCCGCGTCATGCCGAGGCCGGCCCATGTCTGCGCGGCCGGCAGCAGCTTGCCGTCGGTGACCAGCATGCGCCGCTCCGCCTGCACGTGCCGCTCCAGATCGGCGGTGACGCCGCCGCCCCCCCGCTTCTTCCCGCCAGCGGGCTTCCTGTCGCGCGTCGCCGCGGCGGCGATGCCGAACGTAATCGTGCCGGCCAGATCGATGACCTGCGCGATGCCGACCTTGAACAGGTGCCCCAATTGCTCGTCGGACAGCCTGAGCAGCGCGCGTGCGCGATCGGGGCCGAGCATGGTCGCCGCGCCAACAGCGCTGCGCAACGCTTCCTCCGTCTCGACATCAAGGACTGCAGCCGTCCCTTCCAGCGTATGAGCTTGCGTGACCATGCTCGACTCCCGTCACTACCGAAGTAATCGAGCGTAGCCCCGAATCGAAACCAAGTCAACTACGTCAACCGAATTACCTCAAGTACCGGTTCCTTCGAGCGTGCGCTCGCGCTGCCGCGGAATTCGTCAAGCCGTGCGCAGAAACAGCCTCCGCGTGAGGTCGAACGCGACGAGATTGCCGGCCACCACGAGCAGCAGCCCGAGCACCGCCAGCGGCGACCACTGGTAGCCCTCGAACACCGTCGACACGGCCAGCGCGACGATCGGAAACAGCACCGTGCAGTACGCCGCGCGCTCCGGCCCGATCCGGCCGACGAGCGTCAGGTACGCGGTGAAGCCGATCACCGACCCCGGCACGGCGAGATACGCCAGCGCGCCGAGATAGCGCGGGCTCGTGTCGAGCGTGAACGGCATCCCGGCCGCCGCGCTGCCGACGGTCAGGATCGCCGCGCCGATCAGCATCGCCCAGCCGTTGGTCACGAGCGGATGCAGCCCCATCGACTGCATCCGGCTCGACAGCAGGTTGCCCGCCGAGAAGCACATCGTGCCGGCGAACGCGATCGCGAGCCCCGTCCACGTCGCATGGTCGTCGAGATGGCCGGCCATCTGCTGCCAGAACAGGCATGCGATGCCCGTCAGGCCGAGCAGCGCGCCGGCGATCGCCGACGGCCGCAGCGGGCGGCCCATGAACAGCCGGCCGTTGATCGAGTTCAGCAGCGGCGCGGTCGAGAAGATCACCGCGACGAGGCCGCTCGGCACGACCTGCTCCGCGTAGTAGAAGCACAGGAAGTTCAGGCAGAACAGCGCGAAGCCCTGCGCGACGAGAAAGCGCCACGCCTCGCGCGGCGGGCGCACCGGGCGGCGCATCACGCGCAGCAGCGCGAACAGCACGGCGGCCGCGAGCCAGAAGCGCCACGCGATCGACACGGGCGGCGGCACCGAGCCGAGCTGCCACTTGATCGCGATCCAGGTGGTGCCCCAGATCAGCACGGTGACGAAATAAAGCGACAGGTTCATGGCGGCATTCCGGAAAATCGGGTGAATCGGGATCCCGACTATGCCGTCGCACCGCGCGCGCCGATTGTCCGGAATTGCGGTCTTTTTCGGCGCGCCGCGCGCAGCGCCGCGCACCCGCTTATACTCGGCGCATCATGAGTCTCTCCCTCTGCGCCCCGCCCGTCGACCGCGCCGCCGCCCTGGCCGGCGGCGATCTGCCGTTCGGCCTGCAGTCGGTCTGCCGCACGCTCGCCGACGCGAACGCGACGCTCGAGCGCTTCGCGTGGCTCGGCGATCACCTCGCGATCGCCGAATGGACGCGGATCACCGACGAAAGCGAGACGGTCTACGAGCAGCCCGGCCATCACACGCTGTCGTGCTACCTCGACGGCGGCTACCGGACCGAGCGCCAGCGCGTGCCGCGCTACGGCGCGCCGAGCCTGCTGTGCGCGTTGCCGGGCGACCATGAATCACGCTGGTGGGTGCGCGGCGAAATGCATTTCATCCACCTCTATTTCCTGCCCGAGCACTTCACGCAGCGGGCGATCCGCGAGCTCGACCGTGAGCCGCGCGAGCTGAAGCTCGCCGATCGCACCTATTTCGAGGATGCACGCGTCGCGGCGCTGCTGCGTTCGCTCGCGCTGGATGGCTGGGACGATGCCGACGAGCGGCTGCGCGTGAACGAGACCGCGCACGAAGTGCTGAGCCTGCTGCTGCGCGGGCAGAGCACGACGCGCACCGACACGTCGTTCCGCGGCGGGCTGGCGCCGGCCGTGCGCCGCCGCGTGCGCGACTACATCGACACGTATCTCACGCAGCCGCTGACGCTCGGCGAACTTGCCGAGGTCGCCGCGCTGTCCGAATACCATTTCTCGCGGATGTTCCGGCTGTCGTTCGGCCGCGCGCCGCACGCGTGGGTGGCCGAGCAACGGCTTGCCCGGGCCCGCGAGCTGCTGCGCACGACGGCGCTGCCGCTCGCGCAGATCGCGGCCGACTGCGGCTACGCGAACGCCGGCCACTTCAGCCATCGCTTTCGCGACGCGCACGGCACGACCCCGAATACGTATCGGCGCGCGATGCAAGGCCGCTGAGCGCGGCCTCTTTCCGCTGTTCCGCGCTTACGCGCCGCGCCGCGACAGTTCCTGTTCGAGCGCCGCGACGCCGGCCGGCAGGTCGACCGGCACCTTCAGGTCGACCATCGTGCGGCCGAACGCATGCAGCGTACGGAACAGGTTGTGTTCGCGGCACTGCTCGCCCATCTGCCCGATCCGCACGATCGGCAACCCGAACGAGCCCGAGATCTCGACCTGGTACTGCTTCGAGATATGGCCGCAGACCATCCCGGGCGTGAGCCCCTCCGGCGTCTCGATCCCGACCACCGAATTGAGCCGGCAGTCCTTCGGCGCATAGAGCTTGAGCCCCATCGATTCGACGCCCGCCTGCAGCGCCAGCGAGCAGCGCAGGTGGCGCGCGGAGCGGCTTTCGAGCGTCTCGGCGCAGACGAGCCGCAGCGCCTCGTGCAGCGCGAGCACACCCGACACGGGCGCCGTGTAGTGATAGCCGGCGTTGTGCCAGAAATTCTCCGCGAGCGCCATGTCGAGACACCAGTGCGCGTTCGGCTCGGGGCGCGTCTTCATGCGCTCCCACGCAGCGTCGGAGAACGCGATCAGCGACACGCCAGGGATCGACGACAGTCCCTTCTGGCCGCCGGTGATCACCGCGTCGATGCCCCACGCATCCATCTCGAGCGGCATCGTCGACAGCGTGCATACCGCGTCGACGACGACCAGCGCGCCGGCCGCCTTCGCGAGCGCCGCGATGTCGCGCAGGTCGCGGTTCCACACGGTGTTCGACGTCTCGCCCTGCACGATCGTGACGATCTCGGGCCGCTCGCGCGCGATCGCGTCGGCGATCTCGTCGAGGCTCGCGACCGCGCGATCGGCCACTTCGAGCGTCGCGACGTCGGCGCCGACGCGCGTGGCCATCTCCGCCATCCGCGCGCTGAAGAAGCCGTTGCGAATCGACAGCACGCGCGTGCCGCGCCATGCGAGGTTCGAGATCGCCATTTCCATCGCGGCCGAGCCGGGGCCCGCGACACCGAGCACCCACTTCGTGCGGGTCTGGAACACGTAGCGCGCCATCTCCTTCACCTGCTCGATGATCTTCGCCATCGTCGCGCCGAGGTGGTTGATCACGATCGTGTTCGCCTTGGCCACCGCGGCCGGGATCGGAACCGGGCCGGCCCCCATCATCAGCAGCGGTTCTTCGGGCAGGATCGCGTCGAGCGGCACGACGACGGGACAGGGAATCGGCGAGTAATCGATGGACATGGCTGGAAAAGGATGAGGAAAGGAAGTGCTCGAACGCCCGCAGCACGGGGCCCGTGGCGCGGCGCCTGTTGCACGCGGCGAACTGATCGATCATTCCGTGTTCCGCCGCCTCGCGCAAGAGGCACGCGCGTCCGGACAGCGCGACGGTGGCCCGGTCATCGAACCGGGCCAGCCGGCCGTGCACCGCGTGCGCCATGATCTTCGGGATTGAAAAAAGGATTGCCCCCGCTTGCGAAACGGTTCCATTCGGGTTCCGTATGCGCGATTTTCTCCGCCAATATCGAGACGATTCTACGAAACCGGCGGTTCACCCCAATTGGCGGATCGAACGCAATACACCGGCCACCTGATACAAATCACTGAGCGAATTCGATACACAAAATCCGAACGTGGAAAAAACATCCACCATTCCTGATCGTATTGGGGAACGACTCCGGAATTGCCGTGTACCGGCTCGCCCGCATCGCCCACAACACATTGATTAATTTGATAAATATTTCTCTAATCGACACATGCTCCAATACCGATTCGGTTTTGCCCGGTGCGTTCTTGCTGCGTTGCAGCGTTAACCGGTACCCGCGATTTCGATTTTACGCAAGCCGCCCATTTTCTCAGGTTGACGGATATCGGTTCTGTATTTAACAATTGTCTACGGAATCGAAAATCGATTTTTCGATACGAGAGCGAGATGGAACCGCGCGATGCGCTTTCGACGTTGCGCGGCGAAAAATCACAACCATAATCATTCAACCGGGCCAGAAATACGCAAGCCATGAACCAGATTCAGACCATGCGTGTATTCGTCTGCGTCGCCGAGCAGCAAAGCTTCCGGCGCGCGGCGCACCATCTCGGCGTGTCCAATGCGCTCGTCACGCGTTCGATCGCGATGCTCGAGGGCCACCTGAACACACGGCTGATCCACCGCACCACGCGCAACCTGTCGCTCACCGAGGCTGGCGTGCGCTACCTCGATGGTTGCCGCGCGCTGCTCGAGGAATTCGACCACCTCGAATCGTCCGTCGCGCATGCGGTGCGCGAACCGGCCGGCACGCTGCGCGTCGTCGCGTCGGGGCTGCTGTCGCCGCTGGCGCTGACGCCGCTCGTCAGCAGCTTCCGGCACCGCTACCCCGAGCTGCGCGTGCAGCTGACCGTCTCCGAAGGGCCGCTCGACGTGCTCGATTCCGGCTACGACGTCGGCATCGTCACCGGCACCCGGCTCGACGGCAACCCGACGCTGATCGGCCATGCGCTCGCGCCGAACCCGTTCGTCGCGTGCGCGGCGCCGGCTTATCTCGACCGCCGCGGCGAGCCGCGCGTGCCGGACGACCTGCCGGGCCACGACTGGGTCACGCTTGCGCCGCACCAGCACGCACCGACCTGGCAACTGGTCGGCCACGACGGCGTCGCCCATTCGGTCACGGTGCGCCCGGCCTGCACGGTCAACCAGCTCGCGCTCGTCCAGGCGGCGGCCGTCGCCGGCGCCGGTATCGCGGTGCTGCCCGAGCCGTGCGTCGCCGATGCGCTCAACCACGGCACGCTCGTGCGGCTGATGGCCGGCTACCGGATCGACGATCCCGACACGCAGTTGTCGCTCGTCTATCCGAACCGCCAGTACGTGCCGGCCCGCACCCGCAGCTTCGTCGAGCACGCGCTCGAGCACTTCAGCGCGCCGGCCGCCCGCGAGCAGGCGGATTACGGCTTCCTGCGGCCGGTACGCGGCCCCGATCGCTCCGACATCGTCACGGGCCTGCAGTAAACTGCGCGCGTCAGCCATCGGAGGTGCAGCGTGCGCGTGATCCTGTTCAGCAGCCGGCAGTACGACGACGATTCGTTCACCGCCGCAAACCGGCAGTTCGGCTATCGGCTGCACTTCCAGCCGTCGCACCTCGACGCGGAAACGGCGATTCTCGCGCACGGCTATGACGTCGTCTGCCCGTTCGTCAACGACACCGTCGACGCGGCCGTGCTCGAACGGCTCGCCGACGGCGGCACGCGGCTGATCGCCCTGCGCTCGGCGGGCTTCAACCATGTCGACCTCGCCGCCGCCGAACGGCTCGGCATCACGGTCGTGCGCGTGCCCGCGTATTCGCCGCATGCGGTCGCCGAGCACGCGGTCGCGCTGATCCTCGCACTCAATCGCCGCCTGCCGCGCGCGGTCGCCCGCACCCGCGAAGGCGACTTCTCGCTGAACGGCCTGCTCGGCTTCGACCTGCACGGCAAGACCGTCGGCGTGATCGGCACCGGCATCATCGGCAGCGTGTTCGCGAAGATCATGATGGGCTTCGGGATGCACATGCTCGCGCACTCGGTGCCGCCGTACAACGACGAGCTGATCGCGTTCGGCGCGCGCTACGTCGAGCTCGACGAGCTGCTGCATCGTGCCGACATCGTCAGCCTGCATTGCCCGTTGCTGCCGTCGACACACCATCTGATCAACGAGCGGACGCTCGCGCGGATGAAGCACGGCGCGATGCTGATCAACACCGGGCGTGGCGGCCTCGTCGATGCGCAGGCGCTGGTCGACGCGCTCAAGAGCGGCCAGCTCGGCCATCTCGGGCTCGACGTGTACGAGGAGGAGAGCGGGCTGTTCTTCGAGGATCACTCCGACCTGCCGCTGCAGGACGACGTGCTCGCGCGCCTGCTGACGTTCCCGAACGTGATCGTTACGTCGCACCAGGCGTTCTTCACGCGCGAGGCGCTGGCCGAGATCGCGCACACGACGCTGCTGAACATCGAAGCGTGGCATGCGGGCGCGCCGCAGAACGTCGTGACCGCAACCCGCTGAGAAACCGCCCGTTTGATGGCGTGCAACGCATCCGCAATCGTTTGCTCGTGCGTGCTGCCGCGCACCGCGCTCGCCCTCATCAACAATTCAGCGCATTGTTTCGGCTGAAGTAACGTTTCGCGCGCGCCGTCTGCTATCGTTGCGCCGACGTCCTTCCCTGCCTTTGCCGCTCATGCGTTTCGACGATTCAGACATCGCCGCCGTCTACCGTGCCATCTTCGAACGGCGCGACATGCGCCATTTCACGCCGGCGCCCGTCGATCCGGCCGTGCTCGCACGGCTGCTGCGCGCGGCGCACCACGCGCCGAGCGTCGGTTTCATGCAGCCGTGGCGCTTCATCCGCATCACCGATCCTGCCCTGCGCACCTCGATCCACGCGCTGGTCGAGGCCGAACGCCGCGCGACCGCCGACGCGCTCGGCGAGCGCCAGGACGAATTCATGCGGCTGAAGGTCGAAGGCGTGCGCGAATGCGGCGAGTTGCTGGTCGTCGCGCTCGCCGACGGCCGCGAACGCCACGTGTTCGGCCGCCGCACGCTGCCGGAGATGGATCTGGCCTCCGCCGCGTGCGCGATCCAGAACATGTGGCTGGCCGCCCGCGCGGAAGGGCTCGGGATGGGCTGGGTGTCGTTGTTCGACGTCGATGCGCTGCGCACGCTGCTGCGGATGCCCGACGGCGCAAAGCCGATCGCCGTGCTGTGCGTCGGGCACGTCGATGCGTTCTATGCGAAGCCGATGCTCGAAGCAGAGCGCTGGGCCGCGCGGATGCCGATCGAAGCATGCCTGTTCGAGAACGGCTGGGACGATCCGGCGGCGATCGATGGGGCCGGATCGGCTGCGGCGCCAGCGGATGGGGGCAGCGAAACGAAGCGCACGCCGGACGCGATGCGCGACGGGTCGTCCGAACGCATCGCGTGATCCGCTCCGGCAGCCGCCATCATCCCGGCCCTGGAGCTCCCGCGAATCCCACACTGTGAGCTTGCCGCTTACCACCCCGTCGCACGCCGGCAACACCCGTTTTGGCCCCGAGCATAGGGGTTTTCACTGAAGTAGAATCGCGGCTGACGTTCGCCTCACCGACCGCCCGCCCCGCGCCTCCCGCGCCTGGCTCGAGCGGCATCCTTTCCCGAGCCTACCGCGATGCCCCTGCCTCTTTTCGCCCTTGCCGTCGCCGCATTTGGAATCGGTACCACCGAATTCGTGATCATGGGGCTGCTGCCCAATGTCGCGCGCGACCTCGGTGTGTCGATTCCGGCCGCCGGAATGCTCGTGTCGGGCTACGCGCTCGGCGTGACGATCGGTGCGCCGATCCTCGCGATCGTCACCGCGAAGATGCCGCGCAAGCGTGCGCTGATGGGCCTGATCGGGCTGTTCATCGCCGGCAACCTGTTCTGCGCGATCGCGCCCGGCTACGCGGTGCTGATGGCCGCGCGCGTCGTCACCGCGTTCTGCCACGGGGCGTTCTTCGGGATCGGTTCGGTGGTCGCGAGCAACCTCGTCGCGCCGAACCGCCGCGCGCAGGCCATCGCGCTGATGTTCACCGGCCTCACGCTCGCGAACGTGCTCGGCGTGCCGCTCGGCACCGCACTCGGCCAGGCGTTCGGCTGGCGCGCGACGTTCTGGGCCGTCACCGGCATCGGCATCGCCGCGGCCGCCGCGCTCGCGGTGTGCCTGCCGAAGAACCTCGCGATGCCCGACACCAGCATCACGCGCGAATTCAGCGTGCTGAAGCATCCGCAGGTGCTGATGGTGCTCGGCATCAGCGTGCTCGCGTCCGCGAGCCTGTTCAGCGTGTTCACCTACATCACGCCGATCCTCGAGGACGTGACGGGTTTCTCGCCGCGTCAGGTCACCTACGTGCTGCTGCTGTTCGGCCTCGGCCTGACCGTGGGCGGCACGCTCGGCGGCAAGCTCGCCGACTGGCGCCGGATGCCGTCGCTGATCGCGACGCTCGCGCTGATCGGCATCGTCCTCGCGCTGTTCGCGGGCACGATGCATCTGCCGTTCGCCGCGCTCGCGACGATCTTCGTGTGGGGCATCCTCGCGTTCGCGATCGTGCCGCCGCTGCAGATCATGATCGTCGATCGCGCGAGCGACGCGCCGAACCTCGCGTCGACGCTCAACCAGGGCGCGTTCAACCTCGGCAACGCGACCGGCGCGTGGCTCGGCGGGATGGCGATCGGCTCGGGCGTGTCGCTCGTGAGCCTGCCGTGGGTCGGCGTCGCGATGGCGATCGCCGCGCTCGCGCTCACGCTGTGGTCGGCGTCGCTCGAACGCCGGCCGGTGGCCGTCCCGACCGAATACGTGTAACGCGACCCTGCCGGGATCGTTGCGTACGCAACCCCATTCGAACCTGATGGCCTTCATGGACCTTTCAACGGTCGCGGTGTAGCATCGCGGCCGATGAAAGCCATTCTCAATCGCGATTTCCTCGCGCTGATCCTAAGCGTCGCGGTGGTCGGCCTCGGGACCGGCGCCACGCTGCCGCTCACCGCGCTCGCACTGACCGAAGCCGGGCACGGCACCAACGTCGTCGGCATGCTGACCGCCGCGCAGGCCCTTGGCGGCCTCGCGATCGTGCCGTTCGTCACCGCGCTCGCACGGCACATCGGCGCACGCCGCGCGATCGTCGTGTCGGTCGTGCTGCTCGCGGGGGCCACCGCGCTGATGCAGTTCACGTCGAATCTGATCCTGTGGGGCGTGCTGCGCGTGCTCTGCGGCGCCGCGCTGATGCTGCTGTTCACGATCGGCGAAGCATGGGTCAACCAGCTCGCCGACGATTCGACACGCGGCCGCGTCGTCGCGATCTACGCGACCAATTTCACGTTGTTTCAGATGGCCGGCCCCGTGCTCGTCAGCCAGATCGCCGGCGCGACGAGCATCCGCTTCGCGCTGTGCGGCGCGCTGTTCCTGCTCGCGCTGCCGACGCTCGCGACGATCCGCCGTGCGCCGCTCGCCGGCGACGACGCGCATCACGCAGCGCACGATAGCTGGCGCGCGGTGCTGCCGCGCATGCCCGCGCTGATCATCGGCACCGGTTTCTTCGCGCTGTTCGACACGCTCGCGCTGTCGCTGCTGCCGCTCTACGCGATGGATCACGGTGTCGCGAGCGCGACCGCCGTGCTGCTCGCGTCGATCATGCTGTTCGGCGACACCGCGATGCAGTTCCCGATCGGCTGGCTCGCGGACAAGCTCGGCCGCGAACGCGTGCACCTCGGCGCCGGCTGGATCGTGCTGGCCGGCCTGCCGCTGCTGCCGTTCGTGATCGCGAATCCGTGGCTGTGCTGGCCGCTGCTGTTCGTGCTCGGCGCGGCGGCCGGCAGCATCTATACGCTGTCGCTCGTCGCGTGCGGCGAACGGTTCCGCGGCGCGGCGCTCGTCACCGCGAGTTCGCTCGTGTCGGCGTCGTGGAGCGCCGCAAGCTTCGGCGGCCCGCTGGTTGCCGGCGCGTTGATGGAGCAACTGGGCAGCAACGCGCTCATCGGCGTGCTGGTCGCCTGTGTCGCCGCGTTCGTCGTGGCCGCGCTGTGGGAGCGCCGCGCCGCGGTGCAACGCGCGGTCTGATGCGGGTTGGCGTTGGCGTTGGCGTTGGCGTTGGCGTTGGCGTTGGCGTTGGCGTTGGCGCGCAGCATCGTGCACCCGTACACGTCGGTCCGCTCGCGCCCATTCCCCGGTAAACGAAACCGCCCGCGCAATGCGGGCCGTCCTGTCCTTCCGGACTACGCGTGACCTGCGCGTGACCTATACGTCACATTTCGCGCCGCGATCCGTCACACGCTGCGCGCCGGCAAAATCTTGCCCGCACACGTACCGAAGCCGACGCGATACCCTTCGCCCTGACACCAGCCGGCGAGCGTCAGCTCGTCGCCGTCCTCGATGAACGTGCGGCTGCCTCCGCCATTCAGCGCGACCGGCTCCTTGCCGTTCCACGTCAGTTCGAGCAGGCTGCCGAACGAACCCTTCGTCGGCCCGCTGATCGTGCCCGAGCCCATCAGGTCGCCCACGCGCGTGTTGCAGCCGGCGACCGTGTGATGCGCGAGCTGCTGCGCCATCGTCCAGTACATGTACTTGAAGTTGGTACGGCAGATCGACGTGGCCTCGGCCGCGCCTTCGGCGCGCAGCGTCACTTCCAGCGCGATATCGAACGCATGCTTGCCCGCATGCCGCAGATACGCGAGCGGCTGCGGCGACTGCTCCGGCTGCGCGACGCGGAACGGTTCGAGCGCGTCGAGCGTGACGATCCACGGCGAGATCGTCGTCGCGAAGCCTTTCGAATTGAACGGCCCGAGCGGCACGTATTCCCACTGCTGGATATCGCGCGCGCTCCAGTCGTTCAGCAGCACCATCCCGAAGATATGCGCTTCCGCGTCCTCGCACGCGATCGGCTCACCGAGCGCGTTGCCCTTGCCGACGATGAAGCCCGTCTCCAGTTCGATGTCGAGCTTGCGGCACGCGCCGAACACCGGACGCTCCTGGTCGGGCAGCTTCAGTTGCCCGTTCGGGCGCCGCACCGGCGTGCCGCTCACGACCACCGACGACGCGCGGCCGTTGTAGCCGATCGGCATCTCCGACCAGTTCGGCAGCAGCGCATTCTTCGGATCACGGAACATCGAGCCGACGTTGGTCGCGTGCTCCTTCGACGAATAGAAATCGGTGTAGCCGGGAATCTCGACCGGCAGATGCAGCGTCGCGTCGCGCTGCGCGACGAGCACCTGCGCGCGCAGCGCCGCATCGTCACGCAGCGTCGCGTTGTCGCGCGAGAACAGCGCCGACAGCTGCGAGCGCACACTGCGCCATGCATCGCGGCCGAGCGCGACGAACGCGTTGAGCGTCGGCGCGGCGAACACGTCGGCGCCGGCCGGCAGCGTCACGACGCCCGCACGCGCGAGCGCCGCGAGATCGACGATCTGGTCGCCCAGTGCAACGCCGGCACGGCGCACGCCCTGCTTCGCATCGCTGAAGATTCCGAACGGCAGGTTCTGGATCGGGAAATCGCACGCGGGATCGTTCGCCGTGTCGATCCAGCTCTTGCGAGCCGGGTCGAGCGTCGCGCGCCAGTCTTGGATATCGCTCACTTTTGCTCCGGATTGAAGTGTTTCTTGATGCCTTGCCAGCATTCGAAGTAGTCGGCCTGCAGCTGCGCGGTGTCGAGCGCGTAGCGCGTCGGCCGGATCAGCGTGCGGGTTTCGAACATGAACGCCATCGTCGCGTCGACCTTGTGCGGCTTCGTCGTGTCGCTCGCCGACGCCTTCTCGAACGTGTCCGCATCGGGCCCGTGGCCCGACATGCAGTTGTGCAGGCTCGCGCCGCCCGGCACGAAGCCTTCGGCCTTCGCGTCGTACGCGCCGTGCACGAGCCCCATGAACTCGCTCGCGACGTTGCGGTGGAACCACGGCGGGCGGAACGTATCCTCGGCCGCGAGCCAGCGCGGGGGGAAGATCACGAAGTCGATCGTGTCGACGCCCGGCGTGTCGCTCTGCGCCTGCAGCACGAGGAAGATCGACGGATCGGGATGGTCGAAGCTGATCGAGCCGATCGTGTTGAACTGGCGCAGATCGTACTTATACGGTGCGTAGTTGCCGTGCCACGCGACGACGTCGAGCGGCGAATGGCCAATGTCCGCGCGCCACAGGCGCCCGTTCAGCTTCGCGATCAGCTCGAACGCGCCTTCGCGGTCTTCGTAGGCGGCCTGCGGCGTCAGGAAATCGCGCGGGTTCGCGAGCCCGTTCGAGCCGATCGGGCCGAGATCCGGCAGGCGCAGCAGCGCACCGAAGTTCTCGCAGATATAGCCGCGCGCATCGCCGTCCGGCAGCGCGACGGTGAAACGCACGCCGCGCGGAATCACCGCGATCTCGAACGGCTCGACGTCGAGCCGGCCGAATTCCGTCGCGATGAACAGCCGCCCCTGCTGCGGCACGATCAGCAGCTCGCCGTCCGCGCTGTAGAAGAAGCGGTCCTGCATCGAGCGGTTCGCCGCATACAGGTGGATCGCGCAGCCGTTCATCGCGGCGGCCGACCCGTTGCCGGCCATCGTCACGAGGCCGTCGACGAAATCGGTCGGCTCGACCGGCATCGGCAGCGGGTCCCAGCGCAGCTGGTTCGGCGGCGTCGGCGGCACGTCGGCCGAATCGCCGAATTCCGACACGAGCCGCTGCGCGCCCGCATACGGCTCGAACGGCCGGTGCACGGCGGCCGGGCGAATCCGGTACAGCCACGAGCGGCGATTGTGGCCGCGCGGCGCGGTGAACGCCGTGCCCGACAGCTGCTCCGCGTACAGTCCGTACGGCGCGCGCTGCGGCGAGTTGCGGCCGTGCGGCAATGCACCGGGCAGCGCCTCGGTCGCGAACTCGTTCGCAAAACCGCTCAGGTAGCCGGCGGTCGCCGGTTTCGACAGGTCAAGCGTCATCGTTTCCTTTCTCCATCAATTCAGGGCGGCGTTCGGCGCCTGCGCGCCGCTGCGCCGCGTGACCCCGGCCAAGCCCAGCACGAACAGCGCCGAGCACAGCACGGGCACCGCGGCCGCGTGGAACAGCGCGCCGTTGCTCCAGTTGAGCGCAATCAGTTGTCCGCCGACGAGCGGCCCGAGCACCGAGCCGATCCGGCCGATGCCGAGGCTCCAGCCGATGCCCGTCGAGCGCAGCGACGTCGGGTAATACTGGCCCGCGAGCGCGTTCACGGCCGGCTGCCCGCCGACCACACAGAACCCGCCCGCGAACACGACGACCAGCAGCCACGGCAGCGCATGCGCGACCGAGCCGATCAGTCCCACCGACATGGCCGCGCATGCGAAGCAGACGAACAGCACGCGCACGAAGCCGTAACGTTCGATGAACCAGCCGAGTGACAGCGTGCCGATCACGCCGCCCGTCTGCAGCACCGTGCCGACGATCACCGCCGTACCCGGCGAATAGCCGGCTTCGCGCATCACGGTCGGCAGCCAGTTCGACAGGAAGTACAGATCGATCAGGTTCATGAAGCTGATCGCCCACAGCAGCAGCGTGACCGGCAGGCGGCCATGGCGGAACAGTTCGGCCACCGGCGCGCCGCTCGCCGCGCGCTCGCGCACGACGAGCCGCGTATCCGCATCGATGCCGGCTTCCGGCGCGAACCGCGCGAGCCAGTCGCGCGCCTGCGCGACGCGCCCTTTCAGCACCAGGAACTGCAGCGACTCCGGCAGCCGCGCGACCATCGCGATCGTCAGCACGAGCGGCACCGCGCCGCCGACGAAGAACACCGAACGCCAGCCGAGCGCCGGAATCAGCGCCGCGCTGATGAAGCCGCCGAGCGCCGCGCCGAGCGTGAAGCCGCACGACACGATCATCATCCGCTTCACGCGATGCGCGGCCGGGCTGAACTCGCCGACCAGCGCCATCGCGTTCGGCATGATGCAGCCGAGGCCGAGCCCCGTGACGAAGCGCAGCGCCATCAGCACGGGAATCGAGCCCGCGAACGGCGTCGCGAGCATCGTCACCGCGAAGAACAGCGTCGAGCCGATCAGCACCGGGCGCCGCCCGATCCGGTCGGCCAGCACCGACAGCCCGAGCGCGCCGAGCAGCATCCCGAACAGGCTCGCGCTGAACACGGGCCCGAGCGCCTGCTTCGGCACACCCCATTCGGCGATCACGCTCGGCGCGACGTAGCCCATCGCCTGCGCATCGAAACCGTCGATCACGAGACACAGCCCGCACAGCGCGAGCAGCATCCAGTGAAAACCCTGGCGATGGGTCTCGTCGATCACGCGCTCGACTTCGAGCACGCGCGTATCGGCCGCCGCGCTCATCGCGCCACCTCGGCGGCCGGATGCACGGACGGTGTCACGCCCTGGCGCGCGAGCGCCATCGCTTCGCGCAGCACGTCGGCGTCACCGACCTGGTTCGCGAGCAACAGGATCAGCTTCGCGTTGACGAGCTGGCTGTCGGCATCCGACAGGTCGCGATGCATGTCGATCAGCGCTTCGTAGAACGCATCGGGGTCGGTCAGGCGCGGGCGGGTATCGAGTGGGGGCATGACGGTGTCTCCGGTGTCTTTGTCGTATTCAGCGTGCGCAGCTCGCGCGCGCCAGTGCGTCGGCGATCGCCTGACGGTCGAGCGTGCGCGTGCGGGCGCAGACGTGCTGGTCGGGCCGCAGCAGGTAGAACGTGCCGGGCTGCGCGTCGTAGCGCTGCGCGGCGAGCCCGTCGACGTCCTCCACGACGTCGACGCCGGCCGCCGGCTGCGCGTGCCCGGCCGGCACGACGAGCACCGGCCGCACCGGCAGCGCGAGACCGTCGACGGCCTGCGCGAGCGCGGCCGCATCGCCCGGCAATCCGAACAGCAGCCCGGTGAAGCCGCCGCGCAGATGCTGCAGCAGCCAGCCCGACGCGCCCTGCGCACGCACCGGCGCATCGGCCGCCGCCGCGCCCGGCCACATCGCGCACGCAAACGTGTCGCCGTTGCGGTCCGGCGTGTTGAGCGGCGAATCGGTCAGCACGGCCGGCACCGACAGGCGCCCGCTGTTCACCAGCTTGCGTGCGAACTCGCAGTCGCGCGCGAGCTTCAGCGTCGCGTCGCGGAACACGCGCGACACCGCGCTCTTCGGCGTGATGAAGTCAGTCGAGCGCGTCGAGTTGCGGATGTTCTCGTCGGCCGCGAACTCGCGCTCGCTCGCATAGGTGTCGAGCAGGCGGTCGTGCGCGCGGCCGTCGAGCACCAGCTTCAGCTTCCACGCGAGATTGTCCGCGTCCTGCACGCCGCTGTTCGCGCCGCGCGCGCCGAACGGCGACACGCCGTGCGCCGAATCGCCCGCGAACAGCACACGGCCGTGCCGGAACGTATCCATCCGCTGGCAGCGGAACGTATAGACGCTCACCCATTCGAGCTCGAACTCGACGTCCGCGCCGAGCAGCGCACGCACGCGCGGGATCACGCGCTCCGGCTGCTTCTCGGCGACCGGGTCGGCATCCCAGCCGAGCTGGAAGTCGATACGCCACACGTTGTCCGGCTGGCGGTGCAGCAGCACCGACTGGTTGCGGTGAAACGGCGGGTCGAACCAGAACCAGCGCTCGGTCGGAAACTCCGCCTTCATCTTCACGTCGGCGATCAGGAAGCGGTCCTTGAACGTGCGGCCGCGGCTTTCGAGACCCATCATCGTGCGCATCGGGCTGCGCGAGCCATCGGCCGCGATCACGTACTGCGCGCGCAGCGTCGCGACGCCGTCCGGCGTCTCGATCGTCAGCACCGCGTGTTCGGCCGACTGGTCGACGCCCGTCACCTTGTGCTTCCAGCGGATGTCGATGTTCGGCAGCTCGAACGCGCGATCGGCCAGATAGCCTTCGACGTAGTACTGCTGCAGGTTGATGAACGCGGGGCGCGCATGCCCCTCCTCGGGCAGCAGGTCGAACGCGTAAAGCTGTTCGTCCTGCAGGAACACCTTGCCGACGTGCCAGCTCACGCCCTTGTCGACGAAGCGCTCGCCGCAGCCGAGCCGGTCGAAGATCTCGAGCGTGCGCTTCGCGAAGCAGATCGCGCGCGAGCCGGTCGACAGCGTGTCGTCGTCGTCGAGCAGCACGACCGGCACGCCCTGCTGCGCGAGGTCGATCGCGGCGGCCAGGCCCACCGGGCCCGCGCCGACGACGATCACCGGGTGGACGGCCGCGTCGTGCGCGCGGGCGCGGTACTCGAACTTCAGCGTCTGGTAATCGATGCTCATGGTCGCCATCCGCGCGTCAACCCCGCCGTGCGCGCACCGCCGCGCCCGTCGCTCCGTCCGTCTCCTCGCGGCGCGCCTGCCCGCCTGTCCTGTCAACAACCGCCACGTCTCGCTCCTTGCTTCCTGTTGATTCGTAAACGGCGCCGTCTCGGGGCGCCCGCATGCCGCATTTCTTGATCGGCGACAAATACTGAATTTACGAATAGTAAAACCAATTACGAATAGTGAAATCAACGTAAACCCTAGGCGTTCGCTCGGGGACGGGATAACCATATGAGTGAAACGCCAAGCCGAGCGCGGCGCGCGCTGCTAATATCAAGTCAACGAGGCGGCCCTTTCGGCCGCCATTTTTCCTTTTCACGCCGATGATTCCGCCTACCATCCCCGAGCTGGTCACCCGTGCCGGGCAGCTGCCGTATCTGCGGGAACACCTCGCGCTTGCCGAAGGCGGCACCGCGTGCGCGAATCTGCCCGAGCGCACGCTCGCCAGCGCGTACGAGCCGATCTACGACGTGACGATGCCCGGCGCGCCGCAATCGACGTCGTTCGCCGACGCGATCGAGCGCTACGGCGACGAGCTCGGCTTCCAGGCCGTCACGCTCGTCACCGGCGCGCAGCACGACCCGGTCGACGCGGCCGTCGACGACCAGACGCTGGTCGCGATCGACCGCCTGTCGCGCGCGCTGCACGCGATCAATTTCTTCGGGGCGCAGCGTCACGGGCTGCTGTTCCTGCGCGTGCACGAGCGGCTGCTCAAGAGCGTGAAGTACGACCACGGCAAGCATTTCTCGTCGGTGCTGCAGCGCTTCGGACTGCCGCCCGAGCGGATCGTGATCGAGCTGCCGGCGGTCGCGGTCGCCCACAAGACGTTCCTCGGCTACCTGACGCGCAGCTATCAGCATCACGGCTTCAAGGTCGCGGACAAGCTGCCCGACCCGGGCCGCATCCTCGCGGTCGAATCGGACATGGCGCGCCCCGACTACATCAAGATGGATGCGGGCATCGCATTGCGCGACGGGATGGTCAAGGCGCTCGTCGCCTACGCGCAGCGCGTGCGGATTCCACTGATCTTCGACGGCGTGGTCGACGAGACGCAGTGCGAGCTGCTGCGCCAGCACGACGTGCGGTTCATGCAGGGGCCGGTGTTCGCGAAGGTGGTGACGGCCTGAGCGATCGGCGGGAGAAGCGCACGCGGAGCGCGGCGCGCCGGATGGCGGATGCCGGTGTCGGGTTGCCTCGGGAATCGGGTTTCAGTACACGCGTCGCTCGACGTCGGCCGGTTCCTCTTTCGTTCTCGCAGAAAAGTCGAACGCGCTTGCGCGCGAGCCCGGCACTGGCGCATCGGCGCCGATGTGCCGGCTATTCTGTGCCGCCGTCGTCGTACTTCGGTAGATCGTCGTCGATCTCGATGCCCGGGAAACGATCGCCGTACCAGACGTGCCAAGCCGGACGCAGCCGCGACGGCTCGTCGAGCGTCGCGTAATTGATCTCGACCGTCCGCGGCGCGTCAGAGCGCCGGTATTCGAGCTGCGCGCCGCAACGGCCGCAGAAGCGCCGCTCGCCCCATGCGCTCGACGCGTAGACGGTCGGTTCGCCCCGCAAATATTCGAATGCGTCGATCGGCACCGATGCCGATGCGACGACCGCCGCGCCGGTCGTGCGCTGGCAGAGCCGGCAGTGGCAGAAGCCGGCGTCGGTGGGAACGCCGGCGATACGGTAGCGGATCGCGCCGCACGCGCATCCGCCTTCCATCGGTTCGGGGTGCGCCATCGCAGACCTCGTCGTCGGGAAGCAGGCGAACGATGATGAGCGCGGTTCGCCCGTCGCGCAATACGCAACGACGGCGCATTGCCTCTGCGCCCACATCCGTCACACACGGATCGGTTGCCGCGCGACGGCAACGCCCGCGCGCTCGTCGCGCTCAGACCGTCTGCCCGAGCCGCTGCGCGAGCGCCTTCAGTTGCGGCCCGACCTGCGTGCGAAACACGTCTTCGTCCATCGACGACGCCGGGCCGCTGCAGCTCAGGATCAGCCAGCGCCCCTCGCGCGGCTCGCGAAACGGCACGGCCGCCGCGTTCACATCAGCGTGCCACGCGCGGAACGAATAGCAGCAACCGCCCGCCGAGAATTCGGCCACCGCCTGCTGCGCGGCGGCGACGAGCGCATCGGCGTCGGCCGCGCCGCCGGCCGCGCGGTGCAGTTCGGCATAGAGCGCGCGGCGCACGTCCTCCGGCTGCACGGCCAGATACGCGCGCCCCATCGAGCTCGTCAGCATCGACAGCCGCGAACCGGGCGCGAGCCCGAGCGTCAGCGCGGTCTCGCTGCGGATCGTCTCCAGATAGATCATGTCGAGCCCGTCGCGGCAGCCGAGCGACACGGCCGCGCCGATCTCGCGGGCGAGCGCCTGCATGTGCGGCCGCGCGAGATCGATCGTGCCAGAGCCCGACAGCAGCGCGTAGCCGAGCGACAGTACGCCCGCGTCCAGCGCATACTTGCCGAGCGTCTCGTCGTAGCGCAGATAGCCGAGTACGGTCAGCGTATAGGCCAGCCGGTTCACCGTCGCCTTCGGCAGCCCCGTGCGTTCCGCGAAATCGCGATTGCCCAGCATCGTCTCGCCGGGCCGGAAGGCGCGCAGCAGGTCGAGCCCGCGCGCGAGCGCGACGACGAACTTGCGCTCGTCGATCGTGGTGTCGTCGATGGTTGAAAGTGTCATCCGGTGCTACACTGAGGTCGATTTGCAAAACATTGTTCCGCACAGCGGAACGCAAGTCAAGCGAACTTCAGGCATCAGCCCGGAGCAAGCGCTGAAGCGCGACTTCTGCCCGACTGAAAGCACGGGCTCGGGGCCGGCGTCGAAGCGCCAGCTCCAACCGACCGTAAAGCATGGGGCCCGAGTCGGCGCTGAAGCGCCCACTCTGGCCGACCGCGAAGCATGGGGCCCGAGTAAGCGCTGAAGCGCCAACTCGGGCCGACAGGAGATGAGACGATGAGTGCTGCAACTTTTCATTGGGACGATCCGCTGCTGCTCGACCAGCAACTGACCGAAGAAGAGCGAATGGTCCGCGATGCCGCGCAGGCGTACGCACAGGACAAGCTCGCGCCGCGCGTCACCGAAGCGTTCCGCCACGAACGCACCGACGCGGCCATCTTTCGCGAGATGGGCGAGCTCGGCCTGCTCGGCCCGACGATTCCCGAGGAATACGGCGGCCCCGGCCTCAACTACGTGAGCTACGGGCTGATCGCGCGCGAAGTCGAGCGCGTCGATTCCGGTTACCGGTCGATGATGTCCGTGCAGTCGTCGCTCGTGATGGTGCCGATCTTCGAATTCGGCTCCGACGCGCAGAAGCAGAAATACCTGCCGAAGCTCGCGACCGGCGAATGGATCGGCTGCTTCGGCCTGACCGAGCCGAACCACGGCTCCGATCCGGGCAGCATGGTCACGCGCGCGAAGAAGGTGCCGGGCGGCTACGCGCTGTCCGGCGCGAAGATGTGGATCACCAACTCGCCGATCGCCGACGTGTTCGTCGTATGGGCCAAGCTGGAAGAGAACGGCAAGGACGCGATCCGCGGCTTCATCCTCGAGAAGGGCTGGAAAGGCCTGTCGGCGCCGGCGATCCACGGCAAGGTCGGGCTGCGCGCATCGATCACCGGCGAAATCGTCCTCGACGAGGTGTTCGTGCCCGAAGAGAACCTGATGCCGAACGTGAGCGGCCTGCGCGGCCCGTTCACCTGCCTGAACTCGGCGCGCTACGGGATCGCGTGGGGCGCGCTCGGCGCCGCCGAGTCCTGCTGGCACACCGCGCGTCAGTACGTGCTCGACCGCCAGCAGTTCGGCCGGCCGCTCGCCGCGAACCAGTTGATCCAGAAGAAGCTCGCCGACATGCAGACCGAAATCACGCTCGGCCTGCAAGGCGTGCTGCGCCTCGGCCGGATGAAGGACGAAGGCACGGCCGCCGTCGAGATCACGTCAATCATGAAGCGCAATTCGTGCGGCAAGGCGCTCGACATCGCCCGCCTCGCGCGCGACATGCTCGGCGGCAACGGCATCTCCGACGAATTCGGCGTCGCGCGCCACCTCGTGAACCTCGAAGTGGTCAACACGTACGAAGGCACGCACGACATCCACGCGCTGATCCTCGGCCGCGCGCAGACGGGCATCCAGGCATTCTTCTGATGATCCGGCCATGACGCGCGGCAGCGATGCCGTGCACGCCGCCCAAGCAAAAGCCCGCTCGGCATGACTGCCGAGCGGGCTTTTTTCATCGCAGCCGCGGCCGCGGGCCGCCGATGCTTACTTGTTCGGCTGCGGCGTCAGGCGCAGATACGGACGCACCGCGTTGAAGCCCTTCGGGAAGCGCTTCTTCAGCTCTTCCGGATCCTGCAGCGACGGCACGATCACGACATCGTCGCCGTCCTTCCAGTTGCCGGGCGTCGCGACCTTGTAATTATCGGTCAGTTGCAGCGAATCGATCACGCGCAGCACTTCGTCGAAGTTGCGCCCCGTGCTGGCCGGATAGGTGATCGTGAGCCGCACCTTCTTGTTCGGGTCGATCACGAACAGCGAACGCACCGTCAGCGTTTCGTTCGCGTTCGGGTGAATCATGTCGTACAGCTGCGACACCTTGCGATCCGCGTCGGCGATGATCGGGAAGCCCACGACCGTCGACTGCGTTTCGTTGATGTCGTTGATCCAGCCCTTGTGCGATTCGACGCCGTCGACCGACAGCGCGATCACCTTCACGTTGCGTTTCTCGAATTCGCCCTTCAGTTTCGAGGTCAGCCCGAGTTCGGTCGTGCACACCGGCGTGTAGTCGGCCGGATGGGAGAACAGGACGCCCCAGCTGTTGCCGAGCCACTCGTGAAACTTGATGGTGCCCAGGCTCGATTCCTGCTCGAAATCCGGTGCGATGTCGCCAAGACGCAGACTCATGATGTTCCCTCCTCGAACGATGCTGGTTGAAACCGCGCGCTGGACAGCGCGGGGCAGTCCATCAGCTTACGGGAAGCAATGGGTCGTGCGAACGATTATTCCGTTTGATATTCATACTTTTTTGTCATTTTTACCCGGCGTCATGGCAGGACGGAAGCTCGCGGTGGAAACTTTTCAACCCGTTTGCCGCTCTGTTCATGATTACAAGTCGTTTACCATGCAGTCTTGCGCTGCCGCCGTGTGTCTTCCCGGCTCGCCAGCAGGCAGGGGTTTCGCTACGATGTGAACCTGCAGCATGACAGCACGAAGGGAGTTGCAATGTCGGAAATCAACAAGGAGAAACTGATGTCGGATATCAAAACCGTTCTCTCGGACGCCGAAGACCTGCTCAAGCAAGCGGCGAGCAGCACGGGCGACCGTGCGGCCGAGCTGCGCGAGAAAGCCATGTCGCGCCTGAAGCAGGCCAAGGAAAAGGCAGCCGACGTCCAGGTCGTGGTGGTCGAGAAAGGCAAGAAGGCTGCACGCGCGACCGACGACTACGTGCACGAGCATCCGTGGACGTCGATCGGCGTGGCCGCCGGCGTCGGCGTGCTGATCGGCCTGCTGATCAACCGCAAGTAACGCGCTCTGCGCTGTTTCGTCCCGCAGGCCGCGTTGCGGCCTGCGGGCGTCGAAGCCTGCCGGCCCGCGCCGGCCGGCTTTGTCCTAGCTGCTTACTGCACGCGCAAGCACCTCACCCATGACGACAGACACCCCCTCGCAGCCGTCCGGTCAAGGACCGCTGCGCCGCCTCGTCGGCTCCGCCATCGGCCTTCTGCAGACGCGCCTCGAACTGGTGGGCATCGAGCTTGCCGAGGAGAAGGAGCGCCTGATGGGCGTGCTGTTCCTCGGACTCGCCGCGATGATGCTCGCGACGATGGCGCTCATCAGCCTGACCGTGCTGATCGCGATCGCGTTCTGGGATACCTACCGCTGGCAGGCGCTCGCCGCGATCACCGCGCTGTATGCCATTGGCGGCATCGCATGCGCGCTGAAGGCGCGCTCGGGCCTGCGCGACGCGCCGACCGTGTTCGAGGCGACGCTCGCCGAGCTCGAGAAAGATCGCGACCTGTTCCGCGGCAAGCCGTGAACGCCTTCGCGCTCATCCCTCCCACCTACTTCGCCGACGCGCCATGAGCCAGAACATCACGGGCAATCCCTCCCGCTCCCCTTCGTCGCGATCGAACTGGAGTGCGTCGCAGCATCGCGCGCTCCGCAAGGAATTGCTGATCCTGCGATCCGAAGTCGAGCGGCTCGAACTCGCGGAAGCCGCCGCCGAAATGCGTCAGGCCGTCACGCGCTTCAGCTGGCTCAAGGTGTTCATCCCCGGGCTGTCGACCAGCAGGTTCGGCCAGTCAGCCAAGAACCTGAACGCAAGCCTCGGCCAGCTCGTCAACCAGTATCCAATGTTGAGCTCGCTCGCGTCGCTCGTGCTTGCGAAACCCGTTCGCTCGCTGCTGCGTGCGAGCGCGGGCCCTGCGTTGAAGTGGGGCACGCTCGGCTTCGCCGCATGGGAGGTCTACCGGATCTGGAAGCAGTCTCGCGACGAACGCGGGCTCGACGCACATGACGACTGACCGTCAACATCCCGCGCACGGCCATGCGCCGCTGCGCGCCTTCCTTGCGCACTTAGCGCACGCCCCAGCAGACAGCGCCCGGTTCGTCGGCGCCATCGCTTCCTGCGTTGCCTTTCGTCCCGTCCGAGCGCAACGTGAACGTGCCGCATGCATCGTCGCGCATCGGACCGGTGTCGAGCGGCGTCGCCGCCAGTTCATAGCTCACCGGTGAACCGTCGCCATCCGGCCGCCCGAGCGTCAATCGATACACGGCATGCCCGTCCGGCGGCGCCTGCGCGAACGCGTCCGGCAACGCCGCAGGCGGCGCACCGTCCAGCGTTTCAAGATATTGGGCCGCACGGTACAGCGCAGACACCGCCGACGCACGGTGAACCCGAACGACATGTTCTCGATACGACGGGATCCCCCACCCGGCCAGCACGGCGACGATCGCGAGCACGATCATCAGCTCGATCAGCGTGAATCCGGCCGAGCGGCACCGGGGCAGGCGGCCGTTCATCGGAGTACCGCCGCGACACGACGCCAGCGCAACTCGACGATATGACCGTCGCGTATTACGACCTGATGTTGCAGCCAGACGGCGCTCGACGCGTGCGCGCCGACGCCACGCGCGGTGACCAGGTAAGCGCGGTCGCCGGCCTGCCGTGCCGGACGCCGCCACGCCTCGATTAGGCATCGCGGCGGCTGCGCGGCCATCGGCCATTCGGCGAATGGCGCGAACGCTTCGGCAACCGCCAGCGGCGGCATGTGTCGCCATGCGCCGGGCTCCGCGTGCGATACGCTTTCGTTCACATACGGCGCCGAGCCGCGCAGCAATCGTACGGTGCACGCGGCCAGCGCGGCATCGGCCGCGTGGAACGCGATCAACCGATCCGACAACGCGCGGGTACGGCGCGACTCCGTCAATGCGGCGTCGAACCATGTGCCGGTCAGTGCCGCGACTGCTGCGCCGACCGCGATCACCGCAGGCAAGGCAAGACCTGCGTCGCGACGCCACGCGCGGCGAGCAGGTCGGAAATGCATGCGTGGCTCGCGGGGACCCGCCGCCGGAACGCCGGCACATGCGGTCTGCTGCGGGTCGTCATCATTGGCGACGATGCGCTCATGGCCGTGCCGTGCCGTCACGCGTCGGGAGATGTCGTCTCGCGCGTACTGCGCTGCTTCAGTCATCGCGCCCCCTCGCGTGCTTGAGTCGCATCGAGCAACGCAACATCGGATGCGAGCGCGACGTTCCGCAACGCGATGATGCGATCGAGCGTCAACCGTGCGCGGCCGTCCGGTGCAACGGCGACGCGGCCGTCGCAGTCGATTTGCCGCGTCGGTTCGCGCATCGGTTCGCCGCGCGCCCGCACGCAGACATGCACGGCGACGACATCGCGCCAGTCGTCGGCACGTATCGCCTCGGCGTCGACGAATTGCATGGTGCCGCGACGCAAATAGCGCATGCGCAACTGATCGATTCCCGCCACGATAGGCTGCGGCGTACCCGGACGGCCGCTTCCCTCGCAGTACAGTTCGGGCTCGCCCGTCGACGGGCTGACATGCGCATCGAAGCGATTCTCCACCGGCGCCGGTTCGCCCGGCACGCCGACACCCTGCCCGAGGCAGTCCGACACCTGGCCGCTCACCGTCGCCCACGTCGAGACGGAATCGCCGACATACCTGACCAGCACCGCATCCGACGACAGACGCGCAGGCTCGCAGCGCACCTGTGCGCCACTACCGCGCACGCGCGCCGCCGAACAGCCGAACACCGGCGGCAACGACGAAGCCGCTTCGGCATCGAGCGGCCGGAATCCTGCCATCTGGATCTGCTGGCCGATCAGCATCAGCGCGGTCGCGGCGGCGTCGCGCATCCTGAACCCGTCTTCCGCGCGACGCTGCGCAATACGTTGCGCGTGGTACAGCGCACCGGCCGCTGCGAGCACGAGAAGCCCGACGGTCATCGCAATCAGCACTTCGAGCAGCGTATGGCCACGCGTACGGCGATCAGCGTTCATCGACGGCGCTATCCCGAAAGGGCATCCGGACACACGATGGCGGCTGCATCGACGTCCCCGTCGCACCGCAGCCCGGCGACGCACCCTGATTGCCGCCACGCCAGCCGACGACCACGTAACGGATACCCCCCGGCCCGCCATCGAGCGTCATCGCGCCGCCCGGCAACGATGCAGCCGCCAGCGCTACGAGGCCGTCATCGGCCGCGGCGGCATGCAGACGCTCGATACGTGCATCGGCCAGCCACAGCGCGCGTTCGCGCCAGATCGTCGTGCGCTGCACACGCGCCATCGTGAGCTGGCTGCCGACCACGGCCAGCATCACGGTAGCGAGCAACGCGATGGCCAGCGTCGCCTCGATCAGCGACGTGCCGCGCATGGCACTGCGCACGGCGATCACGCCGCGTCGCAGCGGCCGGCGACCAGCCGTGCGCGGCCGCCCGCCGCAATCCGGACGCAACGCGACGCGCGCGCATCGTCGGCGCTGGACACGCTGCGCCGTGGATGCAGTTCGAAACGCCGGATTCCGCCGATCGACTGACCGACCGGCGGAGCAAACGTCAGCTCGTGCGCGGCACCTGCGACGGCCACGTCGGCATCGCGCGGATAGCGCCGCAGCACACGCGACTGCCCGTTGACCTGCCCGCTGACAATCCACTCGCACGACCATTCGGCCGGATCGCATCGCTCACCGGCACGCAGGCATGCGCCGTCACGCCCGGCGCGACACAGCGTGACGCGCGCGCCGAGACGCGTTGCCTCGGTACGCGCAAACGACAGCGCCCCGAGCAGCGCCCGCGAGCGGGCATCCACGCGTTCGCGCATACGCCACTGGTCGAAGGTGGGCACCGCATAGAGCGCGAGCCCCGCCACCAGTGACATGGCGACCATCAGCTCGACGAGCGTGAATCCGCCCGGTCGTTGCAGCACATGCTTCAAGGGTTGAACGCCCCGTTCCATCGCAATCGTCCTCCGCCACGGTGATGCGATGACTGTAGCGGCGCGTGCGGACGGGCGCCATTTGCCGAACGGCCGACTGGCGACATGCGATCGCAACCGACACAATCGGCGCGAATCGAACCAACGGGGCAGACGATGAACGAACGCAGCGCGTCAGCGCTTACGTGGGGTCTTGGCGGGAGAGGCGCGACGGAACTCTTCGATCACGTCGGCAAATTCGGAAACGTCCTCGAACCGGCGATATACCGATGCGAAGCGGACATAGGCGATCGTATCGAGGCCGCGCAACTCGTTCATCACGAGTTCGCCCAGCTTCTCGCTACGCACTTCGCGCTCGCCAGTCGCGAGCAGTTGATACTCGATACGGGCGACCGCCGCGTCGATCGCGTCGGCGGCAACCGGCCGCTTGCGCAGCGCGAGTTGCATGCTGGCGACGATCTTGCGACGGTCGAATTCCGTGCGGCTGCCGTCCTTCTTCACGACGGCCGGCAGGTTCAGTTCGACCCGCTCGTACGTCGTGAAGCGCTTGTCGCAAGCCGAGCAGCGACGGCGCCGGCGAATCGCGGCGCCATCTTCGGACACGCGCGAGTCGACGACCTGCGTGTCGTCATGCCGGCAGAACGGGCAGCGCATCGGCGATCAGCGATAGACCGGGAAACGCTTGGTCAGCTCGGCGACCTGCGCGCGCACGCGCTCGATCGTCGCTGCGTCTTCCGGGTTCTCCAGCACGTCGGCGATCAGGTTGCCCACCTGCTCGGCCTCCGCCGGCCCGAAGCCGCGCGTCGTCATCGCCGGCGAACCCAGGCGCACACCGCTCGTCACGAACGGCTTTTCCGGATCGTTCGGGATCGCATTCTTGTTCACCGTGATGTGCGCCGCGCCGAGCGCCGCTTCCGCTGCCTTGCCCGTGATGTTCTTCGCGCGCAGGTCGACCAGCATCACGTGGCTTTCGGTGCGGCCCGACACGATCCGCAGCCCGCGCTTGACCAGCGTTTCGGCCAGCACGCGTGCGTTCTCGACCACCTTCTGCTGATATTCCTTGAACTCCGGCGACAGCGCTTCCTTGAACGCCACCGCCTTCGCCGCGATCACGTGCATCAGCGGGCCGCCCTGGATGCCCGGGAAGATCGCCGAGTTGATCGGCTTCTCGTACTCGGCCTTCATCAGGATCACGCCGCCGCGCGGGCCGCGCAGGCTCTTGTGCGTCGTCGTCGTCACGAAATCCGCGTGCGGCACCGGGTTCGGGTACACACCCGCCGCGATCAGGCCAGCGTAGTGCGCCATGTCGACCATCAGATACGCGCCCACCGACTTCGCGATCTTCGCCAGACGCTCGAAATCGATCTTCAGCGCAAACGCCGACGCGCCCGCGACGATCAGCTTCGGCTTGTGTTCCTGCGCGAGCTTCTCGGCCGCTTCGTAGTCGATGTCTTCGTTTTCGTTCAGGCCGTAGCTCACCACGTTGAACCACTTGCCCGACATGTTCACCGGCGAGCCGTGCGTCAGGTGGCCACCATGCGCGAGGCTCATGCCCATGATCGTGTCGCCCGGCTTGAGCATCGCGAAGAACACGCCCTGGTTCGCCTGCGAACCCGAGTTCGGCTGCACGTTCGCCGCTTCCGCACCGAACAGTTGCTTCACACGATCGATCGCCAGTTGCTCGACCACGTCGACGTACTCGCAACCGCCGTAGTAGCGCTTGCCCGGATACCCTTCCGCGTACTTGTTCGTGAGCTGCGAGCCCTGCGCGGCCATCACGGCCGGGCTCGTGTAGTTTTCCGACGCAATCAGCTCGATGTGATCTTCCTGGCGGCGGTTTTCCTGCTCGATCGCTGCAAAGATTTCGGGATCGACGTTCGCGATGGTGCTTTGGGCTCTGTCAAACATACGGTTTCCGTTAAGTGTGTACAGGTTGACCGGAGTGGCCGAGTACGGTGCGCTGCTGGCGAGACCAGCTCGACGTGGCGGAAGAATCCGTATGACGCGAGGCAGGACAGCCACCGGCGATGCACGCGACGGCGCACAACGGCTGCCCAGGCGAACGGCAAAAACGGCGCCCCGCGCTTCACGGTGGGATGCTCCACCTTGAACCCTGAGGGTTCTATCGCCAGTCACGCAGGGGTGATGAGCGCATTAGTGTATTGGATGCGTCATGAATAGGCAACCGCACGACAGGGCGCCTCAAACAATAAGGGCCAGACTCTACGCGCCCGTGCCGACACGCTTTGCCGTCTTGCCGCGGTGCGGCATTCTCAGTAGGCTTGCGGGATTCCACCCGCTATTCCGTTACCGACCAGGAGCAGCAATGATCGTGTTCGTCACAGGTGCGTCCGCCGGCTTCGGCGCCGCCATCGCCCGTGCCTTCGTCAAGGGCGGCCATCGAGTCGTCGCCACTGCACGCCGCAAGGATCGCCTCGATGCGCTCGCGGCCGAACTCGGCGACGCGCTGCTGCCGTTCGAGCTCGACGTGCGCGACCGCGCGGCCGTCGAAGCCGTGCCGGCCGCCCTTCCCGCCGAATTCGCGGCGCTCGACGTGCTCGTCAACAACGCCGGCCTCGCGCTCGGCGTCGAGCCGGCCCAGAAGGCGAGCCTCGACGAGTGGCAGACGATGATCGACACGAACTGCTCGGGCCTCGTGACCGTCACGCACGCGTTGCTGCCGGGCATGATCGCGCGCGGCCGCGGCCATATCTTCAATCTGGGCTCGGTGGCCGGCACCTATCCGTATCCGGGCGGAAACGTATACGGCGCGACCAAGGCTTTCGTCAGACAATTCAGCCTGAACCTGCGCACCGACCTGATCGGCACGCCGTTGCGCGTCACCGACATCGAACCGGGCCTGTGCGGCGGCACGGAATTCTCGAACGTCCGCTTCCGCGGCGACGATGCAAAGGCGGCGAACGTCTACCAGAACGTCCAGCCGCTCACGGCCGAGGACATCGCGGATACGATCTACTGGATCGCCACGCGCCCCGCGCACGTCAACATCAATACGATCGAAATGATGCCGGTCGCGCAAGCCCCGGCCGGCCTCACGATCCATCGCGGCTGACCCGTCGCCCGCAGCCGCGGGCCCGCCTCCGGCCGGCCTGCGGTGTGCTACGACGCACTACATTCCGTTACGAATCGGTTACGAATCGGGCCTTTGCCTTCCGGTAGAATGCGCGCCATGACTCAGCCTACCCGCTCCCCGGAAGCGCCGTCCGGCTTTACCTGGCCGGTGCGCGTGTACTACGAGGATACCGATGCAGGCGGCATCGTCTTCTATGCCAACTACCTGAAGTTCTTCGAGCGCGCCCGCACCGAGTGGCTCCGTGCATGCGGCGTCGACCAGCGTCGGCTCGCCGACGACACCGGTGCGATCTTCATCGTGCGCAGCACGTCGCTCGACTACCGCGCGCCGGCGCGACTCGACGACACGCTGACGATCACGAGCCGGCCCGGACGCATCGGCCGCGCCTCGGTGGAATTCACGCAGGAAGCCTGGTGTGGCGACACACTGCTCGTGGCCGGGCATATCCGCCTCGGCTGCGTCGACCGCCACGGCATCCGGCCCGCGGCCATCCCGCCGGTCGTGCTCGACGCGTTGCAACGCGGGCCCGTCATCGACGCCGGGCAGACTGGTTTGTCAACGAAGCGCGCATGAGCCCCGTTTAGACAAAGCCTATGAACTTGCCGTTCTGATTCGATACTAAGCAAGGTTCGGCGTCAGGCATGGCCGGCGCGCCGCGCCGCACGCACGCCGGACGCCCTTGCCGGGCACCCCCGAAGGGACGTTACTCAAACCTCTATGAATACTGTTCAAGACCTGTCGATCATTTCCCTCGTCCTCAACGCGAGCGTGCTGGCCCAGGCGGTGATGGGACTGCTGCTGCTGCTGTCGCTGATGTCGTGGACCTTCATCTTCCGCAAGTGGTTCGCGATCCGCCGCGCGCGTGCCCAGACCGAACGCTTCGAGAAGGATTTCTGGTCGGGCGGCGACCTGCAGGCGCTGTACCAGAGCGCAGCCAACAACCGCCACACGATCGGCGCACTCGAGCGGATCTTCGAATCGGGGATGCGCGAATTCCTGAAGGCGAAGGAAAAGCGCCTCAGCGATCCGGGCCTCGTGCTCGATGGCGCGCGCCGCGCGATGCGCGCGTCGTTCCAGCGTGAAATGGACGTGCTCGAAGCCAACCTCGCATTCCTCGCGTCGGTCGGCTCGGTCAGCCCGT
This sequence comes from Burkholderia sp. BCC0097, assembly GCF_902832985.1. Taxonomy (NCBI): domain Bacteria; kingdom Pseudomonadati; phylum Pseudomonadota; class Betaproteobacteria; order Burkholderiales; family Burkholderiaceae; genus Burkholderia; species Burkholderia sp. BCC0097. The sequence continues at coordinate 603,718 of NZ_CADFDM010000003.1, forward strand.
ACATCGGTCTGTTCGGCACGGTCTGGGGGATCATGAACTCGTTCCGCGGCCTCGCGAACGTGCAGCAGGCCACGCTCGCGAACGTCGCGCCGGGCATCGCCGAGGCGCTCGTCGCCACAGCGATCGGCCTGTTCGCCGCGATTCCGGCGGTGGTCGCGTACAACCGCTACGCGCACGACATCGACCGCCTCGCGATCCGCTTCGAGACCTTCATCGAAGAGTTCTCGAACATCCTGCAGCGTCAGGCCCAGTAAGGAGCGCGCCATGGCAGGAAGCCCCATCCGATCCAGCATGCGCGGCGGCCGCTCGCGCCGCGCGATGGCCGACATCAACGTCGTGCCGTACATCGACGTGATGCTGGTGCTGCTCGTGATCTTCATGGTCACCGCACCGCTCGTCGCCCCGTCGATCATCAACCTGCCGACCGTCGGCAACGCCGCGCCGCAGGAGCAGACGCCGCCCGTCGTCGTCAACATCAAGGCCGACCGCACGATGAGCGTCAAGTACAAGGGCGACTCGGGCGCGACCCAGGAAGACACGATGACGAAGGCCGAGCTCGACAGCTTCATCTCGGCCCGTCAGGCCGATCACCCTGACCAGCCGGTCGTGATCGCAGCCGACAAGACCGTGCAGTACGATGCCGTCATGACCGTGATGTCCGATCTGAAGGCGCGCGGCGTCAAGCGCGTCGGCCTCCTCGTCAAATCGCAATGAACCGGCAGCAATCCACGCGCAGATCCGCCTACCCGCTCCAGCCTCCTCGCGAGCGCGGGACGTGGCGCGCGTTCGCGCTCGCCGCGCTGATGCACGTGCTGCTCGCGCTGTTCCTCTATCACGGCGTGCAGTGGCAGAACAGCACGCCGGCCGGCGCCGAAGCCGAGCTGTGGACCGAAGTGCCCGACGTCCCCGCGCCGCGGCCCGTCGTCACGCCCGCGCCGCCCGTGAAGGTCGCGCCGCCCCCTGCCCCGGTGCGCGACGAGCAAGCCGACATCGCGCTGCAGCAGAAGAAGCGGCAGCAGGAAGCGGCCGCGCGCGAAGCGCAGCTCGAGCAGCAGCGCCGTGCGCAGCAACTGAAGGCCCAGCAGGAAGAGGAAGCCCGGCGCGCACAGCTCGCCGCGCAGCAGGCCGCCGCGCTCGCCGCCCAGAAGGCCGCGGAACGCGAAAAACAGAAACAGGCCGACAAGCTCAAGCAACAGCAGCTCGCCGAGCAGCAGAAGCTCGAACAGCAGAAACTCCAGCAGCAAAAGCAGGCGCAGCTCGAAGCGCAGCAGGCGGCGAAGGCGAAGGCCGACGCGGCTGCGAAGGCCAAGGCGGAAGCCCAGGCCAAGGCGGAAGCCCAGGCCAAGGCGAAAGCCGAGGCCGCGGCACGCGCGAAGGCCAGTGCGGCGGCGAACGCGAAGCTCGACCGCGAACGCAGCGCGCGCCTCGCACAGATGCAAGGCCTGTCCGGCGCCGGTGAAGGCGGCGGCGAAGGTCTCGCGAAAAGCGGCACGGGTACGGGCTCCGGCGGCAATGCCGCCACGCCCGGCTATGCGGACAAGGTGCGCCGTCGCGTCAAGCCGAACATCGTTTGGGGCGGCGAGCGGGCCGGCCTGACCACCGTCGTCAAGATTCGGTGCACGCCGTCCGGTGACGTATTGAGCGCATCGGTCTCCCGCTCGAGCGGGAATTCGGGGTGGGATCAAGCCGTGGTCAGTGCGATCCACGCATCGGTCCCGTTGCCGCCCGATTCTAACGGTCGTACCCCGTCTGACATTACGATTACCTTCAAGGCGGCGGAGTGAAACGAAATGCGCTTACACTCCGGGCGTCGCTGTCAGATGGGAACGAATCGGGTATTTTTACTGTCTCTGCCGTTGCGCAGCGATCCAAGCCATACGGGAAGCAAGAAGCATGAGTTTGATGACAAAGCTAGGTTTCAGGGCACTTGTGGCCTCGTGTCTGATCACGGCGGGCAGCGCCGCTAACGCCCAGGTCAACGTGCTGATCACCGGTGTCGGGTCGACCCAGTTCCCCATTGCCACCGCGAACTTCACGAACGAGGCGAACTTGCCGCAGCAGGTCACGTCGATCGTGCGCGCCGACCTCGCGCGCAGCGGCAAATTCACCAACATCGACGCGGGCAGCACGCCCGTGCCCGAGACCGCCTCGGTCGATCTCGGCGCATGGAAGGCCAAGGGCGCGAATGCGTTCGTCGCCGGCAGCGTGAACCGCGACGCGAACGGTCAGTACAAGGTCAACTTCATCCTGTACGACACCGTGAAGCAGCAAAGCCTCGGCGGCCTGTCGCTGACGGCCACCGACACCACGCTGCGCACGGCCGGCCACAAGATCGCCGATTACATCTATCAGAAGCTGCTCGGCGTGCGCGGCGTGTTCGCCACGCGCCTGTCGTACGTGATCAAGACCGGCAACCGCTACCAGCTGCAGATTTCCGATTCGGACGGCCAGAACGCGCGCATCGCGCTGTCGAGCACCGAACCGATCATCTCGCCGGCCTGGTCGCCGAGCGGCACGAAGGTCGCGTACGTGTCGTTCGAGCGCAAGAAGCCGATCGTCTACATCCATGACCTGCCGACCGGCCGCCGCTACATGGTCTCCGACCAGAAGGGCAACAACAGCGCACCGGCGTGGTCGCCGGACAGCAACACGCTGGCCGTCGCGCTGTCGCTGACGGGCAATACGCAAATCTATACGGTCAACGCGAACGGTGGCGGCCTGCGCCGTCTCACGCAGAGCAGCTCGATCGACACCGAACCGTTCTACTCGCCGGACGGCCGCTGGATCTACTTCACGAGCGACCGCGGCGGCGCGCCGCAGATCTACCGGATGCCTGCCCAGGGTGAAAGCGCCGGTGCCGCGCAGCGCGTGACCTTCACCGGCAGCTACAACACGAGCCCGCGCGTGAGCCCGGACGGCAAGCTGCTCGCTTACATCTCCCGCACGGGTGGGGGCTTCAAGCTGTACGTTCAGGATCTGCAGACTGGCGCGGCGAACGCCATCACGAATACCAATCGCGACGAATCGCCGAGCTTCGCGGCAAACGGCCAGTACCTTCTGTACGCTACCCAGTCGGGTGGTCGCAACGTTCTGGCTGCAGTGCCCTCCGACGGCAGCGCGCCGCCGCAGATCCTGTCCGTCCAGGGCGGCTCCGTTCGCGAGCCGTCGTGGGGGCCCTTCATGCAATGACCACAAGGAGAGTAACCATGATGTCGAATAAAGCTCGTCTGGCCCTGGCCGTGATGATGATCAGCGCGCTCGCAGCGTGCAAATCGGGCGTGAAGCTCGACGACAAGGCAAACAACGCGGGCGCAGTCAGCACGCAGCCGAGCGCCGACAACGTCGCGCAAGTGAACGTCGATCCGCTGAACGATCCGAACAGCCCGCTCGCGAAGCGCAGCATCTACTTCGACTTCGACAGCTATTCGGTGAAGGACGAGTACCAGCCGTTGATGCAGCAGCACGCGCAGTACCTGAAGAGCCACCCGCAGCGCCACGTGCTGATCCAGGGCAACACCGACGAACGCGGCACGAGCGAGTACAACCTCGCGCTGGGCCAGAAGCGTGCGGAAGCCGTCCGCCGTGCGATGGCACTGCTCGGCGTGAACGACTCGCAAATGGAAGCCGTGAGCCTCGGCAAGGAAAAGCCGCAGGCAACGGGTCACGACGAAGCATCGTGGGCGCAGAACCGTCGCGCCGACCTCGTCTACCAACAGTAAGTAACGGAAGAATCGCCGTATGACGCACCGTTTAACCTGGCTGCGCGTTACCGCAGCATTCTGCGTCGCCGGCGCGGCGTGGTCGGCCGCGCCGGCGCACGCCGGCATGTTCGACGACAACGAAGCGCGCCGTGCCGTGCTCGATCTGCGCAGCAAGAGCGACAACCTGTCGAGCCAGTTGTCGGCCGCCCAGCGTACGATCCTCGATCAATCCGGCCGTATCGACCAGCTGAACCAGCAGGTCGCGACGCTGCGCGGCGAGAACGAGGATCTGACGAACCGGCTGACGACGCTCGAGCGGCAGCAGAAGGAGTACTACCAGGATCTCGACACGCGGCTCAAGAAGTTCGAGCCGCAGCAGGCGACGATCGATGGTGTCGAAGGCACCGTGCAGCCGGGTGAAACGGATGCGCTCAGCGCGGCGCAGCAGCAGTTCCGCAACGGCAACTTCAAGGCGGCCGCGGCTTCGTTCCGCGCGTTCATCGCGAAGTATCCGCAGAGCCCCTATCAGCCGACCGCGCAGTACTGGTACGGCAACGCGCAATACGCGCTGCGCGACTACCGCGGCTCGACCGCCACGTGGCAAGGGATCGTCAGCAAGTTCCCGCAACACCCGCGCGCGGCCGACGCCCTCGTGGCGATCGGCACGAACCAGCTCGAGCAAGGCCAGAAGGCGGCCGCGAAGAAAACGTTCGAGCAGGTCGTGTCGCAGTACGCCGGATCGAACGCAGCGCAGACGGCGCAGGGCAAGCTCGAAACGATCAAATAATTATCGTGACGGGTTGTTGACAGTCCTATAACCCGTCGCTATAATCTTTTGCTCTTTGGGTCGTTGCCCAAGTTGTTGAAGCAACGAATCAAAAACAAGTTTCAAGAACGTGGGGTGGTAACTCAGTTGGTTAGAGTATCTGACTTTTAATCAGAGAGTCGAGGGTTCGAGTCCCTCCCACCCTACCAACTATCTTCGATAGTGCAAAAAGCCTCCCTCGCGGAGGCTTTTTTGCGTCTGTGGCCGGGTCGCATCGGGAACCCTTCTCTGACACCAGTGCGCGCGTCGATGAAAGCGCGCCCGGTACGCGCAGTCCAATGATTCATTCATCGCCGACTTCAACGAGCAGATCGCCGTACGCGTCGGCGCCGCGCTGTCAGTGAAGTTCGGCATCCGGAATATCTCCATCGTCATGCGCAACGGCATGGACTAAACGACAGGACGGCACGCCGGCGAATGCAGGCACTGCGAACCTCATCGCGCAACGGGCGCCCTCAGCGGGCGCCCGCCTCGCGGGCCGTCACTCCTGGATCGACGGCGCGGAATCGGCGTCGGTATAGCGAGGCTTCGCGTTCTGCAAGTCGCGCGTGTTCTTCTGCACGGCGACCGAGCCGAACAGCGCGAGCACGAACGACATCGCGTAAAAGCCCTTCTCGCTCAATTGCAGCGTCGCGTTGAAGAGGCCGACGATCAGCAGCGCGATCGACAGCAGCAGCGCCACCCAGCTGAGGCCGTAGTAGATGCCGGTGACGGAAATACCTTCCGCGCGGTCGCGCACGCTCTTCTGCAGCGAGATCGCCGCGTAGAGGCCGAACACCAGCACGGTGAAGTAGTAGCCCTTCTCGTTGAGTTGCATGCCGGCGTTCCACAGCCCGATCAGGAATGCCGCGAAACCGGCGAGCAGCGCGGCCCACGACGCGGCCACGAACGCGAACGACGGTTGCTGGATGGTGGTCTGGTTCATTGCTTTGCCCTCTCTTTCTTGTTGTTCGAAATCGTTTTCGTTGAACTGCGTTTTGCGCATGGTAGCAGCTTTGGCCCGCGTCACGGCAGGCGTGCTTGCACGCTCACGTTTCGCGCCGCGCGCGCCGCCAACGCCCCGGCGTCGTGCCCAGCACCGCGCGAAACGCCTTGCCGAACGCGGCCTCGGACTGGTAACCGACTGCCTGCCCGATTTCCGCCTGCCCGCGCTGCGTGTCCTGCAGCAGCGCGCACGCATGCATCATCCGGATCTGCGCGACGAACGCGCCGACACTCATGCCGGCTTTCTCGCGGAAATGTCGCGCGTAGGTCGCGCGCGACATCGCTGCCTCGGCGCCGAGCGATTCGACCGTCCACGGTTGCGCCGGCGCCTGCAGCACGGCCTGGACCGACGGGCCCAGCCGCGCATCGGCCGCAAGCGCGAGCCAGCCGGACGGTACGCGCGCACCGCGACCGTACGCGCGCAGCGCATACGCCAGCAGCGCCTGCCCGAGCGCATTCACGATCGCGCCGGCACCCGGCTGCACGTTCGACGCCTCGGTACGCAGCACACTCGTCAGCAATTGCAGCGGCGCGGCCCCCGAGGTGTCGCGCAACCCGACGTGCAACACCTGCGGCAGTGTACGCATCAGCAGTTCGCCCGCGCCGCGCGCATAGACGAACCGTCCGCAGAGCAGATCCACGCTCGCGCCGCCCGGTTCGGCCGGATCGAGATTCGACTTGACCGGCAGCACCGCGCCGTCGCCGGCATGCGAATCGCGCAGCGGCACGAGCGGCTTCGACTGGCCGCCCGCTACGTGGAGCAGATCATGCGCACCGCCTGCGGGCAGCAGCACGAAATCGCCCTCGGCGAGTTGCAGCGTGCGCCCGTCGGCGGCACGCAGCCGGCAGGCGCCGGCCAGCACCAGATGGAACGCCGCCTCGCCGGGCGGCAGCGGGTCGTGCGGCATCGCGAACGGACCGTCGAGCAGGCAGCGCACGTCGAGCTCGACATGGCTGCGGCCCAGCGACAGCAGTTGGCTCAATGCATCCATGAGACGATTACGCTAAAAATTGACACTCTAGCGTATCGAAACCCTCAGCGCGAGCGATCAGAATAGCCTTGCATCGCCCGAGATCGCGGCACCCGCCGCCCTCCTCACTCTTCTCGACAAGGACGCATCATGCTGAACTGGAACGAATACCGGAAGGAACTCTCGACCCGTATCGGCGACATCGCCAAGCTGTCGCCCGATACGCTGGCCGGCTACAAGGCGCTGTCCGGCGCGGGCGCCAAGACCGGCCATCTCGACGCGAAAACCCGTGAGCTGATCGCGCTCGCGGTGGCCGTCACGACGCGCTGCGACGGCTGTATCGCCGTGCATACGGCCGAAGCGGCCAAGCATGGCGCGACCAAGGAGGAAGTGGCGGAGGCGCTCGGCGTCGCGATCGCGTTGAATGCGGGCGCGGCGCTCGTCTATTCGGCGCGTGTGATGGACGCGCTCGGCGACTGAGCCGGCACGGTGCGGCACGGTCCACGTGCCGCACCGCACCGAACTGCTGCATTGCATGGCGCCGAGAGCCACATGGTCGCGCGGTCGCGTATCGCGCGGAGGCGGCCGCCACGTATGACGATTGTGGCTGAGCCGCCCGGACGCGGCGACGTCGCGGAGTCGGCTACCATGCGCGAACGATACATCGTGAAGGAGCGCTCCATGTGCCGCTGGCTCGCCTATACGGGTAATCCGATCCATCTGGAAACCGTGCTGTTCCGCGCGAAGCATTCGCTGATCGACCAGAGCCTGCATTCGGAGCTGGGCGCCACGACCACCAACGGCGACGGCTTCGGCATCGGCTGGTACGGGCATCCCGACGAACTCCCGTTCCGCTATCGCTCCGTGCATCCCGCATGGAACGACCGCAACCTGCGCGAAGCCGCGCGTGCGATCCGCTCGCGGATGTTCATCGCACACATCCGCGCGGCGACCGACACGCCCGTGCAGGAAACCAACTGCCACCCGTTCCGCCACGGCCGCTGGCTATTCGCGCACAACGGGCTGATCCGCGACTTCCACAAGCTGCGCCGCGACCTGACGATGAAGGTCGACCCGGCGCTGTTCCCGACGCTCGAAGGCTCGACCGATTCCGAGCTGATGTTCCGCCTTGCGCTGACGTACGGTCTCGAGCAGGCGCCGCTGCCGGCGCTCGAACGGATGGTCGGCGTGGTCGAGGAAACCGCCGCGCGGCATCGCGTCGCCGATCCGCTCAACATGACGATCTGCGCGACCGATGGCGAACGGATCGTCGCGGTGCGTTACTCGAGCGAACGGCAATCGCGCTCGCTGTTTCACAGCACGTCGTTCAAGCATCTGCACGAGCTGTATCCGCATAACCCGCGTATCGCCGAAGCCGGCGATGATGCGTTCATGGTCGTGTCGGAGCCGCTCGTCGACCTGCGCGGCGCGTGGGAGGAAGTGCCGGAGGGCATGGCGATCGTCGCGCATGGCGCCGATGTGCAGCAGCGGCCGTTCGGGCCGCGGCACAAGTGACATGCGGCAGTCCTGAAGAAAGCGAGCATATTCAGGGCACCGGATACTTCCACGCGATAAGACAATTGCGGCGATCCGGTTTTAAGGAGCGACGCTTGGGACTACCGATGCAATCAGAAGGGATGCCAATCGTCGCCCGACAAAGATAATCGGCCAGCACGCATCGAATAATCCCCATTCGATAATGAGCGACAGAGCGTCATCACGAAGCGAGCCCCGCACGCGCTCCCTCTCCGTGTTCGCCGAATAAAAAATTAATACTCTTGCGATTTCATACCCGCGAGGAACGGGGGCGATAATCGAAACACGGTCGACGACATATGTGCCGAGCGATTCGGCCACACGTCGACGGGCGACCGTCGCCATTCTTCTAACGATTCCGACGCAAGCGATTCCCGCTTCCCTCATGGCATCGGGCCCGGCCACAACATACCCAAACTCGGGGGCCATGAAACGGGGCGGAGATTGTACGCGCCTTTTACCTCGGCGCCGACACCTGCTCATTTCAAATTATTACGACGAATCGGCAATCATTACCGGGCAGAGGGAGGCCGAACCACGTCGTGCCACACGAAGGCGAGCGCTTATTCCTGATTAAAATATTCAAGTTACAAATTTAGAAAAGGCACGTTACAATCCGCCGACGGATGAATCCGCATCACAAAAAAGTACGACGCAGTTACCGGCACATCGAATCCGAGATGACTCAAGATCTCCAAAATTCCCTCCCTGTCATGCTGACGGGTAATCAATCCGTGCTTTCCAGCATGAAGCAGGACCATGCCTTCGCGGTATGGCTCACCGGCGTCTCCGGTGCCGGTAAATCGACGCTGTCGAACCTGCTGAAGGAACAACTCGATGCGCGCGGCCTGCGGACTTTTGTGCTGGACGGCGACCTGCTTCGCGAAGGATTGAATCAGGATCTTGGATTCAGCGACGCAGACCGCCACGAGAATATTCGTCGGACTGCCGAGGTCGCGCGCCTGATGGTGGATGCCGGGCTCGTCGTCATCGTTGCGCTGATCTCGCCGTTTCTGGAAGCGCGCGCCAAAGCGCGCGCGCGTTTCCCGGCGGGCATGTTTTTCGAAGTCTTTGTCGACGTTGCGCTGGATGTGGCGGAAGCGCGCGACCCCAAGGGGCTGTATGCGCTAGCAAGGCAAGGGGCCATTCGGCAGTTCACCGGCATCGAATCGACCTATGAAAAACCGGTATTGCCCGACGTGCACGTGCGCACGGGCGCAGCCAGCCCGATGGAATGCGTGCACGCAATCATGCAGAAATTGCCGTTGAACGGCTGATACCGATACTGGCGCGGCCACCGGCTCATCCGCGTCTCTACTACCCTCGTCTATTTCGGCGCGTCATTGCTGCGCGGGCGACGATTGAACCGTCCGCCTGACGCCACAGCGGCCCACGGTCATCGTTGGCCGCGACGCGCGAGCCGCATCCGGATCGAATCAAGCTCGCCCGGCAACCTGCGCGAACGCGCGCGCTGCCGCGGCAGCACAACGAACCCGAGGCGTTCGTACAGTGCACGAGCCCTCGCGTTGCGCGTCAGCACGTCGAGCACGACATCGCGACTGCCATCGACCGGCAACGCGCCAGTATCCAGCGCATCGCGAAACAGCGCGCTGAACACCCCCGTGCCGCGCTGGCGTTCGTCCGTCGCGCAATGCGCGACGAGAATCTGCGGACGCTTCGGCGCCGGGAGTTCCGTTTCCAGGACCAACCCGCGCAGCAACTGGCCAACCGTGCGGCGCACGCCGAAGAAGCGCGCGAGCGCCCACACGACGTGCACGTCGTCGAACGTCGTCCGCTGTCCGTCGTGAATCGCCATCACCGCGAGCACCGCGCCATCGTCCCCGACTGCAACCCGATGCCGGCGCCACGAGAAGCGTCCGTGACGCGACCGGAACGCTTGCTGCAGGAAAGCGATGCAGCGTGCGTCGCTTTCGCCGAGAAAGAAGCCGAATTCGGCCACGCCGGACGCAAACACGAGCGGCGCGCATGCTGCCGCATCATCCGCACTGGCCGCGCGAAACCGCACCGGCTCGCCCGCGCGTGGAACCGCTTGCGCGACCGCGGCGGCCTGCGTCACGCGCTGCGCCCCGCGAGGCACGACAACACGCCCACCGTCCGGCTGATCTGCTCCGGCTCGTGCGTCGAGCAGATGAAGAAACGCAACCGCGCGGCCTTTTCCTCGACGGCCGGATAGAAGATCGGCTGCACGTTGATCCCTTCGTCGAACATCGCATTCGCCCACTGCGCGGCCTTCAGCGAACTGCCCGTGATCACCGGCACGACCGCATACCCGGCGCTCGTGCCGGTATTCAGCCCGGCCGCACGCGCCTCGGTCAGGAACTGCCGCCCGCGCGCCTGCAACTGCGCGACGCGCTCCGGCTCGGCCTGCAGGCGTTCGAGTGCCGCCAGCGACGCTTCGGCGAGCGTGGGCGCGAGCCCGACGCTGTACAGGAAACCCGGCGCCAGATGGCGCAGCATGTCGACGAGCGGCTGGCAGCCGGCGATGAAGCCGCCGCAGCCGGCCAGCGTCTTGCTCATCGTGCCCATCCACATGTCGACCTGGTCGGGCGCGACGCCGGCATGCTCGCGAATGCCCTTGCCGGTCGCGCCGAGCACGCCGAGCGAATGGGCCTCGTCGACCAGCAGGAATGCCCCGTGACGCGTCTTTACGTCGACGAAGCGCTGCAGGTCGGGGAAATCGCCGTCCATGCTGTACAGCCCTTCGATCGCGATCAGCACGTGCCGGTATTCGCGGCGCACGCGCGACAGCAGCTCGTCGAGCGCCTGCCAGTCGTTGTGCGGGAAGCTCAGCCGCTTCGCGCCGCTCAACTGCGCACCCTGCACGATGCTGTTGTGCGCGAGCGCGTCGTGGACCACCAGATCGCCGGGGCCGAACAGCGCACCGATCACGGTCACGTTGGTCGCATGGCCGCTCACGAATGCGACGCAGTCGTCAGTCTCGTAGAACGCGGCCAGCGCGCGCTCGAGCGCGCGCTGCACCGGACGCTCGCCCGCGACCATCCGGCTCGCCGAAGCCGACGTGCCGTAGCGGTCGATCGCGGCTTTCGCGCGCGCGGACACCGCCGGATCGCCGGCCAGCCCCAGATAGTTGTAGTTGGCGAAGTTCAGGTATTCACGGCCGCCGATCTGCGTGGTGGCCCCGGCGACGCCGTCGTGCACGCGAAAAAACGGCGACTCGACCCGCAGTTTCTCGCCCATCTCGCGCATGATGCGGACCTGCTGATACTGCGGCATCGACTCGAAGCGGCTGCGTGCCGACGCGGTCTGCGCAGCCGGCGTACCGGGCACACCCGGCGCCGCCGCGGCGTCGGTCGCGCGCTCCAGTTGCCGTTTCAGCGCTTTCGCCGCCAGTTGCTGGCGAAGATGCTCTCCCAGTGCCATTGCGTCCTTCGCTCTATCTCGAAAAGACGCTATGTTACGCCGCGTATCTTGAAAAAGTGTGGTTTCAGGTCTCGAAAAACTCGGCCCACTGCCATGCATCGGGCGCGGCCAATAGCGCATCGACCAGCCGGAAATTCATCTCGTGGCTCGGCCGCAGCGCGCTCACGCGCGCGAGCAGCGGCGCGCCGGCCAGCGCGAGATCGCCGACCAGGTCGAGCACGCGATGCCGGACGAATTCCTCGGGCAGCCGCATTCCGCCCAGCACGCGATTGCCGACGATCGACGCGGTGCACGACGGCCGCGCGCCGCGCAGGATCGGCACACCACGAAGATAGCCGGCGACGATCGCGGGCACGGCCCACTTCACGCGCCCGTACGAGCGAGACGGCGCGATGTCGGTCGCGAATGTGGCCGGCGTCAGCGCGCCGTCCCAGTGCATGTCGCCGAAGCCGCGCAGATCGTTGCGCACGCTCAGTTCGTAACGCGGCGCCGGCTCGATCTGCATCTCGCGCGGCTGGTCGCCGTCGCCGTCCGTGACGACGATGGGCCGCAGCACACGGATGAAGCGTTTCGGCGCATCGAGCGCGACGCGGCCGCATGCGCGGATCGCGTCCACCCACGGCGTGGCGCTGCCGTCGAGGATCGGCACCTCTTCCGCGTCGAGCTCGACGATCGCGTGATCGATCTCGCACGCGAGCAGCGACGCGAGCAAGTGCTCGATCGTGCGCACGCCAATGCCGTCGGCATTGCGCAGCATCGTGCAGAGCGGCTGCGCGCGGCGCAGCGCGGGATCGACGGGCAGCGTCGCGAGCGTGCGGCCGTGCTCGACCCGACGGAACACGATGCCGGTCACGCCGTCTTCCGGACGCGCGGGCAGAATCCGCACGCCGACCCGGCGCCCCGTATGCAAGCCGTGCCCGTCGATCGTCAGCGGGCGCGCCAGCGTGCCCTGCCGCGTCGCCCAGCCGGTCGGCGCGCTCACCGCGCCACCTCCAGCGACGGCGATACCTGCTCGGCAACCGGCGCCGGCTGCGCATCGAGCATCGCGCGCGCTTCGCCGTCGATCGCATGCTTCGCGGCGAGTGCCGCGACGGCCTCCTGCGCGGCATCGGCCGCCGACGCGGCATCGGAGCCGGCGTCGGCCGACGCGCCGATCGAATCGACGATGCGCCCGGCCAGCGTCGTCACCGACGCGCCTTCCGCGATCGCCATCACCGACAGCTTGACCTCGAACGCTTCCTCGACCGCAAGGCCGAGCTCCATCCCCATCAGCGAATCCATGCCCATGTCGAGCACCGACTTGTCGAGCGCAATGCGATCGGGCGTCATGTGCAGAATCCGCGCGATCTGCGCCTGCAGCGTTCGCGCCACCAGCGCAATGGCTTCATCGCGCGGCAGGGCGAGCACTTCTTCACGCAGTTGCGTGCCGCCGTCGCGCGCATCGCCGCCCTTCGCCTGCGATTGCAGCAGCGCATACCGGCGCGCCTTCGCCGCCGGCATCCCGCGCGCTACCGCATGCCAGTCGAGCCGCACCACCGCTTCACCGGCCGCACCCGCCACCAGTACGCGCTCGAGCGCGGCCATCGCTTCGTCGGACGTGATCGACGCACCGCCGATCCGCGACTGCAACGCTTCGCGCGTATCGGCGTTGCGTGCGAGGAAGCCGACATCCTCGAGCGGCCCCCAGGCCATGAACATGGCGGGCAAACCTGCCGCGCGGCGATGTTCGACCAGCGCCTCGAGGAAGACGTTGGCCGCGACGTAGTTCGATTGCCCCGGATTGCCGAGATAGGTGGTCGCCGACGAATAGACGACGAACAGGTCGAGCGGCAGCCCGCGCGTCGCGCGATGCAGGTTCCATGCGCCGGCGACCTTCGGCGCGAGCACCGCAGTCATCCGCGCATCGTCGAGATTGCGCACGAGACCGTCGTCGATCGACATCGCGGAATGCAGCACGCCCTTCAGCGGATGGGCACGCCGGACGATCGCGGCAACCATCGCGTCGACTGCCGCCGCATCGGTCACATCGCACGACACGACGTCGACGGTGACACCCAGCGTGTCGCGCCAGCGCGCCACCTCCTCGCGCGCCGCGGCGGCGAGTTCGCCGGAACGGCTCGCCAGCGTCAGCCGGCGTGCGCCGTGCTCGACCATCCAGCGCGCGCTCGCGAAGCCCAGGCCGCCCGTGCCGCCGACCACCAGGTAAGCACCATGCGGATCGAGCGCGAGCGCTTCTGCCCGCGCGACGCCGCGCGTCGGCGCAGGCGTGCCCGACGGATAGGTCACGAGCACCTTGCCGATCTGGCGCGCCTGCTGCATGTAGCGGAACGCATCCTCGGCCCGCTCGGCCGGGAACGCGCGATACGGCAGCGGATGCAGCACGCCTGCCGCGAACAGCGCCATCACTTCGCCGAACAGCCGTGCGGTCAGCTCCGGCAACGCGCCCATCAACTGGTCGGCATCGATGCCGAAATAGCTGATGTTGTTGCGGAACGGCCGCAGCCCGATATGACTGTTTTCGTAGAAATCGCGCTTGCCGAGCTCCAGGAAGCGGCCGAACGGACGCAACGTATCGATGCTGCGCACCATCGCTTCGCCGGCGAGCGAGTTCAGCACGATGTCGATGCCCTCGCCGCCCGTCATCGCGCGGATATCGTCCGCGAACGCCAGGCTGCGCGAATCGAGCACGTGGTCAGCGCCGAGCAGGCGCACGAACTCGCGCTTCTCGTCGCTGCCGGCCGTCGCGAACACTTCCGCGCCGAAGTGGCGCGCCAGCTGGATCGCGGCAATCCCGACGCCGCCCGCACCGCCATGCACGAGCACGCGCTCGCCGCGGCGCAGCCGCGCGAGTTCAACGAGCGCGTAGTACGCGGTGAAGAACGTGGTCGGCACGGTCGCCGCTTCCTCGAACGACAGACGCTCGGGTTTCTGCGCGATGGCCTGCGCGCGTGTCCTGACGCGCGTCGCGAACGACGCCGGCGCGAAACCGAGCACCGCATCGCCCGCTGCGAATGCCGTCACCGCGCGGCCTACCCGGACGACGCGGCCGGACAGCTCCATGCCGATCGTCGCACCCGCGAAGCCGGTCTCCACCGCTTCATCGGACAGGAGCCCCATCGCGTACATCACGTCGCGGAAATTCAGGCCGGTGGCAACCGGCTCGATTTCCACCTCGTCGTCGCCCAGCGCGCTTTCCGGCAGCGCGAACCATTCGAGATTGCGCAACGAGCCCGGTGCGTCGAACGCCAGCACCGACGCGCGTGCAAGCGCGCCGTCGCTGCGCGCCGCGGCCTGTGCGGCCGTCAGCATGCGCGGCACCAGCCGCCCGTGCGCGCTCAGCACGACTTCTTCCTCGACCGCCGCGCCGGTCAGCTCGCGAATCAGCGCATCGGGAATCCCGTGCGCCGAACGATCGACGTCGATCAGGCGACACGCGAGTTCGGGATGCTCGTTCGCCAGCACGCGACCGAGGCCCCACAGCGTCGCCTGTTCCGGATGCGCGTTCGCGGCCCCGGCGAACGGCGCGCCGCCGCGCGTGACGACGGTCAGCCGCGTGCGTGCGTTCGGTTGCGCGCCGAGCGCGCGCACGAGCGCCGCCAGCGCGATCACGCCGTGACGTAGCGCGGCCATCAGGTCGTCTCCCGTCGTCGTGTCGGCGAGCGGCGTTTCCGGCGCGCAGAACACGACATGCGCCGGTTGCCCCGCCGGCAACGACGCAATGGCATCGGCCGCATGCGCGAGGTCGACGATATCGGCCGGGTAGCCCGCGTGCGCGAGCGCGTCGGTCAGTTGCCCGCCGAAACCGCCGGCCGCGTCCGGTGCGTGCATCACGAGCCATTGTTCGCTGCGGGCGAGCGTATCGAGATCGCTCGCGTCGCTGCCGCGTTGCGCGGCCGCGGCGCTTGCCGGGTTGCGTGCGATGACGAACGTCGGCGTGCCGTCCAGATCGAGCGACTGCTCGACATGCCGCACGACGTCGACGAAGCCCGCGCGCGCGAGCGCCGCCTCGAGATCCGTCGGCGCCAGCGGCGCGGGCAGGTCGACGCCCGTCGACGCAGGCTGCGCGCCGAACACGATGTCGGAGAAGCGGCCGCGACGCGGCTCGGCCAGCAGCAGCAAGCCGCCTGGCGCGAGCCACAAGCGCATCGCGTTCAGTGCATCGGCCGCATCAGGACGGCCGCTCAGCGCGCGGTTCGCGACGATCAGGTCGTACGGCCCGGCTTCGTCGGCGGACAGCGACAACCGTTCGCCCGGCTGCAGCGCCACCGTGCGCACCACGGCTTGCGCGTCCGTATCGAACCCGGCGAGCTGGCCGGCCGTCGCGGCGATCGTGTGATCGCAGCGGGCGGCGGCGAGATGCATGCCGAGCGTCTGCAGCACGTCGCCGTCCGTCGCGCCCAGTTCGAGCACGCGCAGCCGGCGCGCCGGCTGCCACGCGTCGACCGCCTGCTCGACGCCGGCCGCCAGCAGCGCATGCACGTGCTGCCAGGTCGGCGATGCCGCAAGCAACTGCTCGACCAGGCTGTGCCCGGTCGGCGACAGCCAGCGTGCGCCGTCCTTCGCGCCGCTCAGCACGTCGGGCAGCGCCGCGCCGCAATGAGCGAGCAGCGTCAGCTCGGCCACGTGTCCGGGCGATTCGGCCAGCAGCCCGCGCCACAGATCGTCGAGCGGCGGCAGCGCCGCGCACGCCGCGTCGTCGCGTACCAGACGCGCGCCGTCACGCGTGGCAAGACCGTCCTCGACGAGCATGTCGGCCAGGCGTGTAGCCAGCGCCGCCTGCTCCGGTGCGGGCTGCCACGTACCGGCGAATACGCCGAGCGCATCGAACGCGTGCAGCACGTACAGGCTGGCCAGCACGTCGAGCAGCGGCAGGATCTCGGTCAAATGCTGCGTCCGACGGCCGCCGAGCTCCGCGGCGTCGACGCGCGCGACCGCTTGCGCGAGCAGCGCGTCGGGTGCCGGCAACGCGGCCGCGTCGACGTCGTTCGGCAACGGCATCTCTTCGAGGCGGTAGACGAAACGCGAAGGCAGATTCTGCCGCCGGCCGACGAGGTCCACGCGCCGGAACCTGCAGCCGCCGAGCCGCGCGACGATCGCGCCCTGCGCGTCGAGGAATTCGAAATGCGCGACGATCGAATGCGGGCTGCGCCGGTCGACCCGTGCGAGCACGCGGGCGACCGCGTCGCCGCGCAAATAGTCGACCCGGCCGATCTGCACCGGCACGTAGGCCGGATGCTCGCCATCGCGCGCCTGCGCCGCCAGCAGCGCGAACAGCGGATGAAACCCGCTGTCCATCAGCGCCGGATGCAGCAGATACGCGGATAGCGCCCGCGCATCGCCGCACGCGGCCGGCGCGGCGACGTCGGCCAGCGCGGCGTCCTCGGCCGCGGCGACCCGCACGGTGCGGACCCAGCGGAACGCCGGCCCGTAGTTGAGGCCGATGGCTGCCGTGTTCGCATACAGCGTGTCGCCGTCGGCGGCCGGCAGCGCGAGCAGGCGTTCGAGCGTCGCGGCCGGCACGATGCTCGCGGCGCCGAGCGCATTGCCGCTTTCCAGCATCCGCCCCGTCACGTTCAGCGTCCATGCGCCGTCGGACATCCGGTCGCGCGTCTCGATCGTAAACGTCGCGGTGCGCGGCTCGATCACGAGCCGGAACAGCTTCGACTGCTGCGGCTGGAACACGACCGGCGTGCGGATCTCGACGTTTTCGAGCGCCGCATCCGGCGTATCGAAGAAGGTGCGTGCCGCGGCGAGCGCCATTTCCACGTAGCCGGCACCCGGGAACGCCACGCCGCCGTCGACGACGTGATCGGCCAGCATCGGCAGCTTTGCCGGATCGAGCTGGTTTTCCCAGCCGAATGCATGTTCGTGCAGCCGATAGCCGAGCAGCGGATGCTCGCGGCGCCGATTGACGAGACCGTAGCCTTCGACGGTCGGCGTGAGCCAGAAACGGTCGCGCTGCCACGGATACGACGGCAATGCCGCACGCGATGCGCCCGGCGCAAAGCGGTCGGGATCGACGCTCGCGCCGTGCGCGATCGCCGTGAGAATCGCTTGCCGCAACGTCGCGGCGCTGCCGTGATCGCGCTTGAGCGTCGGCAGCACCGCGCCGGTCACGCCGGCGCCCGTCAACGCCTGCTTCACGTACGTGCGCAGGATCGAATGCGGCGAGACTTCGATGAACAGCCGGACGCCCTGCTCGATCAGATACGCGATGCCATCGCCGAAGCGCACCGGTTCGCGGATATTGCGCCACCAGTAGCGCGCATCGAGTGCGTCGCCCGCGAGCGCGCCGCCGGTCACCGTCGACACGAACCTGCCGTTGCCCGGCTGGGGCCGCAGGCTGGCCAGTTCGGCCAGCACGACCGGCTCGATGCGGTCCATGTGGCTGCTGTGGAACGCATAGTCGAGATCGAGCATCTGGAAGAACTTGCCGCTGCCGCGCAGCGCTGCCTCCAGCGCCTGCAAGCCCTGCAGCTCGCCGGCGAGCGTCACCGCATCGGGGCTGTTGATGCCGGCCACCTCGACCCGGCGCGCCAGCCCATGGCGCGCGATCAGCTCGCGCGCGGCTGCCTCGCCGATGCCGACGGCCGCCATCCGGCCGCTGCCGCGCGTCATCGCCTGGGCGCGGCTGCGGATCTTGATCACGCGCACCGCGTCGGCGAGCGACAGCGCGCCCGTCACCCACGCCGCGGCGATTTCGCCGACGCTGTGGCCGATCGCCGCGTCGTAGCGCATGCCGCGCGCGTCGATCACCCGGATCATGCCGACCTGGATCGCGAACAGCAGCGGTTGCGCGTTCTCGGTCGCGGCGAGCCATTCGGCGCCCGCGCCGGCCAGCCATGTCGCACCCGGACCGCCGCGCATCACGTCGACCAGCGACGGGCTGCCGTCCGCGCACCACAGCGCGTCGACTTCGTCGAGCGCCGCCCGGAAAACCGCGTTCTCCGCATAGAGTTCGTTGCCCATCCCGACCCACTGGCAACCGTTGCCCGAGAACACGAGCGCGGTACGCAATGCGTCGGCGGGCGCCTGGCCGATCGCCACGCAGGCCGGCAACCCTTCCTGTGCCGGCTGGGCCAGTGCCGCAAGCGCCGCACGGCCTTCGGCCACGTCGGCCGGCGCGACGATCGCGCGATGTTCGAGCCACTGGCGCCGACGGGCGGCCGCGGCGGCAAGCGCCTGCCAGTCGCCGCCCTTGTCGAGCATGGCCAGATAGCGGCCCGCGAGTGCCGCGAGCGCGTTCGCACTACGCGCGGTCAGCGCGAGCGGGGACGGTTGCGCTCGAGTCGGCTCGGGCGCTGCCGTCGACACGTCGTGTGCGACCGGCGCCTCGGTCAGCACGACGTGGGCGTTCGTTCCGCCGAAGCCGAACGAGTTGACGCCAACCGTCAGCGGCGCGTCGCCCGCGTCGAGCGGCATGTAGCGATCGACGACGCGCAAACGCCCGCCGTCGAAATCGATCCCGGGATTGGGCGTGACGAAGTGCAGCGAGCGCGGCACCGCGCGATGCTTGAGGCACAGCACGGCCTTCAGCAGGCCGGCCATGCCGGAGGCCGTTTCGAGGTGGCCGATGTTGGTCTTCACCGAACCGATCAGCAGCGGACGATCGGCCGGGCGCTCACCCGACACGACGTCGATCAGCGCACGCGCCTCGATCGGATCGCCGACCGCCGTGCCGGTGCCGTGCGCCTCGAGATAGGCGAGCGACCGCGGATCGATGCCGGCGCGCGCATACACGCTGCGCAGCAGCGACGCCTGCGCGGCCGCGCCCGGCACGCTGATGCCGCCCGGCGAGTGGCCGACCGAGTTCACGCCGGAGCCGGCGATCACTGCGTGGATCGTGTCGCCGTCGGCCAGCGCGCGATCGAGCGGCTTGAGCAGTACGAACGCGCCGCCTTCCGAGCGCACGTAGCCGTCGCCGGTCGCGTCGAATGCACGGCAACGGCCGCGCGGCGACAGCATCGACGCCTTCGAGAAGCTGACGAAGCCGAACGGGTGCAGCAGCAGGTTGACACCGCCCGCGAGCGCCACGTCGGCCTCGCCGGACTGCAGTGCCTTGACGGCCTGATGGAGAGCGACGAGCGACGACGAACAGGCGGTGTCGACCGTCATGCTCGGGCCGTGCAGGTCGAACAGGTAGGACACGCGGTTCGACGCGATGCTCAGCGTATTGCCGGTCGCCGAATACGGATCGATCACGTTCAGATCGTCCATGTTGCGGTTGCCGTAATCCATGCTGGCCGCGCCGACGAAGACGCCGCAGTTGCTGCCGCGCATGTCGGCCGGGCGCACGCCGGCGTCCTCGAACGCTTCCCATGCGAGTTCGAGCAGCAGGCGCTGCTGAGGATCCATCTGGGCCGCTTCGCGCGGCGAAATGCCGAAGAACGCGGCGTCGAAGCCGGCGACGTTGTCGAGCACGCCGGCCGCGAACGTGTAGCTCTTGCCCGGTTCGCGTTTGGACGGGTGCTGGTAGAAATCGGTACCGAAGCGGTCGGCGGGGATTTCGGTCACCGCGTCGCGTTCGTCGCGCAGCAGTTGCCAGAAGTCGCCAAGATTGTTCGCGCTCCCGGGAAACCGACAAGCCACCCCAATTATTGCAATCTTACTGTTCATCTTTTATGTCGCTTTCTCGGATGCGTGCGGTTCTTCCGCGCGATGTCCGTCATCTTGTACCACATGCAAAAGTACCGACCCAAGCTCTTCGGCTGCCAAATTCCGGCATTCGGGCGTGTCCGTGCCGTAATTTCGCCAAATGAAGTAGTCGCTGGTTTGCGGGGAAACGCCCAACTTATCGAATACGTGAGGCAGAGCGGGAACGTGATCGCCGTAAAAACAAACGACTGTTTCACGATCGCTGGTGCGCAAATGATCGAGCAGGCGCCCGATCATTGCGTCTGCATTTTCAATGTGCCGCAGGTAGGCTGTCAGGTCGCGCCAACTGGCATCTTCGCCAAGAGTATGCCTCGAAGACGATTCTCCCGGTAATACCAGCTCAAGGTGCAGGGGGCCGTGGTTCTCCATTGTCATCGCGAAGATGAAGCGCGGCGCGTTCCGGGGTTCGTCCAGCACATCGATGACGGTATCCAATACGGCCGAATCGGCAATATACGGTCCGGCTCGCGGGGCGGCGACAAAGCTTTCAATATCCAGAAATCTATCGAATCCGAGCAACGGAAAGACCCGATTCCTTCCGAAGAAGTCTGCATAGTACGGATGAATCGCGACAGTCGTGTAACCGCCCCGCCGAAACCAGGCTGCAATCGTTGTACACGCGCGCCGTACGAAAGCGTAAGGGTAGAAACGGGCGTAGCCGAGACGCGCGGACGTCAGTCCGCTCAGCATCGCAAACTCTGTACGCATCGTGTTCGCACCCCAGGCCGGCACGAGCAGTTCACCGTGGCAGATGGATTCCCCGCGCGCAATGTCCAGATTCCGGTAGTTCGCCGAATCGATCGCCGAACCAAGACGCCTCGCGTCGAAATACGATTCGCTCTGGATCACGATCACATCAGGGCCCGCAGTTGGCGCGCCCGATGCGAACGGTCCAGTCCGGGCAACCCCGTCGAATGCGCGCAGCGTCGCGGGACGCAAGCCGTTCAGCAGATACGCAACGAATACTGCAAAAAATCCATGCCGCTGTTGGTCCGCGCCGGCATCCAGCGTAAGCGGCAAGCGTGTCGCCAACCAACAGGTTGCGACCGCAGACACCAGGAGGAGCGCCGTCACCGACCAGAGCGCCCCGTCGAACGGTTGCTCAGCAAAGAAGCCGGTCAACAGCGCCGCGACGCCAATCACGATTCCGATCACCTTGCCGACGCTCAGAAACGGCAGGTACAACCGGGGATGGGCGAACAACTGGCTGAACAGACTCAGATCCGTAAAAACGAATGGCTCGCGCAACGACTCGTACTTTGCATTGTTCACCGTCACCAACAGGCCGACCAGTGCCACTGCAATACAGACGGAAAATACGATGCGTCTTGTCACGATCAGCATCGCACCAGTCAGAAACACAAGTGCAACGACATGCAACATTAGCGCGACGCCGGAACGTTGCCGCACACGCGGCAACGCCAAGACATCCAGCGCAAACGACACGCCAAGCGCAATCAGAAGCGTGAGCAACATGCCAACGCTCAAGCTAGCGCTCCCGTCGAGGTAAGTAGGACAATCCGCCGAGTATCGCGTCACCCAATCGCGCCGGCAGCAGCGTCAACAGGCGCATACCGAGCGCGAGCAATCCCGGAAACGCAATCTCGGCCCGCCGCGCCGCCAGCTTGCGGCGAATATAGCCTGCGGCCTTATCCGCCGACCACATGAACGGCTTGTCCCCCGGGAATACATCGCTCATCGCAGTCTTGACGAAGCCGGGCAACACGATCGCGAGATGTATACCGTCACGCGCCAGCAACGGGCGCACCGAATCGCCGTACGCCTTGAGTGCCGCCTTGCTCGCGCAATACGCAGGCGAAATCGCCATGCCGCGTAGCGCCGCGATCGAACTCACCAAGGCAATCTGGCCGCTGCACCGCGCTCGCATGCGCGCAATCACCGGCAGTACCGCGTGCATCGCCCCATAGAAGTTGGTATCGACGACTGCAGCCATACGATCAAGCTCTTCCCAGTCGCAAGCTGACTCGAGCGTACTGGCAACCCCGGCATTGGCGATCAGCAAATCTATCGAATATGTGTCGTCAAACTGCCAAAGCCATACCTGCATCGCCGCTGCGTCTCGCACGTCGACCGGTGCGGTCACCACCTGAGCGCCAAGCGCTCGGCACGCGTCAGCGCAGGCATCAAGCCGCCGCACGTCCCGACCAACGAGCCCCAACACCACACCAGGCGCGGCGTAGGCAGTCGCGAGTGCGCGTCCGATGCCTGCACTGGCACCGGTGATGACAATGTGACGAGGGGTGGTACTAGTCATGCGATGCCTCAAGCCGTGACACGGCACCGCGAATCGCCCGCTCGATCCCCGTACGGGTATAGAAGTCGCCGTTGATTTGGGTATGGTGAATAACGTAGTCGAGAAATGCTTGGTAAAGCTCACGATCAGGTTCAAATTCAGCTTTCCAAAAATCATCAAGACTGCCTTGCCATGTCAGTCCCTGCATATCGTAGATCGCATGCCCGAGAGCAATTAGCGGCCGCCGATGATGAAGGGCTGACAACCCAACCGTACTGTTCACGACGATTACGCCGCGCGCATACTCGAGCAAGGTCGGCAAGTGCCCCGCGTCGATGAAGGTAACGCGGTCGGCAATTCCTAATTCCTGCGCGAGCAGCAGCACATGGCGCCGATGATCGATTAGCCCCGTATCTAACGGATGATTCTTGACCACCAGACGAACGTTGGAGTCGGCATGAGCAGCGAATGAGCGTAGTACTTGATCGACCGCCGGCCGGGTGCCGCCAAATGGGGAATGCACAACGAGTTGAGCATCCGAATTGAGTTGCAGGGGGAACAAAAAGTAGCCGCCAGTTGCGCGAAGCAGTTGATCCGTTACCCGGCCTGCATCACGCTCGAACCCACGCTGCGCAAGTGCGCGCCAGGCGAGCCCGGCATACTCTACGAACCCGTTATGTGGCCGGTGACTGCGATAGTGCGGGAATCGACGTGAAAATAGCGTGTTGGCGCCGCGATAGGCGATATCGTGAAAAGCTCGCTCACGAAGGTTATAGCCGGTCGGTGCGGCAGGCGGACTTGCTGGCGTCTCCTTGCGTCGGTCACGATACCAGCCCGGATCCCGGGGTAACAGGGAGCGTCCATTGACGCCGTGACGCTCCAGCGTCAGCCAGTGCGGCCGCACATAGCCCTCTTCGAAGACATGCACGCGCATGCCCGCCTTCTGTGCTATCGCGTGCGCGGGTACATGAACCTCGCGACAGTCGCCGAACATCAGCACATCGGTGAAATCACCTCCTCCGATTACGTCCGAATACCATGCCGGCAGTTCGCCAAGGCGCCCCTCATAATTTACCGCATGGCGGGCAGCCCCCCCGTATAGAAGATCTCCTCCACAAAAATTAACCTTCTGTACTGCATGGCCGCGCGTGCGCAAAGCCTCGGCCAGCTTGGAAAAAAAAGGGGAGGCCGTACCCTGAAGCGCAAGATATGAGCGACGCATGAAAGAATGTTGCGAGCGGTGCGGACACACAAGAAACCGGGACACTTTCGTCCCTCACAGCATCCACACTATATATATGAACCGGAAGTGGAAATCACACGGGCGCCACCGCTGGCAATTATCGCATTCGACGGTACCAAAAACATTAGCGCGAACAAAATCGTGAGCCGAAACAGAAATGCAGTGACGCGTGTCACGCAACATCGCTATAATACCGCGCCCCCTCGCCACCCATCCTCGCATACCGCCATCGAGCATGGCCAGATCCGACTACACCACCGACCGGCGCGTATACGCCGTCAGATCCGTCCCACGGCAACCGCCTGAATCTGGCCCGCAGAAATTACCACGCCGCCTGCAAGCCTTACCGCTCACATTCGAAAAAATTACACAAATGACATTGTTGAGTCAGGCGCGAAAAACCACACTTAGATAGCGCAAAATTACGGCGCTGGCTATAATCACTCGCCCGAATTTCGGTGTGAACGTCGCCTGCCAGAGGTGCAGCGGCACGAGCGCTGGGTCGCGAAGCAACCCACTACGCATACCTTGCGCTGGTGGCGCATGCCCTTGACGGTGGACGCGAGCGGCGCCCCCGGCATCCCAAGATCCTTGGCAATTGAGTTTGGACAAGACGTTGAAAACGCTATCGGAAAAGTATTCGGCGTCGTCGCTAGGCGGCAACGATAAAGGTGTAGTGGCACGGCTCAAACGAATCAACACGCTGTTTGCAGTTACCGTTCTGGCCCCGACCATCATCGCCACGGTCTACTACGGCCTGATCGCGTCGGACATCTATGTTTCCGAATCTCGGTTTGTTGTCCGCAGCCCGCAGCGCCAAAGCCAGACAAGCCTTCTCAGTTCTCTGCTACAAGGTACTGGTGCGGGCCGCGCGCAAGACGACACATACTCCGTAGTCGACTACATTCGGTCCCGCGACGCACTGCGTGAGCTGAATCGGGATAACTATATTCTCGACGCCTACAGCCAGCACGGCGACGTAGTCAGTCGCTTTTCACGTTATTTCGACGACAGTTTCGAAGCGCTGTGGCGCTACTACGGCAAACGAATCGTCTCCGTCGATCTGGATGCGACGTCGGCAATCACAACCCTACAGGTACGTTCGTATACCGCAAGTGACGCACAAAAGATCAATGAAGACCTGATTGCGATGAGCGAGCGCCTTGTCAACCGCATGAATCAGCGTGCGGCAGCAGATACGGTCAGATTTGCACAACAACAAGTGGACTCTGCAACGACAAAAGCGAAAGACGCGGCCGCAACCGTAGCGGCCTATCGCAATTCTTTTTCCGTGTTCGACCCGGAACGCCAGTCCGCTTTGCAGTTGCAGCAAATCACCGGTTTGCAGAATCAATTGCTTACAGCCCAAAACCAACTTATCCAGCTTCAGTCAATCGCTCCGCAGAACCCGCAGATTCCTGTGCTGAAGACGAATATTCAGACACTCGAAAAGCAAATCGCGAATACAACCGTCGGTGTCGCCGGAAGTAAAGATTCCCTTTCCGCAAAGGCCGCCAATTACGCACGCCTGCAACTCGATGCCCAATTTGCCGATCGCCAATTGGACGCGGCAATGACTGCCCTTCAAAACGCACGAGTGGAAGCAAATCGCAAGCAGTTGTATCTTGAACGTCTCGTCGAACCCAACAGGCCCGATGTAGCGATCGAACCTAAACGTATCCGCGGCATTGTTACTGTGTTTGTGCTTGGCATTGTAGCCTGGGCCTCGCTCAGCCTGCTGATTGCCAGCGTGCGCGAACATCAGCACTGACGTCATGTCGTCTCCTCAGCCATATCCTTCGCTGCTTACCTCGCTCAAAATCCAGATGCGAGTAGTGTTCGCGCTAACCATGCGTGAAATCATTACGCGCTACGGTCGTCACAATATTGGTTTCGCATGGTTGTTTGCAGAACCAATGTTGTTCACGGTCGGTATCGCGGCACTTTGGAACCTGCTACACGAAACGGGACAGGGACACGAGATTAACGTGACGGCCTTTGCGGTCACAAGCTACTCCACGGTTCTGGTCTGGCGCAACACAATTGGCCGATGCACGCTGGCTGTCGAGCCTAATGCAGCCTTGCTGTTCCATCGCAATGTTCGCGTTATCGACCTATTTTTTGCGCGCATCACACTTGAGATTGTCGGTACAACGCTATCGATGCTGGTGCTGACCAGCACACTGATCGCGATAGGAATAATCGACCCGCCCGCCGATGTCTTGAACATGGCAGCCGGCTGGGTGTTGTTATGCTGGTATTCGGCCGCGCTTGGCCTGCTGATCGGGGGACTGTGCGAGTACAGCGAACTTGTCGAAAGACTCTGGCACCCGATTTCCTACTTCCAGCTTCCTGTATCCGGCGCCTTCGTTATGGCGAGTTGGCTCCCCCCCAACCTGCGTGACATCGCAATGTTGTTTCCTGCGCCGAACTGCGTGGAATTATTTCGCTACGGATACTTCGGCTCGCAGATTACGCCATACTACGACGTTCCCTATACGATCATGGTCTGTGCTTTCCTCACGTGGATCGGACTTGCGGTTGTGAGAGACGTGTCGACGAGAGTGGAACACTGATGTTAAATCTTCAAGACGTGTCGAAACACTACAGCACACGTAACGGCAGACGGTTAATTCTCGACCATATCAATCTCACAATCGAACCGTCCGAACGCATCGGCATTCTGGGGCGCAATGGCGCGGGCAAATCGACACTGGTTCGCCTGATCAGTGGCTCCGAATTACCGACTTCGGGTACTATCGAGCGAGCAATGAGCGTATCTTGGCCGCTCGCCTTTTCAGGCGGATTTCAAGGAAGCCTGACAGGTCTCGACAATCTGCGATTCGCCTGTCGAGTCTACGGCGCATCCTACGAGGCCGCCCTACCTTTCGTAGAAGACTTCACCGAACTGGGAACGTATCTGCGAGAGCCGGTGAAGAAATATTCGAGCGGCATGCTTGCACGGCTTGCGTTCGCGATGTCAATGGCGATCGAATTCGACTGCTTTCTGATCGATGAGGTTATCGCAGTCGGTGACGCAAGTTTTCGCGACAAATGCCATCGGGAACTATTTGAAAAACGCCGCGATCGAGCGATGATTATGGTGTCGCACGATCCTCATATTATCCGTGAACACTGCACGCGCGCATGTGTACTTGAGAAAGGGGTGCTGCGTGAGTTCCTGGATGTAGACTCAGCATTTGATTTCTATCACGAAATCACGGGTCAACCTATTCACTCGTAAGTTTGGCCCACTTTCTTTCGTCGAACACGTGCCGCATCGTCAATGCACTCGACCCGACAACGGGTAGGCTAACATTTCACTTGTCGCCGTTGTGCGTTAGACAGCGCCCTGAGCAACACTATCGCAAATCCGATCACGCACGCATTGGAGCCCTACCGTGATTTTCAAGAAGCGCAAAACTGACGCCACCACAGAATCGGATCAGGCGTCGCAAGCCGACAACATCAACGTAGTGACAGATGACGCTACTACCGAAGGGTTTCAATCATCCTCGGCAATAATCCGCGAGAACGATCCAGCTGTTGACGAGCTCGTACGCGACCTGATCGAGGATGCGAAGCGGCGTGTGCACACGGGCGCCATCAAGGAACTGTGTGAAGAATATTTGAAGCATGAGAGCTATCGGATTGCGCGGCGAATTCTCGATCTCGCGAAAAACGCATTTCCTAATGACGCGAGCGTGCATGAACTCTTGGCACGCGCGTGTCACTTCCTTGGTGATCACCTCGCAGAAGCAGACGCTTGGCATCACGCCGCTAAATTGACGAATCGGGTCGAATTCAAGGTCTGCGAAGCGCACGCTCGGCTGCGTATCAGCGATTTCGCAACAGCCGAGACGATTCTCCAGGCAGTCTCCGGTGACGGCATCACTCGCTTCGATGTCGCCGCTGGCCTTGCGGAATGCGCATACCAGCGCCACGATCTAATGCGCGCTTTCGAGTACTGGACGCGTGCGGCGGAACTCGATCCGGAAGATTTGAATGCCTCACTGCAGCGAACCAATGTCCTGATCGAAATGGGAGACTTGCGTACAGCCGAGGCCATTATCGACGACGCGCAGGAAAGGTGGCCGGGCTCGGCGCTCGTTGCGGAAACGAAGGCACGCGTCCTGAAAAGCCGTGCCGATTATCCCGCAGCGCTCGAGTTCAGCCAGATCGCTGTCGTTATGGACTCGTCACCCAATCTGCATTTGACCCATGCAAGTGTCTTGCTGGCACTCGGTCGCGCAGATGACGCATGTCAAACGCTACGACAAGCACTCGCAAGGCAGCCTCGAGATACGAGTGTGCTTGCCATGCTCGCTGAATGCGAAGAGGCCGCTGGTCGCCGTTCGATAGCATTGGCAACCTGGCGCGGCTTGCTGCACTTTCAACCAGATTTTGTTCGAGCGCACATTGAGACGGCCAGGTTGGAAAACGTCGGGCGTTCTGCACAGGATTACCGCGACGCGTTGCTGAAGATTGCCGGACGCTATCCGCTGGCAGCAGAGCCTCTTGTAGCAGTGGCCGATATTGCACGCGACGCTCGTCAACAAACAGAAGTCGCGTCGCTTTGGAACCGAATCCTGACTATCGCACCTGGTCGCAAAGAATTCTGGCTACGGTGTGCGGCAGCCCTGCGCGAGTGCAACAAACTCGACGACGCAGAAAGAATGGTGTGGGATGCACTCGAACGTTTCCCAGAGGATCGTGATCTTCTGGAAGATGCGCTCGACCTAAGTACTGGCTTGGAACATCAGGCCCGAGCGGTAGAAGCCGGTAGGCGTCTGACCTTGCTGCTGCGCCGCACCCGTAGCGACGAGCCGGGATCCCCCGATATGGCCAATCCCCTGTTCAACGCATACACTCGCCTGACTTGGCTGCATTTCAACGTTGGGGATTTCAAGAATTCCCGAGCGATATGTGAAGAAATCGCGGAAATCTGGCCGAATTGCGCGTTCTATCTTGAACTGCGCGCGATGATGTCGATCCGGGAGCGTAACTGGCAGGATGCGCTCGACTCCGCACGTACCTACAACTACCTGTTCCCGCACTATCCGCGTGGCATTGAACTCGAGTACGAAGCATTGCTTGGCGCTCGAGAATTCAATGCTGCGGCAGAGCTACTCACTCGCGAAGACCTCGCGATGCGTTTTCCGGAATGGACCAGCCGATTCGCAGCCTGGCGCGACGCGGTTCGCTCCATTCGCCCTCCTGAACAGCCTACTGATACTCGTCTTGTCCTCGACGTCACGAGCCTCGCCACCGTTGTCGCGGCATCTGCCGCACCTGGCGGGATCGAGCGCACGATCGTCGAAGTCGTACTGGAATTGTTCGAAAGCTGGAAGGGCAACCTTGCACTCGTGAACTGGAAAACGATCGCCGTCGAAGTCGACCAGGCGGATTTCGCGTCGGCTATCTTCCCATCGAGCTTCGGCGAAGCATCACAGCAAAAAATCAATCCGTTCGTCCAACGTACGCTCACGAATGGAGAGAAAGCGTTCGAATCGAGCCCGCACGACATCGTCGTCATTCTCGGCTCGGCTTGGCACTACGATGCAAATAACGCGATTCTCAACGAATACAAGCGAGCTGGATCGCGTGTCGCAATATACATTCACGATCTGTTGCAGTTGTACTATCCAACGCTCGTCAGCGAAAAATGGGCAGCCATTTTCCGCTACTGGATCGGACCTGCGCTCGACCAGGCTGATCTGGTGATGGTCAACTCGAACCACTCCGGACGAGAAATTCAGCAGTTTTGCGCCGAAACCGGCCGCCAGCCGATCGAAGCCATCAAGGTCGAACTCGGTGACGATTATCGTTGCCTGCCCCGGAAACAACGTGTCGACGAGGCAAAAGTCGCGTCCGTTCTTCGCCTCTCGAAAAGTGCCGGGTACGTCATGTTCGTGTCAGCACTTGGCAAACGCAAGAATCATGGGTTCCTCGTCCGTGCGTGGGACAGACTGCGCAAGATGAGCGGTGAGGATTGTCCGACGCTCGTGTTCGTCGGCTCGCCAGGCGACGGTATGACTGCAATCGAGGCAGAACTTCGCGCAACGCAATACGCCGGTGGCAAGGTTGTCCTATTGCACAACGTCGATGATGCGAGTCTGGACAAGCTCTACGAGAATTGCTTGTTCACCGTGTTTCCGAGTCTGTGCGAAGGCTGGGGGTTACCGATTGCTGAAGCCTTGTCTCACGGGAAAGTTTGCCTCGCATCGGCGACGACATCCATGCCGGAAGTCGGCGGCGACTGCGCGGACTATTTCGAGCCGACCGACGAAGACGCATTCATTGCCCTGGCAACCCAATATGTCTACGATCATCCAAAGCGCACGGAGCGCGAAGCGTACGTCCGGGAGCACTACCAACGTCGCAAATGGAGCGCCACAACAGAGCATATCGTCTCCCTAGTCGATACGCGCCTGCTCGCATCGGGCGGCAAGCCGGTCCTGCCAATTCCGAGAACAACGCAAATTGCAGGCGTCATTCAGGTATGCGCGAGCTACGGAAAGCAATGCGGTATCGCTAGCTACGCATCTCACGTCGCAGCCGCAATGCGAGGACAAGGTAGGGATACCGTGATCGTCCGCGGGGTGGACGAATGTGAACCGTATCTGGCGACGGGTCGCTATGGCTATATATTCGTGCAGCATGAATACGGATTGTATGATTCCTTCAATCCAACTCTTGCCGGCCCAGATACGACTGGAGAATTGATCGAGCAACTCGAAGACTACGCAGAGCGTTACCCGAACGTGAGCTCAGCTGTCGTGATGCACACGATCGACATGAACAAGCCCGATCTACGTGAACGCAGTCAAATGCTGTTTAACTCTACGATTCCTGTCGTTACTCTGAGCAGTGCCGCTGCACGCAATACCCGTGCAATATTCGTTGAGCACGGCATTCATGTGACGTCACCGATCGCTTCAGTTGAAGCCCCGGCACGTGCTGAAGGAAATGCTCTAACCGTATCGTCCTTCGGCTTCCTGTCCCCTCATAAGCGCATCGATCGGATTCTCCAGGCGTGCGTCGAGTCGAATAGTCGTCTTGTCGCCAACTTCGCATGTGATTCCGCTGAGCGGGCACAGCGAGCTCGAGAACTGGTTGCAAGCATGGGCGTTGCTGGCAAGGTCACTTTTGACTTCCAAACCGACGAGGAAATTCTCGCAACGTTGCGCTCGGGCGATGTCGTGTATTTCCCGCAAGGTCCGATTTCTTATTGGGCGACTACCGGCTCCGCTCGTGTGGCAATGACGGCCGATCGGCCAGTCGTTACCTCCCCGGAAGATCAGTTCGAGGACATGGCCGCCGGCGTTATTTTTGCGACCGATGCTGATTTGCCGACCGTTCTTCGCAGATTGTCGAACCCAACCTACTACGCACAAGTTCTGGGCCGGTTAAGGGTGTTTCGTGATGAAAACACGATCGATGCGGTCTATCGCGACGCGTTGGCTATGTTGAACTCCGAAAATCGTGCCGCGCGCATTCCGAGTGCCCGATCCGCAATCATCGTCTCGGATCTACTCACGCTCCCAGCACGCACTGCAGTAAAGACCCTCTATACGTCTCAATTCGATCGACAACCCACATCGAACGAATTCGAATCGTTCGAAGCTACCGAAGGTGGCTCCGTTGACACTCGACTGGCAGCGATTTTTGGTGCTGCTCGCAATGCTCTGATGCAGGGACGCCCGATAGATCTGGCCCTTGATTCATGTCATGCAGATTTGCTCGCAAGTTCCGAGCTCTCCGCTATAGACGGCAACCGACTCGTCAGTGCACTTTCGCTATTGTTACTCGACCAAACTGACTTCATCGACACGGCCATGCTGGCCATCGCCAAGCGTCGTCCGTCCGATTTCGAACGCGCGGAACTGGATGCTATGCCCGTCGACGATGTCGCTGCACGAATGTCCGTTCTGCGCGCAATCGTACGCATTGCAAATAAGGCCCGCGCGACACGCAGCGCGGTCGGTGACTTGCAGGCTCACCTGTACCTCCAGGCACCGGTTCCCGGTCAAATTCAGCATTCGCGACGCCGTTATCATCTATCGGAATTGTGTGTGTATCCTGCTATCTACCGTGCGATCGCTGTTTATCGCAAGCTCTTCAAGCGCGATCCGTCACTAGAGGAGCATCTTGCGTTATCGTCGGTCGACTCATACGAGGCTATCGACAGAGTTTGTCAATTGGCGGCCACCACCGATGCAGTTCATGTGATCGACAACATCCCCGATCGCGCCGGCTGGTTAACGACAATGCAACGCGTACAGTCGGTGCTCGAGGAAATTAGCGATACACAGGCTGACGAGATGACCGGTGAGAATCTCTGTTCGCTCGAGAAGCGACGGTTGTCGCGTGCGTTCCCCAGCTTTGTGCTGCTCACCTGAAACCTCATCGTGCGCGCGAATCTATCGCGCGCACGATGTTCGTCACGATCGATTCAATCCAAGGCGCGGAAGATCCTCCACGTCCGGAAGACAATATCCCCGCGAACCGGCGCATGTTGTGCCGTTTTGCTACCACCGGTGTCTACCGCAGGACACGAATTGCGATCACACCGCTCTATTTCTATGAAGCTGATTCTCCACATTGGCACCGAGAAGACGGGAAGCTCTTCACTGCAGCTCACGCTTGCACATCAACGAGACCGCCTCGCCACCCAAGGTGTATGGTACTCGCGAGTGCTAGGCGAATATGCTCATCGCAAACTGTCGCTCTATGGGAGGGACCCACTAAATGTGATGACGGACGACCGACTTGCCTCATTCGGCGTCCAAGACTCACAACAGTACGCGGCGCTTTGCGCGTCGATTGAAAGCGATCTACAGAGCGATGTCGATGCGGCACTATCCCGCAACTGCCGATACTTTATCGTCAGTTGTGAGTATTTCAGCAGTTTGTATCGCAATACAAATGAAACAGCTCGACTCGCCGACATGCTCTATCGGCACTTTGACGAAATCGAGGTCGTTTGCTTTATTCGACCTCAGATCGATGTACTGATTTCCAGAATATCAACACTCGCCTGCGACGGGATCGAAATCAACGAGTCGATGATCCATGATCTCGCTGAAGACGAGCAGTATTTTAATTTCGACCTTTTACTTGATCGATGGGCAAATAGTTTCGGTCGGGATTCCATTAAACCGATTCCTTATAAACGGAATCGCGATACACTCGCATATCTAACGAACAAATTCGACATTCAGATTGAAGAAATTGGACTCGAACGTATCAACCAGTCTATTGACGTTGAATCGATTGCACTTCTGAATGCGGCTCGCTTATCGGGTAGCACACTCGAATCGGTTGCCACGTATCTCAAGGACTTCGGCGCGACAAACAAGCTCAGTTTGTCGCGCCACGATCAAGAGAGACTGCAATCAAAATTCGAAGAGAGCAACTTGGCACTTTGCTCGAAATGGCCGACGATTGCACCGGCGGATCTACAACCAAGCGATGTAGCGGAAGATGATGCCGGAAATCTCCATTTGCTCACTACAGCAGATCGGTTCGCACCGCAGCTTCGCTATGTGCTCGAACGCTTTCAGACCGAAGCGGCTTCACGCACTCGCCGGCACACCTTCGTGCGTGCGTGCGACTTCACGCTAGCCATTCCGGAGGGACACTTTGCAGCCCGCTATCTTCAGGATGGAGGGCTTTTTCGACCACGATTTATTCCCTTGTTCGAAAGATTGCTGCATAACGGTCACGTGGTCATCGACGTCGGCGCCAACATCGGTTTCTTCAGTTTGCTCGCGGCACGACGCGTTGGGCCGAGCGGAAGAGTCATCGCCTTTGACCCGAGTGCCAAGGCGATCTCCGCACTGTTGCACGCGTCAGCCATCAACAATCTCTCCAATATCGAGGTACACAACGTCGCGTTGTACGAGCGATTCGATACGCTGGCAATCGTTCACAACTTGGCATCGACCAACTGTGTCGTAAAGCCAGTCGGCGCGATACCGGGTCATTTGATTGACTACTCACAACTCGATCTTGTTTCCGCAATACAAGCTGACGCTGCACTCTGCGATCTCACGCGCTGCGATCTCGTAAAGGTCGCCGTAGGCGGCAATGAACTTCCCGTCATGCGAGGTGCGCAAAGATTACTCGATCGATTTAAACCGGTCGTCTTGTCGGAGTACTCCCCCGCCTATCAAGCTGACGTCTCGAACACTTCACCCGATGCCTACTGGCAAGTATTCGCCGAACTCGGTTACCACTGCCGTCTCATCGGCGCGGACGGCCAATACGAAACCATGGCGGATTTATCACAATTGCTCGAACGTTACGAAGCGGAAGAACGAGCATGTGGAGGCGTGACTCACCTTGAGCTCTGCTTCGACCATCCAGCCTCGTCATTGCGGCTATTCGAATAAACGTCGGTATGTGCCTGACGCTTAAAGATCCGCTTCCATCGTCGTCGCCTCGAGTTCCGAGGCTTCCCATTGCCGTCCTACGGCAATGAGTTTTGCATTAAGCTGGGAACTAATTGACTGAATCCAGCGCTTATCAAAACGATGCACATGTACGAAATGCCGGAACAAGCCTATCGTCCATGATCCGTGTCGTTCAGCACTGGCCAAGAGCAGCGACCGAGCGTAGTGTTGAGATCCGTTTCGAATATCCGCGCGCAGCTGGCGCACCGAAATCGGCACATCTTCGATTAGATCGCGAATCAACGTGCTGAGTCGACGACATTCGAATAGTGCAGTTGCACTGGGGTGCCCAGAGAAAGGCAATGCAATATCGTCGTGATTCGGAAACACAAATTTCAGGCACTCTACATGGCGCCGATCAGAGGCCATCCTCGAATCATAAATGAAATACGCGTGTTGCCTGACTGGTTCACGCCATCTATGGGAGTAGCCCATACGGTGACGCACGTCATGCCATCGATCTTCGAATGACGTATCTGCCGGCCTTGGCGAGTATTGCGGACTAATTGCAATGACTTTATCCACATCGAATGCTTGAGCGAAATACAACGCAGCATATGCACCCATACTCGATCCATACGAAATACGTCGACTATACCCTTTGAGCAAAGGGCGACAGTAATGCTCAATCATACCGGTGGTGATGTCCTGATACCAAATATTACGCTTCGGCTTAAAGCACAGTACATCCAAACCCAAGGATGAGAAATAATCCTCTCCAAATCCCGGCCTCTCGAAGCCAACATAGTCAAATGGCTGAAACGTAACAATAATCGTATCCGAACCAACAGATGTTAGCTCGGCAATCGTCTCCTCATTATCAAAAATTACTCGCTTGCAACGCTGACTATTAGCTTCCGTAGAAACGAGCTTTGTCACGCTAACCCGGTCAATGACCACCGTCGAGTGTGCGTCAACATGCGTGCGAATTTCGAGATCTTGACAAGGCACGTCGAGAGTGAAAATCAGGTTCCGAACCAACCCTCGGCTTGACGTGCTCGCTTCCATTTGAGCCACTACGTGCTTTCCAAGATCGACGGTCACCTCGACAAGACATATGCCGCCATCGGCAATCGTGCCCTCGCCGTCAATATCGACACGATATCGTCCCTTGTCCAAGGTCAAATACGGTCCGTAGGTCAACCAACCCGCGGCACCTGACGAGACGAGCCGACCGCCTTTGAAGGCACCCACGACAGACTTGATCTCCTGCTCAGCCGCCAATAATGAGCAAATTGTCTCGGCAGCCGATGCCGCCGCCGTGGTGGTTGCGATCCCATTCGACTCATCCGATCGATTACCACCGAACAACTTTGCAGCTCGCCTCAACAACATCATTGATATCTTGCCTCTATCGAAATATTTCGAAACGACCGTGCGCCCGGGTCGATATGAACATCAAGGCAATATACGGTTATACATTGCCTGCAGGCGGTCGGCATAAGCCGCTGAATCGAACATTTGAGCACGTGCGACTCCACGTACCGCAAGTTGAGCTCGCAACTCAGCGTCCTGTTCGAGTTGCCGCAAGCCATGAGCAATCGAGTTCACGTCGTACGGATCGACAATTACGCTGGCATCTCCAGCGATTTCCGGCAGCGAACCGCCCGTCGAGCATAACGTAGGGGTACCAAGCTGCATGGCCTCAAGAATTGGCAGGCCAAATCCCTCGTATAGCGACGGAAACACCACAGCCTTGGCCGCGCGAATAAGGCTGATCAGGAATGAGCGCGGCGTGTAGTCGAATACATGAATTCGACGCCTCAGGTCTGGCCGCTGCTTCAGCATTGCGTTAATGAGTTTCATTTCCTCATCTGCCTTCCATGCGAGCGAACCGACAATAACCAACTGCGTGTTCAATCGAGCAGAGAGAAATGCCTCGACCAGACGCCCAACATTCTTCTTCGGCTCAATTGCACCGAAGAACAAGAAATAACTCCGAGGCTCCAGTCCAAAAACCCCCTCGACCTCAAGCTCCGCATCATACAGACTCTTGCCAGCGGCCACGTCGCTTGTATCAACAGCCTGATAGGTGTTGCTGACGTGTTGCGGCGACGTACCGAACAATTCAATAATATCCGCCTTGGAACGCTCCGACACCGTACAGATGTGGGCGCTCGTTTCAAGGCAAGACTTGATCAATCGGTAGTAATAGCGCTTGTTGTCGAGAGTGGTATACGGCAATCGCAGCGGTACGAGGTCGTGAATCGTGTAGACGTTAGGTACACCCTCTATGCGAATAGGAAGTGGGTAGGTCCAATGCATCACGTCCGGCTTTTGTGGAAGACGAATCGTGAGGAATTTTCCATAGCGCCGGAAATGCGCACGCGCGACAGAAAAGAGATCTGTCACATTCCAAATATCGGATTCTCTCGGTAACCGCTCCGCAAAACGGGCAGTTTCCACCTTCCCCGAGATTGATATGGGGCTGGCTTCATAGCCGAACGGAGCCGACAGTGTCGACTTCACGTAAGACACGGTAGTCTGGAGCAACTTGCGATTCGGCGTTGTTCCACCAAGATAGTCGAAGAACGATATCTCACGCAGCAACGGAAGCAGCTTCGGCGAAATTGGGGCACCATATAGTGTCTGGGTACGCCCCCCCATCTGACTCACGTGATTCGCGAGATTGCGAGCGTAGGTGGCAACGCCCGTTCCGCGTTGGAGCGCAAGATTGTGTCCGTCGATAGCAACAACTTTATTCATTGAAACGGGTCACAACATAGATATCTTGATCAGATGGCCAGCGCATGGGCCGCTCGACCGCACAATAGGTGACGGCCGACATCCAGTGCGATGGACGTACACAACTATTTGAAATTCTGGACGCCGGTCACGACCGGATAGGCGACCGAAAATACAAGATTCAGCACCTTTTGAATTTCAGTAACCGGTGCGTTCGAGACATAGAGCAAGTCCTTATTATCCATCATGAAACTCTGCGCGACGAAGAATGCATTCGGATCGCGCAAATTCACTCGATAAATAACCGGAACTTTGCCGTCGGCCGTAGTTCGGACAGGTGAATTGGGCCATGTAATCGCATTCTGATCTTCCAGTCGGAAAATAAATACGCCCTGTGCATCGGAACGCGAGTCCTCCAATCCCCCGGCCCTCGCCAACGCTTGCGCCAGTGTGATCCCCTGCGCTTCGAAGTTAACCTCTTGATTCTTGCCGGTAGCTCCAAGCGCCGTAAAGCTGTATGGCTGATATAACGCTGTCACGACATCGCCGGCTCGCAACACGACATTTTGGCGAGGATCCCGGATGATCGCTTCCAGCGGCTGCGAAACGACGGTGTTACCCCGCGTAACTTGTATTGTCACTTTATTGATCGACTCGCGCACGCCGCCTGCCGTCGCCAGCGCGTCAAGTAGGCGCTCACCACGCGCGGTCAGTTGCATCCTGTTGCTGGCGGCGACATCGCCGACGATGGTCACATACGACGTCACATTCTTGGACAACTTGACAAGAACTTGCGGGTTGTGAGCCATGCCGCGCAGCCTTGCGGCGATACGCTCCTGCAATTGCGAGGACGTACTACCGGCGGCCTTGACCGCGCCGATAAAGGGCACATTTATATTGCCATCAGCGTCGATCATCTGATCCGGCAGGACCGTAACACGCGCGCCATTCACGCCGCTGGCCGACTCAAGCTGCTGGCCCGCACCAAACAAAGCCGCAGGCGGCGCCTCCCAAATCGACACGGAAACGGTATCGCCAGTCCCGAGTTGCTGCTGGAATTCCGCCCCTCCGCCAAGCGTCGAAAAAAAGTCAGTTTGCTTGCGATCTGCATACAACTGGCGTGCAACTTCATCCGTTACATCGACGATCTGGATGCCGGAAGCGTTATTCCGGGCCTGCCCTGCACCATCGATCTGAGCTCTACTTGGGCCCGACGTCGGAATTGCAGAACAGCCTGCAAGCCATACGACGCCGCAGCAGAGCAATCGCCCACCGATACCTCGAAACAAATGCAGCATTTTTGACACACGTGATTGAGTTCGGCGCAAATTGTCTCACGTAGTCCATTAGAATGAAGCGCAGAAGCAAAAAAACCACGCTCGAAGTGCGTACGCGTCTCGATTGACTAGCACACAAATGTAACAGCAGTGTTGAATATCTTCCTTGATGTCTCCCGCCTGATGACGCGGTTGTACGATGGACTGCGCCCTACCGGGGTCGATCGCGTCGGGCTCGCTTACATCCAGCGATACGGAACAAACGCGCGCGCGGTGCTAAGTGAGCAGGGCTTCTGTTCCATCTTGTCCGCCGCCGATACGCGCGCGACCTTCGACCTACTACTCTCCTCAAAAATCGACCGCTGGGCGATACGCAAAATTGTGGCGCGAGCATGCATGCAGAGCGTCTCGAGACAGGCAACGAACGGCGGCATATTGCTACATACCAGTCACAACGGGATGGAGCACGGCCGTTACTATGACGCTCTGGCGCGTCGAAATATTCGCCCGGTCTTCTTGATTCACGATTTGATTCCTGTAACTCACGCCGAATTTTGTCGCCCTGGCGTCGATACATTGCATCGTCATAGAATCGATACCGCGCTGCGACGTGCTGCTGGACTGATCGCGAACTCCGATGCCACCCTGGAGAGTCTTTTAGCAGAGGCAGTAAAAGCGGGCATAACAAAACCTCCACCTACTGTGGTCGCGCGCCTGGCGCCGGGTACAGTAGAGTGCTCGTCATCTCCGGCCCCCATCGACGAGCCGTATTTCGTTATGTTGGGCACGATCGAACCTCGCAAGAATCACTGGTTCATCCTTCATGTCTGGCGGCGTCTTGTTGAACAGATGGGTAACGACGCACCCAAGCTTGTCATTATCGGTCGACGTGGCTGGGAATGCGAAAACGTTATAGATATGCTCGAGCGCTGTGAGCCGCTGCGTCGAGTGGTCATCGAAGAATCGGACTGCAGTGATATACAACTCAACGCGTGGCTGCAGCACGCGCGCGCGTTATTGTTCCCTTCTTTCGTCGAAGGTTACGGCATGCCGCTTGTGGAAGCTTTGGGCCTCGGTGTACCAGTAATCGCGAGTGACCTCCCGGTGTTCCACGAGATTGCGTCGGATTTCCCCACGTATCTTGATCCGCTAGATGGTCCCGGCTGGTATGCCAATATCCGGGCCTATATGGAATATGACAGCCCTGAGCGTCGCCATCGGATTCAAAAAATCGCTAGCTTCCGCACGCCAACATGGAGCGAACATTTCGAGCAAGTTGATAGCTTTCTCGATTCGCTACGTTAAATGATGCCCCCGTCACACTCCTACTTCACGTCGGCGGCCGATCGCGAATTCAACGTGCGTTCGGTCGTTCGCGGCAGACGACTGATCGGATGGATGACCGGTAGGTCACCGCTGATCTGGGTAGACACGTTGGTGGGTCGCATTGCGGCTCGTTCGGCACTCGTCGTCGGAGCCGCAATGCAAGCGACCTATCCCGGACCGATACTTGGGCACCGCAAGCAACATGCACCGCCACTTTCGTGGTTCGTGTGTCCTGATGATTGCATCTCTCGCGGCGGATTCGTTGCCGCACTGGAGTCGCAACTTGTGCGCTCCTCAGATGCCACGCCAAAGGAACATATAGAGGATGCCATCGCCCGCGTTCTCGAAACGGATGCTCTCCATATCCGTCATCGCGTCAGCCCATTGCCGAAACAATGGCACGATTCATGTGCCACCTCGCGAGTCGTTTTGCTGGACGAGCGCACAACTACTCACATTGACTACTGCACGTCGCGCGTCTCTCGAAGAGCGGCCTTCACTGAAATGGTGGCCAATGCACGCCGTTCGCATCCTGACGCACAATTCTGGCTACTGAGGTCGGCAGACTCCGGCCAAGGCACTTGGCTGTCAAGCCAGACGACACTGCCCCCGGATACGGCCTTACTCGAAGTCGACCACTCACTATACGAAATGCTCGATCGAATAGATGCAGTGTATGTCGTCGGCGCCTCGGAAGGAATGGCCGCTCTGTTGGCAGGCATTCCAACTCATGTCTTTGGAACTCCTTACTATTCGGGCTGGGGTCTCACTCAAGACTATGCGGTGATGCCCGAACGCACGGCGCGCCCTACGCGCAACACGTTCTTCAACGTAGTGTTTCAACAGCTTGCTCGTTACCTCGATTCGACCACCGGTCAGCCGGGTTCGCTGGACGCGACGCTGGATAGTGTCGCCCTGCAGCACTCGGTCGCTACTCGCTTCTTCGACTTGACGGCGATCGCCGCTTTGCGCTTTCAGTGGTGGAAACGCTCCTATGCCACTCCTTACCTGCGTGCTGGGGGCAGCAACCTCCG
Organism: Burkholderia sp. BCC0097; assembly: GCF_902832985.1. Lineage (NCBI taxonomy): Bacteria > Pseudomonadati > Pseudomonadota > Betaproteobacteria > Burkholderiales > Burkholderiaceae > Burkholderia > Burkholderia sp. BCC0097. Next base: position 644,069 of record NZ_CADFDM010000003.1, read on the forward strand.
TTGGGTTGGAAAAACCGGAGACGTTGGCTCTAACGAGACCGCAGCCGTTTGGGGTGGCCGCACCGCAGTCGGTTTGCCCACCGGCACGCGCGTGGTTCGTATAGAGGACGGCTTTCTGCATTCGGCGGGTCTCGGCTCGGACATGTCAGCGCCGTATAGCCAGGTACTCGATTTTCAGGGAATCTACTTCGACGCCACCCGTCCAAGTGACTTGACCACGATACTCAATACGGCGCAGTTTGATGAACGGGAACTCGAGCGCGCAGCAGCGTTGCGCCACGCTATCGTGCGATTCGGGCTGACCAAATACAATCTTGGCAGGCGAGCGCCCGTCTGGCGCGCCCCGTCGGGAAGACGCATTGCATTGGTTGCTGGCCAGGTTGCGGATGACGCTTCTATCCGGCTGGGAACCGGGAGTATCGCAACAGCCGAAGCCTTGCTTAAGGAGGTGCGTTCGCGCTATCCCGACGCGTTCATCGTGTATAAGCCGCATCCTGACGTGATGTCCGGAAATAGACCCGGTGTCATCGATGGCGCGAAACTCGCTGACATCGTCGATGACCGAGCAGACCTCGCATCGCTCATCGCCGCAGTAGACGAAGTCCATACGCTGTCTTCATTGACAGGCTTTGAAGCATTGTTACGTGGTAAAGAAGTGTACACCTATGGACTGCCGTTCTATGCTGGCTGGGGGCTCACCCACGATGCGCTACCCCAGCCCTGGAGAGCCCGAACGCTGACGCTCGACATGCTGACAGCCGGCGTATTGATCCGGTATCCAATCTATTGGGACTGGGATCTCGCACTATTCACCAGCCCCGAGGCGGTCGTTCTGCGGTTATCGCAGATCGCCAATCGCCCTCTTGGCGAAATCCGCAAGGACCACAAGCGCTTTTTCGTCAAAGCCGCACGATGGAGCCGTAATGTGCTTTGGCATGCGTTATGGCACTGTCGACACCGCCCAACCGACAACTCCCAACCGAGGTGGCGCAGGCAGACGTAAAGGGCTTTCAACGATATCGCATTTCACCCTTTCCTCTATGTCGGTCGAAAACTGATATCAGAGGTAATTCAACTCGAGGCATCCTATGATTTATCCGGTCATCCTATGCGGTGGTAGCGGCACTCGGCTCTGGCCGATGTCACGCGGCGGCTATCCCAAACAGTACCTGAAACTCACGGGTGACAGTACGCTCGTGCAGCAAACAGCGCTACGCCTGCGCAATATACCGAACGCTATTAACCCGATCGTCGTCACGAACAATGAGCAACGCTTCTTGGTCGCGGAACAACTTCGACAGATCGGCGTCGTGCCATCTTCGATCGTGCTTGAGCCGATCGCTCGTAACACAGCACCGGCGATAGCAATCGCCGCTCTATTGGCACAACAGAGCAATCCTGATGCACTGCTTCTAGTGCTGCCGTCCGATCATGTCATCCAAAACGAAGCTGCCTTTGTAGCAACAACCGCAGAAGCAGCATCGATTGCCAAGCAGGGGCATCTCGTCACCTTCGGCATCAAACCGGCCGAACCACATACCGGTTATGGCTATATCCGTCGCGGATTGCCCGTGGCCGACGGCATTTCGGCTTTTCAGGTCGACGCGTTCGTCGAAAAACCCGACGCACCGACGGCCGAACGCTTCCTCAGCGACGGCAACTACTACTGGAACAGCGGCATGTTCATGCTGAAGGCGTCCACGTACATGGAGGAACTGCATCGCCATGCACCGGAAATCGCCCGCCAGGCAGAACTCGCGCTCGAATCCGCCAAGCGCGACAACGACTTCGTCCGCCTCGACGCAGACGTGTTCGCCGCCTGCCCGAACGTCTCGATCGACTACGCGGTGATGGAGAAGACCGAGCGCGCCGCAGTCGTCGCGGCAGCGGACCTCGGCTGGAACGACATCGGATCGTGGAGCGCGCTTGCTGACATTGCAGAAGCTGACGAACAAGGCAACGCGCTGATCGGCGACATCTTCACCGACTCGGTAAAGAACTCGTACATCCGCGCCGAACACCGGATGGTCGCCGCCCTCGGCCTCGACAACATCGTGATCGTGGAAACCGCCGACGCCGTGCTCGTCGCGCATCGCGACAAAGCCCAGGACGTCAAGAAAATCGTCGAATGGCTGAACGCGTCCGGCCGCCACGAATCGGTCACGCACCGCCGCGTTGTGCGCCCATGGGGCTCGTACGAAGGCATCGACCAGGGCGATCGCTTCCAGGTCAAGCGCATCATCGTGAACCCGGGCGCACAGCTGAGCCTGCAGATGCACCACCATCGCGCCGAACACTGGATCGTCGTGAAGGGCACGGCGATGGTCACGAACGGCGACAAGGAGATCATGCTGACCGAGAACCAGTCGACCTACATCCCGCTCGGCGCGACCCACCGTTTGACGAACCCCGGCAAGATCCCGCTCGAACTGATCGAGGTCCAGTCGGGCGCGTACCTCGGCGAGGACGACATCGTCCGCTTCGAGGACACCTACGGACGCGCAGCGAAGTAAACACCGCAACTTCGGGGTCGCGCGCCGCAACCGGCGTCGATCCGATGCGCCAGACGGGCAGCACGCAGGCGTCCTGCCCGTTTTTCATTACGTCAACCAATGTCAGCCCGGTTGCCCGCCCCTCCCAGGTCAGGTTATAAAAGCGCCTCCCATTCCGGTGCATGCGCCGCCCCTTTACCCTTGACTTCGGAGAACGCATGATCGATCTCGCCACCGCCCAGCAATTCCTGATGACCCGCGGCCTCGACTTCGGCCTCAACCTCCTCGCCGCGATCGTCTTGTGGTTCGTCGGCCGCTGGGCGATCCGCATCGGTACCCGCCTGCTCGGCAAGGTCGTTCGCCGCAGCGGCAAGGTCGACCCGACGCTCACCGACTACCTGACTTCCGTCGTCGGCGTGCTGCTGACGATCCTGCTGATCCTCGCGATCCTGCAGATCTTCGGCGTGCAGACCACCTCGTTCGCCGCGTTGCTCGCCGGCCTCGGCCTCGCGATCGGCACGGCCTGGGGCGGCCTGCTCGCGCATTTCGCCGCCGGCGTGTTCATGCAGGTGCTGCGCCCGTTCAAGATCGGCGACGTGATCAGCGCGGGCGGCGTCACGGGCACGGTGAAGGAGCTCGGCCTGTTCGGCACGACGATCATCACCGCCGACAACATCGTGACGATCGTCGGCAACAACAAGATCTTCTCGGACAACATCGCGAACTACAGCGCGACGCCGCATCGTCGCGTCGACCTGACCGCGAAGATCGCGCACAGCGTCGACGCGGCCGATGCGATCAACCGCCTGAAGACGCAGATCCAGCTGGTGCCGAACGTGCTGAAAGTGCCGGCACCGGACGTCGGCGTGCTGCAGTTCACGCCGGAAGGCCCGCTGCTGTTCGTGCGCCCGTCGACTCAGCCGGAGAACTACTGGCAGGTGTACTGCGACACCAATCGCGTGATCCTCGATACGTTCCGCGAAGCCGGCTATCCGACGCCGGAAACCCCGGTCTCGCAACGCAACGCGTAACGGACGCGGCGGCCGAGCCGCATGGACGAAAAAAAGCGTGGCAGCCGCCACGCTTTTTTATTGCATCGAAAACGAAGCCCCCCGCTCAGCGCCCGCCCGCCTTCGGCACATTGTCCGACTGCTTCCCGCGCACGAGCTTCCACACCGCACCCAGCGCGACCGGCACGATCGCCGCGCCGATCCCGACCAGCACGATGACATTCAGGTACTGGCGAATGAACGGAATGTTGCCGAAGAAATAGCCGAGCAGCACGAGCAGCAGCACCCACACCAGCGCGCCAATCACGTTGAACAACTGGAAGCGCGCGACGCTCATCGACGAAGCCCCCGCGACGAACGGCGCGAACGTGCGCACGACCGGGATGAAGCGCGCGAGCACGATCGTCTTGCCGCCGTGCTTGTCGTAGAACGAGTGGGTCTTCTGCAATGCGGCGCGATCGAGGAACCGCTCGAGCACCGGGATATGCGTATTGAACACCTTCGGGCCGACCCAGCGGCCGATCAGGTAGTTCACGGTGTTGCCGGAAATCGCCGCGACGAGCAGCAGCACGATCAGCAGGCCGACGTTCATTTCGCCCGTGGCCGCGAACGCGCCGCCGATGAACAGCAGCGAATCGCCGGGCAGGAACGGGAACACGACGAGCCCCGTCTCGCAGAACACGATCAGGAACAGGACGAGATAGACCCACGCGCCGTACTGCCGGATGAAATCGCCGAGGAAAGCGTCGATATGCAGGACAAGGTTGACGAAATGAAGCAGCGTATCCAAATGCGATTCCTCGAAGGCGATGGGGCCGGAACGGCCGAACAGGCCAGACATGGCCGAGGCGCCCGCCAGTCAAGGCGGCGCGTGCAACGGGGTGATGATACCGAAACTACCTTAAGGCTCCGTGAAAAAACGTAACGGCCGGCCGCGCCGGCACGCGTTCGCCGCCTCGCTATAATTCGGCCATGTCCGATATCACCGAAACGGCCCCGGGCGCCGCGCCCGCCCCCGCCGCGCGCCCGCTGCGCGCGATCCAGCCCCTGCCCGACCAGCTGATCAGCCAGATCGCCGCCGGCGAGGTCGTCGAACGCCCGGCGTCGGTCGTCAAGGAGCTGCTCGAGAACGCGATGGACGCAGGCGCGACGACGTTGCGCATCGTGCTGGAAGAAGGCGGCGTCAAGCGCATCTCGATCACCGACGACGGCTGCGGGATTCCGCCCGACGAACTGGCGCTCGCGCTGATGCGCCACGCGACCAGCAAGATCCGCTCGCTCGAGGAACTCGAGGCGGTCGCGACGCTGGGTTTTCGGGGTGAAGCGCTCGCGTCGATCGCGTCGGTGGCCGACATGTCGATCACGAGCCGGACGGCCGATGCCGCGCACGCGATGAAGATCGATGCGCAGACGGGCGTGCTGTCGCCCGCCGCCGGCTCGATCGGCACGACGATCGAGGTGCGCGAGCTGTACTTCAACACGCCCGCGCGGCGCAAGTTCCTGAAAAGCGAGCAGACCGAATTCGGCCACTGCCTGGAAATGATCCGTCGCGCGGCGCTCGCGCGGCCGGACGTCGCGATCTCGGTGCTGCACAACGGCAAGGCCGTCGAGCACTGGAATGCGACGGAGCCCGCGCAGCGCGTCGCGAAGATCCTCGGCGACAGCTTCGCGACCGCGCACCTGCCGCTCGACGAGCAGGCCGGCCCGCTCGCCGTCTACGGCTGCGCCGGCCTGCCGACCGCGAGCCGCGGGCGCGCCGACCAGCAGTATTTCTTCGTGAACGGCCGCTTCGTGCGAGACAAGCTGCTGACGCACGCGGTGCGCGCGGCCTACGAGGACGTGCTGCACGGCGACCGCTACCCGTCGTACGTGCTGTTCCTCGACCTGCCGCCCGAAGCCGTCGACGTGAACGTGCATCCGTCGAAGATCGAAGTGCGGTTCCGCGATTCGCGCTCGATCCACCAGTACGTGTTCCATGCGGTCCAGCGAGCGCTCGCGCGCCACGCGGGCGCGTCGCCGGAAACCACCGCGGGCGGCCATGCCGCGCATCTCGAGCCCGCGTCGCGCGGGCCGGCGTCGTTCCTCGACACACCGCTCGGTCAGGGCACGAGCCACACGACCGGCGGCACGAGCGGCAGCGGCTTCTCGTCGCCGTCGTCTTCATCGTCGGCGGGCAACACCTGGATGCGCCAGGCGCGGATGACGCAGGGCACGCTGCCCGTCGCGCAGCCGCTCGCGCTCTACGACGCACTGTTCGGCCGCAAGGACAGCGGCGCGGGCACGCCGGACGGCACGACGCGCATCGCGCGCGATGCGGCCGATACCGCCGACGCCCCGATCGCGCCGCTGCCGGGCTTCGCCGCGGCGCCGCTCGCCGCCGGCGCGCACGACGAGCAGCCGCTCGGCTTCGCGCTCGGCCAGATCCACGGCATCTACGTGCTCGCGCAGAATGCGTACGGACTCGTGATCGTCGACATGCACGCGGCCCACGAGCGAATCCTGTACGAGCAGTTCAAGAACGCGCTCGCCGACCGCACCGTCGCCGTGCAGTCGCTACTGCTGCCGATCTCGATGACGGCCACGCCGGTCGAGATCGGCACGGTCGAGGAAGAGCGCGACACGCTCGAATCGCTCGGCTTCGACCTCGCGGTGCTGTCGCCGACGACGCTCGCGATCCGCGCGGTGCCGGCGCTGCTGAAGGATGCCGACCTGCAGTCGCTCGCGCGCGCGGTGCTCGCCGACCTGCACGCGTTCGGCGGCTCGCGCGTGCTCACCGAGCGCCAGCACGAGCTGCTCGGCACGCTCGCGTGCCATCACGCGGTGCGCGCGAACCGGCGCCTGACGCTCGACGAGATGAACGCGCTGCTGCGCCAGATGGAGGCGACCGAGCGCGCGGACCAGTGCAATCACGGCCGGCCGACCTGGTATCAGCTCACGCTGAACGATCTCGACCGTCTCTTCATGCGCGGGCAATGAGCGCTTCCTCGCAGTCCCGCCCGACGACGATCGCCTGCCTGCTCGGCCCTACCGCTTCCGGCAAGACGGCCGCGGCGCTGGCGCTCGCCGCGCGCCGCCCGATCGAGATCGTCAGCGTCGATTCGGCGCTCGTCTACCGCGACATGGATATCGGCACCGCGAAACCGTCGCGCGACGAGCGCGCGAGCGTGCCGCATCACCTGATCGACATCATCGACCCGGCCGACACGTATTCGGCCGCGGAATTCCGTGCGGACACGCTCCGGCTGATCGGCGAGATTCTCGCGCGCGGCCGCACGCCGTTGCTCGCGGGCGGCACGATGCTGTACTACAAAGCGCTCACGCAAGGGCTCAACGACTTGCCGGGCGCCGACCCGGAAGTCCGCGCGGCACTCGACGCCGACGCCGCGCGCGACGGCTGGCCCGCGCTGCACGCGCGGCTCGCGCAAGTCGACCCCGACACGGCCGCGCGGCTCGCGCCGAACGATTCGCAGCGGATTCAGCGCGCGCTCGAAATCTTCATGCTGAGCGGGCAGCCGATGTCGGCGCTGCTCGCCGCGCCGCGCCGCACGGACGATGCGGCCGCCGCGTACCGCTTCGTGCCGGTCGCGCTCGAGCCGTCGGATCGCGCGGTGCTGCACGCGCGGATCGCGCAGCGCTTCGACGCGATGCTCGACGCGGGCTTCATCGACGAAGTCGAACGGCTGCGGCGCCGCGACGATCTCCATCCCGACCTGCCGTCGATGCGTTGCGTCGGCTACCGGCAGGCATGGGAATTCCTCGACGGCGATACCGACTACCGGACGATGCGCGACAAGGGCATCTTCGCGACACGCCAGCTGTGCAAGCGCCAGATCACGTGGCTGCGCGCGATGCCGGAACGGACCGTGATCGACTGCATCGCGCCGGATGCGACGGCCCGCGCGCTCGACGCGCTCGAACGCGTGCTCGACGGCCGCACGCCGAGCTGACGCGTCAGCCGGCCCGACGCGCCGCCAGACGCGCACGGGCGCCGTCGACGATCCACGTGATGCCGCGCTCGAACGCTTCGTCGCCGCTGCGCTCGCGCAGCGCGGCCCAGCCTTGCGCGAACAACGGGTACTCGGCCGCATCCGGCAGCAGCGCATCGGTGTCGCCGTCCGGCCGCGCCTGCTCTTCCAGCACCCATCCGACCACGAAGCGCCCGATCGCGACCATCACGTCGACCGCCTCGTCCGGCTTGAAACCCGCTTCACCGAGCAGCGCGACCTTGCGCTCGATCGAACTGAAATGCAGCGCGCGCGGTCGCGTGCCGGCGTGCAGGCGCGCGCCGTCGCGATAGGCGAGCAGCGCGTGGCGGAAACTGCGCGCATTCTCGGCGAGCCATGCATCCCATGCGTCGCCCGGCTCCGGCAGCGACTCACCGTGGCGCTCCAGCATGATCGCCTCGGCCATCGCGTCGAGCAACTCGGCCTTGTTCCTGAAATGCCAGTACAGCGTCGGCGACTGCACGCCGAGCCGCTCGGCGAGCCGCCGCGTGGACAGCCCGTCGATCCCCACTTCGTCCAGCAAGTCCAGCGCCGCGCGCAATACCGTGTCGCGCGTCAGTCGCGCGCCTGTGTCCTTCATCTCTATCACCGATAGGGAAACTGTGGAATACTGTCACTCTATCATCGATAGAGTGATGCTCTTGAACCCGTCCCTGATTGCCATCCTGACCACGGTCCTGCTCGACGCGATCGGCGTCGGGATCGTGATGCCGATCCTGCCCGGGCTGCTGCGCTCGCTCGCCGCCGCGGGCAGCACCGACACCCACTACGGCATCCTGCTCGCGCTGTACGCGTTCGCGCAGTTCCTGTGCGCGCCGCTGCTCGGCGCGCTGAGCGACCGTTTCGGCCGCCGCCCCGTACTGCTCGCGTCGCTCGCCGGCGCCGCGCTCGACTATCTGCTGATGGCGCTCGCGCCGACGCTCGCGTGGCTTTACGTCGGCCGGCTGATCGCGGGCATCACCGGTGCGAACGTCGCGGTCGCGACCGCGTACGTGACCGACGTGACGGCCGAGCCCGACCGCGCGCGGCGCTTCGGCCAGCTCGGTGCGATGATGGGCATCGGCTTCATCGCCGGCCCGTTGATCGGCGGGCTGCTCGGCGTGCTGCATCTGCGTGCGCCGTTCGTCGCGGCCGCGTTGCTCAACGCGCTGAATCTCCTGCTCGTGTGGCGCGTGCTGCCGGAATCGCGGCCGCGTTCGGCCCGCGAAGGCCGCGCGGCCGGCGCGCTCAACCCGTTCGCGAGCCTGCGCCGGCTGAGCGGCGCGCCCGCGCTCGCGCCGCTGGTCGGCATCTACGTGATCGTGGCGCTCGTGTCGCAGGCGCCCGCGACGCTGTGGATTCTCTACGGCCAGGAACATTTCGGCTGGTCGACGCCGGTCGCGGGGTTGTCGCTCGCCGGTTACGGCGCGTGCCACGCGCTCGCGCAGGCGTTCGCGATCGGGCCGCTGATCGCGCGGCTCGGCGAGCGGCGCGCGCTCGCGCTGGGCCTCGCGGGCGATGCGCTCGGGCTGGCGATCATCGCGTTCGCGACCGCCGCATGGGTGCCGTTCGCGTTGCTGCCGCTGTTCGCGGCCGGCGGCATGACGCTGCCTGCATTGCAGGCGATGCTCGCGCGGCAGGTCGACGATGCACGCCAGGGCGAACTGCAAGGCACGCTGGCGAGCGTGGCGAGCCTGATCGGCGTCGCGGGGCCGCTGGTCGTCACCGCGACCTACGCGGCGACGCGTGCGACCTGGCCGGGGCTCGTGTGGGCCGCGGCCGCCCTGCTGTACCTGCTCGTGCCGCCGTTGCTGGCCGGCGCGCGCCCGGCGAATGCGCCGCGAGCGTCCGCATAAGCGTCGGCGTGCGCCGTCGCGCTGAGCCCGCGACCGTCCGAAAAAAAACCGCCCGGATCGCTCCGGGCGGCTTTTCCTGCTGCATCTGCTTGCCGTGCGTCAAACCACGACCGTCTGCGCCTCGCCTTCGCGGGTCGCACGCACGGTGCCGATCTTCCACACCTGTTCGCCGGCGGCGGTCAGGTCGGCGATCGCCGCGTCGGCATCGGCCGCCGACACAATCACGGCCATGCCGATCCCGCAGTTGAACACGCGGTGCATTTCCGCGTCGGCGACGCCGCCGTGCTCCTGCAGCCACTTGAACAGCGGCGGCAGCGGCCATGCTTTCTGGTCGAGCTCGGCGGTGAGGCCTTCGCGCAGCACGCGCGGGATGTTCTCGACGAGGCCGCCGCCCGTGATGTGCGCCATGCCCTTCACCGACAGCTTCTGCATCAGCGCGAGCAGCGGCTTCACGTAGATGCGCGTGGGCGCCATCAGCGCGTCGGCCAACGAGCGGCCATGGAAATCGGCGGACAGATCCGGGTTCGCGCGCTCGATGATCTTGCGCACGAGCGAGAAGCCGTTCGAGTGGATGCCGCTCGATGCGAGGCCCAGCACCACGTCGCCTTCGGCGATCGTGCTGCCGTCGATGATCTTGCTCTTCTCGACCGCGCCGACCGCGAAACCGGCCAGATCGTATTCGCCGTCCGGGTACATGCCCGGCATTTCGGCCGTTTCACCGCCGATCAGCGCGCAGCCCGACAGTTCGCAGCCCTGCGCGATGCCCTTGACGACGGTTGCGGCCGTGTCGACGTCGAGCTTGCCACATGCGAAGTAGTCGAGGAAGAACAGCGGCTCGGCGCCCTGTACGAGGATGTCGTTCACGCTCATCGCGACGAGATCCTGGCCGACCGTGTCGTGTTTGTTCAGATGAAATGCCAGCTTGAGCTTGGTGCCCACGCCGTCGGTGCCCGACACGAGCACGGGCTCCTTGTACTTCTTCGGCACTTCGAACAGCGCGCCGAACCCGCCGATGCCGCCGAGCACGCCGTCGCGCAGGGTTTTCTTCGCAAAAGGCTTGATCTTGTCGATGAGCGCGTCGCCTGCGTCGATGTCGACACCTGCGTCGCGATAGGACAGACCCTGAGCGTCGGGAGCGGATTTCGGAGGATTCATGGGGGAATGCGAGAAGGTCGGTAAAATGCGATTTTACCCGAAGCCGGCCCGTTGGCCGGAATTCCCAGCACCGAATCGTCAGGGATTGCATCTTGGTCAACACGTCCCCGTTTTCATCGCCGGGCGAAGCGCACCGAAACCTGCGCCGCGCCGCCGTGCGTACGGTCGCGCGTGAAGCCAGCCGAGGCGCCTTCCCCCGCGCGTGCCCGGCGTACGGCACGCGTTTTCTCAACCGATCCGCATTGTGACTGCTGTGTCCCGTCAACTGACGCTCGATCTCGGCACGCCGCCGCCCGCCACGTTCGACAACTTCATCATGAGCGACGAGAACGACGAGCTCGTCACGCGCCTGCAGAAGCTCGATCTCGCGCTCGCGGCCGGCCCCGTGCCGGACCGGTCGTTCTACATCTGGGGCGAGCCGGGCAGCGGCCGCACCCACCTGCTGCAGGCGCTCGTGAGCGACGCGTCGTACGGCTATGCGCGCTACCTGACGCCGCAGAGCCCGCTCGGCGCGTTCACGTTCGACCCGCGCATCGGCATCTACGCGATCGACGACTGCGACCGGATGAGCGACACGCAGCAGGTCGCGCTGTTCAACCTGTTCAACGAAGTCCGCGCGCACCCGTCGAGCGCGTTCGTCGCGGCGGGCCCGGCGGCGCCGCTCGCGCTCGACGTGCGCGAGGATCTGCGCACGCGCCTCGGCTGGGGGCTCGTGTTCCACCTGTCGCCGCCGTCCGACGCCGGCAAGATCGCGGTGCTCAAGCTCGCGGCGAAGGAGCGCGGGATCGCGCTCACCGACGACATCGCCGCGTACCTGCTGACGCATTTCCGCCGCGACATGCCGAGCCTCATGGCCCTGCTCGACGCGCTCGACCGCTTCTCGCTCGAGCAGAAACGCGCGGTCACGCTGCCGCTGCTGCGCCGGATGCTCGCGCGTCCCGGCGACGACATCACACCACCGGGCACGGGCCCGAACCGCTTCGAGTAAAATGCGCTTCCATGACTAATCTGGCACTCTTTGACCTCGATCACACGCTGATCCCGACCGATAGCGACCACGAATGGGGTCGCTTCATGGTGAAGCTCGGCATCGTCGACGCGGAAAGCTTCTCGCGTCAGAACGACCAGTTCTTCGCCGACTACAAGGCCGGCCAGCTCGACATCCACGCGTATCTCACGGCGATGCTCACGCCGCTCGCGAAGTATTCGCGCGCGCAGCTCGCCGAATGGCACGAGCAGTACATGCACGAGGTGATCCGGCCGGCGATGACGCCCGCCGCGCTCGAACTCGTGCGCCAGCACCTCGATGCGGGCGATCTGTGCTGCGTCGTGACGGCGACCAACGAATTCATCACGCGCCCGATCGCGACCGCGTTCGGCGTCGACACGCTGATCGCGTGCGAGGTCGAAACGACCGACGGGCATCCCGATTCGCCGTACACGGGCCGGCCGACCGGCACGCCGAGCTACCGCGAAGGCAAGATCGTGCGCACCGAAGCCTGGCTCGCATCGCTCGGCAAGCATTGGGACGACTTCGAACACAGCTATTTCTACAGCGACTCGCACAACGACATCCCGCTGCTCGAGAAAGTCACCGACCCGATCGCGACCAACCCTGACGACACGCTGCGCGCGCATGCAAGCAACCGCGGCTGGCGTATCCTCGATCTCTTCTGAACGTCGTGATCAAAAAATTCATTCGCAAGCTCCTCGGCCAGGACGAAACCGAGCAAACGCCCCCCGCAGCGGCCCCGGCCGACGAAGCGGCCCCTGCTGCCCCGCGCGCCCCGAAGGGCGCCCGCGGCGGCGGCGCAAAGAAACCGCGCAGCAACCATGAACCGACCGTCGTGCCGGCCAGCGTGCACGGCATCAACCCGGCGCTGATCTCGAAGAACGCAGTGCGCGTGACCGACACGCTGCAGCAGGCGGGTTTCCGCGCGTTCATCGTCGGCGGCGCCGTGCGCGACCTGCTGCTCGGCATCGCGCCGAAGGATTTCGACGTCGCGACCGACGCGACGCCGACCGAGGTGCAGCGCCTGTTCCGCCGCGCGCGCCTGATCGGCCGCCGCTTCCAGATCGTCCACGTGCAGTTCGGCCAGGAGCTGATCGAGGTGTCGACGTTCCGCGCGCTGGTCGACGCACCGCCCGAGGCGGCCGCGCCCGCGGCCGAGCCGCCGAAGCGCCTGAAGCGCGACGAACTCGATCGCCGCACGCATGCGGTCGACGCGAGCGGCCGCGTGCTGCGCGATAACGTGTGGGGCGAGCAGCACGAGGACGCCGCGCGCCGCGACTTCACGATCAACGCGATGTACTACGACCCGTCGACGCAGACGGTGCTCGACTACCACGACGGGATGGCCGACGTACGCGCCCGCCTGTTGCGGATGATCGGCGATCCGGCCACGCGCTTCCGCGAGGATCCGGTGCGGATGCTGCGCGTCGTGCGCTTCGCGGCGAAGCTCGGCTTCGAGATCGAACCGCATACGCGCGAGCCGATCCACGCGCTCGCCGACCTGATCAACAACGTGCCGGCCGCGCGCCTGTTCGACGAAATGCTGAAGCTGCTGCTGTCGGGCCACGCGCTCGCGTGCCTGCAGCGGCTGCGCAAGGAAGGGCTGCACCACGGGCTGCTGCCGCTGCTCGACGTCGTGCTCGAACAACCGCAGGGCGAGAAGTTCATCACGCTCGCGCTGAACAACACCGACGCGCGCGTGCGCGCCGGCAAGCCGGTGTCGCCGGGCTTCCTGTTCGCGACGCTGCTGTGGCACGACATGCGCCAGCGCTTCGAGCAATACACGGCCGCGGGCGAAATCCCGGTGCCGGCGCTCCATCGCGCGATGGACGACGTGCTCGACATGCAGACCGAGAAACTCGCGATCCACAAGCGCTACTCGGCCGACATGCGCGAGATCTGGGGCCTGCAGCTGCGCCTGGAGAAACGCTCGGGCCGCAGCGCGATGCGGCTGCTGGAACACCAAAGGTTTAGAGCGGGGTATGATTTCCTCCTGTTACGCTGCGAATCCGGCGAGCTCGATACGGAAGTCGGACAGTGGTGGACGGATTTCATCGAAGGCGACGCGGCCGCTCGCGAGGCCTTGCTCACGCAGGGCGGCTCGAAGGAAAAATCGCCCCGCAAGCGGCGCCGCCGCGGCGGTGCGCGAAACCGCCAGCAGGGCGAAGGTGCCGCCGAGCAGGCGCCGGACACCGCGAGCGGTTCCGACGACTGACGCGCGCGCCGGCGAACGACGTAGGAAGTGATGCCATGACGGTTGCATATATCGGACTGGGGGCGAATCTCGGCGATGCGCGCCAGACCCTGAAGGACGCGGTGGTGTGCCTCGCGCAGCAGCGCACCATCTCGATCCTCGGCAAGTCGAGCCTGTATCGCACGGCGCCTTTCGAAGCGGGCGGCGACGACTACTACAACTGCGTCGTCAAGCTCGACACGACGCTGTCGGCCCGCGAGTTGCTCGCGCTCTGCCAGAAGATCGAACATCACTTCGGTCGCGAGCGCCCGTATCGCAATGCGCCGCGCACGCTCGACCTCGACATCCTGCTGTTCGGCGCCGATTCGATCGACGAACCCGACCTGATCGTCCCGCACCCGCGCCTCACCGACCGTGCATTCGCGCTCGTGCCGCTCGTCGAGATCGAGCCGGCGCTCGACATCCCCGCGCGCGGCCGTGCCGACGCCTTTCTCGCTGCCGTCGCGGATCAGCGCGTCGAAAAGGTGCAAACCTGCCAGTGCCTGATGCAGAAGGCGCTCGCTGCCGGCGAAGACGCCGACAAGACCCGCTGCCGATGAACTCGACTCCGCTGACCGTCACCGCGCCCGACCTGCGCGCCCCGCACCGCTATCTCGTGATCGAAGGGCCAATCGGCGTCGGCAAGACGTCGCTCGCGCGCCTGCTTGGCGAGCGCTGGTCGATGCAGACGCTGCTCGAGCGCCCGCAGGACAATCCATTCCTCGAACGCTTCTACCGCGACACCGCGCGCTACGCACTGCCGGTCCAGCTGTCGTTCGCGCTGCAGCGCGCGCAGCAGGCGCGCGAGCTGATCGGCGCGCTCGACACCGGCCGCCCCGTCATCGCCGATTTCATGCCGCAGAAGAACGACATCTTCGCAAGGCTGAACCTGCCGGAAGACGAGTGGCAGCTGTATCGCTCGATCGCCACGCACGTCGACGTGCCGCAGGCGCCGTCGCCCGATCTCGTCGTCTATCTGCAGGCCAGCCCCGAAGTGCTGTTCTCGCGCATCCAGAAGCGCGGGCTGCCGATGGAACTGCAGATCAGCGACGCGTACCTGCGCTCGCTCGTCGACGCGTACAACGAATTCTTCTACCACTACGACCGCACGCCGGTGCTGACGGTCGCAGCCGAACACCTGAACCCGCTGGATTCCCCCGAAGATCTCGCCCTGCTGGTCGAGCGCATCGAGACGATGCGCGGCCGCAAGGAATTCTTCGTCAAGGGCGAGACGACGCGCTGACGCGTCCCGCCTGTCGTTCTACCCCCATCGACCCGGATTTCCCATGACCTATCTCCAGGAATCGAGCCGGCCTGCCGTGACGGTACCCAAGCTGCAGGCAATGCGCGACGCCGGCGAGAAGATCGCGATGCTCACCTGCTACGACGCGAGCTTTTCCGCGCTGCTCGATCGCGCCGGCACCGACGTGCTGCTGATCGGCGATTCGCTCGGCAACGTGCTGCAGGGCCACACGACCACGCTGCCCGTGTCGCTCGACGACATCGCGTACCACACCGCCTGTGTCGCACGGGTGCAGCCGCGCGCGCTCGTCGTCGCCGATCTGCCGTTCGGCACGTACGGGACGCCGGCCGACGCGTTCGCGAACTCGGTCAAGCTGATGCGCGCGGGCGCGCAGATGGTCAAGCTCGAAGGCGGCGAATGGCTCGCCGATACGATCCGATTCCTCGTCGAACGCTCGGTGCCCGTGTGCGCGCACCTCGGCCTCACGCCGCAGTCGGTGCATGCGTTCGGCGGCTTCAAGGTGCAGGGCAAGACCGAAGCGGGCGCTGCGCAACTGCTGCGCGACGCGCGCGCGATCGAGGATGCCGGTGCGCAGCTCGTCGTGCTCGAAGCCGTGCCGACGCTCGTCGCGGCCGAAGTCACGCACATGCTGAAGATTCCGACGATAGGCATCGGCGCAGGCGTCGACTGCTCGGGGCAAGTGCTCGTATTGCACGACATGCTCGGCGTGTTCCCCGGCAAGCGGCCGCGTTTCGTGAAGGATTTCATGCAGGGGCAGCCGAACATTCAGGCGGCCGTCGAAGCCTACGTGAGCGCGGTGAAGGATCGGTCGTTTCCCGGCCCCGAACACTCGTTCTGATTTGTGGCCGGCGGCGTCGTGGCGCGCTGCCGGCGTTCGCTGCAGCATGCTCGCCGAGCTGACCGGCAATGCGGTAGGCCGTTTCTCATACTGCATTACCGGACAACGCGTACTTTCTAACTCGTCCTATTTCTACTCGCCTTCGTCTCGGTAACCATCAGCGTTCTATCTGGGTCAGGATGTGCGCGGCATCCACGTCGTTGAACAATGGCGCTCGCTCAAGGCCATTCAGAGAAGATGCATACCGTTCAAAGGCAAGGACAAGAATGGCCGCTACATCGATCCGAGCAATAACGCCGATGCATTTTCGGTCGTGAAATGATGATGCGCTTCCGTCAAACACCGCATCGACTGCTCGCCATCGCCGCGCTCGCGTTCAGTGCGCTCGCCGCATTACCCGCGTCCGCTGCAATAGCCGATTGCCCCGCACGCGTTGCGGTTACCCAGCAGCTCGAAGGTCGGCCTCCCGATGGATGGAAAAACTTCGACACGCAAAGCACCTATCCGCTTGCCAGCGTCACCTTCTGGTCAGGGCCGCCGGACCGGATGATGTCGTTGCGGCCGACCCGTTCGCGCGCCGAGTCCAAAAGCGACATTTACGTCTGGTCGCTCGCCGACAACCGTGAAGACTACTGGGTCTCGTGTGACTACGGCAACACGAGCGTCGTGATTGCACGGCCGCTGGGCAAACAGGCGCAGACTTGCGTGGCGCGCTACCGACGTGGACACGCCATCGTACAAAGCTGGCAATGTACGCCGCGGAAATAATCCGCATTCAGGCCGGTGCGCGGCCGTGAAGCAACCGCGCTGCCATCGGCCCGCGCAATGCATTGCAAATCATCAACTCCTCCGCGTTCAGCACATCGTCGAGCGTCAGCACACGCTCCACCGCCCCAAATGCCGGATCATCGAGCAGCACGCCGCGCATCACGCCCGGCAGCACGCCGGAGGCCAACGGCGGCGTCACCCACTGACCGTCGAGCTTCACGAACAGGTTCGAGCGCCCGCCTTCCGTCACCTCGCCGCGCTCGTTGACGAACAGCATGTCAAACGCGCCGAGCGCCTCCGCCGCCTGCCACGCGCGGTCGTATTCGGCGCGGCGCGTGGTCTTGTGCAGCAGCAGTGCATCGCTCGCGCGGGTCGGCGCGAAGCCGTGCTCGCAGGCCAGCAGCGCGCCGACCGGCCCTGCCGGCAGCGGCTTGAGCGGCGCCGCCGTGATGTCGAACGTGCCGTCCTTCGCCAGCGCGAGCTTCATCCGGTACGCGCCGTCGCCGTCGAGCGCCGCGCAGCGTGCATCGATCTCGCGACGCAATGCGTCGGCGTCGAAGCGAAAGCCGAATGCATCGGCGCTGCGTTGCAGTCGCGCGAGATGGCGATCGAGATGGCGGATGCCGTCCACCCGCGTGGCGGCCGTCGTTTCGAACAACTGGAAGCCGGGGTCGGCATCCGTCAGGAATCGCGCTTTCAATTCGCACTCCGCATATTCGTCGGCCGCGACGCTGTCGAGCACGATACCCGCGCCGACGCCCATCGTGCCGCGCCGCCGCCCGACGGTGGCAGTGCCCGTGCCGTCCGCGCCGGCCGTGTCGTTGCCGTCGCCCTCGACCGCATCGAGCGTCAGCGTCCGGATCGCGACCGACAGGCAGAAATCGCCGCAACCGGTCGCGGCGCCGGACGCCGCAGCGCCTGCGGGCAGAGCCTCATCCTTCGGCGCATCGAGCCAGCCGATCGCACCCGTATAGAGCCCGCGCGGCGTCGACTCGATCGCGTCGATCAATTCCATCGTCTTGTACTTCGGCGCACCGGTGATCGATCCGCACGGAAACAGCGCGCGCAGCATCTGCGCGAACGTCGTGCCGTCGCACCAGCCGGCTTCGACCGTCGACGTCATCTGCCACACCGACGCATACGGCTCGACGGAGAAGAGCGCCGACACCTTGACGGTGCCCGTGCGCGCGATCCGCGACACGTCGTTGCGCAGCAGGTCGACGATCATCACGTTTTCCGCGCGATTCTTCGGATCGCTCGCGAGGAACGCGGCGGCCGCCGCGTCTTCACCCGGGTCGGCCGAACGCGGCGCGGTGCCCTTCATCGGCCGCGCGCGCAGCACGTCGCCCTGTTTCTCGACGAACAGCTCGGGCGAGCACGATACGACCCACGCGCCGCCGGGCAGCGCGATCAGCGCGCCGTACCGCACGGGCTGGCGCGCGCGCAGCCGCCGGTACAGCGCGAGCGGCGTGCCGAACACGTCGAAATTCAGCCGGTACGTGTAATTGACCTGATACGAATCGCCCGCCCGCAGCGCGTCGTGCACCGCGCCGATCGCCGCGTCGAACGCCTCGCGCGACACGCTCTTCGCGACATGCGCGACACCCGCGATCGTCGGCGTGCCGCCGCCGTCCTGCTGCGCGAGCCACGCGTCAACTTCGTCGCGCGACAGGCGCTCGCAGCGCGCATACAGCAAAAAGCGCAGCGGGGCATAGCCCGGCTGCGCTCTTTCCAGATTGCATCCGAATTCGTAATCGCCGACGACGACCGCATGCAGCCCGTCGCGCAGATCCTGCGCGAGCGCCGCATCGATGGCGTCGAGCTGCGCCGGGTCCGTGCACACGCGTTCGCGCACGAAGCCCGAATACAAACGACTCGACCGCGCGGACGCGGTCGAGTCGCAATCGTCCAAGAGCGCGAACGACGCGCTCTCGTTGCCTTCAGTCATGCCGTTACTCGAAGAAGCTCTTCACACGGTCGAACCAGCTCTTGCTCTGCGGGCTGTGACGCGCACCGCCTTCGGCCAGCGACTTCTCGAACTGCTTGAGCAGGTCGCGCTGCTGGTCGGTCAGCTTCACGGGCGTCTCGACCTGCACGTGCACGTACAGATCGCCCGCGATACTCGAGCGCAGCCCCTTGATGCCCTTGCCGCGCAGGCGGAACGTCTTGCCCGACTGCGTGCCTTCCGGCACCGGGAACGACGCACGGCCGGCCAGCGTCGGCACCTCGATCTCGCCGCCGAGTGCGGCGGTCGTGAACGGGATCGGCATCTGGCAGTGGAGATCATCGCCGTCGCGCTCGAACACCGCGTGCGGCTTGATGTGGATCTCGACGTACAGGTCGCCCGGCGGCCCGCCGTTGATGCCCGGCTCGCCGTTGCCGGCCGAGCGGATCCGCATCCCGTCGTCGATCCCGGCCGGGATCTTCACTTCGAGCGTCTTGGTTTCCTTCACCTTGCCCGATCCGTGGCAATGCGCGCACGGCTCGGGGATATAGGTGCCCGTGCCGTGACACTTCGGGCAGGTCTGCTGGATGCTGAAGAAGCCCTGCGACATGCGCACCGTGCCCTGGCCATGACAGGTCGGGCAGGTTTCCGGCTTCGTGCCGGGCTTCGCGCCCGACCCGTGGCAAACCTCGCACGACACCCAGCTCGGCACGCGGATCTGCGTGTCGTAGCCGTGCGCGGCCTGCTCGAGCGTGATTTCCATGCTGTAGCGCAGGTCGGCGCCGCGGTACACCTGCGGGCCGCCGCGGCCGCCGCGCGCGGCGCCGCCCGCGGCCTGGCCGAAGATGTCGCCGAAGATGTCGCCGAATGCATCCGCGAAGCCGCCGAAACCTTGTGCGCCCGCACCGCCCATGTTCGGATCGACGCCCGCGTGGCCGTACTGGTCGTACGCGGCCCGCTTCTGACCATCCGAGAGCATTTCATAGGCTTCCTTCGCCTCCTTGAAATGCTCTTCCGCATCCTTGCTGTCCGGATTGCGGTCAGGGTGATACTTCATCGCAAGCTTGCGATATGCCTTCTTGATTTCGTCGTCGCTCGCATTCTTCGCGACGCCCAGAACCTCGTAGTAATCCCGTTTCGCCATATCGATTCACTGTGCCGCCACGCATCGCGCACGCGGCGGCTCCTTTCGCCCGCAGTAAAGTCTCTCGACTCGTCTGGCGCTGCACCGTCCGCGGACGGCTCGCGCAGCACCCGCCAAAAAACAAATGTGCCCGGAGGGCCGCAAGGCCCGCCAGGCGTGGAGTCGATCCGGCCATCCGGAAGGAAAGACAGACCGCTTGTCAGCCGCGCCGCGCGCGTTTTCGCGCGCGCGGCGTACGGTGTCATTGCAACCCGGCTTAGTCCTTCTTCACTTCCTTGAACTCGGCGTCGACGACGTCGTCGGCAGCCTGTTGCGCACCGCCCGCGTGGGCCGCGCCTTCCGCCGCACCGGCCGCGCCGGCCGCACCCGCCTGCTGGGCCTGCATGTCGGCGTACATCTTCTCGCCGAGCTTCTGCGAGACCTTGCCGAGCTCCTCGACCTTCGCGTCGATCGCCGCCTTGTCGGCCGACGTGTCCTTCAGCACTTCTTCAAGCGACTTCAGCGACGCTTCGATGGCTTCCTTCTCGCCCGCGTCCAGCTTGTCGCCGTACTCGGTCAGCGCCTTCTTCGTGCTGTGCACCAGCGCATCGCCCTGGTTGCGCGAATCGGCCAGCTCGCGCAGCTTGTGGTCTTCCGCTGCATTCGCTTCCGCGTCCTTGATCATCTGGTCGATTTCAGCCTCGGACAGGCCCGAGTTCGCCTTGATCGTGATCTTGTTTTCCTTGCCGGTCGCCTTGTCCTTCGCACCGACGTGCAAGATGCCGTTCGCGTCGATGTCGAAGGTCACTTCGATCTGCGGCACGCCGCGCGGTGCCGGCGGAATGCCTTCGAGGTTGAACTCGCCGAGCAGCTTGTTGCCTGCCGCCATTTCGCGTTCGCCCTGGAACACCTTGATCGTCACGGCGCCCTGGTTGTCGTCGGCCGTCGAATACACCTGAGCGTGCTTCGTCGGAATCGTCGTGTTCTTGTTGATCATCTTCGTCATCACGCCGCCGAGCGTCTCGATACCGAGCGACAGCGGGGTCACGTCGAGCAGCAGCACGTCCTTGCGGTCGCCCGACAGCACCTGGCCCTGGATTGCCGCGCCGACCGCGACGGCTTCGTCCGGGTTCACGTCACGGCGCGGATCCTTGCCGAAGAACTCCTTCACCTTCTCCATGACCTTCGGCATGCGGGTCTGACCGCCGACCAGGATCACGTCGTCGATGTCCGACACCTTGACGCCTGCGTCCTTGATTGCGATGCGGCACGGTTCGATCGTGCGCTCGACGAGGTCTTCCACCAGCGCTTCCAGCTTCGCGCGGGTGATCTTCAGGTTCAAGTGCTTCGGGCCCGACGCGTCCGCCGTGATGTACGGCAGGTTGATTTCGGTCTGCTGGCCCGACGACAGCTCGATCTTCGCCTTTTCAGCGGCTTCCTTCAGGCGCTGCAGCGCGAGCACGTCCTTCGACAGGTCGACGCCTTGCTCCTTCTTGAACTCGCCGATGATGTAATCGATGATGCGCTGGTCGAAATCTTCACCGCCGAGGAACGTGTCGCCGTTGGTCGACAGCACTTCGAACTGCATTTCGCCGTCGACGTCCGCGATCTCGATGATCGACACGTCGAACGTGCCGCCGCCGAGGTCATACACGGCGATCTTGCGGTCGCCCTTCTCGACCTTGTCGAGGCCGAACGCGAGCGCGGCTGCGGTCGGCTCGTTGATGATCCGCTTGACTTCGAGGCCCGCGATGCGGCCCGCGTCCTTGGTCGCCTGGCGCTGGCTGTCGTTGAAGTACGCCGGCACCGTGATCACGGCTTCCGTGACCGGCTCGCCGAGGTAGTCTTCGGCCGTCTTCTTCATCTTGCGCAGCACTTCAGCCGACACCTGCGGCGGCGCGAGCTTTTCGCCGTGCGCTTCGACCCATGCATCGCCGTTGTCGGCCTTGATGATCGAGTACGGCATCAGGCCGATGTCCTTCTGGACTTCCTTCTCTTCGAAACGACGGCCGATCAGGCGCTTCACGGCGAACAGCGTGTTCTTCGGGTTGGTCACCGACTGGCGCTTGGCCGGCGCGCCGACGAGCACTTCGTTGTCGTCCATGTACGCGATGATCGACGGCGTGGTGCGCGTGCCTTCCGAGTTCTCGATGACCTTGACCTGGTTGCCTTCCATGATGGCGACGCACGAGTTCGTGGTGCCGAGGTCAATACCGATGATCTTTCCCATTTTTTCCTAATCTCCAGAAATGCTTGTTTGCTGCACGAAACGCCGCGTTTTTGGGCGGTTTCGCACGCCAGAATTCAACTCTGTTCCCGAAATGCGTCCGCCCGATCCGTTTTCAAGACCCGACGAGCGATGCGGATATTAAATTTTTTCAATCGCCGCCGGC
The DNA here is from genome assembly GCF_902832985.1 of Burkholderia sp. BCC0097. NCBI lineage: Bacteria > Pseudomonadati > Pseudomonadota > Betaproteobacteria > Burkholderiales > Burkholderiaceae > Burkholderia > Burkholderia sp. BCC0097. Next base: position 666,141 of record NZ_CADFDM010000003.1, read on the forward strand.
TAGGGGATCGTGCTGACCGGCGGTGCGCTCGCCGGCCGGTGCAGCCGCCGCCGCGGCATCGGCCGCCGCGGCGATCTTCCCCCGCGCCGCCGCCACGGCTGCCTGAAACTGCGCGAGGCCGTGCCAGCCGGTCGCGCGGCCCAGCCGCTTGCCGCGGTGGAAGAAGAACCACGTCGGCACGCCGTGCAGCCCGAAGCGGCGCCCCAGTTCATGGTGTTCGTACACGTTGCAATGGAACCACTTCAGGCCCAGTGCGCGGATCGCGTCGGGCTGGGCGAGCATCGCCTTCTTCGCGATCTCGCAGTTGAAGCAGTCGACGCCCCAGAAGAACACCACGGCCAGCGCATCGCCCGCGCCGTCGATGGCCGCGTCGAACGTGCCGGCGTCGAGCGCCTGCATGTCGAACGCGTCGAACGCGGCCGGATCGACGCCGGCGGGCACCATGTCGGCCGCCTTACTTCGGCTGGGCGACGGTGACGAGCGCCGGGCGCAGCACGCGGTCGGCGATCGTATAGCCCTTCTGCAGCACCGAGACGACGGTGTTCGGTTCCTGCTCGGCCGGCACCATCGAAATGGCCTGGTGCTGGTGCGGATCGAACTTCTCGCCGACCGGGTTGATCGCGACGACGCGGCCCTTCTCGAGCGCGCTCGTCAGCTGGCGCAGCGTCAGCTCGACGCCTTCGCGCACTTTCGCGATGTCGCCGGAGGTATCGTTGACGGCCGCTTCCAGGCTGTCCAGCACGGGCAGCAGGTGTTCCGCGAAGCTCTCGATCGCGAACTTGTGCGCCTTCGACACGTCGTCCTGCGCGCGGCGGCGCACGTTCTCGGTCTCGGCCTTCGCCCGCAGGAAGCTTTCCTGGAGCTCGGCGACCTTGGCTTGAGCCTCCGCGAGCGCCGCGTCGGCAGCTTCGGCAGCGGGTGCGGCGCCTTGCGCCGCCTGCTTCTCGCTGCCGACGTCTTCGGCCGATGGGGTAGTCGGGTTCTCTTGCGTGTTTTCCATGTCGCTGAAAGTCGATTAGAGGTTGAAGCCAAATCGGCAACCGTCGGACGTATACCCGGCGGCACCGCACATTACTGGTGCAAATAAGGGCGAAAACTGCGATTTCAAGAGGGTCTTTCGCCGGCATTCGCCAATGCAGCGAAACAACCGCGCACTTTCCGGTGCAGGCTTCGCATAGTCCGCCGGATCGGGCGAAACGGCCTGTAACAACGCTTACCGGGCAAGTACTAGCTCCGCACAGGCCGGCTGCACTACACTCCATTCAAGCGTCGGAAAGCGTGTTTACCCTGAGCTGACCGTCGCCTGACATCCACCTGGCGCCGTTTTCACCCTTGTTATCGAGGGGAGTACCGTGAAACTGACCTTTGCGATATCGGTGGTCGCGCTGGTACTCATCGCCGGCACCACCACCATCTGCCTGTCGGGAGCCGTCACCGACCGCACGACCGAATACGGAAGCGCGCGGGCGACGTTCGACCAGATGTTCAGCTCCCACCAGAAAATCTGTCGATGATGCGCCGGTCGCGCTTCGTCGGCCGGCCGTGCAGTTCGGCCGCCGGCTCGCGATACGTGCGGCGCCGCTCCAGTTCGGCGAGCCGCGCGGCCCGCCCCGCTTCCGTTTCCGCGTAGAGCGTCTGCGCGACGCTCGCGGGCCCGCGCACGTCGCACACGCCCAGCACGGCAATGTGCCAGACGATGCCGTCGATCGCAATCTCCACCTCGTCGCCGACCCGCACGTCCTTCGACGGCTTGACCGCCGCGCCGCCGATCTTCACGTGCCCCTTGTCGACCGCATCGGTCGCGAGCGAGCGCGTCTTGAAGAACCGGGCCGCCCACAGCCATTTGTCGATGCGCAGCTTCGCGCCCGGCTCCGTGGAAATCTTGTAGTTCATGTCAGTCTCCGCCGGGCCGCCCTGCAAAGGCTGACCGCCCCCGACGGGGGCAGCGCGTGCAGTGAGCGCGGCAGTCGTTTCATCTCAGTTGACCGGTTCGGGCTGCGCGGCCTTGACCGGCCAGCCCTGCAGATTCTCCGCGACGATCTCGCCGAGCGCGCCGATCCACGCGGACGCGCCGTTCAGACACGGAATGCGGTGGAAGGTCTTGCCGCCGCCGGCGAGGAACTCGTCGCGCACCTCCATGCCGATTTCCTCGATCGTCTCCAGGCAATCGGCCGTGAAGCCGGGACAGAACACGTCGGCGCGCCGCACGCCGGCCTCGCCGAATTCGCGCAGCGTCGGCGCGGTGTACGGCTGCAGCCATTCGGCCTTGCCGAAGCGTGACTGGAACGTGACGCGGCATTCTGTGGTCGACAGCCCGAGCGCGGCCATCAGCAAGGCGCCCGTCTGCTGACACTGGTCGTGATACGGGTCGCCGAGATCGAGCGTGCGCTTCGGCACGCCATGGAAACTCAGCACGAGTTTGTCGCCGGCCGCGAAATCGGGCCGGCCGTGCTGCGCCCAGTACTGGCGTACCTGCTCGGCCAGCGCATGGATATAGGCCGGATGGTCGGCGTAGTGCCGCACCGTGCGCACTTCCGGCTGATTACGCATGCGCGCCAGCGCGTCGAACGCGGCATCGAAGGCGGTGGCCGTGGTCGACGCCGAGTATTGCGGATACATCGGCATCAGCAGCACGCGCTCGACGCCCGCCCGCTTGAACTGCGCGAGCGCGTGCGCGATGTTGGGGCTGCCGTAGCGCATCGCGTAATCCACCGTCACGTGATAGCCGTTCGACACGAGCAGGTGCCGCACGCTGTCGGTCTGGCGCTCGGTGTAGACACGCAGCGGCGAACCCTCGGGCATCCAGACGGCTGCGTATTTCTTCGCGGACGCGCGGCCGCGCAGCGGCAGGATCAGCGTGCGCAGCAGCACCTGCCAGACCGCCTGCGGGATTTCGACGACCCGCGGGTCCGACAGGAATTCGGCCAGGTAGCGCCGCACCGCACGCGGCGTGGGCGCGTCGGGCGTGCCGAGATTGATCAGCAGCACACCGATGCGATGGGCGGCCGCGACGCTCGAAGGCGGCTCAAGATCGAAACGCATGGGCAAGAACGTGCTCGAGGCACGGGACCGGACGGTCCTCGATTATAGCGGGCCGTCTCGATCGGGTCGGCTGGCCATTCGGCCGACTGGCCGCGCGCACGACGCCGCGGCACGATGGCGGGACGGCGTCGGTGCCGCGGTTACTGCTGGCTCAGCGTGAGCGACAGCAGGCGCGCGGTGATGTCGACGATCGGAATCACGCGGTTGTACGCCATGCGGGTCGGGCCGATCACGCCGAGCGTGCCGACGATCTGCCCGTTCACCTCGTACGGCGCGGTAACGACGCTCATTTCCTCGATCGGCACGAGCGTCGATTCGCCGCCGATGAAGATCTGCACGCCCTGGGCGTGGCTCGACACGTCGAGCAGTTGCAGGAGGCCCGTCTTTTGGTCGAATACGTCGAACAGCTTGCGCAGCCGCGCCATGTCGGAAGAAAGATCCGCCACCTCGAGCAGGTTGCGCTCGCCGGAAATCAGCACGGTGTCCTCGGTGTCGGGCACCTCGGTGCTGGCCGTCACGGCCGCGTGCATCAGCGTCGTCATGTCGCCGCGCAGCTGGTCGATCTCGTCGCGCAGGCGGCGGCGCACCTCGTCGAACGACAGGCCGGCGAAATGCGCATTGATGTAGTTGGACGCCTCGGTCAGCTGCGACGGCGAATAGTCGCGCGGGGTCGCGAGCATGCGGTTCTGCACGTCGCCCTCGGGCGTGACGATGATCAGCAGGATGCGCTTGTCGGACAGGCGCATGAACTCGATCTGCTTGAACACGTGGCTGCGGCGCGGCGTCAGCACGACGCCCGCGAACTGCGACAGGTTCGACAGCACGCTCGCGGCGGCCGCAACCACCCGCTGCTGCGGCTCGCCGGCCTGCAGCGTGTTCTGCACCTGGCGCGCGACGGCCTCGGCGTCGATCGGCGCCTCGACCGTCAGCATCGTGTCGACGAACAGCCGGTAGCCGCGCGGCGTCGGCACGCGGCCGGCCGACGTGTGCGGGCTCGACACGAGGCCGAGCTCCTCCAGGTCGGACATCACGTTGCGGATCGTCGCCGGGCTCAGCTCGAGCCCGGAGTAACGGGACAACGTGCGCGAGCCGACCGGCTGACCGTCGGCGATATACCGTTCGATCAGGGTTTTCAGGAGGGTTCGTGCGCGAGGATCTAGCATGGTGGAAAATTTTAGCGCAACCGCGCGAGCACGGCGAGTGGCGTCAGCCTCCGTTGCGCGGGCTGGCCCGATCCGGCCCCGTCGGCGCACAGCCGGTTCTTTTCGTCAACGAGCTATGGTGTAATGCCGGCATGAAAACCGGTAATCAGTTCAAGACTGTCGCGCTCGTCGGCCGGAGCAACACGCCCGGCATCGCCGAACCGCTCGCCACGCTGGCGGACAGCATCGCCACGCTCGGCTTCGAGGTCGTCTTCGAAGGCGATACCGCGCGGGAAATCGGCATCGCCGGCTATCCGGCGCTCACCCCGGCCGAAATCGGGGCACGAGCGGACGTGGCGATCGTGCTCGGCGGCGACGGCACGATGCTCGGCATCGGCCGCCAGCTCGCGCCCTACCGGACCCCGCTGATCGGCATCAACCACGGGCGGCTCGGCTTCATCACCGACATCGCGGCATCCGACATGCAGGCGCTCGTGCCGGTGATGCTGGCCGGCAAGTTCGAGCGCGAGGAGCGCTCGCTGCTCGAGGCGCGGATCGTGCGCGACGGCGAACCGATCTACCACGCGCTCGCGTTCAACGACGTCGTCGTGAACCGCAGCGGCTTCTCCGGGATGGTCGAGCTGCGCGCGTCGGTCGACGGCCGCTACATGTACAACCAGCGCTCGGACGGCCTGATCGTCGCGACGCCCACCGGCTCGACCGCGTACGCACTGTCGTCGGCCGGCCCGATCCTCCATCCGCAGCTGGCGGGCGTCGTGCTCGTGCCGATCGCGCCGCACGCGCTGTCGAACCGGCCGATCGTGCTGCCCGACGATTCGAAGATCGCGATCCAGATCGTCGGCGGCCGCGACGTCAACGTGAACTTCGACATGCAGTCGTTCACGTCGCTCGAACTGAACGATACGATCGAGGTGCGCCGCTCGAAGCACACTGTGCCGTTCCTGCACCCGATCGGCTACAGCTACTACACGACGCTACGCAAGAAGCTGCACTGGAACGAACACGCATCGAACGAAGACGACAAGGCGTCCTGACGCCGCTGCCCCCGACACCATGCTCCGCCACCTCTCGATCCGCGACTTCGTCATCGTCGCCGCGCTCGATCTCGAATTCGACAGCGGCTTTTCCGTCTTTTCCGGCGAAACCGGCGCCGGCAAATCGATCCTGATCGACGCCCTCGCCCTCGCCCTCGGCGAACGCGCCGACGCAAGCGTCGTACGCACCGGCAGCGGTCGCGCCGACATCACGGCCGAATTCACGCCGCACGACCGCGTCGCGCGCTGGCTCGACGAACACGCGTTCGACGCCGAGGACAGCGTGATGCTGCGCCGCGTGATCGACGCGAACGGCCGTTCGCGGGCATTCATCAACGGCACCAGCGCGACGCTCGCGCAACTGCGCGAACTCGGCGAGATGCTCGTCGACATCCACGGCCAGCACGCGCACCAGTTGCTGATGCGGCCCGACGCGCAGCGCGAGCTGTTCGACACGCATGCGGGGCTCGTCGCCGATGCGGCGAACGTCGCGCGCGCGTGGCGCGTATGGCGCGACGCGACGCAGGCGATCGACGCCGCGAAGGCGCACGAGCGCGAACTGCAACTCGAGCGCGAAAAGCTCGCGTGGCAGCTCGCCGAACTCGACAAGCTCGCGCCGCAAGCCGGCGAATGGGACGAAGTCAGCAACGAACACAAGCGCCTGTCGCATTCGGCGAACCTGATCGAAGGCGTGCGCGGCGCGCTCAACGCGCTGTCCGAGTCCGACGACGCGATGCTCGCGCAGCTCGGCGCGATCGTGTCGAAGCTGCGCAGCCTGGCCGACTACGACACCGCGCTCGGCGATGCGCTCGCGTCGCTGGAGCCGGCCGAGATTCAGTTGCAGGAAGCCGTCTATTCGCTGTCGCACTACGCGCAGCGCGTCGACCTCGACCCGGAGCGGCTCGCGCAAGTCGAAACGCGCCTCGACGCGCTGCACTCGACCGCCCGCAAGTTCCGGCTGCCGCCCGACACGCTGCACGAAGAGCATGCGGCGCGGCGCGCGCAACTCGCCGCGCTCGACGCCGCCGCCGATCTCGGCGCGCTCGAGGCGGCGCAGGCCAAGGCGCGGGAAGCCTATCTCGCCGACGCCAAGCGCCTGTCGAAGGCGCGCGCGCAGGCGGCCAAGGCGCTCGGCACGGCCGTTACGGCCGGCATGCAGGAATTGTCGATGGCGGGCGGCAGCTTCGAAGTCGCGCTCGTGCCGCTCGCCGACGGCGGCCCGCACGGGCTCGAACAAGTCGAATTCCGCGTGGCCGGGCACCCGGGCGTGCCGCTGCGGCCGCTTGCGAAGGTCGCGTCGGGCGGCGAGCTCGCGCGGATCAGCCTCGCGCTCGCGGTGATCGCCAGCGCGGCGAGCCCGACGCCGACGCTGATCTTCGACGAAGTCGACACGGGGATCGGCGGCGGCGTCGCCGAAGTGGTCGGCCGCCTGCTGCACCAGCTCGGGCGCGACCGTCAGGTGTTGTGCGTGACGCACTTGCCGCAGGTCGCCGCGCGCGGCGACCATCATTTCCAGGTGGCGAAAGGCGCCGACGAGCGCGGCGGCACGGTGTCGTCGGTCGTCGCGCTCGACAAGGCGAGCCGCGTCGAGGAAGTCGCGCGGATGCTCGGCGGGCTCGAAATCACGGCCACCACACGCAAGCACGCGAAGGAAATGCTGGCGGCCTGACGCTGGCACCGCGTTGGCCGAATGCAGGAAGACCGGCGCATGCGCCGGTCTTTTTTCACGGACGGACGATCGGCCGCTCGATCGCATCCACCTTGCACCTTGCGCCCTGCGCCCTGCGCCGCCGAATCGTCCGTCGAATTCGAACGCGCGCCTCAAACGCCCGTTTCAACCGCCCCGAACACGCGCTCCCACAGCGCCGTCACGGCCGCCCGCTCGTCCGCCACCACCGCCGGATCGACGCGCGCCTTCTCCATCCCGTCGAGCCGCAGCTTGTGCTGGAGCTTCCGGTACTTGCGGTACGCCGCGCCGACGCGCTCGGCCTCGTCCTCGCCCATCAGCCCGAAACGCGCGACCTCGCGCAGCAGCGCGATGTTGCCGGTATTGCGAATCAGCTCGGCGTCGCTCGACGCATGCAGCAGCACCCAGTACTGGACGATGAACTCGATGTCGACCATCCCGCCGCGATCGTGCTTCAGGTCGAACAGCTCGGTGTGGTTCGGATGACCGGCGAACACCTTGCCGCGCATGTCGACGATCTCCTTGGCGAGCACGCCGCCGTCGCGCGGCGTCGTCAGCACCTGCTGGCGGATCGCCTCGAAATCCGCGCCGATCTGCGCGTCGCCCGCGCTGTAGCGGGCGCGCGTCAGCGCCTGGTGCTCCCACACCCACGCGGTGTTCGCCGCATCGCCCTCGCGCAACTGGTAGCGGCGGAACGCGTCGAGATCGGTGACGAGCAGCCCGGCCTCGCCGTTCGGCCGCAGCCGCAGGTCGATGTCGAACAGCGCGCCCGCGCCGGTCGCGGTCGTGAGCCACGTGATCAGGCGCCGCGTGAAGGTCGTGTAGACGTCCGCCGAGCGCTCGTCCGGATCGTCGTACAGGAAGATCAGGTCGAGATCCGACGCGTAGCCGAGCTCCTTGCCGCCCAGCTTGCCGTACGCGATCACCGCGAACTTCGGCACGTCGCGGTGGCGCTTCGCGAGCTGCGACCAGACGACTTCGATCGTCACGTCGAGCACCGCGTCGGCCAGCTCGGACAGCCGGTCGCTCACATGCTCGACCGACAGTTGCCCGGCCAGGTCGATCAGCAGGATCCGGAACACCTCCGCGTGCTGCGCGTGGCGCAGCAGGTCCATCTGCTGCTCGGGGCCGTCCGCCGCCGCGAGCCGCGCGCGCAGCGCATCCTTGAACGCGGGCCAGTCGAACGGGCTCGCGATCGCCTCGTCATCGAGCAATTCGTCGAGCAGCTGCGGGTGGCGGATCAGGTAGCCGCCGCCCCAGCGCGTCGCACCGAGCACCGACAGCACGCGGTCGAGCGCCGCCGGATATTCGGTCAGCAGCGCGAGATAGACGCCGCGCCGGCTCACCGTCTCGAGCAGATCGAACAGGCGCACGATCGTGTCGTCGCGGCGCGCGGCGTCGATCGTCGGCGCGGCGTCGAGCGCGCGCTGCGCGACGCTGTCGAAGCGCTGCCGGCTCTTTTCCGGCAGCCCGGTATAGCGCGACGACTGCCAGATCGCGCGCAGCCGCGTGAGCACGGCGGCGGGATCGGCGAAGCCCAGGCCGTCGAGGCGCGCGACCAGCGCGTCGTCCTCGCCGTCGTCGGCCAGCGCGCCGCTCCAGATCCACGCGGCCGCCGTGTCGTCACCCGCCGTGCAAGGCCCGCCGCCCTTCACCTTGTCCGCGAAGATCTGGTCGAACTGCGCCTCGACGAAGTTCCGGTGCTCGTCCAGCACCGTCATCAGCGCCGCATAGTCGGCAAAACCGAGCGACGCGGCCAGCGCCGCGCGCTCGTCGGGCTCGACCGGCATCGCGTGCGTCTGCGCATCGTTGCGGTACTGCAGCCGGTGCTCGAGCGTGCGCAGAAAATTATAGGCGTCGGTCAGGCGCGCGCACACGTCGTCGCCGATCAGCCCGCGCGCCTGCGCATGCCGCAACACCGCGAGCGTCGGCCGCACGCGGAATTCCGCATCCTGGCCGCCGCGGATCAGCTGGAACACCTGCGCGCTGAACTCGATCTCGCGGATCCCGCCGCGCCCGAGCTTGATGTCGTCGGCCTTGTCGGGCCGCATCGACGCGCGCCGCGCGGCTTCGTGCCGGATCTGCTGGTGCAGCGAACGGATCGCGCCGATCACGCCGAAATCGAGATAGCGACGGTAGACGAACGGCTTGACGATCGATTCCAGCTGCGCCGCCAGCCGCTGCGCGGCGTCGCTGTCGCCTTCCGACACGAGCCGCCCCTTGATCCACGCATAGCGCTCCCACTCGCGCCCCTGTACGTAGAAATATTCCTCGAGCATGCCGATGCTGCAGACGAGCGGCCCCGAATCGCCGTTCGGGCGCAGCCGCATGTCGACGCGAAACACGTAGCCGTCGGCCGTGACCTCGGACAGCACGCCGATCAGGCGCCGGCCGAGCCGCGTGAAGTATTCCTGCGTGGACAGCGGCGAACGCGTGCCGCCGGTGGTTTCGCCGTCGTCCTCGTAGACGAAGATCAGGTCGATGTCCGACGACACGTTCAGCTCGCGGCCGCCGAGCTTGCCCATTCCGACCACGCCGAGCACGACGCGCTGGCCGTCGGCGCCGCGCGGCTCGCCGTACAGCGCCTCGAGTTCGGCCGACAGCAGCGCGAGCGAGCGCTGCACGGCCACTTCGGCGAGATCGGTCATCGCGCCGGTGACCTCGGCGACGTCCGCCAGCCCGCGCAGGTCGCGTTCCGCGACCGCGCCGAACGCCTCGGCGCGCAACTGCCGCAGCGCGCGCTTCAGTTGCTCCTCGCCCGGCGCGGCCGTGCCGGCCGGCGTCGCGAGCAGCGCGGTCAGGCGCGCATCGAGCTGCGCGCGGCCGAGCGGCGCGGCAGCCCACGCGGCAATCTGTTCGGCCAGCGCGGGCCGCGCGGCAGCCGCACGGGCAAGGTATCGGGAATAGGACGTGCTGATCAGGGCGGAAGCGTCGGTCATCGAGAAGCGGGCTTGGCGGAAAGGCTGGCCGGCAGCGAACCGGCGCATGCGCGCCCCGCCGCCGGCCAGCCCCATGGACTCGGCGCGGCCTCGCCGGACGCGCGTGCGCCCGTCGCGACACCGCGCGCCGGAAAGCCCGTGCCGTGCTGCCCCAACGGCCGCCGGTACGGACCCGTGTGATACATTTCAACGTCAGTCTGCAAAACTACCATATCGCCGCCCGTCCGCCGCATGTCCGACCGTCAGGAATCCGCCGTAGCTGCGCCCGAAGCGGGACCTCCGAAGCACGATCATCCGGTCCTGCGTCGCGTGTTCAGGGTGACGCTGGCAGTCGGGATCGGCACCTACTTCATCGCGTCCGGCGCCTTCCTCGGGCTGCGCTACGTGGTGCTGCCCCGCATCGACGAATTCCGCCCGCGCATCGAGCGCGCCGTGTCCGACAAGCTCCATGCGCAGCTTTCGATCGGCAAGCTTTCCCCGAACTGGTCCGGCATGCAGCCGGGCGTCGAACTCACGAACCTGACGATCCGCGGCCGTGACGGCAAGGTCGCGCTGTCGGTGCCGCACGCGACGGCCGCGCTGTCGTGGATGTCGCTGCTGCGGCTGTCGCCCGCGCTGTCGAGCCTGATCGTCGACCAGCCCGACCTCGTCATCGCGCGCGCGGCCGACGGCTCGCTGAGCGTCGCGGGCGTCGGCGTCGCCACCACCCACGGCGGCAACGACACGTTCGGCACCTGGCTGCTGAAGCAGGAGGCGATCGTGCTGCGCGGCGGCACGCTGCGCTGGCGCGACGCGCAGCACGACGCACCGGAGCTCGTGCTGTCGGGCATCCGGCTCGCGGTGCTCAACGACGGCCGCGTGCACAAGGCGGCGCTGCAGGCGCCGGCCAACGGCACGCTGCTGCTCGGCCCGCTCGATTTCCGCGCACGCTTCAAACACAAGCCGCTCGCGCCGATCGGCAAGCCGTCGAACTGGACCGGCGACGCCTACCTGTCGACCGGCCCCGTCGACCTGCAGACGCTCACGCGCTATCTCGACGTGCCGCTCACGATCCATGCGGGCCGGATCGACAACGCGATCTGGGCGACCTTCGGCGACGGCCATCTGCGCTCGGCGGGCGGCGACCTGCAAGGCGCCGACGTCGCGCTGCGCGTGCGCCCGACGCAGCCGCGGCTCGACGTGCCGACGGTCGGCTTCGGCTGGGACATGGTGCTCGATGCGGGCCACGACTACACACTGCACCTGACCCGCTTCAATGCGGAACTCGGCCAGCCGCCGCTGCCGGACGGCACGCCGCTCGCGCGCTCGCTCGCGCTGTCGACGCTGACGGCGCGCTACCGCGTGCCGACCGCGAACCAGGGGCAACTGCTCAGCGTGGTCGGCGACCGCGTCGATCTCGGCATCCTCAGCGAATTCATCCGCGGCCTGCCGCTGCCGGCGCGCCTGCGCAACGAGCTGATCAAGATCGACCCGCGCGGGATGATGTCGAACTATCACATCGAGGTCGAGCGCGCGAAACCCGCGCACCCCGATCTCGCCGACGAGGAGCGACGCATGGGCGCCGCACCGATCGTCCGCTACCGCTTCCTCGGCGACCTGCAAGGCATCAGCTTCGCCGCGCAGGAACCGCCGCCCGGGCTCTCGCCGCGCGGCCACCCGCGCGCCGGCTGGCCGGGCGTCGAGAACCTGTGGGGCCGCGTCGACGCGAACGAGACGGGCGGCTCCGCGCATATCGACACCGTCAAGGCGGCCGTCACCGTGCCCGGCGAATTCGACGAGCCGCGCCTGACGTTCGACCGCTTGCGCGGCAACGCCAAATGGACGATCACGCCCGCGCCCGGCGACAAGCATGCGCGCGTCGACGTGTCGCTGCCCGACCTGTTCGTGTCGAACCCCGATGCCGAAATCGCGGTGTCGGGCTCGTACACGAACCCCGGCCACGGCCGCGGCACGCTCGACCTGCGCGCCGATTTCGCGCGCGCATCGGTCGCGCGCATTCCGCGCTACCTGCCGACCGGGATGTCCGAGCACCTGCGCGACTATCTCGGCCACGCACTGCAGGACGGCAACGTGACCAAGGGCGCGTCGATCGTCGCGCGCGGCCCGCTCGAGAAATTCCCGTTCGAACACGAGCCGGACGCCGGCGTGTTCCATATCGTCGCGCCGTTCACCGGCGGCCGCTTCGAGCCGACGCCGTACCCGCCACGCAAGCTCGCAAACGGCACGCCGAGCGTCTGGCCGGCGCTCGACGGGATCGACGGCGTGTTCGAACTCGCGCAGAACAAGCTGCGTTTCGACATCCAGCGCGCGCACTACAAGCGCGTCGCGCTGACGAAGGTCGCGGGCCGCATCGACGATCTCGGCAATCCGTCGCACTCGCCGCTGATCATCGACGGCCATGCGCAGGGCCCGCTCGCCGACCTGATCGACTACGCGGACAACAGCTCGCTCGGCACGATGAGCCACCACGTCGGCCAGCGGATCGACGCGCAGGGCCCCGCGTCGCTCGCGCTCAAGATCACGATTCCGCAGCACGTCCCCCACCCGCACACGCACGTCGAAGGTGCGCTCGCGTTCGGCGGCAACACGCTGTCGACGAGCGGCGTGCCGCCGCTGTCGGCCCTGCGCGGCAGCGTGCGCTTCACCGAGGCCGGCGCGTCGCTGCACGACCTGTCGGGGCGCTTCCTCGGCGGCCCGGTGCGCGCGAACGGCAGCTTCCGGTCGCACGGCCCGTACGCGGTGGACGTCGACGGCCGGCTCGCGCTCGACGCCGCCCGCGGCCTGAACCTGCACGGCGCGGCCGCCGCGCTGCTCGAGCACGTGGTCGGCGACGCGCCGTACAAGGTCGCGGTGCGCGGCGCGCCGGGCCGCCTGCCCGACGTCAGCGCGCAATCCGACCTGACGGGCGTCGCGCTGAACTTTCCGGCGCCGTTCGCGAAACCGGCCGGCACGCCGATGCCGTTCCGCTTCACGCTGCAGCCGGCGCCGCAGACGGACGGCAAACGCCTCGAACATGCCGATCTGACGCTCGGCCCGGTGAGCGCGACCTACCTGCTCGACGCGACGCCCGGCCAGCCGCTGCGCGCGGTACGCGGCGCGATGGGCATCCACCGGATGCCCGACATGCCGCAGGACGGCGTGAGCGCGGCCGTCGACGTCGCCGAACTGGACGCCGACGCGTGGCTCGCCCTCGCCCACACGCTGCAGCCCGACACGCCGCGCGCACCGGCGCCGCCCGCCGCGCCGCGCGTGGATTTCGCGAGCTTCGCGCCGAAGCGCTTCGCATTCCATTTCGGCACGCTGAAGCTGCTCAAGCGCAACTGGGAGAACGTGATCGTCGGCGCGTCGCACGTCGACGACCTCTGGCAGGCGAACATCGCGTCGAACCAGGTCTCGGGCTACCTGTCGTGGGCGCCGGGCGGCGGTCACAACGGCGCGGGCGTACTGAACGCGCGGCTCGCGAAGCTGGTCGTGCCGCAGAGTTCGCAGCACGACCTCGTCGGCCGCGCGATGAACCTGCCGACGCCGACCGACCGCCCGATGCCGTCGATCGACCTGATCGTCGACCAGGTCGTCGCGCGCGATCACGACATCGGCCGGCTCGTTGTCAACGCGCGCAACATCGACGAAGACGGCACGCCCGTGTGGCAACTCGACAAGCTGGAACTGTCGAACCCGGCCGCGAAGCTCACGGCGACCGGCAACTGGCGCACCTCGCGCCGCGCGCTGGCCCGCGGCGCCGACGAAAACGACGCGCCGCGCCGCACCGTGTTCGACTTCAAGCTCGACATCGACAATGCGGGCGCGCTGCTCGACCGCGTCGGCCTGCCGCGCACGCTCGCGGACGGCCACGGCTCGGTCACGGGCAAGGTCGGCTGGCGCGGCGGCCCGACCGCGGTCGACTTCCCGTCGCTCGGCGGCCAGGTCGCGCTCGATCTCGAACACGGGAAGATCCTGAAGGTCGACCCGGGCGCGGCGAAACTGCTCGGCGTGCTGAGCCTGCAGAGCCTCGCGCGCTTCCTGACGCTGAATTTCCGCGACGTGGTCGGCAAGGGGCTGCCGTTCGACAAGATCACCGGTACCGGCCGGATTTCGAACGGGATCGCGCGCACCGACGACTTCTCGATGATGACGGGCCCCGCGAACGTCACCGTGCGCGGCGCGGTCGATCTCGGCACCGAAACGCAGGACCTGCATGCGCATGTCGCGCCGAAGATCAGCGCGGGCGCGGCCGCGATCGGAGCGGCCATCATCACAACCCGCTGCTCGGCGTCGGCGTGCTGGCCGCGAACTACGCGCTGTCCGAGACGCTGTCGCGCGCGTTCGCGCTCGACTACGCGATCACCGGCTCGTGGGCGCACCCGCACATCGAGCGGGTGGGAAGCGATCAGGGTAAGATGAATCACGGTCCGGCCGATGCCTCGAGCCATTGAGCGCGCATCGACCCGCGCAGCGCGCCGGGCCGCACCCCATTTATGACGCAACCGATTCCGCGATGACCGACTCCGCCCATTCCGCCACGCCCGTCCAGGTCGCCGCGCTGCAGATGGTGAGCACGCCGGACGTCACCCGCAATCTCGCCGAAGCGCGCCGCCTGATCGCGGAAGCCGCCGGTGAAGGCGCGCAGCTCGTGCTGCTGCCCGAGTACTTCTGCTTCATGGGCCACCGCGACACCGACAAGCTCGCGCTCGCCGAACCGTACCGGGACGGCCCGATCCAGCAGTTCCTCGCCGACGCCGCACGCCGCCACGGTATCTGGGTGATCGGCGGCACGCTGCCGCTGAAGGCACCGGAACCCGATCGCGTGCTGAACACGACGCTCGTGTTCGATCCGTCCGGCAACGAGGCCGCACGCTACGACAAGATCCATCTGTTCAACTTCGAGAAAGGCGACGAATCGTTCGACGAGGCGCGCACGATCCGCGCGGGCGACACGGTCGTCGCGTTCGACGCGCCGTTCGGGCAGGTCGGCCTGTCGGTCTGTTACGATCTCCGCTTTCCGGAGCTGTATCGCCGCATGGGCGACTGCGCGCTGATGGTCGTGCCGTCGGCGTTTACGTATACGACGGGCCGCGCGCACTGGGAAACGCTGCTGCGCGCGCGGGCCGTCGAGAACCAGTGCTACGTGCTCGCGGCCGCGCAGGGCGGCAAGCACGAGAACGGCCGGCGCACGTGGGGCCACAGCATGCTGATCGACCCGTGGGGCGAGATCGTCGCGGTGCGCGACGAGGGCGCCAGCGTCGTGCTCGGCACGCTCGATCCGCAACGCATCGCCGACGTACGCCAGAGCCTGCCCGCGTGGCGGCACCGCGTGCTGACCTGAATCCGCCGCACCGCTTGAAACGCCGCGCGGCCCACCCATCTGCCCGGCAGCACCCGACAACTTTTTGAGAATCCCGATATCCGCATGAACATCATCGAACCCGGCATCCGCAACCTCGCGCTCGCGAAGGACATCCTGCTCACGCCGTACGGCCTCGACGAAAGCCTGCTCACGCGCACGATCGCCGACATCTTCACGCATCGCGTCGACTACGCGGACCTGTACTTCCAGGCGACCCGCAGCGAAGCGTGGAGCCTCGAGGAAGGCATCGTCAAATCGGGCAGCTTCAGCATCGACCAGGGCGTCGGCGTGCGCGCGGTCGCGGGCGACCGCACCGCGTTCGCGTACTCGGACGACCTGTCGCCCGAGGCGATCGCGCAAGCCGCCGCCGCCACCAAGGCGATCGCGGCGGCCGGCGGCGGCCGCCAGAAGATCAAGGCGGCCACGTCGCTCACGGGCATCTCGGGCCGCGACCTGTACCTGCCGTCCGACCCGCTCGCGTCGCTCGACGCGACGGCCAAGGTCAAGCTGCTCGAACGCATCGAGCAGATGGCGCGCGGGCGCGACCCGCGCGTCACGCAGGTGATGGCCGGCCTCGCCGGCGAATACGACGTCGTGCTGGTCGCGCGCAGCGACGGCGCGCTCGCGGCCGACATCCGGCCGCTCGTGCGCGTGTCGGTCACGGTAATCGCCGAGCAGAACGGCCGCCGCGAGATCGGCTCGGGCGGCGGCGGCGGCCGCTTCGACTACGGCTACTTCACCGACGAAGTCCTGTCGCGCTACGTCGACGACGCCGTGCACGCGGCGCTCGTCAACCTCGACGCCCGCCCCGCGCCGGCCGGCGCGATGACGGTCGTGCTCGGGCCGGGCTGGCCGGGCGTGCTGCTGCACGAGGCGATCGGCCACGGCCTCGAAGGCGACTTCAACCGCAAGGGCTCGTCCGCGTTCGCGGGCCGGATCGGCGAGCAGGTCGCCGCGAAGGGCGTGACGGTGGTCGACGACGGCACGCTGCCGAACCGCCGCGGCTCGTTGAACATCGACGACGAAGGCAACCCGACGCAGTGCACGACGCTGATCGAGGACGGCATCCTGAAGGGCTACATCCAGGACACGCTGAACGCGCGCCTGATGAAGATGCCGGTCACCGGCAACGCGCGGCGCGAGTCGTACGCGGCGCTGCCGATGCCGCGCATGACGAACACGTACATGCTGAACGGCGACAAGGACCCGCAGGAAATCATCGCGTCGGTGAAGAACGGCCTGTACGCGGTGAACTTCGGCGGCGGCCAGGTCGACATCACGAACGGCAAGTTCGTGTTCTCGGCGTCCGAGGCGTACATGATCGAGAACGGCAAGGTCACCTACCCGGTGAAGGGCGCAACCCTGATCGGCAGCGGCCCGGAATCGCTGAAGTACGTGAGCATGATCGGCAACGACATGTCGCTCGACACGGGCGTCGGCGTATGCGGCAAGGAAGGCCAGAGCGTGCCGGTCGGCGTCGGCCAGCCGACCCTGCGGATCGACAAGATGACGGTCGGCGGTACGGCATAACCGCATCGCGGCGCAGACAATCCGCGCATTTTGACGAAAACGCGCGGATTGTCCGCATTTTTGAACGCCCCCGGTTGCCAGCCGCGCGCGGACCGGGTATAAATTCTGAATCAACTTTTTTGACGAGCCGAATTTCCGTCATGTCCGCCAAGTTTTACTTTTACTTTTTTTGGTATCTCAGACCGCTGGCGGATCGAGAGGGTTGATGGCGCGTAAAGCGCAACCGAAATTCCCGAAAAACCGCCGGCGAACCCGGCGGTTTTTTTTTCGCCCTTCGTCAGCTGGTCGCCGCCGCAGTGGGTCCCGCGGCCGTGACCGAAACCACTGAATTGCCTGAATTGATGAATCTGCCGCACGCCCACTGACCGAACGGCGCCCGGAACCAAGGAGAAACAACATGCCCCCGCACAACACCGACGACGTCCGCATTCGCGAACTCAAGGAACTGACGCCGCCCGCCCACCTGATCCGCGAATTCGCGTGCTCCGAAGCCGCGTCCGAGCTGATCTATCACTCGCGCCAGTCGATGCACCGCATCCTGCACGGGATGGACGACCGGCTGATCGTGGTGATCGGGCCGTGCTCGATCCACGATACGAAGGCGGCGATCGAGTACGCGGGCCGGCTCGTGAAGGAACGCGAGCGCTTCAAGGGCGAGCTGGAAATCGTGATGCGGGTGTACTTCGAGAAGCCGCGCACGACGGTCGGCTGGAAGGGGCTCATCAACGATCCGCACCTCGACAACAGCTTCAAGATCAACGAAGGGCTGCGCACCGCGCGCGAGCTGCTGCTGCAAATCAACGAAATGGGGCTGCCGGCCGCGACCGAATACCTGGACATGATCAGCCCGCAGTACATCGCCGACCTGATCTCGTGGGGCGCGATCGGCGCACGCACGACCGAGTCGCAGGTGCACCGCGAGCTCGCGTCGGGGCTGTCGTGCCCGGTCGGCTTCAAGAACGGTACCGACGGCAACGTGAAGATCGCGGTCGACGCGATCAAGGCCGCGTCGCAGCCGCACCATTTCCTGTCGGTGACCAAGGGCGGCCATTCGGCGATCGTGTCGACGGCCGGCAACGAGGACTGCCACGTGATCCTGCGCGGCGGCAAGGCGCCGAACTACGATGCGGACAGCGTGAACGCCGCGTGCGCGGACATCGGCAAGGCCGGCCTCGCCGCACGCCTGATGATCGACGCGAGCCACGCGAACAGCTCGAAGAAGCACGAGAACCAGATCCCCGTGTGCGCGGACATCGGCCGCCAGATCGCGGCCGGCGACGAGCGCATCGTCGGCGTGATGATCGAGTCGCACCTCGTCGAGGGCCGCCAGGACCTGAAGGAAGGCTGCGCGCTGACCTACGGCCAGAGCATCACCGACGCGTGCATCGCGTGGGACGACAGCGTGAAGGTGCTCGAAGGCCTCGCGGAGTCGGTGAAGGCACGGCGCGTCGCACGCGGCAGCGGGAACTGACCGATCGCCTGCGTCGCAACGAAAAAGCCCGGCTCGCGCCGGGCTTTTTATTGGCCGGAAATCGTCCGTGCGCGCGTCACTCGAGCGCGCCCGACCCGAAGATCTCGGTATTCACGCGTTCCGGCGCGACGCCGAGCGCGACGAGCGCGTCGCGCTGCGCCTTCATGAACGCGACCGGCCCGCAGATGTAGTAATCGGCATCCGGCACCAGCGCGTACTGCCGCACGCGCTCCGGCGTGAGGCGCCCTTCGAGGTCGTGGTCGATGCCGACGCGATCGTTCGGACCGACCAGCTCATACAGCACCGTGCGCTTGACGTTCGCGTGCTCGCCGACGGTATCGTTCAGCCAGTCGCGAAACGCGTGCGCGGCGCCCGAACGACATGCGTGGATGAACCGCACGTCGCGCGGGCTGCCCGCCGCGATCAGCGTCGACGCCATCGACATCATCGGCGTGATGCCGACCCCGCCCGAGATCAGCACGACGGGCGTATCCACGTCGCGCTTCAGCGAGAAGTCGCCCATCGGCGCGGTCATTTCGACGATCGCGCCCTCTTCGACGCCGTCATGCATCAGCGTCGATACCTTGCCGGCCGGAATCGCTTCCGGCTTGCCGGCCTCGCGCTTCACCGAGATGCGCAGCCACTTGCCATGCGGCGCATCCGAGAGACTGTACTGGCGCGGCTGGTCGACACCGAGATCGCCGACGAAGCGCTTCACCGTGATGTACTGGCCCGGCTCGAACGACGGCGCCGCGCCGCCATCGGCAGGCGTCAGGTAGAACGACGTGATCTCGTCGCTTTCACGCACCTTGCGCGCGACCTTGAACGGGCGAAAGCCGCTCCAAGCGGCGTTCGCGTACAGATCGGCCTCGGCGCCGATCATGATCCGCGCAAGCTGGCCGTACGCGACGCGCCATGCCTCGAGCGTGTCGGCATCTACCGCGTCGCCGAGCACTTCGACGATCGATGCGAGCAGGTTCTCGCCGACGATCGGGTAATGCTCGGGACGGATGTTCAGGCTCGCGTGCTTGTGCGAGATGCGCGACACCGCGCCGCCCAGCGCGCCAAGGTTGTCGATGTTCGCCGCATACGCATAGACAGCCTTCGCGAGCGTCTCGGGCTGGCTGCCGGTCTTCTGGTGCGTCTGGTTGAACAGGTTCTTCAGTTCCGGATGACGCGCGAACATGCGCTGGTAGAAGTGCTTCGTGATCGTCGCGCCGTGCTCGGCGAGGACGGGGGCGGTGGCCTTCACACGGGCCCTCTGGTCAGCGGTGAGGTGGGTCATGTTCGTTCTCCGTTAAACATGCACACACAATACATGTTTAAAAACAAACGCTCACCCGGCAAATTGTCGCAGTGCGCAAAAACGCGACGGCAGGCTAGCGGACGCGCCCGCGCTCCCATAGCACGTCGGTGCCGCCGTCGGCGCGGTTCAGCACGCGCGCCAGCACGAACAGCAGGTCGGACAGCCGGTTCACGTACCGCCGCGGTGCATCATTGAGCGTGTCGCCACGCCCGAGCGCGACGATCGAACGCTCCGCGCGGCGGCACACGGTCCGGCAGACGTGCGCGAGCGACGCCGCGCGCGAGCCGGCCGGCAGGATGAACTCCTTCAGCGGCGGCAGCGTCGCGTTGTAGTGGGCGAGCCACTGGTCGACGCGCGCGAGGTGCGTGTCGTCGATCACCGTATGGCCAGGAATGCACAGCTCGCCGCCGAGATCGAACAGGTCGTGCTGAATCGTGACGAGCGCCGTGCGCACGTCGTCCGGCAGCGTCTCGGCCAGCAGCACGCCGAGATTCGAGTTCAGTTCGTCGACGTCGCCGATCGCGGCGATCCGCGCGTCGTCCTTGCCGATCCGCCGCCCGTCGCCGAGGCCGGTGGTGCCGTCGTCGCCCGTGCGCGTCGCGATCTTGCTCAAGCGGTTGCCCATGCGAATGTCCTCTCGTGCGCGGCCGCCATGCGGCCCGGTTGGCTGGAACGCGATTATCGCAGCCCGCGGCGGGAGGCGCAGCGGACGTTACAGCGTAGAATGGGCCGACAGTTCGACAAGCAGTCAGGAGACATTCGTGAATCACCCTGCCCCGCCGGCCGCCACGCGCCGCCCGCTGCCTCCCGCCATGCTCGATGCGCTGCGCGCCGCCTTCGGCGAGCGCGTGTCGACCGCCGACGCGGTCCGCACCCATCACGGCCGCGACGAATCCCCGTTCGATCCGCAACTCCCCGACGCCGTCGTGTTCGCGCGCAGCACCGACGACGTGCGCGAAGTCGTGTCGCTGTGCTCGCTCTACAGCGTGCCGCTGATCCCGTACGGCGCCGGCTCGTCGCTCGAAGGCCACCTGCTGGCGGTGCGCGGCGGCGTGTCACTCGACCTGTCGGAAATGAACCGCGTGCTGTCGATCAACGCCGAAGACCTGACCGTGACGGTCGAGCCCGGCATCACGCGCAAGGGGCTCAACGAAGCGCTGCGCGACACCGGCCTGTTCTTCCCGATCGATCCGGGCGCCGACGCCAGTATCGGCGGGATGACCGCGACCCGTGCATCGGGCACCAACGCCGTCCGCTACGGCACGATGCGCGAGAACGTGCTCGGCCTGACCGCGGTGCTCGCGGACGGCCGCGTGGTCAAAACCGGTTCCCGCGCGCGCAAGTCGTCGGCCGGCTACGACCTCACGCGCCTGTTCGTCGGGTCCGAAGGCACGCTCGGCGTGATCACCGAAATCACGCTGCGCCTGCACCCGCTGCCCGAAGCCGTGTCGGCCGCGATCTGCACGTTCCCGACGATGGGCGACGCGGTGCGCACGGTGATCGAGACGATCCAGATCGGCGTGCCGATCGCGCGCGTCGAATTTGTCGATGCGCTCGCGGTGCGCTCGATCAACCGCCACTCGAACCTGACGCTGACCGAAGCGCCGACGCTGTTCTTCGAATTCCACGGCACCGAGGCCGGCGTAAAGGAACAGGCCGAGCTCGTGCAGGCGCTCGCCGGGCAGAACGCCGGTCAGGGCTTCGAATGGGCGACCCGCCCCGAGGATCGCACGCGGCTCTGGTCCGCACGTCACAACGCGTACTTCGCGATGCTGCAGCTGAAGCCCGGCTGCCGCGCGGTGACGACCGACGTGTGCGTGCCGATCTCGCAGCTCGCCGCGTGCGTCGAGGAAACCGAGGTCGACCTGCGCGCGTCGTCGCTGCCCTGCCCAATCGTCGGCCACGTCGGCGACGGCAATTTCCACGTCGCGATCCTGATCGATCCCGACAAGCCCGAGGAACTCGCCGAAGCCGAACACATCAACGACCGGATCGTCGAGCGCGCGCTGCGGCTGGGCGGCACCTGCACGGGCGAGCATGGCGTCGGGCTGCACAAGATGCGCTTCCTGCCGAAGGAGCACGGCGACAACGCGATCGACACGATGCGCGCGATCAAGCTCGCGCTCGATCCGCGCAACCTGATGAATCCAGGCAAGATTTTCACGTGCTGACCCGGCGGCGCGAGCACGCGCCGCACGCAGGAGACCTCATGAACGCTCCCGTCGAACTGTCGAGCGCCGCACGCGCGCAGCGTCAGCGCGAAGTCGTGCAGGCGCTGATGGCCGTACTGCCCACGCACTGCCTGCTGTACCGCGACGAGGACACCGCGCCGTACGAATGCGACGGCCTGTCGGCGTACCGCCGGCTGCCGCTCGCGGTCGCGCTGCCCGAGACGGAATCGCAGGTGCAGCGGATCGTGCAGATCTGCCGCCGCATGGAAGTGCCGATCGTGCCGCGTGGCGCCGGCACGAGCCTGTCGGGCGGCGCGCTGCCGATCGCGCTCGGCGTCGTGCTGTCGCTCGCGCGCTTCACGCGCATCGTCGAAGTCGATCCGTACGCGCGCACGGCGACCGTGCAGCCCGGCGTGCGCAACCTCGCGATCTCGGAGGCGGCCGCGCCGTACGGCCTGTATTACGCGCCTGATCCGTCGTCGCAGATCGCCTGCACGATCGGCGGCAACGTCGCGGAAAACTCCGGCGGCGTCCACTGCCTGAAATACGGCCTGACCGTGCACAACGTGATGCGCGTGCGCGCGGTGACGATCGATGGCGAGGTCGTCGAATTCGGCTCGCTCGCGCTCGACATGCCGGGCCTCGACCTGCTCGCCGTGATGATCGGCAGCGAAGGGATGTTCGCGATCGTCACCGAGGTCACGGTACGGCTGATTCCGAAGCCGCAGACCGCGCAGCTCGTGATGGCGAGCTTCGACGACGTCGTCAAGGGCGGCGAGGCGGTGGCGGCGATCATCGCGTCGGGCATCATCCCGGCCGGGCTCGAGATGATGGACAAGCCCGCCACGCAAGCGGTCGAGGCGTTCACGCACGCGGGCTACGACCTCGACGCGAAGGCGATCCTGCTGTGCGAATCGGACGGCACGCCGGAAGAAGTCGCCGAGGAAATCGTCCGGATGACGGCCGTGCTGCGCGAACACGGCGCGACGCGCATCCAGGTGTCGCGCAACGAACACGAGCGGCTGCGCTTCTGGTCCGGCCGCAAGAACGCGTTTCCGGCCGCCGGCCGCATTTCCGCCGATTACTACTGCATGGACGGCACCGTGCCGCGCCGCGCGATCGGCCCGCTGCTCGCACGCATCGAGCAGCTCGAAACGCGCTACGGGCTGCGCTGCATCAACGTGTTCCATGCGGGCGACGGCAACATGCATCCGCTGATCCTGTACAACGCGAACGACCCGGACGAGTTGCACCGCGCCGAGCAGTTCGGCGCGGAAATCCTCGAATGCTGCGTGGAATTCGGCGGCAGCGTGACCGGCGAGCACGGTGTCGGCATCGAAAAACTCAATTCGATGTGCGTGCAATTCTCGCCGCAGGAGCGCGATGCGTTCTTCGCGGTCAAGCGCGCATTCGATCCGGCCGGGCTGCTGAATCCGGACAAGGGCATCCCGACCCGCGCGCGCTGCGCCGAATACGGTCGCCAGCACGTGCGCGGCGGGCTGCTGCCGCACCCCGACCTGCCGCGCTTCTGAGCGGCGCGCGCGGGTCGCGCCCCGCACCGGCGGCCGTGGTGCGGGGGTCTGCCGTGCCCGCGCGGCGCGTTCGGGCGCCGGCGCCGGCAGGCCGCATCCGATACGGGGCTTAGGGATAGTCGCGATGTGGAATCGCGCCACCCCGGTACAATCGACCGAACAACGAGACGAGAAAGCAACAGGACATGGAAGAGGACGACATCGTCGCCGGATGGGCCGAGCGCATCCGCGCCGCCAGTGCCGACGGCCGGCCGCTGCGGATTCGCGGCGGCGGCACCAAGGACTGGTACGGCCAGGCGCTCGAGGGCGAAATACTCGATACGCGCGCATTTCAGGGCATCGTGTCGTACGACCCGGCCGAACTCGTCGTCACGGCCCGCGCGGGCACGCCGCTCGCGCAACTGGAAACCGTCCTCGCCGAGTGCGGCCAGATGCTGCCGTTCGAGCCGCCGCACTTCGGCCGCACGGCCACCGTCGGCGGCTGCGTCGCGGCCGGCCTCGCGGGCCCGCGCCGCGCCACCTGCGGCGCCCCGCGCGATTTCGTGCTCGGCACCACGCTGATGAACGGCCGCGGCGAAATGCTGCGCTTCGGCGGGCAGGTCGTGAAGAACGTCGCAGGCTACGACGTGTCGCGGCTGATGGCCGGCGCGCTCGGCACGCTCGGGCTGATGCTCGACCTGTCGATCAAGGTGCTGCCGATGCCTGTCGCCGAGGTCACGCTGAAGTTCGAGATGACCGCGACCGACGCGGTGCGCAAGCTCAACGAATGGGGCGGCCATCCGCTGCCGGTCAGCGCGAGCGCGTGGCGTAACGGCACGCTCGTGCTGCGCCTGTCGGGCGCGGAAGCCGCGGTGAAATCCGCGAAAACGCTGCTCGGCGGCGAAGTCGTCGACGCGGTCGAGGCCGAGCGCTTCTGGTCCGGCCTGCGCGAGCATACCGACCCGTTCTTCAACGGCATCCCGCCCGGCTATGCGCTGTGGCGCCTGTCGCTGCCGTCGATCACCGAACCGATGCACCTGCCCGGCACCCAGTTGATGGAATGGGGCGGCGCGCAGCGCTGGTGGATCACCGACGCCGACGCGCAAACCGTGCGCATGAGCGCGAAGCAGGCCGGCGGCCATGCGACGCTGTTCCGCGCGGGCGACACCTACGACCGCAGCGCGGGCGTGTTCACGCCGCTGCCCGCGCCGATGATGAAAATCCACCGCGGACTGAAGAGCGCGTTCGATCCCGCGCGCATCTTCAATCGCGGTCGGCTTTACCCAGAGCTCTGAGGGCTGGATGCAAACGAATCTCGCCGATTTCATCCGCAATACGCCCGACGGCGACGAGGCCGACGCGATCCTGCGCAAATGCGTGCACTGCGGGTTCTGCACCGCGACCTGCCCGACCTATCAACTGCTCGGCGACGAACTCGACGGCCCGCGCGGCCGCATCTACCTGATCAAGCAGATGGTCGAAGGCGCGCCCGTCACGCGCAGCACGCAACAGCATCTCGACCGTTGCCTCACGTGCCGCAGTTGCGAGACGACCTGCCCGTCCGGCGTCCAGTACGGCCGGCTCGTCGAGATCGGGCGCAAGCACGTCGAGGCGCAGGTGGAGCGCCCCGCGCAGCAGCGGCTGATGCGCCGCGTGCTCGCGAGCGTCGTGCCGAACGCGGCGCTGTTCTCGCCGATGATGCGGCTCGGCCAGCACGTGCGGCCACTGCTGCCGAAGCGGCTGCGCGACAAGGTGCCGCCGCGCACGCGGCTGCTCGAATGGCCGCACCGCACGCATCCGCGCAAGATGCTGATGCTCGGCGGCTGCGTGCAGCCGTCGATGCTGCCGAACATCAACATCGCGACCGCGCGCGTGCTCGACGCGCTCGGCATCGAGACGGTCGTCGCGCCCGACGCGGGCTGCTGCGGCGCGATCCGCCTGCACCTGAACTATCACGACGACGCGCTCGACGACGCACGCCGCAACATCGACGCGTGGTGGCCCCACGTCGAACAGGGCGTCGAGGCGATCGTGATGAACGCGTCGGGCTGCGGCGCGACGGTGCTCGAATACGCGCACCTGCTGCGCGACGATCCCGCCTACGCGGAGAAGGCGCAGCGCATCGTGTCGCTGACGCGCGACATCTCCGACGTGCTGCTCGCGTTCGAGGCCGAACTTGCGACGATCGCGCGGCGCCGCGCGATCCATACGGTCGCCTATCACCCGCCGTGCACGCTGCAGCATGGCCAGCAGTCGCGCGGCAAGGTCGAGCGCCTGCTGGAGACGCTCGGCATCGACGTGCGGCTGCCGGCCGACAGCCACCTGTGCTGCGGCTCGGCCGGCACCTACTCGCTGACGCAGCCGTCGCTGTCGTACCGGTTGCGCAAGCAGAAGCTGCTGAAGCTGCAGGCGCTCGAGCCGCAGATGATCGTGTCCGGCAACATCGGCTGCATCGCGCACTTGCAGAGCGGCACGCAGGTGCCGGTCGCCCACTGGGTCCAGCTCGTCGAGCATTTGCTGTACGGCTAGGGCCTGTTCCCGCGTAACGGCCGGGAGCGCGGCGTCCGTATAATGAGCGGATCGATGCGCCGCGTGTCGCGGCGCATCGGCTTCATGCCCGCTTCCCGTGCTGCTTCCGTGCCTGCTTCCGTGCCCGTCATGTCCGATCTCGCCGCCCGCCTCGCCTCCGTTCACCGCCGCATCGCCGACGCCGCCCGCGCGGCCGGCCGCGATCCCGCCACCGTCTCGCTGCTCGCCGTGTCGAAGACGTTCCCGGCCGACGACGTGCGCGCCGCGCATGCGGCCGGGCAGCGCGCGTTCGGCGAGAACTACGTGCAGGAGTCGATCGACAAGATCGACGCGCTCGCCGACCTGCGCGCGAGCCTCGAATGGCATTTCATCGGGCCGCTGCAATCGAACAAGACGCGCCCCGTCGCCGAGCGCTTCGACTGGGTCCATTCGGTCGACCGGCTGAAGATCGCGCAGCGCCTGTCGGAACAGCGCCCCGCGCACCTGCCGCCGCTCAACGTGTGCGTGCAGGTCAACATCAGCGGCGAGGCGTCGAAGAGCGGCGTCGCGCCGGCCGACGTGGCCGAGGTCGCGCGGGCGGTCGCCGCGCTGCCGTCGCTGCGGCTGCGCGGCCTGATGGCGATTCCCGAACCGGCCGACGACACCGATGCGCAACGCGCGCCGCATCGCGCACTGCGCGCGTTGTTCGACACGTTGCGCGCCGACGGCCTGCCGCTCGACACGCTGTCGATGGGCATGTCCGCCGATCTCGACGCGGCCGTGCTCGAAGGCGCGACGATCGTGCGCGTCGGCACCGCGATCTTCGGCGCGCGCGATTACGCGCACTGAACGCCGCGCCCTTTTCCGCCTTTCCGTTCACTCACTCGCTCATTCCCGACATCATGAAAATCGCATTCATCGGCGGCGGCAACATGGCCGCGGCCCTGATCGGCGGCCTGATCAAGCGCGGCGTCGCCGCGGACGGCCTGTATGCCATCGACGTCAACGAAGACGTCCGCGCGCGCGCCGCGCAACAGTTCGGCATCCGGACCGGCGCGGCCATCGACGCGACGCTCGCCGACTACGACGCGATCGTGCTCGCGGTGAAGCCGCAGGTGCTGCACGACGTCGCGCAGGCGCTCGCGCCGCACCTGAAGTCGCAGCTCGTGATCAGCATCGCGGCCGGCATCCGCGGCACGGATCTGGCCCGCTGGCTCGGCGGCTACGCGCGCGTCGTGCGCACGATGCCGAACACGCCCGCGCTGGTCGGCATGGGCGTGACGGGCCTGGCCGCGCTGCCGGGCGTCGACGCCGCCGGCCGCGAACTCGCGTCGAGCGTGCTCGGCGCGGTCGGCGAGATCGTGTGGTTCGACGACGAAGCGCAGCTCGACGCGGTCACCGCGATTTCGGGCAGCGGCCCTGCGTACGTGTTCTATTTCATCGAAGCGCTGCAGGAAGCCGCGCGCCGCCTCGGCATGAACGACGAGCAGGGCCGCGCGCTCGCCGTCGCGACGTTCACCGGCGCCGCGCAACTCGCCGCGCAGTCGGGCGAACCGGCGAGCGTGCTGCGCGAACGCGTGACGTCGAAGGGCGGCACGACGGCCGCCGCGCTCGCGGCGTTCGACGCGCAGGGCGTGAAGGAAGCGATCGTGCGCGGCGCCCTCGCGGCCGAAGCGCGCGCGAAGGAAATGGGCGACGAGCTCGGCCGCGCGTAAGCGTGACGGCGGCGCCGGTCGTGCCGGCGCGAGACGTAAAAAAAGCGACCGTCAGGTCGCTTTTTCGTTGGCGCCGCGCGCAAGCACGCGCGGTGTGCCGTTCAGTTGCCGGCCAGCAGGTAATGCGCGGCAATCCCCGCGAACAGCACGCCGCCGAGCCAGTTGTTGTGGCGGAACGCCGCGAAGCACGGCATCCGTTCGCGATCCTTGATCAGCGTGTAGTGATAGAGCGCGCAGCCGACCGCCGCCGCCCAGCCCGCCCAGTACGCGAGGCCGAAGCCGAGCGTCACGCCGATCCACACGTAGATGCCGAGCGTCACCGCGTAGCACGCCATCACGGCCGCGACGTCGAAACGGCCGAACGTCAGCGCGGACGTGCGGATGCCGATCTTGATGTCGTCGTCGCGATCGACCATCGCGTATTCGGTGTCGTACGCGACCGACCAGAAGATGTTCGCGACCAGCATCACCCACGCCAGCATCGGCACCGTGTCCTGCACGGCCGCGAACGCCATCGGGATGCCGAAGCCGAACGCGATGCCCAGATACGCCTGCGGAATCGCGAAGAAGCGCTTCATGAACGGGTAGGAGCCGGCGACGAACAGCGCGACGACGGACAATTCCTTCGTCAGCGTATTGAGCGGCAGGATCAGCAGGAACGCGATGAACGACAGCCCGACCGCGATCGCGACGGCTTCCCATGCGCGGATCTTGCCCGATGTAAGCGGCCGGTCGGCCGTGCGCTTCACGTGGCGGTCGAAATCGCGGTCGGCGTAGTCGTTCATCGCGCAGCCGGCCGAGCGCATCAGCAGCGTGCCGAGCGTGAAGATCACGAGCAGCGGCCAGCGCGGGTGGCCGTCCGACGCGATCCACAGCGCGTTGAGCGTCGGCCACAGCAGCAGCAGGCTGCCGATCGGCTTGTCCATCCGGACGAGCCGCAGATACAGGGGAAAGCGGGCAAGCATGGCGAAGCACCGGGAAGAGAATCCCGGCATTTTAGAGCCGAGCGGTGCTTCGCGTCATGTCGGCGCGACCCTCAGCCGGCGGCCGCGGCGGGCCGGCGGGCCGCCGCAGCCCGCTATGCTCGGCCGGCAGCGACGTGCATTAATCAGGGGACAGATTCAGTGCCGCCGCCAATCGGGCCGGCCTGCCGTCCCCGGCCGCACCGGGCTTACGCGAGCAGCGACCGCAACATCCATGCGGTCTTTTCATGCGTCTGCAGGCGCTGCGTCAGCAGGTCGGCGGTCGGCTCGTCGCTCGCCGCATCGGCGATCGGGAAGATTTCGCGCGCGGTGCGCACGACCGTCTCGTGCCCTTCGACGAGCTGGCGGATCATCTCCTCGGCGGCCGGCACGCCCTTCGCTTCCTGCACCGACGACAGTTTCGCGAATTCGCCGAACGTACCGGGCGCGACGACGCCCAGCGTGCGAATGCGCTCGGCGACGGAATCGACCGCGAGCCATAGCTCGTTGTACTGCTCCTCGAACATCAGGTGCAACGTGTTGAACATCGGTCCGGTCACGTTCCAGTGGAAATTGTGGGTCTTCAGGTACAGCGAAAACGTATCGGCGAGCAGGCGCGACAGGCCGTCCGCGATGTTCTTGCGGTCCTTGTCGCTGATACCGATGTTGATCTGCGTGGCGTTGCCTTTCTTGGCCATCTTCGGGACTCCTCATTCGAAATGTTGAACCGGCGAAAATGTGTCCAGCAATCCGCATGCCGCGCCGTGCGGCATCCGTTCGCGACTCGCCAGTCTAGCGCCGCGAATCCATCGTCGCACTACGCGAGCGCGTGCAGCGCCTGCGAGACCAGCTCCACCGCCCCGCCGACGACGATCGCGAAGCCGACGGCGTAGCGCGCCAGCTCGCCCGGCGAGCGCAGAATGGGCGATGCGGCCGCGCGCATGTCGAGCATCATTTGCGTCATGGTCGTCACTCCTTTGACAAGACATCGTTCAGAGAAGAAACGGCCGGTCGCTGGACCGGCCGTTTTACGTTACTGCGTTACTGCATCACCGCGCCGGGATCCGGCCCGGTTCATGCGAGGTCGAAGCGGTCGAGGTTCATCACCTTGTTCCAGGCGGCGACGAAGTCGCGCACGAACTTCTCCTGCGCATCCGCGCTGCCGTACACCTCGGCCAGCGCGCGCAACTGCGAGTGCGAGCCGAAGATCAGGTCGACGCGCGTGCCGGTCCACTTGACTGCGCCCGTCGCACGATCGCGCCCTTCGAACACGTCGTTCGCGGCCGACACCGGCTTCCACTCCGTGCCCATGTCGAGCAGGTTCGCGAAGAAGTCGTTCGACAGCGTGCCCGGACGGGCGGTGAACACCCCGTGCTTCGAGTCGCCGACGTTCGCGCCGAGCACGCGCAGGCCGCCGACCAGCACGGTCATCTCCGGCGCCGTCAACGTCAGCAGTTGGGCCTTGTCGACCAGCAGCGCCTCGGCCGGCGTCTTGTACGCGCTCTTCAGGTAGTTGCGGAACCCGTCCGCCACCGGCTCGAGCACGGCCATCGCGTCGACGTCGGTTTCTTCCTGCGACGCATCCATCCGGCCCGGCGCGAACGGCACCGTGATCGCGATACCCGCGTTCTTCGCCGCCTGCTCGACGCCGGCCGCACCGGCCAGCACGATCAGGTCGGCCAGCGACACCTTCTTGCCGTCCGTCTGCGCATCGTTGAACGCCTTCTGCACGCCTTCGAGCGTTTCGAGCACCGCCGCGAGCGCCGCCGGCTGGTTCACTTCCCAGTCTTTCTGCGGCGCGAGGCGGATGCGCGCACCGTTCGCGCCGCCGCGCTTGTCCGAGCCGCGGAACGTCGCCGCCGATGCCCATGCGGTCGACACGAGCTGCGACACCGTCAGGCCGCTGGCCAGCACCTTCGCCTTCAGCGCGGCGACGTCCGCGTCGTCGATCAGCGGGTGATCGACGGCCGGGATCGGGTCCTGCCACAGCAGGTGTTCAGCCGGCACTTCCGGGCCGAGATAGCGCGCACGCGGACCCATGTCGCGGTGCGTGAGCTTGAACCAGGCACGCGCAAACGCGTCGGCGAACTCGGCCGGGTTCTCGTAGAAGCGGCGCGAGATCTTTTCGTAGGCCGGGTCGAAGCGCAGCGACAGGTCGGTCGTCAGCATCGTCGGACGATGCTTCTTCGACGCGTCGTACGCATCGGGAATCACCTCGTCCGCGTCCTTCGCGACCCACTGGTGCGCGCCGGCCGGGCTCTTCGTGAGCTCCCACTCGTAGCTGAACAGGTGCTTGAAGAAGTCGTTGCTCCACTTCGTCGGCGTCGAGGTCCACGTGACTTCGAGGCCGCTCGTGATCGTGTCCTTGCCCTTGCCCGTGCCGAACGTGCTCTTCCAGCCGAGACCCTGCTGCTCGATGCCCGCGGCTTCCGGCTCGGGGCCGACGTTCGACGCCGGGCCGGCGCCGTGCGTCTTGCCGAACGTGTGGCCGCCCGCGATCAGCGCGACCGTTTCCTCGTCGTTCATCGCCATCCGCGCGAACGTCTCGCGGATGTCGTGCGCGGCGGCGACCGGATCAGGGTTGCCGTCCGGGCCTTCCGGGTTCACGTAGATCAGGCCCATCTGCACCGCGGCGAGCGGGCTTTCGAGCTCGCGCTTGCCCGTGTAGCGGCTGTTCGGGCCGCCGCGCAGTTCCAGCCAGATCTTTTCCGAGCCCCAGTAGACGTCGTCCGGTTCCCACGTGTCGGCACGGCCGCCCGCATAGCCGAACGTCTTGAAGCCCATCGATTCGAGCGCGACGTTGCCGGTCAGGATCAGCAGGTCGGCCCACGAGATGTTGCGGCCGTACTTCTGCTTGATCGGCCACAGCAGGCGGCGCGCCTTGTCGAGGCTGACGTTGTCCGGCCAGCTGTTGAGCGGCGCGAAGCGCTGCTGCCCGCCGCCCGCGCCGCCGCGGCCGTCGGCCGTGCGGTACGTGCCGGCGCTATGCCATGCCATGCGCACGAACAGGCCGCCGTAGTGGCCGAAGTCGGCCGGCCACCAGTCCTGCGACGTCGTCATCAGCGCGTGCAGGTCCTGCTTCACCGCGGCGAGATCCAGCTTCTTGAACGCCTCGGCGTAGTCGAAATCCGGGTCCATCGGATCGGACAGCGCCGAATGCCGATGCAGGACGTTGAGGTTCAGCTGATTCGGCCACCAGTCCTTGTTCGTCGTGCCGCTGCCTGCGGTGTGGTTGAACGGGCACTTCGTTTCGTTCGACATGCTTTTTCTCCTTTACTTGCTCGTAGGCCCCCACGTGCCGGGCGCGGTTCGTGGAGCATTGCGGGGGTAAGAAACGGAACAGGCGGGTCCTCCTGTCGTACTACGGGACGTCGTGCGCGGCGATCGGCACGCGTTCCCGCTGCGACGCGCCGCAGGGGGGGCGCTCGGGGAAGCGGCGGCCGGCGGTCGTCGTACCGGCGAGGCGGGTGGTTTTGCGTGTATCGGACATGCAATGCTCCCTCATGGCTCGACGGCAGGTGAATCGGGGGAACACAGGACCGGTGCGGCGGCACTCACCCGCCATACACACGGTCCGCCAAGTACGCGAACGCAATCGGACGCAGGCTGCGAACCGCCGCCCTGGCGCGATGTACGACCGTATCGCGCGACGGGACGTTCCGCTGCGCGTGCTGCAATACCGACCGCATCATGACATCCTCCTTTGACGCTTGCATTCATCGTGCATCCCGCACGTCGACTCGACGCCGATCCATGTAGAGGATTCTATCTATATCTATCAATTATTTGAATTTGATAAATTTCATCTATGCGATAGGAAAAAATAAACGGGGTCGCAAGACCCCGTTCATCACGCTGCCACGTGTACATACGCGGCCCCGTCAGTGTCAGTTCATCGTGGCCGGCATGTCGAGCTTCGCGACGCCCGGCAGCTCGCATGCGGCAATCGCGTCGCTGATCGCGTCGATCGCGGGCATCCGCGTGAAGCTCTTGCGCCATACCAGCACCACGCGGCGATCGGGCACCGGCTCGTTGAACGGCACGTACGACAGCAGCTCGGCATCCGGGCCGTTCGCGCGCGGGCCGACTTCGGCGACCGACATCCGCGGCAGCACGGTGATGCCGACGCCGCTCGCGACCATGTGGCGAATGGTTTCGAGCGACGAGCCCTCGAAGGTCTTCTGGATGCCGTCGGCCGTCTGCGAGAAGCGCATCAGTTCCGGACACACGCCGAGCACGTGATCGCGGAAGCAGTGACCGTTGCCGAGCAGCAGCATGGTTTCCTGCTTCAGGTCCTCGGCGTCGATTTCGTCGCGCTTCTCCCACGGATGGCCGGCCGGCAGCGCGACGACGAACGGCTCGTCGTACAGCGGCCGCACCATCAGGCCGGTTTCGGGGAACGGCAGCGCCATGATCGCGGCGTCGATCTCGCCCTGCTTCAGCAGTTCGAGCAGCTTCAGCGTGTAGTTCTCCTGCAGCATCAGCGGCATCTGCGGAACACGCTGGATCATCTGCTTGACGAGCGTCGGCAGCAGGTACGGCCCGATCGTGTAGATCACGCCGAGGCGGAACGGGCCGACGAGCGGGTCCTTGCCCTGCTTCGCGATCTCCTTGATCGCGAAGGTCTGCTCGAGCACGCGCTGCGCCTGGGTCACGATCTGGTCGCCGATCGGCGTCACGCTCACTTCGCTCGCGCCGCGCTCGAAAATCTGCACGTTGAGCTCGTCCTCGAGCTTCTTGATCGCCACCGACAGCGTCGGCTGGCTCACGAAGCATGCTTCGGCCGCGCGGCCGAAATGCCGCTCGCGCGCAACCGCGACGATGTATTTCAATTCAGTCAGCGTCATTGTGGGTCAATCAGAGATATACAGGCGATAGGTTTAATTTATACACCTGTTGGCACCGGTTCGCCAAGTTTCTCTGCATCGGGATGCGTCGATTGGCGTCGAATTGGCGTCGACTGGCGGCTTTCGATCCGGCCCCGAGCCGGTCGATCAGGCCTTCAGATACTGTTCGCGCGCACCGAGCCAGCGCGCGAGATGCTGCGTGACGACCTCGGGGTACGCGGCAATCAGCCGCGCCGCGGCCTCGCGGGCCGGGTCGATCAGCCAGCCGTCGGTCTCGAGGTTCGCAAAGCGCAGCATCGCCGCCCCCGACTGGCGCGCGCCGAGGAATTCGCCGGGGCCGCGGATTTCGAGGTCGCGCCGGGCGATCTCAAAGCCGTCGGTCGTCTCGCGCATCGTCTTCAGCCGCTCGCGGCCGGTGAGCGACAGCGGCCCGGTATACAGCAGCACGCACACCGACGCCGCGGTACCGCGCCCGACCCGGCCGCGCAACTGGTGCAACTGCGCGAGGCCGAAGCGCTCCGCGTGCTCGATCACCATCAGCGACGCGTTCGGCACGTCGACGCCGACCTCGATCACCGTCGTCGCGACCAGCAGCTGCACTTCGTTGCGCGTGAACGCCTCCATCACGGCCGCCTTGTCGGCCGGCGACAGCCGGCCGTGCACGAGCCCCACCTTCAGTTCGGGCAACGCCGCGGCGAGCGTCTCGTAGGTTTCGACGGCCGTCTGCAGCTGCAGCGTCTCGCTCTCCTCGATCAGCGGGCACACCCAGTACACCTGACGCCCGGTCAGCGCGGCCTCGCGCACGCGGGCGATCACTTCTTCGCGCCGCGCGTCGCCGACGAGGCGCGTCAGCACCGGCGTGCGGCCGGGCGGCAACTCGTCGATCGTCGACACCTCGAGATCGGCGTAGTACGTCATCGCGAGCGTGCGCGGGATCGGCGTGGCCGACATCATCAGCTGGTGCGGCTGAAAGTCGCGTGCGCCGTTGGCGGTGTTCGCGGCCTTCGCGCGCAGCGCGAGACGCTGCTCGACGCCGAAGCGGTGCTGCTCGTCGACGATCACGAGGCCGAGCCGCGCGAATTCGACCGTGTCCTGGATGATCGCGTGCGTGCCGATCACGAGTTGCGCGGTGCCGAGCGCGGCCGCCTCGATCGCCGCGCGTTTCTCCTTCGCCTTCAGGCTGCCCGCGAGCCACGCGACCGTGACGCCGAGCGGCTCGAGCCACGCGCGCAGCTTGCGCGCATGCTGTTCCGCGAGGATTTCGGTGGGCGCCATCAGCGCGGCCTGGTAGCCGGCGTCGATCGCCTGCGTGGCGGCCAGCGCCGCGACGACCGTCTTGCCGCTGCCGACGTCGCCCTGCAGCAGCCGCTGCATCGGATGCGCGAGCGTGAGGTCGTGCGCGATCTCGTCGACGACGCGCGCCTGCGCGCCCGTCAGCGTGAACGGCAGCGCCGCGTACAGGCGCGTGGTCAGCGCGTCGGCATCGCTCGCCGCGCGGCGCGGCATCGCGGGCGCGGCGCGCGTGCGGCGCTCTTCGTGCGCGCGCTTCAGCGACAACTGCTGCGCGAGCAGTTCCTCGAACTTGATGCGCGTCCACGCCGGGTGCGAGCCGTCCATCAGCGCCGCTTCGTCGGAATCGACGCGCGGGTGATGCAGGATGCGCACCGCCTGTTCGAGCGTCGGCACGTCGAGCGGCTTCAGGTAATCGCGCTGGATCTCGGGCGGCAGCAGTTCGGGCAGCGGCGTGCGCTCGACCGCGTTCTCGATCGCCTTGCGCAGGTAGGCCTGCGACACGCCGGCCGTGCTCGGGTAGACGGGCGTGAGCACCTGCGGCAGCGGCGCATCGGCTTCGACGACGCGCACGGCCGGATGCACCATCTCCATCCCGAAGAAGCCGCCGCGCACGTCGCCGCGCACGCGCAGCCGCTGGCCGACGGCCATCTGCTTGACCTGCGATCCGTAGAAGTTCAGGAAGCGCAGCACGAGCTGCTCGCCGTCGTCGTCCTGGATCTTCACGACGAGCTGGCGGCGCGGCCGGTACGCGACCTCGTTGTCGAACACGACGCCTTCGGTCTGCGCGATGCCGCCCGGCAGCAACTCGCCGATCGGCGTGAGCGTGGTTTCGTCCTCGTAGCGCATCGGCAGATGCAGCACGAGATCGATCGAACGCGTGAGGCCGAGCTTCGCGAGCTTGTCGGCGGTTTTCACGGGCTTGTCGGCGGCCGGCTTCTTCTTGCGCTTCGTGCCGGATGCGCCGGGTGCGCCGGCTTCGTCGCCGTCCGCGCCCGGTTCGACGCCGGGCGCGGCGGCCGCGGGCTGCGCGAGCCGGCCGTCGGCGCCGCGCTTCGGGCCGGCGCGGCGCGCGCCGGCGCCCGACGCGGACGGCGCGGGCGACGTGGGCGCGGCGGCATCGTCCGCGTCGAACGGATCGGCGGAATCGGCAACGGCAGCGGGGGAACGGCGTGGTGACACAGGCATCGGATCGTCTGGGTGCTTCGCAAGGCAAGTACAATAGCGGCTTTCACGTCGTCCGAACGAACGACGCCGGCCAGGCCGCGCATCCCGTCATCATAGCGGCTCGCGCGCCCCGATTACGCGTTTCCGCCCTGCCGGCGACGCCCGCCGGCCGCTTCGAACCAGCCCGCATGTTCACGCTTTCCGATTTCGATTTCAATCTGCCGCCCGAGCTGATTGCCCAAACCGCGCTGCCCGATCGCACCGCGAGCCGCCTGCTCGAGGTCGACGGCAGCGTCGCGCCCGCACGCCTCGTCGACCGCCATTTCGCCGAGCTGCCGTCGTGCATCGCGCCCGGCGACCTGCTCGTGTTCAACGATACCAAGGTGCTGAAGGCGCGTTTCTTCGGCCAGAAGGCCAGCGGCGGCAAGATCGAGGTGCTGATCGAGCGCGTGATCGGCACGCACACGGCGCTCGCGCAGATCCGCGCGAGCAAGTCGCCGGGCGCCGGCACGACGCTGCGCCTGGCCGATGCGTTCGACGTGACGGTCGGCGAGCGCGTCGAGCCGTTCTTCACGCTGCACTTTCCCGCGCCGTGCCTCGACCTGATCGAGCAGCACGGCCGGCTGCCGCTGCCGCCGTATATCGAGCACGACGCCGATGCGACCGACGAGACGCGCTACCAGACCGTCTATGCGAGCAACCCGGGCGCGGTCGCCGCGCCCACGGCCGGGCTCCATTTCGACCAGCCGCTGCTGGAGAAACTCGACGCGATGGGCGTCGAGCGCGCGACGCTGACGCTGCACGTCGGCGCCGGCACGTTCCAGCCGGTGCGCGTCGAGAACATCGCCGAACACAAGATGCACAGCGAGTGGTACGACCTGCCGCAGTCGCTGGTCGACAAGATCGCCGCGACCCGCGCGCGCGGCGGCAACGTGATCGCGGTCGGCACGACGTCGATGCGCGCGCTCGAAGCCGCGGCGCGCAGCGCCGACGAAGCCGGCCGCCCGCTCGCGGCGACGCAGGCCGAAACCGACATCTTCATCACGCCCGGCTACCGTTTCCGCGTGGTCGACCGGCTCGTCACGAATTTCCACCTGCCGAAGTCGACGCTGCTGATGCTGGTGTCCGCGTTCGCGGGCGTCGAGACGATCCGCGCCGCGTACCGGCACGCGATCGAGGAACGCTACCGGTTCTTCAGCTACGGCGACGCGATGCTGCTCACGCGGCGCGACACGCCGGAGGCGTCGGGCGCGTAAGCGCAGTCGACGGCCTCGGCTCGATGCGCACGATGGCCGGCGCGTCGCACTGCCGCCGTGCCGTTTTTTACGTTGTGCGCGCTACGCTGGCGCGCACCCGCTTTTCCCCGCCGCCGATTTCCCGGGCGGCGTTTCCAACATGCGCCGGACTGTTTTCCGGTAGCAAGGAGCACGACACGATGACCGAAGGTTCATCCCACGATCCGCACGCCCCCGTGCAGGACCGCCCGGCCAACGGGCTCGAATTCGAATTGCTGACGACCGACGGCCACGCGCGCCGCGGCCGCGTGAAGCTCAACCACGGCACGGTCGAGACGCCGATCTTCATGCCGGTCGGCACGTACGGCACCGTGAAGGCGATCCAGCCGCGCGAGCTGCACGAGATCAAGGCCCAGATCATCCTCGGCAACACGTTCCACCTGTGGCTGCGCCCGGGCCTCGACACGATCGACGCGCACGGCGGCCTGCACGGTTTCATGGGCTGGAACAAGCCGATCCTGACCGATTCGGGCGGCTTCCAGGTGTTCTCGCTCGGCGACCTGCGCAAGATCACCGA
The DNA here is from genome assembly GCF_902832985.1 of Burkholderia sp. BCC0097. Classification (NCBI taxonomy): domain Bacteria; kingdom Pseudomonadati; phylum Pseudomonadota; class Betaproteobacteria; order Burkholderiales; family Burkholderiaceae; genus Burkholderia; species Burkholderia sp. BCC0097. The sequence goes on from NZ_CADFDM010000003.1 coordinate 703,640, forward strand.
GGACGGCGTCACGTTCGCGTCGCCGATCAACGGCGACAAGCTGTTCCTGTCGCCGGAAGTATCGATGCAGATCCAGAAGGTGCTGAACTCGGACATCGTGATGCAGTTCGACGAGTGCACGCCGTACGCGACCAACGGCGTGCCGACGACGCACCAGGAAGCGGCCGACTCGATGCGCATGTCGCTGCGCTGGGCGAAGCGCTCGCTCGACGAATTCGACCGGCTCGGCAACCCGAACGCGCTGTTCGGGATCGTCCAGGGCGGGATGTTCGAGGACCTGCGCGACGAATCGCTCGCGGGCCTCGCGGAACTCGGCTTCCACGGTCTCGCGATCGGCGGGCTGTCGGTGGGCGAGCCGAAGGAAGACATGATGCGCGTGCTGCGGCACGTGGGCCCGAAGCTGCCGGCCAACAAGCCGCACTACCTGATGGGCGTGGGCACGCCGGAGGATCTGGTCGAGGGCGTCGCGAACGGCATCGACATGTTCGACTGCGTGATGCCGACCCGCAACGCACGCAACGGCTGGCTCTTCACGCGCTTCGGCGACGTGAAGATCCGCAACGCGACGCACAAGAACTCGCTGAAGCCGCTCGATTCGACCTGCACCTGCTACACGTGCCAGAACTTCTCGCGCGGCTACCTGCATCACCTGCACCGGGTCGGCGAAATCCTCGGCGCGCAACTGAACACGATCCACAACCTGCACTACTACCTGCAGTTGATGAGCGAGATTCGCGACGCGATCGAAACGCATACCTTCGACGCATTCCGCCAGCGCTTCGCGGAGGATCGCGCGAGAGGGGTCGACTGACGGGCGGGACGCACCGCCGAATAGGACAAGTACTAAATAATGCGTCCCAAGTGCCGGTCACGACCGCCAAACATTACAATTGCCTTTCCAAACAAGTCGCAACGGTATCGGTTCGTGCTTTAACAGCTTGATCCGAAAGCGCATTTGCCGATCCGTTCGCGCATGGGGCCGGTGGTAGAATAACCGGCTTATTTTTCGATCTTCCCCTACGGAGAGACCAACGTGCCGTTCATTTCCAATGCCTTCGCGCAAGGCGCCGGTGGCGCCGAATCGAGCCTGATGAGCTTCCTGCCGCTCATCCTGATGTTCGCGGTGCTGTACTTCATCATGATCCGTCCGCAGATGAAGCGTCAGAAGGAACACCGCAACATGCTCGCGGCCATGGCGAAGGGCGACGAAGTCGTCACGAGCGGCGGCCTCGTCGGCAAGGTGACGAAGGTCACCGAAGGCTACATCGGCGTCGAAATCGCCGAAGGCACCGAAATCACCGTGCAGAAGGCTGCCGTCACGACCATTCTGCCGAAGGGCACGATCAAGTCGCTGTAAGGCTTTCACCGAGCGTCCGGCTCCCCGCGCCGTGCCCGCCTGAGAGAGCGGGCCGCCGCGGCGCCGGACGCGACGCTTTCACGCCAACCACCCGTTCGGCCCCCTCATGAATCGTTATCCACTCTGGAAATATGTCGTGATGGTCGTGGCGCTCGCCATCGGCCTTCTGTACACATTGCCCAACTTCTTCGGCGAAGCGCCGGCGGTGCAGGTGTCGAGCGGCAAGGCCACGGTCAAGCTCGACTCGACCACGCTGACCCAGGTCGAATCGGCACTCGCGTCCGCGCAGATCAAGCCGGACGACGTCACCTTCGAGAACACGGCGACCAGCGCGAACATCCGCGTGCGCCTGAAGGACACCGATACGCAGCTGCGCGTCAAGGACCTGCTGCAGAAGTCGCTGAATGCCGACCCGAACGATCCGCAGTACGTCGTCGCACTGAACCTGCAGAGCGCGTCGCCGCGCTGGCTGACCGCCCTGCACGCGCTGCCGATGTATCTCGGCCTCGACCTGCGCGGCGGGGTGCACTTCCTGCTCCAGGTCGACATGACGGGCGCGCTCACGAAGAAGCTCGACTCCGACGCCTCCGACGCGCGCTCGCTGCTGCGCGACAAGAACATCCGCGACGGCGGCGTGAGCCGCGTCGAGCAGTCCGTGGTCGTCAACTTCAGCGATGCGCAGACGGCGGAAGACGCCCGCAAGGTGCTCGCCGCGTCGATCACCGAGCTGCAATGGGCGACCCAGCCCGGCGGCGGCGGCACGCAAGTCGTCGGCACCTTCACGCCGGCCGTGCAGAAGTCGGTCGAGGACGCCGCGCTCAAGCAGAACCTGACGACGCTCCACAACCGTGTGAACGAACTCGGCGTGTCCGAGCCGATCCTGCAGCAGCAAGGCAGCGACCGCATCGTCGTCGAACTGCCGGGCGTGCAGGACACCGCGAAGGCGAAGGACATCATCGGTCGCACCGCGACGCTCGAGGCGCGCCTGGCCGACCCGATCAACACGCACCCGAACCCGAACGACCCCGTGCCCCCGGGCGAGGAGCTGTTTACGCAAGGCAACCAGGCGCCCGTGCTGCTGAAGAAGGACGTGATCTTCACCGGCGACCGCATCATCGACGCCTCGGCCGGCTTCGACGAACACCAGCGTCCGTCGGTCAACATCCGCCTCGATTCGGCGGGCGGCCGCGCGGTGCGCACGGTGTCGCGCGACAACATCGGCAAGCCGATGGCGATGGTGCTGTTCGAGAAGGGCAAGGGCGAAGTGCTGACGGTCGCGACGATCCAGTCCGAACTCGGCGACCGCTTCCAGATCACGGGCCAGCCGACGCCGCAGGCCGCGGCCGATCTCGCGCTGCTGCTGCGCGCCGGCTCGCTCGCCGCGCCGATGGACATCATCGAGGAACGCACGATCGGCCCGAGCCTCGGCGCCGACAACATCAAGATGGGCGTGCACTCGGTGATCTGGGGCTTCTGCGCGATCGCCGTGTTCATGGTCGCGTACTACATGCTGTTCGGCGTGGTGTCGGTGATCGGGCTGTCGGTGAACCTGCTGCTGCTCGTCGCCGTGCTGTCGCTGATGCAGGCGACGCTGACGCTGCCCGGTATCGCGGCCATCGCGCTCGCGCTGGGTATGGCAATCGACTCGAACGTGCTGATCAACGAGCGCGTGCGTGAAGAACTGCGTGCCGGCCAGCCGCCGCAGCTCGCGATCCAGGCCGGCTACGCGCATGCGTGGGCGACGATTCTCGACTCGAACGTCACGACGCTGATCGCCGGCCTCGCGCTGCTTGCGTTCGGTTCGGGCCCGGTTCGCGCGTTCGCGATCGTGCACTGCCTCGGCATCCTGACGTCGATGTTCTCCGCGGTGTTCTTCTCGCGCGGGCTCGTCAACCTCTGGTACGGCGGCCGCAAGAAGCTGAAGTCGCTCGCGATCGGCCAGGTGTGGAAGCCGGAAGGCGCCGCTGCCGCCGCGTCGTTCACCGACGAGGACGAATCGACCGACACCGCGCGCGCCGCGAAGCTCGCCGCCCCGGCGAAGGGCAACGCGCCGCGCGCCGGCAAGCCTCAGTTGCGCAACCGCGCGCAGCAAGGCGTGTCGCCGAAGAAACCGGGCTCGACCCAATAAGGCCCCGGAGACGAAGCCATGGAATTTTTCCGCATCCGTAAAGACATTCCGTTCATGCGGCACGCGCTGGTGTTCAACGTGATCTCGCTGGTCACGTTCCTCGCCGCCGTGTTCTTCCTGTTCCACCGCGGGCTGCACCTGTCCGTCGAATTCACCGGCGGGACGGTGATCGAGGTGCAGTACCAGCAGGCCGCGGAGCTCGAGCCCGTGCGCGCGACGCTCGGCAAGCTCGGCTACGCCGACGCGCAGGTGCAGAACTTCGGCACGTCGCGCAACGTGCTGATCCGCCTGCAGCTGAAGGAAGGCCTCACGTCCGCGCAGCAGAGCGACCAGGTGATGGGCGCGCTGAAGGCGCAGAGCCCGGACGTCACGCTGCAGCGCGTCGAGTTCGTCGGCCCGCAGGTGGGCCGCGAGCTCGCGACCGACGGTCTGCTCGCGCTCGCGTGCGTCGTGATCGGCATCGTGATCTACCTGTCGTTCCGCTTCGAATGGAAGTACGCGGTGGCGGGCATCATCGCCAACCTGCACGACGTCGTGATCATTCTCGGCTTCTTCGCGTTCTTCCAGTGGGAGTTCTCGCTGGCGGTGCTCGCGGCGATCCTCGCGGTGCTCGGCTACTCGGTCAACGAGTCGGTCGTCATCTTCGACCGGATCCGCGAGACGTTCCGCCGCGAACGCAAGATGAGCGTGCAGGAAGTGATCAACCACGCGATCACGACCACGATGTCGCGCACGATCATCACGCACACGTCGACGGAAATGATGGTGCTGTCGATGTTCTTCTTCGGCGGCCCGACGCTGCACTACTTCGCGCTCGCGCTGACGGTCGGCATCATGTTCGGCATCTACTCGTCGGTGTTCGTCGCGGGCTCGCTCGCGATGTGGCTCGGCATCAAGCGCGAAGACCTGGTCAAGGAAAAGAAGACCGCGCACGATCCGGACGATCCGAACGCGGGCGCGCAGGTTTAAGCGCCACGCCGTTTCGGCATCGAAGCAAAGCCGGCCCGTCTGGGTCGGCTTTTTTTATGTGCGGGTCGCCGCCGGGCGGTACGCAAACGGCTCGATCGGCGCCGCCGCGGGTGTCGGCTACAATCGTCACCGCCCTGCCCCGTCGCATGCCGGCCGCGCGCCGGCCGGGCAAACCCCTCCCTCGCCATCCGTCCGAACGTGCGGTCCCGATGATGCTTCCCATGCGTGTCGTTCGTCGCCTCGCCGCCTGCGCAGCCGTCGCGGCCGCGTTCCCGTATGCGTCGCTCGTCGGTGCGCAACCGGCATCCGCGCCGCCCGCCGCTTCGCCGCCTGCCGTTGCACCTGCCGCCGCTTCACTGCCCGCCACCCAGCCACCGTCGCCCTGCCCGCCCGACTGGGAACCGCAGCTCTGCGAACTCAAAGCGGCCGTCGAAGTGCTGAAGCGGCAACATCTGACCGACGTCGACATCGGCGCGCTGCTCGACGCCGCGACCCACGAAGGCATCAAGACGCTGCCGTACGCGCGCTTCTTCAACGCGAAGGAAGAGCAGGAACGGCGCGACGACGAGCGGCGCGCACGCGACGGCACGCCGGGCATCGGCATCGTGTTCGAGACGCGGCCCGACGGGCTGCACATCATCGACGTGATTCCCGATGCGCCGGCCGAAAAGGCCGGTGTGCGGCCCGACGATCTCGTCGTCGCGATGAACGACAGGAGCGTCGTCGGCATCGACGGCGGCGAGTTGATGAAGCTCGCGAAGGGCGACACGGGCGTGCCGCTGAAACTCACGGTGCAGCGCGGCCCGCAGCATGCGGTGCTGACCTTCGCGCCCGTGCGCGCGATCGTCAAGCCGCATCCGGCGACCGCGAAGCGGCTCGACGGCGACATCCTGTACACGCGGCTGTCGAGCTTTCCGGAGCCGGCGGTCGGCGACTATATCGACGCGGTGCAGACCGCGCGCCGCGCGGGCCCGCCGGTGAAGCAGATGATCCTCGACCTGCGCATCAACGGCGGCGGCGCGCTCAATGCGGCGATCGGCATCACCGCGCTGTTCGCGGGACGCGACCGCACCGCGATGGTGACGGTCGAGCGCGGCGACACGCACCGCCGCCGCTACACGACCAACTGGCCCGACTACGAACTGCCCGTCATGCACGGCCAGGACCCGCTCGCGCCGCTACAGGCCGACGACTGGTGGCGCACCGTACCGCTCGTGGTGCTCGTCGACGGCCAGAGCGCGTCGGCCGCCGAAGCGACCGCGGCGGCGCTGAAGGATCTCGGCCGCGCGACACTGCTCGGCATGCCGACCTATGGGAAAGGGCTCGCGCAGACGGGCGTCGACCTGCTCGACGGCACGCGCCTGAATTTCACGTTCGCGCGCAACCTGCGGCCGAGCGGCTGCCCGATGGACGGTTACGGCGTCGTGCCGGACTGGCTCGTGCCGCCGCGCCGCGATGCGGACGTCGACGGCGTGCTGCTGTGGTACCGGGAAGTCGATCTCGCCCGCGCGCCCTATGCCGACCGGCAGGCGCCCGACCCGTTCGCGCAGGTGCGCAAGGCCCGCCAGAAGCTGCGCGAAGCGCGCGTGCGCGCAAAGGTCGATACGGCGAGAAGCGCGGCGCTGCCGCAGCGCGCATTCGGCACGGCGGCCGACTGGCAGCTCCGTCAGGCGCTCAATGCCCTCGCCGGCCGCCCGGTGCAGACCATCGCCGCGCCCGCGCAACTGATGCCGGCGCAGCCGGTCTGCGAGCGCGGCGGCAACTGACGCGCGGCCCGCCCCTCACCGAAACCCGAACCGCCGCCGCAGCACGACCAGCGCCGCGAGGCTCAGCACGGCCGCGAACATCAGATAGAAGCTCGGCGCGGTCTTCATCCCGGTCTCGCGGATCAGCCACGCGATGATGAACGGCCCGAAGCCGCCGAAGATCGTCACCGCGACGTTATACGCGAGCGACATCCCGGTCGTGCGCGTCTGCACCGGAAACACCTCGGACAACAGGCCCGGCAGCGCCGCGAAGTAACCGGTCATCAGGAACGCGAGCAGCACCTGCAGCGCGATCAGCGTGCCGAAGCCCGGATGCGCGACGAGATACGCGAACGCCGGATAGATCAGCACGAGGATGCCGACGGCCGGCGCGATCATCACGCGCACGCGGCCGTAGCGATCCGACCAGTGGCCGACGAGCGGCGCGAACGCCATCTGGATCACGCCGACCACGAGGATCGCGGCGAATGCGGCGGAAGGCGCGAGGCCGAGCTGCTTCACGCCGTAGGTCGGCATGAACAGCACGAGATAGGTGGCGACGGTGCCGAGCACGACCACGCCCATGGCGGCGACGAGGCGCACCTTGTGCGACGCGAACGTATCGCGCAGCGGGTTCGCGGTGCCTTCGGCCGCGAGGAATTCGGGCGTCTCGTCGACCTTGGTGCGGATGTAGTACGCGACGGGCCCGAGCAGCAGCCCGAAGAAGAACGGCACGCGCCAGCCCCACGACGCCATCTGGTCGGCCGTAAGCTGCGCGTTCAGCACGGTGCCGAAGCCCGCGGCGAGCAGTGTCGTGAGCCCCTGGCTCGCGACCTGCCAGCTCGCGAAGAAGCCGCGCCGGCCCGGCACGTGCTCGGCGAGGAACGCGGTCGCGCTGCCGAACTCGCCGCCGGCCGAGAAGCCCTGCATCAGCCGCGCGGCGACGAGGATCACCGGCGCGGCGACGCCGATCGTCCCGTAGGTCGGCAGCACCGCGATGATCAGCGTGCCGGCCATCATCAGCAGGATCGACAGCGTGAGCGCGGCCTTGCGACCCGCGCGGTCGGCATACGCGCCGAGCACGATCGCGCCGAGCGGGCGCATGAAGAACGACACGCCAAACGTGCCGAGCGTGAGCAGCAGCGACACGGTGTCGTTGCCGGCCGGGAAGAAAAGCTTCGAGATCGTCACCGCGAAAAAGCCGTAGACGACGAGATCGAACCACTCGAGCGCGTTGCCGATCGACGCGGCGACCACCGCGCGCCACACGCGCGGCGACGAGGCAATGGAGCTGGACTGCGTGACGGCATGCATCGGCGATCTCCTTGTCGTTGTACGTTCTGTTCGAGGCGGCCGCCGTCGCGCCGTCGGCCTGCCCGGCGCCGCATGGCCACATGCGGCGCTCGGGCGATTATAGGCGCGCAAAAAAAACCGCCGCGCCCCGGTCACGGGAGCGCGGCGGTTTGCCCGCGGGGCCGGCGCGAGCGCCGGCCCCGCCGGGGAGTCTTACTGCTGCTTGACCGCTTCGGCCGTGATCAACAGCTTCGTCTTCATCTTGAAGCCGTACTGCTTGCCGTAGTCGAGGCCGAAGTCGTCGCGGCTGAATTCGCCGACCGCGTCGACGCCGCACACTTCACGCTTGAGCATCGGGTGCGGCATGCACTTGAACGAATCGATCTTCAGCGTGAGCGGCTTCGTGACGCCGTGCAGCGTCAGGTTGCCGACCACCGACACCGGCTTGTCGCCGTCGAACTTGATCGTGCCCTTGTAGTTCGCCTGCGGGAACTTCGCCACATCGAAGAACTCGGCCGTCTGCAGGTGCTCGTCGAGCTTCGCGCTGCCCGTGTGGATCGACGCGATGTCGGTCGTCACGTCGACCGTGCCCGTCTTCGCCGCGCGATCGAGCGTCACGGTGCCGCTCGACTTGTCGAACTTGCCGCGCCAGACCGACAGGCCGCCGAAGTGGTCGGCCTCGAAGCTCGGGTACGTGTGGCTCGGATCGAACTGGTAGGTTGCGCTTTCGGCGAAGGCCGAGAACGACAGCGAAGCGGCCAGCGCGCCGGCAGCGATGATCAGATGCTTTTTCAAACTTTTTCTCCTGGAAACGGCGCCGCGCCCTCGCGCGGCATTCAGTTGAGGCGGCAACCTGCCGCTTACTTCGTGGCGACGAGATGGAACTTGATCTGCACTTCGTCCGCGACGACCGACGTGTCCTTCCATTCGCCGGTGCCGACGTTGAAGGTCGAACGCTTGATCGGCAGCACGCCGTCGAACGTCTGCGTCGCGCCGTTCTGCGCGACCGTGACGGGCACCGTGACGGTCTCGGCCTTGCCCTTGATCGTCAGCTTGCCGGTCACGTTGTACTTGTTGCCGCCGGCCGGCGCGATCGCCGACGACACGAAGGTCGCCTGCGGGTAGGTCTTCGCGTCGAACCAGTCCTTGCCGGCGACCTGGTCGTTGTACATCTTGTCGCCGAGGTCGAAGCTCGCGACGTCGATCGTCATTTGCGCGCTGCCCTGCGCGGCTTTCGCCGGGTCGAACTTCACCTGCGCGGAAAACTTCTTGAACGCGCCTTCGGTCGGCACGTTCATCTGCTTCGACACGGCGGACACCTTGCTCTTCGCGAGATCGACGTCGGCATGCGCCGCGCCCGTCGCGACGAGCGCCGCCGCGGCGAACGCGGTCAGCATGGAGCGGGAGAAAGACACTTTCATGGGATCCTTCATTTGGCAAAGGGAAGCATGCGCGACAGCAGGCCGTCGCGGTCCAACAGCTGATGCTTGAGCGCCGCGAGCACGTGCATCGCAACGAGCGCAAGCAGAATGTAATTCAAGGAGACGTGCAGCGTCTTGAAGGTTTCCTTGAGCGCCGGATCGGGGTCGATCAGGCGCGGCAGCGGCACGATGCCGAGATAGACGACCGGAATGTTCGACGCCGAGCTGTACAGGTAGCCCGTCACCGGGATCGCGATCATCAGCAAGTACAGCAACATGTGCACGCCGTGCGACGCCGCGCGCTGCCACGCCGGCGTGCCGCCCGGCAGCGGCGGCGGCACGTGGGTCGCACGCCAGAGCACGCGCACGACGGCCAGCGCGAACACCGTCACGCCGATCCACTTGTGCCACGAGAAGTACTTCAGCTTGGTCGGCGTGAAGCCGGGAATGTCCGTCATCACCCAGCCGAGCGCGAAACCGCAGATGATCAGCAGCGCGATCAGCCAGTGCAGTGCGATCGCGGTGTGCGCGTAGCGTGCCGGCACGGCCGGCGGCGATTTCGATGCCATCTTGGATTCCTCAGTTCAGCGAACGGCCGCGCCGGTAAATTCGTCCGACGCATGTCAAGGGCGCCATGCTACCGCAACCTTTTGACGTGCGCGGACTCTGAGGACAGGCGCGCCAGCCGGCTGACGGCTTCCCGCCATGTTACCGATCGGTCACGAAACTCACGATCCTTGACGCATCGAAAAAGCCCTTTTGGTAAGATTGGCGCGGGTTCCGGCCCCGTCGACGTGTTCCCCCAGCCGTCGCAACACCGCCTTTTCCATGCAACGATACGACCTGATTGCCTGCCACGAATGCGACGCACTGTTGCATAAACCGCGCCTGAGCGGCCGCCAGATCGCGCGCTGTCCGCGCTGCGACGCGCTGCTCTATCGCAACAGCACCACGCAGATCGAGCGCATCACCGCGCTCGCGGTCGCCGCGCTCGTCACGTTCATCATCGCGCAGACGTTCCCGATCCTCGAAATGGACCTGAACGGCACGCGCGTGCAAACGACGCTGATCGGCGCGATCGACACGCTGTGGCATCAGGACATGGAGATCGTCGGCGTGATGGTGTTCTGCTCGACCGTGCTGTTCCCGCTCGTCGAGATGGCCGCGCTGCTGTACGTCCTGCTGCCGATCCGCCGCGGCGTCGTGCCGCCCGGCCTCAACCTCGTGCTGCGCACGATCCAGCTCGTGCGGCCGTGGGGGATGATCGAGGTGTTCATGCTCGGCATCCTGGTCACGATCGTGAAGATGGTGAGCCTCGCACGCGTCGTCCCGGACGCGGCGCTGTTCGCGTTCGGCGCGCTCACGCTGATGACCGCCGTCGTGCTGATGTTCGACCCGCGCACGGTGTGGGACATCGCCGACGACCTGCGCGCCGGCCGCGCGCCGGCGCGGCCCGACCCCGCCGCGCCGCTGCCGGACGCACCCCGCCGATGACGAGCCCCACGCCGACCGCCGCCCGCGAGGGCTATGCCAGCTGCCACGCGTGCGGGCTCGTGCAGACGATCGACCAGCCGCACGCGCATTGCGCGCGCTGCGGCAGCGCGCTGCACGTGCGCACCCCGAACAGCATCATGCGCACGTGGGCGCTGCTGCTCGCGGCCGCGATCCTCTACATTCCGGCGAATCTGCTGCCGATCATGCGCACGTCGTCGATCGTCGGCTCGCAGCAGGACACGATCATGAGCGGCGTCATCTATTTCTGGACGTCCGGCGACTGGCCGCTCGCCGTGGTCGTGTTCGTCGCCAGCATTCTCGTGCCGATGCTCAAGCTCGGCGTGCTGACGATCCTCGTCACCAGCGCGCAGCGCCGCGCCGCCTGGCGGCCGCTGCAGCGCACGCGCCTCTACCGGATCGTCGAGCGTATCGGCCGCTGGTCGATGCTCGACATCTTCGTCGTGACGCTGACCGTCGCGCTCGTCCATTTCCGTTCGCTCGCCGTCATCACGGCCGGCCCCGGCGCACTCGCGTTCGGCTCGGTCGTGATCCTGACGATGCTCGCGTCGATGCAGTTCGATCCCCGTCTGATCTGGGATCCAGTCGAAACCTCAGGGAATCACCATGAATAGTCCACAAGGCCCGCAGCACGACGCGCCCCGGCCGCCCGATCCGACGATCTCGACGAAAAGCGGCTGGCTGCCGTCGCTCGTCTGGCTCGTGCCGCTGATCGCCGCGCTGATCGGCATCGGCCTCGTGATCAAGTCCGTGCGCGAGCGCGGTCCGGAAATCACGATCAGCTTCCACAGCGCCGAAGGGCTCGAGCCGGGCAAGACCCAGGTCAAGTACAAGGACGTCGAGATCGGCACGGTCAAGACGATCAAGTTGTCGAAGGACCTGTCGCGCGTGCTGGTCCAGGTGCAGCTCAAGAAGGAAGCGGAAGACTTCGCGGTCAAGGGCTCGCGCTTCTGGATCGTGCGGCCGCGCGTCGGCGCGACGGGCGTATCGGGGCTCGGCACGCTGCTGTCCGGCGCGTACATCGGCGTCGACGCCGGCCACGGCCAGGACACGCTGACCGACTTCACCGGCCTCGAAACGCCGCCCGCCGTCACGGGCGACCAGAAAGGCACGCAATACGTGCTGCGCGGCGATTCGCTCGGCTCGGTGGACATCGGCTCGCCGGTCTACTACCGCCGCGTCCAGGTCGGCCAGGTGGTCGGCTTCTCGCTCGACAAGGACGGCACGGGCGTCACGTTCAACGTGTTCGTCAATGCGCCGTACGACCAGTACGTCGGCATGAATACGCGCTGGTGGCAGGCGAGCGGCGTCGATCTGCGGCTCGATTCGAGCGGCCTGAAGCTGAACACGCAGTCGCTCGCGACGGTGATCCTCGGCGGCATCGCGTTCCAGACGCCGCCGAACCAGGGCAGCGGCACGACCGCGCCGAACAACACGACGTTCCGCCTCGGCTCCGACGAGGGCGACGCGATGCGCGACCCGGACGGCCAGCCGCTGCAGGTCGTGATGAACTTCAACCAGTCGCTGCGCGGGCTCGCCGTCGGCGCGCCGGTCGACTTCCGCGGCATCGTGCTCGGCGAAGTGACGAACATCGGCATCGATTTCGATCCGAAGACGAAGAACTTCCTGATGCCGGTGACGATGAACGTCTATCCGGAACGCCTCGGCCGCCGCTTCCGCGAGACGATCGAAAGCAAGGGCGAACCGGCGCGCCGCGAGATCGTCGAGCGGCTCGTCCAGCACGGGCTGCGCGGCCAGTTGCGCACCGGCAACCTGCTGACGAGCCAGCTGTACGTCGCGCTCGACTTCTTCCCGAAGGCGCCGCCCGTGAAGATCGACACCGCCCACCTGCCGTTCGAGCTGCCGACCGTGCCGAACACGCTCGACGAGCTGCAGCTGCAAGTCGCCGACATCGCGAAGAAGCTCGACAAGGTGCCGTTCGACCAGATCGGCGCGAACCTGAACAGCGCGCTCGCGAACGCCGACAAGCTGTTCAAGCAGCTCGACACGCAGGTCGCGCCGGAAGCACGCGACACGCTGTCGGCCGCGAAGCAGACCTTCTCGACCGCCGAGGCAACGCTGCAGCAGGATTCGCCGCTGCAATCCGACGTGCGCGGCGCGCTGAAGGAGCTCACGCGCACGCTGCAATCGCTGAACGCGCTCGCCGACTATCTGGAGCGCCACCCCGAATCGCTGCTCAAGGGCAAGCCAGGAGATAAACAATGACGACACGCGTGAACGGTTTCGCGAGCGGCGCGGCGGCGCTGCTCGCCGCACTCGCGCTCGCCGCGTGCAGCTCGCCGCCCGCGCGGTTCTACACGCTCAGCCCGGCCGACGCCGCGGCGCCGCTGCGCACCGCGCCGGCCAACCCGGCGTTCCTCATCGAGGTGCCGTCGGTCGGCGTGCCCGAGCAGGTCGCGAAGAGCCAGCTGGTCGTGCAGAAGAACGCCGCGCAGGTCGACGTGCTCGAGCAGGAACGCTGGGCATCGCCGCCCGCCGACGAGATCCGCCGCGCGCTGTCGGACGATCTGGCCGCGCAGCTCGGCACGATCGACGTCGCGAATTCCGCGTATCCGGCCGGCGTGCCCGTGTACCGCATCAGCGTGAACGTGCAGCGCTTCGAATCGTGGCCGGGCAAGCGCGCCGCGGTCGATGCCGTCTGGAGCGTGCGCTCGCTCGCCACGCAGGCCGTGATGACCTGCCGCACGAGCGTCGCGGAACCGGTCGCCGACGGCTACGACGCGCTCGTCGCCGGCCACCGGCGCGCGCTCGACGTGATTGCCACGCAGGCCGCGGCCGGCGTGCGCGCGATGGCCGCCCGCCGCGGCGCGCCGGCGCCCGCTGCCGGCGGCAAGACGGCCGCCGCGCCGGTCGTGCCGTGCCCGGCCAACCCGACGTCCGGCGGCGACGCCGGCGCGACGGGCAAGTCCGGCGCCTAAGCGAACGCGCACGGCGCGCGGACGAACGTTCGACACGACGTTCGCCTGCGCGGTGTGGAATGGCGCCGTGCGGGCGGCAGCATGCGCCGCCCGTCGTCGGCTACACGCCGCTGCAACCGGCCGCGCTCGCCAGCCATAGTCGGCAGGACACCGCCTTTACCGGCCGAACGGCCATGACATTCTTTGTCAAAGCTGCCGGAACCCGCGCCATGCAATGCGGTCGGCTTGCGTTTTCCGGCCCGATTGACGATCCTACGCACTTTCAGGCTCGCGCCGTTCGTCGTGCGCGCGAGCCAGCGGCGCCGGGCCGCGCTCGGCCCGACCGCCGTGGCTCCCGGCGCCCGCACGCGAATCGCGTGCACCGCGGCGGGGCAGCCGCATCGCGGGTCGCCGTGCCCGTCCGGCACCGGCCCCGTCTCACCCGTTCTCACCGGCGCCGCGCCGTTTCCCCGGCCGGCATCCCGAACCCGCCCGTCCCGGGCTTTCGCTATCCCGTTTATGTTTCGTTCCCTGACGACCCTGATCAAGAAGTGGCGCGCGTCGCGCAATGCCGGTCACCAGCTCGATGCGCTGCTCGCCAACGCCGACGCCGACGCGTCGTATGCCGAGCGCAGCGAATGGCTGATCGAGCTCGCGCACTGGCTGCGCCGCAACGGTACGGTGCAGGACACGCCGGCCGAGCGCGACGCCGACACGCGCACGTATCCGGCCCATGCGCGGCTGCGCTACCTGTTCCACGTGCTCGACCGCAACCCTGCGTGGAAAGCGCACGCGGCGCGCATCCTGCGCGGCATCCTGCGCGAGTGCGACGGCATCTCGCTGCTGTGCGACGCCGGCATGCCGGTGCATTCGGGCTTCTTCGGCGCGCTGTTCGAGCGGATCGATTCGTCGCTGATCCCGCCCGCACCGAACCGCCGCGAGCTGTCGGCGCTGTTCACGCTGATGTTCCCCGCGCCCGAGGACGCGAAATGGATCGACGCGCTGCCCGACGACCTGCTCGCGCGCCTCGCCGCCCTGATCTCGTTCGACGTCACCGAGGAAGAGCGCCACGAGCCCGGCTCGTTCTCGCGCGACCTGCTGGCCGCGCTGCACAACCTGACTTGCCAGATCAGCTCGACCGGCCTGTCGCAGACGGTGCGCAGCCGGCTGTCCGACGACGATGCGCGCAAGCCGCTGGAACGCCAGCCGCTCGAATCGCAGCCGTTCTACCGCCTCACCCGCGCGATGCTCGCGGTCGAGACCGCGCATGCGGCCGTCGAGGACGGCGGCGACCCGAGCAAGCTGCTGCACGAGGTGAACTACCTGCGCGTGCTGCTCGACGAATGCCGGACCGCCGTCGACGACGTGTTCGCCCACCTGTACCGCAACGGCGTGTCGGTCGACATCGTGTTCCAGGTCGAGCGGATGCGCATGCGCATCCTGCGCGCGGAAACGCTGCTGAACGCGTGGATGGCGCGCGACGACCTGCACGGGATGGCGCACCTCACCGCCGAGCTGGTCGACGCGAACCAGAACAGCCAGAGCGTCGCGCACCTCGTGCGCAGCAACTTCTCGCTGTTCGCGCGCAAGCTCGTCGAGACCAACGCGGACACCGGCGAGCACTACATCTCGCGCGGCCGCACCGAGTACCTGAAGATGCTGCGGATGGCCGCGGGCGGCGGCCTCGTCACCGTCGTGACCGTGTGCGTGAAGTTCGCGATCACGGGCGCGCACCTGCAGTCGATGCTCGAAGGGCTGCTCGCGGGCATCAACTACGCGGCCAGCTTCATGCTGATGCACTTCCTGCACTTCACGCTCGCGACCAAGCAGCCCGCGATGACCGCGCCGACGCTCGCGCGCGAGCTCGACGACACCGGCCACGAGGAAGGCGTGAAGACGTTCGTCGCGTCGGTGATCGCGCTGATCCGCACGCAGGCGGCCGCGATTTCCGGCAACGTGCTCGTCGTGCTGCCCGTGTGCCTGCTCGTGCAGCTGTTCGCGAGCAACGTGCTGCACGCGAACCTGATCTCGCCGGAGAAGGCGCACGCGACGCTGCATTCGTTCTCGCTGCTCGGCCCGACGCCGTTCTATGCCGCGCTCACCGGCGTGCTGCTGTGGGCGTCGAGCCTGCTCGCGGGCTGGGCCGACAACTGGTTCGTGCTGCACCGGGTCGGCGACGCGCTCACGTACAACCGCCGGCTGCGCCTGACGCTCGGCGCGGCCGGCGCCGCGAAGCTCGCGCATTTCTGCCGCTCGAACGTCGCCGGCGTGGTCGCGAACGTCGGCCTCGGCCTGATGCTCGGCCTCGTGCCGGCGATCGTCACCGTGTTCCTGTTCCCGTTCGAGGTGCGGCACGTGACGCTGTCGGCCGGCTCGATCGGGGTCGCGCTCGGCGTGCTGGGCAAAGGTGCGCTTGGCACGCCGGAGCTGTGGTGGGCCGCCGCCGGCGTGCTCAGCATGGCGATCCTCAACGTGCTCGTGAGCTTCGCGCTCGCGTTCACGATGGCCGTGCGCTCGCGCAGCCTGCGTCCGACCAAGGTGCGCGCGCTCGTCGCGGCGATCGTCCGCACGGTGCTGTCGAACCCGCTCGCGCTGTTCTGGCCGGCGGCCAACCCCGCCGCGCGCGCCGGCCAGCCGGGCACGCATTGACCGGCGGCGGGGTGGCGGCGCCTGCCCGGCCGCCCCTCGCCACCCTTCTCGCCCCTCCAGGCCTTCCGGCACGCGCGAGCGGCGGCCGCGCCGGCGCTTCCGCGCCGAAACGCCGGCCCCGGTCGCCCGCGCCGCGTACAATAGTGGACTTTTGCACGTCCTCACCCGCCTTATGTCCTCGCCCACCCTGTTCGAATTCTTCGCCCCCTGCCCGCGCGGCCTCGAAGCGGCGCTTGCCGCCGAGCTGGCCGAAATCGCCGGCCGCCACCTGAACGGCGCGCCGTTCACCGCGGGCGCGCAGGTGCCGGGCGGCGTCCATTTCAGCGGCGGCTGGGCCGCCGGCATGGCCGCGAACCTCCATTCGCGCATCGCGAGCCGCATTCTGCTGAAGATCGCGCACGGCCCGTACCGCAACGAACAGGACGTCTACGCGCTCGCGCTCGAGCAGCCGTGGGAACGCTGGTTCGCGTCGACGCAGACGCTGCGTATCGACATCACCGCGATCAAGTCGCCGCTGAAAAGCCTCGAATTCACGACGCTGCGCGTGAAGGATGCGATCTGCGACCGGATGCGGGAGAAAACCGGCTCGCGCCCGAGCATCGACACCGGTGCGCCGGACGTGCGCGTGTTCGCGTTCCTGACCGTCAACGAGTGCACGCTGTATCTCGACACGTCGGGCGAGCCGCTGTTCAAGCGCGGCTGGCGTCTCGACAAGGGGGCCGCGCCGCTGCGCGAGAACCTCGCGGCCGGCATCCTGCGCCTGACGGGCTGGACGCCCGGCACCGCGCTGTACGACCCGATGTGCGGCAGCGGCACGTTCCTCGCGGAAGCCGCGCAGATCGCGCTCGGCGTGGCGCCCGGCGTCGAGCGCCGGTTCGGCTTCGAAAAGCTCAAGCAGTACGACATCACCGCGTGGCAGGGGCTGAAGGTCCCGGCACTCGACGCGAAGCGGGCGGCGCGTGCCAAGCGCGGCGAAGCGCTCGGCGTGTACGGCAGCGACATTTCCGGCGACATGCTCGAAAAGGCGCGCGCGAACCTCGAGCGCGCGGGCGTGCCGTCGGTGTGGCTCAAGCAGGTCGACGCGCGCGGGATGACGCCGCCGTGCGACGGGCCGGGCATCCTCCTCGCGAACCCGCCGTACGGCGAGCGGATCGAAGTGCGCGGCCGCAGCGCGCGCGGCGAGGTGCGCGAAACCGGCCGCAACCGCGGCAACGACGACGCATTCCGCCGCACGCACACCGACGCGCCGGACAGCGAGTTCTTCAACGCGCTCGGCGATGCGCTGAAGCAGCGCTTCACGGGCTGGCAGGCGTTCCTGCTGACGTCCGACCGTTCGCTGCCGGGCCAGTTGCGCCTGCGCGAATCGGCCAAGACGCCGCTGTTCAACGGCGCGCTCGAATGCCGGCTGTTCCGCTTCGACCTGATCGCCGGCAGCGTGAAGGCACGCCCGGCGGCAGCGGAAGGCGACGACGCGTAAGCCAGCCGTTCGCTTTCACGCGCAACGACTTCCAGGGGCCGCCATCGCGGCCCCTGTGCTTTTCCGGAGCCGGTCAGGGCTTCGAGTGCAACCAGCGCGCCATCGTGAACGGCAGCGCGTGCCCCGTCTCGAGCAGCGGCTTCAGGCTCGACGGCACGACCGGCCAGCCGCCGCGAATCCCGCGATCCCTCTCCGAACCGGGCGCGAGCCCGTCCTGCGCGACGGTCAGCTTCACGACGCCCTCGAGCGGCTCGACCCGATAGATGACAACTCTACTGACAATACGGTGTCAGCAGCCCGCGATCACACTGCAATCCCGGCGCAATGCAGGCTGGTTTCCACACCGAATCCGCATAACAACGCAAACAACGCAACAAGGAGCTCGTCATGACGTCAGCAACCGCCACTGCCATCCCGGAACGCGCGATCGCCTGGTTCGACATTCCGTCCCTCGATTTCGACCGCGCGATCCGCTTCTACGAAACCGTGCTGCAAACCACGTTGCAGCGCGCGGTCATCGGCGGCGTGCCGATGGCGACGTTCGATCGCGACGCGTCGAGCACGGGCGGCAGCATCGTGTTCGATCCGCAGCAGATCAAGCCGAGCGCGAACGGCGTGCTCGTCTACCTGAACGCCGGCGAATCGGTCGTCGCGGCGCTCGAACGCGCGAAGCGCGCGGGCGGCGTCGTGCAGGGCTCGGTCGTCGAGCTGCCGAACAACTACGGCTACGTCGGCTACCTGATCGACACGGAAGGCAACCGCGTCGGCCTGCACGCGCCGAAATGCCACTGAGCGCAGCAGTCAGCGCGCCGGCGCGGCGCTATCATCGCGACGTCCCCGTCGCCAGAGGAATCGAGGTGCTGTCATGACCCGCCGTGCCGACCGCCTGTTCCAGATCGCCGAGCTGTTGCGCGGGCGTCGTCTCACGACCGCGCAGCAACTGGCCGACTGGCTGTCGGTGTCGCCGCGCACGGTCTATCGCGACGTGCGCGACCTGCAACTGTCAGGGGTGCCGATCGAAGGCGAAGCCGGCATCGGCTACCGGCTGAACCGCAACGCGAGCCTGCCGCCGCTCACGTTCACGGCCGAGGAGCTGGCGGCGCTCGCCACCGGCGCGCGCATGCTCGAGACCTGGGGCGGGGCGCGCTTCGCGAGCGGCGCGCGCTCGGCGCTCGCGAAGATCGCGTCGGCGATGCCGGCCGACAAGCGCACGGCGCTCGACCGGCTGCCCGTGTTCGCGCCGTCGTTCCACATCGACGAGACGTTTTGCGCGAAAGTCGACGCGATCCACCAGGCGATCGACACGCGCCACATCGTCAGCTTCGACTATCGCGACCGGCTCGGCGCGCATTCGCAGCGCCGCGTCTGGCCGCTCGGGCTCGTCTACTGGGGCGGGCGCTGGACGATCGGCGCGTGGTGCGAGCTGCGCGGCGATTTCCGCACCTTCGACATCGCGCGGATGGGCGACATCACCGTGCACGAGCAGTTTCCGGACATGGAAGGCCGGCGGATCGCCGACTACATGCGGATCGCGGAAGCGCCGATGCGCTGACGCGGCAAGGCGGTGGGCGTACGCCGCCGCCCTTCATGTTCCGGGCGCCGTATGGCGCCCGGCCCTGCTTTCGTCACCCGCCGAACACCACCGGCCGCTTCGGCCGCTCGTCGACGTGCAGTGAAAACACGTCCGCACGCGCGTAGTGGCCGACGACGTCGAAGTCGTAGCGCGCCTTCACGAGCTCGTCGGTGTCGATGCACGCGGTCACGAGCCCGGCCTCGCCGATCAACGGCTCCGTCAGCAGGTCGCCGAGCGGCCCGACGATCACGCTGCCGCCGCGAATCAGCGGCCGCTCGGGGTCCCAGCCCGGCACGTCGATGCCGAGCGCGCGCGGCGACGGCTGCACCTGGCACGCGCTCACGACGAAGCAGCGCCCCTCGTGCGCGATGTGCCGCATCGAGCTCTGCCACACCTCGCGCTCGTCGACGGTCGGCGCACACCAGATCTGCACGCCTTTCGCGTACATCGCGCAGCGCAGCAGCGGCATGTGGTTCTCCCAGCAGATCGCGGCGCCCGCGCGGCCCGCGGCCGTGTCGACGACCGGCAGCGTCGAGCCGTCGCCCTGCCCCCAGATCAGCCGCTCGGTGCCGGTCGGCATCAGCTTGCGGAGCTTCGCGACGAGCCCGTCGCGCGGATCGAAGAACAGCGCCGTGCAGTACAGCGTGCTGCCGCCGCGCTCGATCACGCCGACCACGAGGCTCGCGCCGGTGCGCTGCGACAGCGCGGCCAGCTCGTCGGTTTCCGGCCCCGGCACGTCGATCGCCTGCGCGGCGTAGCGCGCATACGCGTCGCGCCCCTCGGGCAGCCGGTAGCCGAGCCGCGTGCCGAAGATTTCGCCTTTCGGATAGCCGCCGAGCACGGCCTCGGGCAGCACGACCAGCGACGCGCCGCTGTCGCGGATCGCGGTTTCGTAGCCGAGGATCGTGTCGAGCGTGGCGCGTGTGCCGGCGGGCGATGCGCCGATCTGCAGCGCGGCGATGACTGAGGTGGACATGGTGGCGTCTCCGGTAAATGCGGTGAATGGGATGCCATCTTTGTCGATATCATTTCATCGATCAAATCGATATAACGATAACTGACATGAATGCGGATGATATCGCCGGCCTCGACCTGAACCTGCTGAAGGTGTTCGAGGCGCTGTACGAGGAAGGCGGCGCGAGCCGCGCGGCGCTGCGGCTCGACCTCACGCAGTCGGCGGTCAGCGCGGCGCTCGGGCGGCTGCGCGTGATCTATGCCGATCCGCTGTTCGTGCGAACCGGGCGCGGGCTCGCGCCGACGCCGCGCGCGGACGAACTGAAGCCGATCCTGTCCGATGCGCTCGACCGCTGCCGCGAAAGTCTCGCGATTGCCGCCGACGGCGGCGACCGCGTCGGCCGCACGATCTCGATCGGGCTGTCCGACGATTTCGAGATCGCGCTCGGCCGTGCGTTGATCGACGCGGTCGCGCACGAAGCCGCCGGCATCCGGCTGATCTTCCGGCAGACCCACAGCGGCATCGCCGGCGACGCGCTGCTCCGGCACGGCGTCGACCTCGCGATCGCGTCGGGCGGATTCTCGGCGAACGGGCTCAGCCGGCGCGCGGTCGCGACCGGCGGCTATGCGTGCCTGATCGATCCGGCCGGCCGCGCGCGGGCGCCGCGCACGCTGACGCTCGCCGATTTCCTGCGGCGCGACCATTTGCTCGTGTCGTCGGGCGGCGTGATCGGGATCGTCGACGAGGCGCTGGCCGCGCTCGGCCACAAGCGGCGCGTCGCGGCATCGACCACGCATTTCGCCGCGCTGCCGTACCTGCTCGCCGGCTCCGACGCGGTCGCGACGATTCCCGCGCATGCGGCGCATGCGATCGCGCAAGCAACCTCGCTGCGTGCGCTCGCGTGCCCGGTCGACCTGCCGCGCTATCCGGTCGAAATCGGCTGGCGCACGAGCACGCAGCGCGACCCGGCGATCGTGCGCGTACGCGACGCGATCGCCGCCTGCGTCGCACGCCTCGTCGCCCCATGAAAAAGGCCCGACCGGCTTCTTGTACCGGTCGGGCCTGTCCGGAGGCACGGCGCCCGCGCATCGAAGCGGGCGCCGCGTAGCCGGTGCCTGCGTTACTCGACGGCCTTCACCATGTCCTCGATGACCTTCTTCGCATCGCCGAACACCATCATCGTCTTGTCCATGTAGAACAGGTCGTTGTCGAGGCCCGCGTAGCCGGCCGCCATCGAGCGCTTGTTGACGATCACCGTGCGCGCCTTGTACGCCTCGATGATCGGCATCCCCGCGATCGGCGATTTCGGATCGTTCTTCGCGGCCGGGTTCACGACGTCGTTCGCGCCGAGCACGAGCACCACGTCCACCTGGCCGAATTCGCCGTTGATGTCCTCCATCTCGTGCACGATCTCGTACGGCACTTCCGCTTCCGCGAGCAGCACGTTCATGTGGCCCGGCATCCGCCCCGCGACCGGGTGGATCGCGTACTTCACGTCGATGCCTTTCTCGACCAGCTTGTCGGTCAGCTCCTTCAGCGCGTGCTGCGCACGGGCGACGGCGAGCCCGTAACCGGGCACGATCACGACCGATTCCGCGTTGCCGAGCATGAACGCCGCGTCGTCGGCCGAGCCCGACTTCACCGGCCGCTGCTCCTGCGCGCCCGCCGCGCCGCCGGCCGCCGCTTCCCCGCCGAACCCGCCGAGGATCACGTTGAAGAACGAGCGGTTCATCGCGTGGCACATGATGTACGACAGGATCGCGCCCGACGAGCCGACCAGCGAGCCGGCGATGATCAGCATCGCGTTGTTCAGCGAGAAGCCGATGCCGGCCGCGGCCCACCCCGAGTACGAGTTCAGCATCGACACGACCACCGGCATGTCCGCGCCGCCGATCGGGATGATGATCA
Source organism: Burkholderia sp. BCC0097 (assembly GCF_902832985.1). Taxonomy (NCBI): domain Bacteria; kingdom Pseudomonadati; phylum Pseudomonadota; class Betaproteobacteria; order Burkholderiales; family Burkholderiaceae; genus Burkholderia; species Burkholderia sp. BCC0097. The sequence continues at coordinate 725,545 of NZ_CADFDM010000003.1, forward strand.
GCACGCCGAGCACGAACGCGATCGCCGTCATGATGATGAACGGCAGCCACGCCTGCGTGATGAAGAACAGGATGCCGAAGCCGAGCATCGCGATCGCGAGCATCAGGTTGATCAGGTGCTGGCCGGCATACACGACCGGTGCGCCCTGGAACAGCCGGAACTTGTACTTGCCCGACAGCTTGCCGAACGCGATCACCGACCCGGAGAACGTGATCGCGCCGACGAACGTGCCGATGAACAGCTCGACGCGGTTGCCGTACGGGATGAAGCTCGACGACACCGCGTCCTGCGGCACGAGCCCGAAGGCTTCCGGCTCCGACACCACCGCATACGCGATGCACACGGCCGCGAGACCGATCAGCGAGTGCATCGCCGCGACGAGTTCCGGCATCTTCGTCATCTCGACGCGGGCGGCGACGAATGCCCCGACGCCCCCGCCGACGATCAGCGCGCCGAGCACCAGCGCGAGGCCGAGCGGCAGGTTCGCGCCGAGCCACGCGGCCTGCTTGACGATCAGCGCGATCGTCGTGAGGATCGCGATGGCCATCCCGACCATCCCGAACAGGTTGCCGCGCCGCGCGCTCTTCGGGTTCGACAGCCCCTTGAGCGCCTGGATGAAGCACACCGACGCGACGAGGTACAACAGCGTGACGACGTTCATGCTCATCGCGCGCCCTCCTTGCCGCCCTCGACACGCTTGGGCTCCTTCTTGCGGAACATCTCGAGCATTCGCCTCGTCACGAGGAAGCCGCCGAACACGTTGACGGCCGCGAGCGCGACCGCGAGCGTGCCGAAGAACTTGCCGGTCGCACCGACGGTGAGCGCCGCCGCGAGCATCGCGCCGACGATCACGATCGCCGAGATCGCGTTGGTCACGGCCATCAGCGGCGTATGCAGCGCCGGCGTGACGTTCCAGACGACGTGGTAGCCGACGTACACCGCCAGCACGAAGATGATCACGTTGATCACCGTGTGATTGATGACTTCCATGGTCTCCTCCGTTATTTGCGCGTGAGCTCGCCGTCGCGGCACAGCAGCGTCGCGGCGACGATGTCGTCGGTCAGGTCGATGTTCAGCGTGCCTTCCTTCGTGACGATCAGTTTCAGGAAATCGAGCAGGTTGCGTGCGTACAGTGCCGACGCGTCCGACGCGACCATCGAGGCCAGGTTCGTGTAGCCGGCGATCGTCACGCCGTTGTGCACGACCACCTGGTCGGCGACGGTCAGCGGGCAGTTGCCGCCCCTGCGGCCGTCGATTTCGGGGCCGCGGCCGGCCGCGAGATCGACGAGCACCGAGCCCGGCTTCATCGACTGCGCGGTGTCGACCGAGATCAGCGTCGGCGCCGGGCGGCCGGGAATCAGCGCGGTCGTGATCACGATGTCGGCCTGCTTCGCGCGCTCGTGCACGAGCGCGGCCTGGCGGCCGAGCCACGACGGCGGCATCGGGCGCGCATAGCCGCCGACACCCTGCGCGGCTTCGCGCTCTTCGTCGGTTTCGAACGGGACGTCGAGGAATTTCGCGCCGAGCGACTCGATCTGCTCCTTCACGGCCGGCCGCACGTCGGATGCCTCGATCACGGCGCCCAGCCGCTTCGCGGTCGCGATCGCCTGCAGGCCCGCGACGCCCGCGCCGAGAATCAGCACGCGTGCCGCTTTCACGGTGCCCGCGGCCGTCATCAGCATCGGCATGAAGCGCGGATACAGCGACGCGGCCACCAGCACGGCCTTGTAGCCGGCAATGTTCGCCTGCGACGACAGCACGTCGAGACTCTGCGCGCGGGTCGTGCGCGGCGCGGCCTCGAGCGCGAAACCGGTCACGCCGGCCGCGGCGAGTTTCGCCGCCTGCTCGCCGTTGAACGGCTCGAGCATGCCGACCAGCACGGCGCCGCGCTTGAGCAACGGCAGTTCGGCGTCGGTGGGCGCCTGGACCTTCAGCACGAGATCGGCGGCAAAAGCGGCCGACTGGTCGGTCAATTCGGCGCCGGCGGCCACATAGGCTTCATCGGGATAGCTGGCGGCACTGCCGGCCCCTTTCGCGATACTGACCCGATGGCCGGCCGCCGCGTATTTCTTCACGGTTTCCGGCGTCGCGGCCACGCGCGCCTCGTTGGCCCGCGTTTCAGCAGGCACTCCAATATGCATCGTCAGTTCCTCCAGTCATTGTCAGTATTTCTTTTCTTGCATTCTTTACTGTGCAACGAGCCGGACAGGCTGACTTACCGGCTCACGAGCAACGGCTTTCACGCTGCACTTTAACCGAAAGCGATGCCCCCGCCAGCACTTTCCGCACGACCGTGCTCGAATGCGACATCCGTTTGGTCCGTGCCGTCGCGCCGCGCCGGGACGGATGAATTCCGAGGGTCGGATTCGTCTAACCAGACAGCCGGCAGCGTTCGGGCGCAACCGGTAAAATGCCGGCCATGAAACCCGAACTCTGGACCCCGCATGTGACGGTCGCCGCGCTCGTCGAGCGCGCCGGCCGCTTTCTCGTGATCGAGGAAGAAACCTCGACGGGCCTGCGCATCAATCAGCCGGCCGGTCATCTCGAAGCCGGCGAGACGCTGGCCGACGCCGTGATCCGCGAAACGCTCGAGGAAACCGCGCATCCGTTCACGCCCGACGCGCTCGTCGGCGTCTATCTCGCGCACTACGATCGCCCCGGCAGCGCCGGCGCGACCTACCTGCGCTTCACGTTCTGCGGCACGGCCGGCGAACCGGTCGCGGGCCACGTGCTCGACGACGGCATCGTGCGCACGCTGTGGATGACGGCCGACGAACTGCGCGCATGCAGCGAACGCCATCGTTCGCCCGCGGTGATGCGCTGCGTCGACGACTATCTCGCCGGGCGGCGCGTTCCGCTCGATTTCGTGCACACGCATTCGGTCGCTCCGCGCCCCGAGGCATTCGAACGTCAGGCGGTCGGCAAATGAGCAAGCGTCGTGTAGTGGTGGGCATGTCGGGCGGCGTCGATTCGTCGGTGACCGCATGGCTGCTGAAGGAACAGGGCTACGACGTGGTCGGCCTGTTCATGAAGAACTGGGAAGACGACGACGACGGCGAATACTGCTCGACGCGCCAGGACTGGATCGACGTCGTGTCGGTGGCCGACCTGATCGGCATCGATGTGGAAGCCGTCAACTTCGCGGCGGAATACAAGGATCGGGTATTCGCCGAGTTCCTGCGCGAATACTCGGCCGGCCGCACGCCGAACCCCGACGTGCTGTGCAACGCCGAGATCAAGTTCAAGGCGTTCCTCGATCACGCGATGTCGCTCGACGCGGAAATGATCGCGACCGGCCACTATGCGCGCGTGCGCGAGCGCGACGGGCGTTTCGAACTGCTGAAGGCGTTCGATCACACGAAAGACCAGTCGTACTTCCTGCACCGGCTGAACCAGGCGCAATTGTCGAAGACGATGTTCCCGCTCGGCCAGATCCCGAAGACGAAGGTGCGCGAGATCGCCGCGCAGATCGGGCTGCCGAATGCGAAGAAGAAGGATTCGACCGGCATCTGCTTCATCGGCGAACGGCCGTTCCGCGATTTCCTGAATCGCTACCTTCCGACGAAACCGGGCCCGATGAAGACACCCGACGGCAAGGTGGTCGGCGAGCACATCGGCCTCGCGTTCTACACGTTCGGCCAACGCAAGGGCATCGGCCTCGGCGGCAGCAAGAGCGGCAGCGGCGAGCCGTGGTTCGTCGCCGCGAAGGACATCGCGTCGAACACGCTGTACGTCGTGCAGGGCCACGATCATCCGTGGCTGCTGTCGCGCGAGCTCGTCGCCGGCAACGTGAGCTGGGTCGCCGGCGAGCCGCCGGCGGACGGCTTCGCGTGCGGCGCGAAGACGCGCTACCGGCAGGCCGATGCGGCGTGCGTGGTCGGCGCCGCGGCAGCCGGCCCGGCAGGTGAAGCGCGCTTCTCGCTCGCGTTCGACGATGCGCAGTGGGCGGTCACGCCCGGCCAGTCGGCCGTGCTGTACGACGGCGAGATCTGTCTCGGCGGCGGCATCATCGAATCCGCGGTAACCGGCCAACCCGGTCAGGCTGCAGCCCACGCTCCGGCGCTCGCCGAAGCACGCTGACATCCATTCGGTTTAGACTTGCGGCACCCGCGCCCGGCAGAACACGATTCCGCCGGGCGAGGATGCCGTCTTCGCAGCGTACGCATGGCGGCATTTCAGAATTCTTACGGAGTCCCCATGCTTTCAAGACGCTACCTCGCGATGTGGTGCGCCGTACTGCTGCTCGTCGCGGCGGCCGTGCTCGCGTCGGTCCACATCCTTTCCTGGCTCTGGATCATCATCCCCATCGCCCTCGTCGCGCTCGGCCTGTACGACCTGAACCAGGACCGCCACGCGATCCTGCGGAACTACCCGCTCTGGGGCCACTTCCGCTTCCTGTTCGAATTCATCCGACCTGAAATCCGCCAGTACTTCGTCGAGGACGATACCGACGAAAAGCCGTTCTCGCGTGCGCAGCGCAGCCTCGTCTACCAGCGCGCGAAGAACGTCGCCGACAACCGTCCGTACGGCACCGAGCTGAACGTGAAGGCCGTCGCGCACGAATGGATCAGCCATTCGCTCGCGCCGACGAAGCTGCCGAACCACGATTTCCGCATCCGCGTCGGCGCGACGCGCGCGCAACCGTACGACATTTCGATCTTCAACATCTCGGCGATGAGCTTCGGCTCGCTGTCCGCCAACGCGATCCGCTCGCTGAACCTCGGCGCGAAGAAAGGCGGCTTCGCGCACGACACCGGCGAAGGCTCGCTGTCGAAGTACCACCGCGAGAACGGCGGCGACATCATCTGGGAAATCGCGTCCGGCTACTTCGGCTGCCGCAACGACGACGGCACGTTCAACCCCGACAAGTTCGCGAAGCAGGCCGCCGATCCGCAGGTCAAGATGATCGAGGTGAAGCTGTCGCAGGGCGCGAAGCCCGGCCACGGCGGCGTGCTGCCGGCCGCGAAGATCACGCCGGAAATCGCCGAGACGCGCGGCGTGCCGATGGGCAAGGACTGCATCTCGCCCGCGACGCACTCGGAATTCTCGACGCCGCGCGGGCTGCTCGAATTCGTCGAGCGGCTGCGCACGCTGTCCGGCGGCAAGCCGACCGGCTTCAAGCTGTGCATCGGCCATCCGTGGGAATTCTTCGGGATCGCGAAAGCGATGCTCGAGACGGGCATCGTGCCCGACTTCATCGTCGTCGACGGCGCGGAAGGCGGCACCGGCGCGGCGCCGCTCGAATTCACCGACCACGTCGGCGTGCCGCTGCAGGAAGGGCTGCTGCTGGTGCACAACACGCTCGTCGGCATCGGCGTGCGCGACCGCGTGAAGCTCGGCGCGAGCGGCAAGATCATCACCGCGTTCGACATCGCGCGCACGCTCGCGATCGGCGCGGACTGGGTGAATTCGGCGCGCGGCTTCATGTTCGCGGTCGGCTGCATCCAGGCGCAGCACTGCCACACCGACCGCTGCCCGACCGGCGTCGCGACGCAGGACCCGGTGCGCCAGCGTGCGCTCGTCGTGCCCGACAAGGCCGAGCGCGTGTACAACTTCCACCGCAATACGCTGCATGCGCTGCAGGAACTCGTGCAGGCGGCCGGCCTCGCCCATCCGTCCGAGTTGCGCGCGCATCACATCGTGCAGCGGGTCGCGCCGCACGAGGTGCGGCTGATGTCGCAACTGCTGAAGTACCTGAAACCCGGTGCGCTGCTCGACGGCCAGACCTGCGGCTTCTCGCTGTACGACAAGTGGTGGCCGATCGCCCGCAGCGACTCGTTCACGCTCGGCGAAGCGGTGTACGCGTCGATCGACTGATGCAGGCGGCCGCCCCGCTCCGGCGGCGGGCGGCCTGCGCCGCAAAAAGAAAAGCGCCCCGCGGGGCGCTTTTCTTTCGTCTGCCGAATGCGTGAGGACCGGGCCGCGGCTCAGCTCTGCGGCGGCAGCGTATCGGCGAAGGATTGCCGCTGCAGCAGCTTCACGAAGTGCTTGTCGAGGTTCGGGTGGCGATCGCGCCAGTTGAGCTCGGGCATCCGGAAGTCGAGGTAGCCGAGCGCGCAGCCGAGTGCGATGTCGGCGAGCGTGTAGTGATTGCCGACGCACCACGCCTTGCCGCCGAGACCCTGCGACATCGCGACGAGCGCGTCGTCGATCTTGCGTTGCTGGCGCGCGATCCAGCTCGCGCTGCGCTGCGCCTCGTCGCGCATCGTGTGTTCGAGACGGATCGCGACGGCTGCGTCGAGCACACCGTCGCCCAGCGCTTCCCAGCAGCGCACTTCGACGCGCTCGCGGCCCGACGGCGGAATCAGCTTGCCGACCGGCGACAGCGTATCGACGTATTCGCAGATCACGCGGGAATCGAACACCGCGGCACCATCCTCCATCACGAGGCACGGGACCTTGCCGAGCGGATTCGATGCATGAATATCCGTCTCCGGCGCCCACACGTCCTCGAGCTCCAGCTTGTAGTCGATCTTCTTTTCAGCAAGCACGATCCGCGCCTTTCGGACGTACGGGCTGCTGAGCGAACCGATTAATTTCATCATCTGCCTTTTCAAGGGAACTGCCGAGAGTATACGTTGTCGTCGATCATAACCGGCCGGTGCAGCCGGGTAGAAAATCGCCCGTCCGGCCTGTGGATGGTTTGCAACAGCCGCCGCGCGGGCCTTGGCCGGTGCGGCTTCGGGCCCTGCTCTCACGCACCGCGTCGCGCGGCGCTACAATCGCACGATGAATGCGCCCCTCGATACCGCCATCGCCGTCGACGTCTACCGCCAGCGCCGTGAACGCGTGCTTGCCGCACTGCGTGCCGCGGGCGGCGGCGTCGCCATCGTCCCCACCGCGCCCGAAATGCTGCGCAACCGCGATACGGCCTACCCGTACCGGTTCGACAGCTACTTCCATTACCTGACGGGCTTCACCGAGCCGGATGCCGTGCTCGTGCTGAACGCGGCCGCGCCGCACGGCGCGCCGGAATCGATCCTGTTCTGCCGCGCCAAGAACGTCGACCGCGAGATCTGGGAAGGCTTTCACTACGGGCCCGACGCCGCGCGCGACGCGTTCGGCTTCGACGCGGCCTTCGCGACCGACGTGATCGACACCGAGATGCCGCGCCTGCTCGCCGATGCGGGCACCGTGCATTACCGGTTCGGCGCATCGGCCGACTTCGAGCGCCAGCTCGCCGGCTGGATCGACGCGGTGCGCGCGCAGGCACGCGCGGGCGTCGCCGCACCGGACGCGCTGCTCGACCTCACGCCGCTGCTCGACGACATGCGGCTCGTGAAGGACGAACACGAACTCGCGATCATGATGCGCGCCGCGCACATCTCCGCGCTCGCGCACCGCCGCGCGATGCAGGCGTGCCGCCCCGGCATCCGCGAATACGAACTCGAGGCCGAGCTGCTGTACCTGTTCCGCAAGCACGGCGCGCAGGCGCCCGCGTACGGTTCGATCGTCGCGGCCGGCGCGAATGCGTGCGTGCTGCACTATCCGGCCGGCAACGCGGCCGCACGGGACGGCGACCTGATCCTGATCGACGCCGCGTGCGAACTCGACGGCTATGCGTCGGACATCACGCGCACGTTCCCGGCCAACGGCCGCTTCTCGCCCGCGCAGCGTACGCTGTACGACATCGTGCTCGCCGCGCAGCAGGCCGCGATCGATGCGACGCGCGCCGGCGTGCCGTTCGAGGCGCCGCACGACGCGGCCGTACGCGTGCTCGCGCAGGGGCTGCTCGACACCGGCATCATCCCGAAAACGCGCTTCTCGAACGTCGACGACGTGATCGCCGAGCGCGCGTACACGCGCTTCTACATGCACCGCACCGGCCACTGGCTCGGAATGGACGTGCACGACTGCGGCGACTATCGCGAGCGGCTCGCCGCGCGCGATGCCAACGGCGCGCTGCCGTGGCGCACGCTGAAGCCGGGCATGACGCTCACCGTCGAGCCCGGCCTGTACGTGCGCGCGGCCGACGACGTGCCGCCCGAGTACTGGAACATCGGCATCCGCATCGAGGACGACGCGATCGTGCGCGAGCACGGCTGCGAACTGATCACGCGCGGCGTGCCGGTCGCGGCCGACGAGATCGAGGCGCTGATGCGCGCGGACGCATGACCGGGCGCCGACCGTTACCTCCGTTTCACGAATCAAGATGACGACCGCTTCCTCCCCGCCCACGCCGGATTACGACCTCGCCATCGTCGGCGCCGGCCCCGTCGGGCTCGCGATCGCCGGCTGGCTCGCGCGCCGCAGCGCGACGCGGCACGCATCGATCGCGCTGATCGATGCGCGCGAACCGGCCGCGAGCGCGAACGACCCGCGCGCGATCGCCGTGTCGCACGGCAGCCGCGTGCTGCTCGACACGCTCGCGTGGCCTGCCGACGCCACGCCGATCGAACATATCCACGTGTCGCAGCGCGGCCATTTCGGCCGCACGCTGATCGACCGCGACGAACACGCGCTCGCGGCGCTCGGCTACGTCGTGCGCTACGGCTCGATCGTGCAGGCGCTCGCGAGCGCCGTGCGCGGCACGCGGGTCGACTGGCTCACGTCGACCACCGCGCACACGCCGCAGCAGGACGCCGACGGCGTCACGCTGACGCTCGACGGCCCGCAAGGCGGGCGCGCGTTGCGCGCGCGCATCGTCATCAATGCCGAAGGCGGCCTGTTCCACCAGCAGCAGGCCGACGCGGGCAAGCATCGCCGCGACTACGGACAGACCGCGCTCGTCGGCACGGTCACGGTGTCGGCGCCGCGCCCGAACGTCGCGTGGGAACGCTTCACGCACGAAGGCCCGCTCGCGCTGCTGCCGCTCGGCGGGCCGCGCCAGGCCGACTACTCGCTCGTCTGGTGCTGTACGCCCGACGAAGCGGCGCGACGGGCCGCGCTGCCCGACGATGCGTTCCTGCGCGAGCTCGGCAGCGTGTTCGGCGAACGCATGGGCGAATTCGTCGCGATCGCCGGGCGCGCGTCGTTCCCGCTCGGCCTGAACGCGGCGCAGACGCTCGTCAGCGGCCGCATCGCGATCGTCGGCAATGCCGCGCAGACGCTGCACCCGGTTGCCGGCCAGGGGCTCAACCTCGGGCTGCGCGACGCGCACACGCTCGTCGACACGCTGTCCGCGCAAGGCTTCGAAGCGACCGCGCTCGCGACCTTCAACGCGCGCCGCGCGCTTGACCGGCGCTTCACGATCGGCGCGACCGACACGCTTGCGCGCCTGTTTACGATCGACGCGGGCCCGCTTCCGCTGCTGCGCGGCGCGGCGCTCACCGCGCTCGAATTCGTGCCGCCGCTTAAAAAGGTGATCGCGCGCCAGATGATGTTCGGTCAGCGCAACTGACGCGCGACGCACCGCACAGCCTCTCTAAGCAAACCAGCCAAACCGGGTCAAATCTGCGGGGCATGGGAATACGGTAAAATGCCCGTTTTCCGTCTTTCCTTCCCCTGCCCGCGCGTGTCGTGGGCGGCGCCATTGCGATGCCCGTTATCGGCCCTCACGTATTGCGTAACAACCTGTTCGTCGCCCCGATGGCCGGGGTGACGGATCGTCCGTTCCGCCAGCTGTGCAAGCGGCTCGGGGCCGGTTACGCCGTGTCCGAGATGGTCGCGTCCAACGCGCAGCTGTGGAAAAGCGCGAAGACGATGCGGCGCGCGAACCACGAAGGCGAAGTCGAGCCGATCGCGGTGCAGATCGCCGGCGCCGACCCGGCGATGATGGCCGAAGCGGCCCGCTACAACGTCGACAACGGCGCGCAGATCATCGACATCAACATGGGCTGCCCGGCGAAGAAGGTCTGCAACGTCGCGGCCGGCTCCGCGCTGCTGCAGAACGAGCCGCTCGTGCAGCGGATCGTCGAGGCGGTCGTCGCGGCGGTCGGCACAGGCCCCGATGCGGTGCCCGTCACGTTGAAGATCCGCACCGGCTGGGACCGCGAGCACAAGAACGCGATCACGGTCGCGCGCCTGGCCGAAGCGGCCGGCATCTCGATGCTCACCGTGCATGGCCGCACGCGCGCCGACCTCTACCGCGGCGACGCCGAGTACGACACCATCGCGGCCGTGAAGGCGGCCGTGCGGATTCCGGTCGTCGCGAACGGTGACATCACGTCGCCCGCCAAGGCGAAGGCCGTGCTCGATGCAACCGGCGCCGACGCGCTGATGATCGGTCGTGCCGCGCAAGGCCGGCCGTGGCTGTTCCGCGAAATCGATCATTTCCTGCAAACCGGCGAGCTGCTGCCCCCGCCGCGGATCGACGAGATCCAGCACGTGATGAACGAACACCTGGAAGACCACTACGCTTTCTATGGCGAATTCACCGGTGTGCGTACTGCGCGCAAGCACATCGGCTGGTACACTCGCGGCCTTTCCGGTGCCAACGGGTTCCGGCACCGAATGAACACGCTCGATTCCACCCGCGAGCAGCTCGCCGCCGTCAATGCTTTCTTCGAGGCGCAAAAGGCGCTGTCGGACCACCTCGTCTACGTCGATGACGAAGCGGAAAACAGCCAGGGCGAGTCGGACGACCATAACCAGTTAGCAGCATGAGCAAGCACAACATCGAACAATGTGTCCGCGAGAGCCTGGACGTGTATTTCCGGGATCTAGACGGCTCCAATCCGCACGACGTCTATGAAATGGTGATGTCCTGCGTCGAAAAGCCGATGCTCGAGGTCGTGCTCGTACAGGCCGGCGGCAACCAGTCGCTCGCCGCGGAGTACCTCGGCATCAATCGCAATACGCTGCGCAAGAAGCTGCAGCAGCACGGCCTGCTGTAGGCGGCCGTCCCGTCCCCGTTTCCCTGGCTATTGGTGGTTCCATCATGATCAAGCAAGCGCTCATTTCCGTTTCCGACAAGACCGGCATCGTCGACTTCGCGAAGTCGCTGTCCGACCTCGGCGTCAAGCTGCTGTCGACGGGCGGCACCGCGAAACTCCTCGCCGACGCCGGCCTGCCCGTGACCGAAGTGGCCGATTACACGGGTTTCCCGGAAATGCTCGATGGGCGCGTGAAGACGCTCCACCCGAAGGTGCACGGCGGCATCCTCGCCCGCCGCGACCTGCCCGAGCACATGCAGGCGCTGGAACAACACGGCATCCCGACGATCGACCTGCTCGTCGTGAACCTGTATCCGTTCGTCGCGACGATCGCGAAGGACGACTGCACGCTCGCCGACGCGATCGAGAACATCGACATCGGCGGCCCGACGATGCTGCGCTCGGCCGCGAAGAACCACCGCGACGTGACGGTCGTGGTCGACCCGGCCGACTACGCGGTCGTGCTCGACGAAATGAAGGCAAACGGCAACACGGTCGGCTACCCAACCAACTTCCGCCTCGCGACGAAGGTGTTCGCGCACACCGCGCAATACGACGGCGCGATCACGAACTACCTGACGAGTCTGACCGACGAGCTGAAGCACGCATCGCGCAGCACGTACCCGGCCACGCTGAACCTGGCGTTCGACAAGGTGCAGGATCTGCGCTACGGCGAAAACCCGCACCAGAGCGCAGCGTTCTACCGCGACCTGGCGACGCCGGCCGGCGCGCTGGCGAACTACCGCCAGCTGCAGGGCAAGGAACTGTCGTACAACAACATCGCGGATTCGGACGCGGCGTGGGAATGCGTGAAGACGTTCGACGCGCCGGCCTGCGTGATCATCAAGCATGCGAACCCGTGCGGCGTCGCGGTGGGCAACGACTCGGCCGACGCATACGCGAAGGCGTTCCAGACCGATCCGACCTCGGCATTCGGCGGCATCATCGCGTTCAACCGCGAAGTCGACGAAGCGGCCGCGCAGGCGGTGGCGAAGCAGTTCGTCGAAGTGCTGATCGCCCCGTCGTTCTCGGACGCCGCGAAGCAGGTGTTCGCCGCGAAGCAGAACGTGCGCCTGCTCGAGATTGCACTGGGTGACGGCCACAACGCATTCGACCTGAAGCGCGTCGGCGGCGGCCTGCTCGTACAATCGCTCGATTCGCGCAACGTGCAGCCGAGCGAACTGCGCGTCGTCACGAAGCGCCAGCCGACCGCGAAGGAAATGGACGATCTGCTGTTCGCGTGGCGCGTCGCGAAGTACGTGAAGTCGAACGCGATCGTGTTCTGCGGCAACGGCATGACGCTCGGCGTCGGCGCCGGCCAGATGAGCCGCGTCGATTCCGCGCGCATCGCGAGCATCAAGGCGCAGAACGCGGGCCTGACGCTGGCCGGCTCGGCCGTCGCGTCGGATGCGTTCTTCCCGTTCCGCGACGGCCTCGACGTGGTCGTGGCGGCCGGCGCGACCTGCGTGATCCAGCCGGGCGGCTCGATGCGCGACGACGAAGTGATCGCGGCGGCCGACGAGCACGGTATCGCGATGGTCCTGACGGGCGTGCGTCACTTCCGTCACTGATCGCGGCATGCGGCCCGTGAGGCCGCTGCACGGGAACCCGGCGGCATCACCCCCGCCGGGTTTTTTATTGCGCGGCGCCTTCGCGCGCGACCGGGCGACCGGCTGGCCGCACCATTCGTTGTAGTATCGCTGCATCACGCCACTCTCCTCACTCATGCGAATTCTCGGCATCGACCCCGGCCTGCGCGTCACCGGCTTCGGCGTCATCGACGTCAGCGGCCACCGGCTCGCCTATGTCACGAGCGGCGTGATCCGCACACCGACGGCCGACCTGGCCACCCGGCTCGGCACGATTTTCCAGGGCGTCTCGACGATCGTGCGCGAACACGCGCCCGATCAGGCCGCGATCGAAAAGGTGTTCGTCAACGTGAACCCGCAGTCGACGCTGCTGCTCGGCCAGGCGCGCGGCGCCGCGATCTGCGGCCTTGTCGCAGGCGGACTGCCGGTCGCCGAATACACGGCGCTGCAGCTCAAGCAGGCCGTGGTCGGCTACGGCCGCGCGACCAAGACGCAGATGCAGGAAATGGTCACGCGGCTGCTCAACCTGTCCGGCCAACCCGGCTCCGACGCGGCCGACGCGCTCGGCATGGCGATCTGCCACGCGCACGGCGGCAATACGCTCAGCACGCTGGGCGGCCTCGCGCCGGCGCTCGCGCAGAAAGGGTTGCGCGTGCGGCGCGGCCGGCTGGTCGGCTGACGCTGCCGCGCACTGTGGCCCCGCACGTCGGCTCGACCGCGTTGGCCGCCTGGACCGGGTTGGCCACTTGACCGTTTCACCCTCGCCCGAGATACCCGCGACACGCGCCGCGTCGGCCTGACGGCCGCGCCCATCGGCATTGCGCCGCGCGTGCGCTACACTCGCGCTTTCTTCCTCGCATCCCGTCCTCCATGATCGGTCGCATCGCCGGCATCCTGCTCGAAAAGAACCCGCCTCATCTGCTCGTCGACTGCAACGGCGTCGGCTACGAAATCGACGTGCCGATGAGCACCTTCTACAACCTGCCGCAAACGGGCGAACGCATCGTGCTGCTCACGCAGCAGATCGTCCGCGAGGACGCGCACCTGCTGTATGGCTTCCTGACGCCGCAGGAGCGCACGACCTTCCGCGAGCTGCTGAAGATCACCGGCATCGGCGCGCGCATGGCGCTCGCCGTGCTGTCCGGCATGAGCGTGCAGGAGCTCGCGCAGGCCGTGACGATGCAGGATGCCGCCCGCCTCACGCGCCTGCCCGGCATCGGCAAGAAAACGGCCGAGCGCCTGCTGCTCGAGCTGAAGGGCAAGCTCGGCGCCGACCTCGGCGCGCTCGCCGGCGCCGCGTCGGCGTCCGACCATGCGACCGACATCCTCAACGCGCTGCTTGCGCTCGGCTACTCCGAGAAGGAAGGCCTCGCCGCGATCAAGAACGTGCCGGCCGGCTCCGGCGTGTCCGAAGGCATCAAGCTCGCGCTGAAGGCGCTGTCGAAGGCGTAACGCACGTTCGATCCGGCCGTCGAAGCCAGTGTCGCGCCGCCGCGCGGCGCTCGCCAGTCGGCCGTTCGGCCAGGTGGTCCGGGCTGCGCCGCGCGGTACAATGGCCGCATGATTGAAACCGACAAACTCGCCACCGAGCAGCGGATCATCGCCGCCACGCCCGCCTCTTCGCACGAGGAGGTGTTCGAACGTGCGTTGCGGCCGCGCCAGCTCGACGACTACGTCGGCCAGGAAAAGGTGCGCGGCCAGCTCGAGATCTTCATCGAAGCCGCGAAGCGCCGCTCCGAGCCGCTCGATCACGTGCTGCTGTTCGGGCCGCCGGGTCTCGGCAAGACGACGCTCGCACACATCATCGCGCGCGAGATGGGCGTGAACCTGCGTCAGACGTCGGGCCCCGTGCTCGAGCGCGCGGGCGATCTCGCCGCGCTGCTGACGAACCTCGAAGCGAACGACGTGCTGTTCATCGACGAGATCCACCGGCTGTCGCCGGTCGTCGAGGAAATCCTGTATCCGGCGCTCGAGGATTACCAGATCGACATCATGATCGGCGAAGGCCCGGCCGCGCGCAGCGTGAAGCTCGACCTGCAACCGTTCACGCTGGTCGGCGCGACCACCCGCGCCGGGATGCTGACCAACCCGCTGCGCGATCGTTTCGGGATCGTCGCGCGGCTCGAGTTCTACGACGCCGAACAACTGTCGCGCATCGTGCGCCGCTCGGCGTCGCTGCTGAATGCGCAGATCGATCCGAACGGCGCGCTGGAAATCGCGAAGCGCGCGCGCGGCACGCCGCGGATCGCGAACCGGCTGCTGCGTCGCGTGCGCGACTTCGCGGAAGTGAAGGCCGACGGCCAGATCACCGCGGCCGTTGCCGACGCCGCGCTCGCGATGCTCGACGTCGATCCGGTCGGCTTCGACCTGATGGACCGCAAGCTGCTCGAAGCGATCCTGTACAAGTTCGATGGCGGTCCGGTCGGCATCGACAACCTCGCGGCGGCGATCGGCGAGGAGCGCGACACGATCGAGGACGTGCTCGAACCGTACCTGATCCAGCAGGGCTTCCTGCAGCGTACGCCACGCGGGCGCGTCGCGACACTGCTCACGTATCGCCACTTCGGGCTATCGGTGCCCGATGCGCGCCGCACCGAACGCGACGAGTGGGATACCCCCGACGGCAAGTAATCCACCACCCGAGCCGCCCCCGCCATGACGACGCCGCCCAGCCGCCACCCCACCGCACCCGCGCCGGGCCCACGCTGGGCCGAGCCGATCCGCAAGCGGCTCGTGGCCGGCATCACGCACCTGACGGCCGGCGGCGGCGGCCCGTCGATCGATCTCTCTTCACCGCTTGGCGACCCGGGCCTGTTCGGCCCCGACGCCGTCTGCTGGCGCGTGCATGCCGATTTCACGTCGATGATGACGGGCGGCATCGCCGCGCTGCTGCTGCAAGCGCTCCACCCGCTCGCGCTCGCGGGTGTGTGGGATCATTCGTCGTTCCGCACCGACATCTTCGGCCGCTTGCGGCGCACCGCCACGTTCATCACGGGGACGACGTTCGGCAGCCGCGCGGACGCGCTGGCGCTGATCGAGCGCGTGAAAGCGATCCATGCGCACGTCTCGGGTAGCGCGCCGGACGGGCGGCCGTACCGCGCCGACGATCCCGCGTTGCTCACCTGGGTGCACGTCGCGGAAGTGTCGAGCTTCCTCGCCGCGCATCTGCGTTACGTGAATCCCGCGCTGCCGGGCGAGTTGCAGGACCGCTATTACGCGGAGACGGCACTGATCGCCGAACTGCTCGGCGCCCACGAGGTGCCGCGTTCGCGCGCCGACGTAGCGGCCTATCTCGCGCGCATGCTGCCCGAGCTCGAAGCCGGGCCGCGTACCTTCGACGTGATGTCCATCCTGCTGAACGTGCCGGTCGCGAGGCCCGCACTGCGGCCTGCCGCGTCGCTGGTGATGCATGCCGGGATCGACTTGCTGCCGCCGTGGGCGCAGCGCATGCTCGGCGTGTCGACGTTCGCGCCGTTGCGGCGCGCGGTGGTCCGGCCGGGCATCCGCGCCGTCGCCCCCGTGCTGCGCTGGGCGCTCGTCAACGGCGCGTCGAAGCGTGCGCGCCGCCGCGCGACGGCTGCCCCGTCCGACGGCACCCCGCCTGCCTGACGATCCGCTTCCTCGGATCATTTCAATTTCCTGTCAAATACCTGTGACAAGCTGACGGGCTTACCCCCGCGCACGGTCGCACGCCCTGCCCGTCACGCCCGCCCGTGGCCCGCGCGGAGTCCCGCCCACCCGCTACCGACACCCGATGCCCGCGATGCCACACCTGCCGATCCGTTTCGCCCTTGCCGCCAGCCTGTCCACCGTCTTCGCTCTCGCCGCGTGCGGAGGCGACGATGTCGTCGCCGTCGCACGCACGGACGCGCAACCGCCGTCCGGCGGCACGACGACGACGCCGGCCCCGACGCCGCCCGCCACCACCGCGCCGCAACCGGGCAAATGGAAAGCCGCGCGCGCCGGCGACCTGATCGACGTGACGCTCGGCGATCTCCATCCGACGCAGGGTGCGATCGGCTACGACCAGATCTACTACAAGCTCGGCCGCTACGAATTGCAGCCCGACAAGAAGTTCGACGACTTCTGCGCGGACGAAGGCCTCGGCGGCGTCGCATCGAGCGGCTACACGGCCCGATCGTCGCTGCGCGAACCGGCCAGCTACACGTGCGCGACGACCGACGCGAACGCCCGCGACCGCTCGGTGCTGAATCCCGTCGTGATCGGCCCGAACGGCGATGCGCTGTACCTGACCGACGGCCACCACGGCCTGTCGACCTATTACGAGACGCCCGACGGCGGCCCGTCGCTGCATGTGCACGTCGTCGTCAAGGACAACCTCAGCGACTACTCGGGCGACGCGTTCTGGCAGCAGATGCAAAGCCGCGGCTATCTGCGCCTGAAGAACGGCGAAGGCAAGCCGATCACGACCGCGCAACTGCCGAGCGGCCTCGGCCTGAAACTCGGGATGACGAACGACCGCTACCGCTCGCTCGTCTATTTCACGCGCGACATCGGCTACAGCAAGCCCGCACAAGCGACCGACTACCTCGAGTTCTACTGGGCCGACTGGCTGCGCGCGCAGCCCGGCAGGTTCGCGCTGGCGAACTACGACCTCACGCGCGGCGGCACGACCGATCCCGATCCGGCGAAGGCCGACACGGGCTACCTGAATGCGGTCTGGAATGCGTCGACGCGGATGGTCGCGGCCACCGACCCCGTGATCGACGGCAAGACGGGCGCCGACCTCGGGCGCGCCGATGCGATCAACGGCGGGAAGAAATACAACAAGGGGGAATTCGACAAGCTGCGCCAGCCGATCACGGCCGACAAGCCAGGCAAGATCGCGTACGCGCTCGACTACAAGACGCGCCACGCGCTGCCGCAGTAAGCGTCACGCAGTAAAAAGGCGAACCCCGGGCCGGCCATGCCGGACGGGGTTGGCGTGCTCAGAGCACCTTGCGGTACCCGTCGTCATCGTCGCTCGCCGCTTCGAGATGCGACACGTCGGCCCACCGCACGACCTGCGCGCGGCCATCCACGTAATCGACGACGTTGATGCTGGTGTTGAGCAGCTGATAGGTACGCGGCGCCGACAGCTCGATCCCGTTCGCGAAGCGATACACGCAATCGAGCACGCCGCCGTGCGCGACGCACGCGATCCGGCCGCCCGGATGCGCGGCGACGATCGGTTCGAGCGCATGCAGCACGCGGTGATAGAACTCACGCTGCGACTCGCCACCCTCCGGCGCGAAGCCCGGGTCGCGCGTTTGCCACGCCGCATACGCGTCCGGAAACAGCGCCTCGATCTCGGTGCTGTCGTGCCCCTGGAACGCGCCGTACGAGCGTTCGCGCAACCCTTCGCGCAGCAGCAGCGGCAGCCCGAGCGCATCGGCGAACGGTTGGGCGGTCTGTTGTGCACGCATCAGGTCGCTCGAATACACCGCGTCGATCCGCGCGCCGTCGCGCGCCTCGCGCCCGAGCCGCGCCGCCAGCCGCTGCGCCTGCGCGAGCCCCGTATCGGCCAGCGGGATGTCGATATGCCCCTGGATGCGCTTGATGCGGTTCCAGGCCGTCTCGCCATGGCGGATGAAAAGAATCTGCGTGGTGGCCATCGCGGCGCGCCTCCGGGAAAGAATCAGGGCCGCACTTGCAGCCAGAACGTCACGGGGCCATCGTTGACGAGCGACACCTGCATGTCGGCGCCGAACTCGCCCGTCTCGACGATCGGGTGCCGCGCCCGCGCGGCCGCGACGAAATAGTCGAACAACCGCGCGCCTTCGTCGGGCGGCGCGGCCGGCGTGAAGCTCGGACGCAGCCCACTGTTGGTATCGGCCGCCAGCGTGAACTGCGACACGAGCAGCAGGCCACCCGCGCGGCCTTCGCCGTCGATGTTCGACACCGGCAGGTTCATCTTGCCGGCTGTGTCGCTGAAGACGCGGTAGCCGAGCAGCTTCGCGAGCAGCTTGTCGGCGGCGGCCTCGGTATCGCCGCGTTCCGCGCAGACCAGCGCGAGCAGGCCCGCGCCGATCTCGCCCGTCGTGCGCTCGCCGACGCGCACGTCGGCACGCGTCACGCGCTGGATCAGCGCGATCATGCGGTCAGCGTGACGCGCGCGAAGCGGCGCTTGCCGACCTGCACGACGAACTCGCCGGCCTCGACCTTCAGGCCCTTGTCCGACACGGTCGCGCCATCGATCTTCACGCCGCCCTGCTCGATGTTGCGCAGCGCTTCGCTGGTCGACGGCACGAGGCCGGCCTGCTTCAGCAACTGGCCGATCGCGAGCGGCGCACCGGCGAGCGTGACCGACGGAATGTCGTCCGGCACGCCGCCCTTCGCGCGATGGTTGAAGTCCTCGAGCGCGCGCTCGGCGTCGGGCTGCGAATGGAACCGCGCGACGATTTCCTGCGCGAGCAGCACCTTGAAATCGCGTGGATTGCGGCCGCCTTCGGCCTCGCGCTTGAAGCCGGCGATCTCGTCGAGGCTGCGGAACGACAGCAGCTCGAAGTAACGCCACATGAGCGTGTCCGAGATGCTCATCAGCTTGCCGAACATGTCGGTCGGCTTCTCGCTGATGCCGACGTAGTTGCCCTTCGACTTCGACATCTTCTCGACGCCGTCGAGGCCTTCGAGCAGCGGCATCGTCAGGATGCACTGCTGTTCCTGGCCGTACTGCTTCTGCAGTTCGCGGCCGACCAGCAGGTTGAATTTCTGGTCGGTGCCGCCGAGTTCGAGATCCGCGTTCAGCGCGACCGAATCGTAGCCCTGCATCAGCGGGTACAGGAATTCGTGGATCGAGATCGGCACGCCGCCCTGGAAGCGCTTCGTGAAATCCTCGCGCTCGAGGATCCGCGCGACCGTGTAGCGCGACGCGAGCTTGATCATCCCGTCCGCGCCGAGCGGCATCGACCATTCGCTGTTGTAACGGATCTCGGTCTTGTCGCGATCGAGCACGAGGGCGGCCTGCTCGAAGTAGGTCTTCGCGTTCGACTCGATCTGCTCGCGCGTGAGCGGCGGACGCGTCGCGTTGCGGCCCGACGGATCGCCGATCAGCGACGTGAAATCGCCGATCAGGAAGATCACCGTATGGCCGAGGTCCTGCAACTGGCGCATCTTGTTCAGCACGACCGTATGGCCGATGTGGATGTCCGGTGCGGTCGGATCGAGGCCGAGCTTGATGCGCAGCGGCGTGCCGGTGGCCGCGCTGCGCGCGAGCTTCTGCGCGAACTCTTCCTCGATCAGCAGCTCGTCGACGCCGCGCTTCGTGACGGCGAGCGCATGCCGGACTTCGTCGGTGATCGGGAAAACGGGCTTGGAACTGGGTTCGGTGCTCATCGGTGCCAGGAAGAATGTCGCAAAAACAGGGATTTTCCCATAACTTGCGCGCGCATCGCTTAACGACGCGTCACGTTGCGCGGATAATCGGGCGCAAGGCGCGCGGCACCGGCCCGCGCCGCACGATCGAGGAGAACCCAACGTGCCGCAACGACAGCCGCAGCCTGCCCATCCGGCAGACGGCATCTACTTCGGGCTGATGTCGGGAACCAGCATGGACGGCGTCGACGGTGTCGCCGTGCGTTTCGAGGCCGGCCGCGCGCCAGTCGTGCTCGCGGAAGCGTTCGTCGGCTTCGCGCAATCGCTGCGCGACGCGCTGTTCGCGCTGCAGCAGCCCGGCGACAACGAAATCGACCGCGAATCGCTCGCGGCGAATGCGCTCGTCGCACGCTATGCCGTGTGCTGCCATGAATTGCAGCGCACGGCCGGGCTGTCGCGCGACGAGATCCGCGCGATCGGCGTGCACGGCCAGACGGTGCGCCATCGCCCCGAGCGCGGCTACACGCGCCAGCTCAACAATCCGGCGCTGCTCGCGGAGCTGACGCAGGTCGACGTGATCGCCGATTTCCGCAGCCGCGATGTGGCCGCCGGCGGTCACGGCGCGCCGCTCGCGCCCGCGTTCCATGCGACGGTGTTCGGCGCGCCGGGCGAAACGCGGGTCGTCTGCAATCTCGGCGGAATCAGCAACATCACGATCCTGCCCGGCGCGGAGGGCGACGTGCGCGGCTTCGACTGCGGCCCCGCGAACGCACTGATCGATGCCTGGGCGACCCGCCATCTGGGCAAGCCGTACGACGACGGCGGGAAGTTCGCCGCACGCGGCACCGTACAGGCATCGCTGCTCGACGCCCTGCTCGACGAACCGTATTTCACCGCGCCGCCGCCAAAGAGCACCGGACGCGATCTGTTCAATCCCGCATGGCTCGAGGCCAAGCTCGCGGCGTTCCCGCAAGTTGCACCGGAGGACGTGCAGGCCACGCTCACCGCGCTCACCGCCGTATCGGTGGCGCGCGAAATCGCGCAGCACGCACCGGGCTGCAAGGCCGTGTTCGTTTGCGGCGGCGGCGCACGCAATCCGGTGCTGCTCGACGCGCTTCGGCACGCACTGCGCGAGGCCGGTGTGCCGGCCACCGTCGATACGACGGCCGCGCTCGGCGTGCCGCCGCAGCAGGTCGAAGCGCTCGCGTTCGCGTGGCTCGCGTACCGCTTCACCGCGCGCCAGCCCGGCAATCTCGCGACGGTCACCGGCGCAGCCGGCAACCGCGTGCTCGGCGCGCTCTATCCGCGCTGACGCGATATCCGCCGCGCGATGAGCGCCGCGGGCCGAGTTCGCATAAAAAAACGGGGCATGAAGCCCCGTTTTTCATTCCGGCGAGCCGGCGCGGATCTGCCGTGCGCTCAGACCGAGAACGACGAACCGCACCCGCAGGTGGTGGTCGCGTTCGGGTTCTTGATCACGAACTGGGCGCCGTTGAGGTCGTCCTTGTAGTCGATCTCGGCGCCGACCAGGTACTGGTAGCTCATCGAGTCGATCAGGAGCTGGACGCCGTTCTTGTTCATCACGGTGTCGTCCTCGTTGACTTCCTCGTCGAACGTGAAGCCATACTGGAAGCCCGAGCAGCCGCCACCCTGCACGAACACGCGCAGCTTCAGGTCGGGATTGCCCTCTTCGTCGATCAGTTGCTTGACCTTGTCGGCCGCGGCGTCGGTGAAGACGAAGGGCAGCGGCATATCGGTCGTCGTTGCTGCGGTTTCGGTAACAGCGTTCATTCGAACTCTCCAAAAAGCTTTAGCCGCTATTGTAGGGCCGATCAGAAGATCGTGCTGATGTCCATGAAATCAATAGGTTCTTGTCGATTTCATCAAGCGCGCCCGCGCGGATGGGCGCCGCAGCGGCCCGGAAGCGGACATAAAAAAACCGCCAGCATGAAAGCTGGCGGTTTTTCCGGCGGACGCCGCTCGAGAGCGGCGAGGCCATGAAGCGGAATTAACGCTTCGAGAACTGCTTTGCGCGGCGTGCCTTGCGCAGACCGACCTTCTTACGCTCGACTTCACGCGCATCGCGCGTGACGAAGCCTGCGCTCGACAGCGACGGCTTCAGCGTCGCATCGTAGTCGATCAGTGCACGGGTGATGCCGTGACGCACTGCGCCTGCCTGACCCGTTTCGCCGCCGCCGTTGACGTTGACCTTGATGTCGAACGTCTGGCCGTGGTTCGTGAGTTCCAGCGGTTGACGCACGATCATCAGCGACGTTTCGCGCGAGAAGTAGTCAGCGATGGGCTTGCCGTTGACGATGATGTCGCCCTTGCCAGCCTTGATGAAGACACGTGCGACTGCGCTCTTGCGGCGGCCCGTACCGTAGTTCCAGTTACCGATCATGTGGGTCCCCTTAGATCTCGAGCGCCTTCGGCTGTTGAGCCGAGTGCGGATGCGTCGCTTCTGCGTAGA
Organism: Burkholderia sp. BCC0097; assembly: GCF_902832985.1. Classification (NCBI taxonomy): domain Bacteria; kingdom Pseudomonadati; phylum Pseudomonadota; class Betaproteobacteria; order Burkholderiales; family Burkholderiaceae; genus Burkholderia; species Burkholderia sp. BCC0097. The sequence continues at coordinate 747,732 of NZ_CADFDM010000003.1, forward strand.
CCTTCAGCTTCTTGATCATCGCGTAGCCGAGCGGGCCCTTCGGCAGCATGCCCTTGACCGCCTTCTCGAGCGCGCGGCCCGGGAAGCGCTCTTGCATCTTGCCGAACGTCGTTTCATAGATACCGCCCGGGTAGCCCGAGTGACGGTAGTACTTCTTGTCCAGCGTCTTGTTGCCCGTGACCTTCAACTTGCTCGCGTTGATGATGATGATGAAATCACCAGTGTCGACGTGCGGGGTGAACTCAGGCTTGTGCTTGCCGCGCAGACGGCGTGCCACTTCGCTGGCAACACGGCCGAGAACCTTATCCGTCGCGTCAATCACGTACCATTCGCGCGTCACCTCATGGGCTTTTGCGGAAAACGTCTTCATGATCGATCCAAAAAAATTGCTTTGCCCGATGTGTTCTTCCTGCTTGTCTGTGTGCGCTTCGAGGCGCGGTGCAGGCTCTCCCTGTTCTTTTTCCGTGGGCATGAATGCGGAAAAGCCCTGAATTATAAAGGAAATACGGCTACGTGGTCAAAGAGAATCCACGTCCCGTGTTCGCGGCGGCCGAAATGAGCCAAAATCCGGTCGTGCCCCACCAAGCCAGGCGAACCGAGCGCCTGGGGAGGCACCCATCGACGCGCGGCACATGACCTTGCCGCGCCAGACCGGTCGAACCCGAAAAACAACAAACCAGCATGATGAAACAACGACTTACGCCCTTTCTGGCGGCCGCACTGCTGGCCGTCGCGGCGCCCGCCGTCGCCGCCCGCTCCGGCTGCGAAGCCAAGCTCGACGCGCTCGACGCGCGCATCGCCGAAGCCCGGACCGTCCATGCCGAAGACCGCATCGCGCGCCTGCGTGCGGTGCGCGAACGCGTCCGCCACTTCTGCGCACGCGGCCACGGCCACGCGTCGGCCGCCCGTGCGCCGGCGCCCGATGCCGACTCGCGCGGCACGCCGCCCGACGCCAGTTCGCTGCCGGCTGCGCGACAGCCCGCGTGACGGTGCCGACGCCCGCAAGCCGCGCGCCGATGCTTGCATAAGACGAAAAAAAGCCCGAACGGCTGGTTCGGGCTTAATCCACCATAGGAGGAGGTGGAGGAGACATGCGGAGGTTGCCGCAGCGCGGCAACCAATGAGGATCATTATACGAATGCCCGGCCGACTTCACAAGAAAATTTGCATTGCGAAATCGAATACCACGATATGAGATTTAGCCAGGAAAGCTCATTCTGACGCATTTCCCTTTTAAATCAATTACCTAAATGCCTCTGACACGACCTAAAGCTGCCCTCGCCTAGAGCAAAACCCCTAAATCCAACAGGGAAATCGTCGCTCGCCGCCCTGCCCGCCCGGCCCCGGCGTTGCGCGTCGTGCAGCGCATCAGCCGACCGTTGCGTCGCGGGCTACAATGCCGGATCGAATCCGAATCAGGCAACGCTGGAGTGCAAGCATGGAATGCAAAGTAAGCTGGATGGGCCAGGACGGCATGGCGTTTTCCGCCGAGACCGGCAGCGGCCATCTCGTCACGATGGATGGCGCGCCCGAAGGCGGCGGCCACAACCTCGCGCCGCGTCCGATGGAAATGGTGCTGCTCGGCACCGGCGGCTGCACGGCCTATGACGTCGTGCTGATCCTGAAGAAGAGCCGCCAGGAAGTGAGCGGCTGCTCGGTCACGCTGAAGGCCGAGCGTGCGAGCGAGGATCCGAAGGTGTTCACGAAGGTGCACTTCCACTTCACGGTCACCGGCCGCAACCTGAACCCGGCCACGGTCGAGCGCGCGATCAACCTGTCGCACGACAAGTACTGCTCCGCGTCGATCATGATCGCGAAGACCGCCGAACTCACGCATTCGTTCGACATCGTCGCCGCCTGAGCGCACGGCGCGCGCATGAAAAAAGGGCCGGCGCTCCGCAGGGAGCGCCGGCCCTTTCGCATTCGAACGGCAAAGCAGGCCGATAAGCCGGATTCTGTGCACGCTGCACGCCGAAGCGCCCAGCGCGTGGCAGTCATTCCTCTAGGCGCGCCATTGCTGACGCGCTCAAGCTTCCTACCCGCAGACGAGACGGGGGCCCCGTCCTGCATCCGAAAATGCGCGCCTGCCTACTTGGAATTGCTCCGGGTGGAGGTTACCGTGCCGGCGAACGTCGCCGTCGCCGCGGTGCGCTCTTACCGCACCGTTTCACCCTTACCTGATCCCGGCTTGCGCCGGGCCATCGGCGGTTTGCTTTCTGTTGCCCTGTTCCGCGTGTCGCCACGGATGGCCGTTAGCCATCACCCTGCCCTGTGGAGTCCGGACTTTCCTCGCCCCCGCGCGCCCGAAGGCGCCGAGGCCGCGACTGCCTGGCCTGCTTTGCGACGCGCATTCTAGCACTGCGCGCCGCCGCCGGCAGCGCGCGAGCGGCGGCCATGGCGAAACACGGCCGGATCGTCGTAGAACGCGGGGTCGGCGTTCGCCGCGCACCAGCCCGGCACGCCGAGCACCGGCAGCGGCGCGAAATCGCGGCTCGTCAGCGCGCGCGTCGCGAGTTCGGCGGCGATTCGTGCGTCGACGTGCGCGCGCCGTTGCACATCGGGCCACGAAAAATAGTCGGCGCTCACTTCGACGATCCACGCATGCGCGGTGCAGGATTTGTACGGCGAGACGAGCTGTTCGAGCAGCGCATGGCCGACGAGTCGCGCCTCGCAGCGCGTGCCCCACGCATCGCGCGCGGCCACCAGCAGCCGCGGCCAGTCGAAGCCGCGCAGCGCGTCGGCGAGCGCGCGGTCGGCTGTGACGAACAGCGCGGCGTTCTCGTCGAACAACGTAAGCGCATCGCGCAACGTCCCGCGCACGGGGCCGACTCCGCCCGCCGTGTCGATCGCGGCGGCCTGGCGCGCGTTCAGCGCGGCCTTGATGCACGGGTACGCGAACCAGACGAGCGCATTGAAGAAGTCGTGAAGATGGTGGCGGGTCGGCACGTTGCCGGTGTCCGCAATATGGGTCTCGTACGCGACGCCGGGCGGCAGCTCGGCCTGCGGCACGAAGCGCAGCGGCCTGCCGCGGCCGGTGACGCGATCGCCGCCTCGTGACACGCCATCCAACGCGCTGTTCAACGCATCGAGCAGCGCGGCCTGGCCCGCACGGGCGGCCGCCTGCCACGCGCGGCCCGGCTCCGCGTAAGGCGCGAGCCACGGCGCGGACCAGTCGATCCGCGCGAAATCCGCCGCCGCGCGACCGGCCCCGGAGCCGGGTTCGCGCGGCAGCGCGCCGGTCACGCCAGCTTCCAGCCGATCGTCTCGCCGCCGCGCAGCGGCACGACCGGCGTATCGCCCGCGAAAATCTCGCGCGGCAGCTCCCACGGCTCGCGGCGCAGCGTCACCGTCTCGGCGCTGCGCGGCAGCCCGTAGAAATCGGCGCCGAAGAAGCTCGCGAACCCTTCCAGCTTGTCGAGCGCCCCGGCCGTGTCGAACGCTTCCGCGTACAGTTCGAGCGCGTGCAGCGCCGTGTAGCAGCCCGCGCAGCCGCACGCGGTTTCCTTCGCGTCGCGCGCATGCGGCGCGCTGTCGGTGCCGAGGAAGAAGCGCGGATTGCCCGACGTCGCGGCCTCCACCAGCGCCACGCGATGCGTCTCGCGCTTGAGCACCGGCAGGCAGTAGTAATGCGGGCGAATCCCGCCGACGAACAGCGCGTTGCGGTTGTACAGCAGGTGATGCGCGGTGATCGTCGCGCCGAGCAGGCCAGGCGCCGCGTCGGCATCGCGCACGTAGTCGGCCGCGTCCTTCGTCGTGATGTGCTCGAACACGACCTTCAGGCCCGGGAAATCGCGGCGCAGCGGCGTCATCACGCGGTCGATGAACACCTTCTCGCGGTCGAACAGGTCGATCGACGCATCGGTCACCTCGCCGTGCACGAGCAGCGGCATGCCGGTGTCCTGCATCGCCTCGAGCGTCTTCGCGCATTTCGCGAGATCGGTGACGCCGTGGTCGGAGTTCGTCGTCGCACCTGCCGGATACAGCTTCACGCCGTGCACGAAGCCGCTTTCGCGCGCGCGGCGGATTTCGTCGGGCGGCGTGTTGTCGGTCAGGTACAGCGTCATCAGCGGCTCGAACGTCATCCCGGCCGGCAGCGCGGCAAGAATGCGCTCGCGATACGCCTGCGCCTGCGCGGTGGTCGTGACCGGCGGCTTCAGGTTCGGCATGACGATGGCGCGGCCGAACTGGCGGGCGGTGTGCGGCAGCACGGCGGCGAGCATGTCGCCGTCTCGCAGGTGCAGGTGCCAGTCGTCGGGACGGGCGAGCGAAAGCGTCGCCGGGGAAGAAGCGTTCGAGGCAGTCATAGGAGGCGTCGTGAGGAACGGGCTTGCCATCGGCGGGGCCGGAACGCGCGTGCCGCGGGCCGACTGACGGCAAACCGCAACACGGGGCCTTTGGCCAGCGGAATCCGCTTTTTACCGCTCAGGGCTCGGTGATATGCTAGAAGCCGCATTGTACCGGGGTTCGCCCGGTTCGTTACCCCGCTTCAGCCTGCCGCCCCACGTAAAATGTGCCAACTCCTTGGAATGAACTGCGCCGCGCCGACGGACGTCACATTCTCCTTCACAGGTTTCGCGGCCCGGGGCGGGCTCACCGATCACCATGCCGACGGCTGGGGCATCGCGTTCTTCGAAGACAAGGCCTGCCGCCTCTTCATCGATCACCAGGCATCGGCCACGTCGCCGATCGCCGAAATGGTGAAGCGCTACCCGATCAAGTCCAAGAACACGATCGCGCATATCCGCAAGGCGACGCAAGGGCACATCCTGCTCGAGAACAGCCATCCGTTCATGCGCGAGCTGTGGGGCCGGCACTGGATCTTCGCGCATAACGGCGACCTGCAGGACTACGCGCCGGACATGGACGGCAGCGTCTACCACCCGGTCGGCACGACCGACAGCGAACAGGCGTTCTGCGTGCTGATGCAGGGGCTGCGCGAGGCCTTTCCCGGCGCGCAGCCGCCGCTGCCCGAGCTGTTCGAGCGGGTTGGCGAACTCACGCGCGGCATCACCGATCACGGCGTGTTCAACTTCCTGATGTCGAATGGCCAGGCGCTCTTCGCGCACTGCTCGACGCGGCTGCACTACCTCGTGCGGCGCTGGCCGTTCTCGACCGCGCATCTCGTCGACGAAGACCTGTCGATCGACTTCGCGAAATACACGACCCCCGAGGATCGCGTCGCGGTGATCGCAACGCAGCCGCTCACCGACAACGAAGTCTGGACCGCGTTCGAGCCGGGCGAGCTGATCATGTTCCAGTGCGGCGACGTCGCCGCGCGGATGCAGATTCCGGTGCCCGAGCGTGTGCTCGAGAAGCTGCGCAACCCGTCGCTCGATGCGTCGGCATCCGCGCCGCGCGCGGTGGTTCGCGAAGCGCTCGCCACCGCGGCCGACGGCGATGCCGACGACGCGATCGACTTCTGAAGCCCGGCGCGGCATCGGCCGCGCCTGCTTTCCGCTCGCTTCCGGACTGCTGCGCGAACTTCATGCGGCACGGTCGACGGCGCCCGTCATCGGCGCAAATCGCCTCGCCGCGGTCAATACGGTTTGATTTCGACCGCCACCCGACGCAATCGATTGACGTCACGCAACATTCGCTTGATTTTATTAATCAGCAAGTAAAAATAAATAAAAGATGGAATCAGAAAATAACCATCAATTAAAACAAGAACTCCGCACCCGGATTTTAACGTACCGCCCTAGCCGGAACCGTTCGCTACCCCACCTACTCCGGCAGCCGTTCCGGATCTTCACGAAACCCCTCCAAGCCTGCCCCCGGCCATAGCCTTCGGTTCGATTAACCACACAAATCAAAAATACCACGCACTACGGTTCGCATCATTACAGTTTCCAGTTTCTCGATAATCAACGACCACCCGAATCAGTAGACTCCGCCCATCCTCGGTGTAACGAAACACGATTGGCGCGACACGTAGCCATAGCCGCCGCACGCCCCTTCGGATCATTTCCCCACCGCGGAATGCGAATTCGCCGAATAGCGGCGAATGCCACGTCAAAAAGAAGAAAGAGGGGTATGTCGTGAATCACTCATTTCGATCGATATGGAGCGAGGCCGCCGGCTGCTGGGTCGCGGTCGCGGAAACGACCCGGGCGCACGGCAAGCGCTCGAGCGGTGCATCGGGGTCAAGTCAGCGCACTGCCCGCAAGGCAACGCACCACGCAGCGCGCCGCTCGCCGCTTCGTGTCGCGGCGCTCGGCGCCGCACTGGCAGCACTGTCGGCCGGCGTCGCGCACGCATCGACCTGCGGCAACGGCGCGGCCGTCGCGAACGGCGCCACCTGCGCGCTCGGCAGTTTCAGCCCGACCGTCAACAACGATCTCGTCGGCGCCACGACCGTGTCGGGCGGCGACCGGGTCGGCCTGACCGGCGCCTGGACGGGCGCGACCGGCGACATGGGCTACACGTTGACGCCGCTCGGCAGCGCCTCCGTGGTATCGGGCAACCCTAACCAGCCGCTGCTGTCGATCGGCGGCAAGACGCAAAGCGTCAGCACGCCCGACTCGATCACTGGCAGCCATGCGTCGGTCGCGACCTACGATTCGGGCGCGTTCGCCGCATCGAGCGCCGGCTCGACCAACGTGCCGGTCTATCACGACGTGAACGGCAACCAGTACGTGAACACGCGGATCGGCACCGTCGAGCGCTCCGGCGGCACGCTCGACGTGTCGATCGGCGATCCGGCGGGCGCGCCGACGGCGGCCGGCAACGCGATCACGATGGCCCCGAAGCAGACCGACCTGTTCGTCGCGGACGGCACGGGCACGGCGCAAAGCGTCATCAACTGGAACTCGCGCAACCAGATCTGGCTCGGCACCGGCGACTATCTCGCGAGCGGCGGCCCCGTCAGCCACGTGCTGCTCGACGTGCCGGCGTATACCGGCACCTTCACGGCCTTCGACGGCAGCACGTGGACGGTCACCGACGCCGCGTCGCTCGCCGCGTACAACACCTTTCTCGTGCGCTCGGTTCAGAGCGGCGCGCTCGGCTCGCAGGCCGCCTACGACCACGCGTTCAGCCAGGCCGTCACGTTCTCCACGCAATCGTTCGAGTATGCGAACAACGTGTCGCCAGGCGACAAGAACACGCTGCAAATGGACTACCTGACGGTCATGCACGGCACTGGCGCAAACGCAACGCTGCATATCGGCAAGGACGGCCAGATCGACTTCCGCGGCACCAACACGATCGACTCGAGCTCGGCGGTCCTCGCGGAAAACGGCGCGCACTTCGTCAACGACGGGCGGCTGTCGGGCGACTTCACGCTCGCGCGCCTGCTGACCGGCGCGAGCGGCGTGAATAACGGCGTGATCTCGTCGGGCTACGCAGCCGGCGACAACTTCAATACGGGCGGCGCCGCGTTGCCCTACAACTTCAGTCTCAACACGTACACCGAGGGCAGCGGTATCTATGCGAACGGCGCGGGCACGACCTTCGTCAACAACGGCGTGATGAACGTCGGCGCCTGGACCTTCAACAGCACGCGCCCCGACCTGCAGAACTACGCGGTAGCCGCGACGGACGGCGCGCGCGCGTCGAACGCCGGCACGATCAACGTCGGCGTCAACGCGACGACCCTCGACAGCCAGGTGATCGGCGGCCTCGTCGCCGGCGGCAGCTTCACGAACGAAGCCGGCGGCACGATTTATCTCGGCCGCGCCGCGCAGTACGACCCCACCGCCCCCGAAGCCGCGAACGACGTCGCGCTGTCCGCGCACGGGTACGGCATCCTGCTCGGCGCGTCGGGCACCGCGAGCAACCTCGGCACGATCGTGATCGGCACGCAGACGCAGAACGGCGCCGCGCTGGCGAGCATCGGCTCGAGCTCCGGCACGCTGACCAACGCGGGCGCGATCGTCGTCAACGGCGCCGCGCCCGGCACGCCGCTCGCCAACGTCGGCATGCTCGCGGCCGACACCGCCGCGACCGTGACCAATACGGGCACGATCACGCTGAATGGCGTGAACGGCATCGGCATCATGGTCGTCGGGACCGGCACGAACGCGACGGCCGCGACGTCGACCGGCGCGATCGACGTGGCCGGCGGCCTCGATCCCGCGTCGGGCACGCGCAACTACGGCGTCTGGGCCGAAGGGCCGCTCGCGAAAGCCACGCTCGACGGTGCGCTGAACCTGACGGGCACCGGCGCGATCGGCGTGCACGCGCGTTCGGGCGCGACGATCGACGTCGGCGCGAACGCCGTGCCGGCCTTCATGTCCGGCACCCACCAGATCGGCTTCTATGCATACGGCGCAGGCTCGAAAATCAACGTCGCCGCGCAGCACCTGAGTGTCGACACCGACGATTCGACGCTGTTCCGTGTCGCGGGCGGCGCGGCCTACACGGGCGCGTCGGCGGCCGGCGCACTGACGACCGACGTCAACGGCCAGCGCTCGCGCGGCGTGCTCGCGACCGACGCCGGCACCACGCTGTCGACCGGCAACGCGATCTATGACGTCAACGGCGCGAACGGCATCGCGATCGCGGTCGAAGGCGGCGCGACAGGCACGATCGACCCGGGCACGACGATCAACCTGAACGCGGCCGGCGCAACCGCGGGCATCGTCGACGGCCAGGCGCACGACCTCGCCGGCGCGGCTGCCGGCGCACCGGTCGCGACGACGCTGACCAATCACGCCGCCGTCACGTCGTCGACCGCCGGCGTGACCGGCTTCATCGCGCAGAACCTCGGCACGCTCGAGAACCGCAGCACGGTATTGCTGACCGGCGCCGGCTCGACGGGCGTCGTGGCCGGCACGCTCGGCACGGTGAACAACGCGTCGACGATCCGCGTCTCCGACGGCACCGGCGCGCTCGTGCAGGGTGCGTCGGCCACGCTCGCCAATGCGGGTTCGATCGAAGCCGACGACGGTATCGCGGGCGTGCGTCTCACGGGGGCCGGCGCATCGGTCGCGCTGTCGGGCGCGGGCACCGTCGTCGCGAACGGCAGCGCCGACGGCATGCTGATCGACTCGACCGTCACGGGCGGCGGGATCGCGGCCGGCGCGACGTCGATCGCGGTCGGCGGTTCGGGCAGCGGCATCCGCAACCTCGGTGCGAATGCAACGATCGCACTGTCCGGCACGCAGGTCGCCACGACCGGCAACGGCGCCGCCGGCCTCGCGTCGACCGGCGCGGGTGCGCGTATCGCGACCGATGCGGCCACGGTCGTCCGCACGGCGGGGGCCGACGCGCTCGGCCTGTCCGTGTCGGGAGCCGACTCCACGCTTACGGCCAACGGGACGACCGTCGCGACGACCGGCGCGAACGCGCATGCGATCGTCATCGACGGTGGCGCGACAGCCCTGCTGTCGGCGGCGAAAGTCACCGCATCGGGCAAGGCGGCCGATGGCGTCGTCGCGCAAAACGGCGGCCGCATCGCCGATACGGGTTCGTCGCTCGCCAGCGCGGCCGGCAACGGCGCCACCGCGAACAGCGGCGGCGTGCTCGCGTTGACCGGCACGGCGCTCACCGGCGCGACGGCCGGCGTGCTGACGTCGGACACGCTCGCGAACGGCGCGACCAGCTCGGTACTCGTCGACGGCGGCAGCGTGACGTCCGCCACCGGGCCGGCGTTCGCCGCGCGCGGCGGCACGGCCGACATCGCGGTACGCAACGGCACGGTCGTGACGGCCGGCAACGGCACGCTGCTGAACCTCGCGAACGGCAGCAACGTGGCGTTCAGCGCATCGGCGGTCAACCTCGCGGGCGACATCGTGTCGGACGCGTCGAGCACCGGCAACGTGTTCCTCGCGAACGGCACGACGCTGACCGGGAAGATCGACCCGGTCGCGCTGAGCGTCGACGGCACGAGCACGTGGCGCATGACGGGCAGTTCAGTCCTGAGCAGCCTGAACAACGCGGGCCTCGTCGCGTTCGCCGCGCCGACCGGCTCGCCGACGCTGGCCGGCAGCTACAAGACGCTGACGACGGGCGGCTACGTCGGCAACGGCGGCACGATCGCGCTGAACACGTATCTCGGTGCCGACGCGTCGCCGACCGACCGGCTGATCGTGAACGGCGGCACGGCGAGCGGCACGACCGGCCTGAAGATCGCCAACACGGCCGGCACCGGCGCGCAGACGACCGGCGACGGGATTCCCGTGGTCGTCACGGCCAACGGCGGCACGACCGCCGCGTCGGCATTCCATCTCGCGGGCGCGGTACAGGCCGGCGCGTACGAATACCGGCTCTATCGCGGCGGGCAAGGTGACGCGAACGGCTGGTACCTGCGCTCGCAACTCGACCAGACCGATCCCGGCGACCCGATCCACCCGTCCGGCGGCGGCGACGGCGGCAACAACGGGAATGGAAACGCAAATGGCAACGGCGGCCCGCTCGCGTATCGTCCGGGCGTCTCCGGCTACGCGATGACGCCGCTGCTGAACGCCGACTACGGCTTCTCGACGCTCGGCAGGCTGCACGAGCGCGTCGGCGACATCTACAACGTCGAGAAACAGCAGCCCGGCAATCGCGACGGCGTGTGGGGGCGCATCGGCGGCCAGAGCCTCGATGCGAACGCGGGCCGTTTCTCGGCCGACGAACGCACGTTCTTCGCGCAGTTCGGCAAGGACTGGACCCTCGACCAGGCGCCGGACGGCGCCGGCAGCACGCACGCGGGCGTGACGGCCAGCATCGGCGTGTCGAACGCGAGCTTCAGCGACATGGCGCGCGCAGGCTCGCCCGACCTGTCGACGTCGACCGGCTCGGTCGAAATGCACGCGCAGAGCGTCGGCGGCTACTGGACGCGCTATCTGCGTGACGGCACCTACTTCGACAGCGTCGGGCAGGTCACGCACTACGGCAACCGCTATCGCGACAGCTACGGCAACGAGGCGTCGCAGAACGGCTTCGGCGTCGCGCTGTCGCAGGAAGTCGGCAAGCCGTTCGCGATCGGCACGTTGCCGGTCGCGGTCGAGCCGCAGGCGCAACTGATGTATCAGTACCTGAACCTGAACGGGTTCAACGACAACGTGTCGGCCGTGTCGGGCACGACGACGAATGCGCTGCGCGGCCGCGTCGGCGTGCGTATCTTCCGGCCGAACCTCCAGTCGGACGCGGGCGGCGGCGCCGCGACGCCGTACTTCACGGCCGACGTGCTGCACGACTTCCTGTCGCCGGGGCAGACCGTGGTCGGCGGCACGCCGTTCGCGACGCATCTCGGGCGCACCTGGTACGAGCTCGGCATCGGCGTGACCGCCGGCTTCGGCAAGTCGGGCGAGCTGTACGCGAATGCGAAGATCGCACGCAACATCGGCGGCGATTACCGGCGCGGGATCGTCGGGCAGGTCGGCTACCGGTACAGCTGGTAACGCCCGGCGGCGGACGAAAAAAAACCGCCCGGCGGCATGCCGGGCGGTTTTCGCATGGGGTGCGCGCAAGACGCGCGAACGCTCAGTGCAGGATCTTCGCGAGGAAGTCCTTCGCGCGGTCCGATTTCGGATTCGAGAAGAAATCGTCCTTGCGGTCGTCCTCGACGATCGCGCCCTTGTCCATGAAGATCACGCGATGCGCGACCTTCTTCGCGAAGCCCATCTCGTGCGTGACGACCATCATCGTCATCCCTTCCTGCGCGAGTTCGACCATCACGTCGAGCACTTCGTTGATCATCTCGGGATCGAGCGCGGACGTCGGCTCGTCGAACAGCATCGCGATCGGATCCATCGACAGCGCGCGCGCGATCGCGACACGCTGCTGCTGGCCGCCCGACAACTGGCCCGGATACTTGTGCGCATGCGCCTTCAGGCCGACGCGATCGAGCAGCTTCATGCCCTTCTCGTTCGCTTCGTCCTTGCCGCGGCCGAGCACCTTGATCTGCGCGAGCGTCAGGTTCTCGGTGATCGACAGGTGCGGGAACAGCTCGAAATGCTGGAACACCATCCCGACCTTCGAGCGCAGCTTCGACAGGTTCGTCTTCTTGTCGCCGACCGACTGGCCGTTCACGAGGATCTCGCCCTGCTGGAACGGCTCCAGGCCGTTCACGGTCTTGATCAGCGTCGACTTGCCGGAGCCCGACGGGCCGCACACGACGACCACTTCGCCTTTCTTCACCTCGGTCGTGCATTCGGTGAGGACCTGAAACTGGCCGTACCACTTCGAAACGTTCTTGATGGAAATCATCTTGTGACCTTTTTCTGGAGACCCTTGACGAGAGCAGACGCCAACGAGCAAATCACGAAATAGCATGCGCCGGCGAACAGGACCATCTCGACGGTCGTGCCGTCGCGATCGCCGACGTTGGCGGCCGTGCGGAAGAAGTCCGCGAGACTGATCACGTACACGAGCGACGTATCCTGGAACAGGACGATCGCCTGCGTGAGCAGCAGCGGGACCATCGCGCGGAACGCCTGCGGCAGGATCACGAGGCGCATCGCCTGCGCGTAGTTCATGCCGAGCGCGAACGCGGCATTCACCTGCCCGCGCGGCACCGCCTGGATGCCGGCGCGGATGATCTCGGAATAATACGCGGCTTCGAACAACGAGAACGCGACCATGGCCGACGCGAGGCGGATGTCGATCGTCGGCGACAGCCCGAGCACGCCCTGCAGCAGCTGCGGCACGATCAGGAAGAACCACAGCAGCACCATCACGAGCGGGATCGAGCGGAACACCGTCACGTACGCTTTCGCGAACCATGCGAGCGGCTTCACGCCGGACAGCCGCAGCAGCGCGAGCAGCGTGCCCCAGACGATCCCGATCACGATCGCGATCAGCGTGATCTTGAACGTGACGACCGCCCCCGACCACAGCGTCGGCAGCGCGCCGGGAATACTACTCCAGTCGAACTGATGCATCACTTGCCTCCGATATAGCCGGGCAGCCGCGTGCGGCCTTCGATCCAGCGCATGAACGCCATCACGACGAGGTTGATCAGCACGTAGGCGAGCGTGACCGCGATGAACGACTCGTAAGTCTGCGCCGTGTAGTCGACGAGCTGGCGCGCCTGCGCGGACAGGTCGAGCAGGCCGATCGTCGACGCGACGGCGGAGTTCTTGAAGATGTTCAGGAATTCCGACGTGAGCGGCGGCACGATGATCCGGTACGCGACGGGCAGCAGTACGTAGCGATACGTCTGCCATTGCGTGAAGCCCATCGCGAGGCCGGCCGCGCGCTGGCCCTTCGGCAGCGCGTTGATCCCCGAGCGCACCTGTTCGCACACGCGCGCGCCCGTGAACAGGCCGAGACAGATGATCGACGCGGTAAAGAACTGCGTGCCGGGCGGCAACTGCTTGATCCAGGTGCCGATCGACGCAGGCAGCAACTCGGGTATCACGAGATACCAGACGAAGAACTGCACGATCAGCGGGATGTTCCGGAAGATCGACACGTACACGGTGCCGATCGCGGCGAGCCACTTGTTCGGCACGGTGCGCAGCACGCCGAACAGCGACCCGACGATCAGCGCGATGACCCAGGCGACGAGCGACACTTCGATCGTCACCCAGAAGCCGGACATCAGCCATCCGAAATAAGTCGTCGGCTCGCCGGTCGACACGGGGCTCAGGAAGATGCCCCAGTTCCAGTGGTAAGACATGGGCAAGACTCCAGCAAAAAGAAACGGAAGAAGCGTGGCCTCTTCCGTCTCATTAGCGTCATTTCTGCATCAACGGCCGTGCGGTCAGTCGAGCGCCTTGTCGTTCGGGTTCGCGTACAGCTTCTTCATCGAATCGGACAGCGGGAAGTTCAGGTTCAGCCCCTTCGGCGGAATCGGGTTCTCGAACCACTTCGCGTAGATCTTCGCGGCTTCGCCCGACTTCTCCACTTGCGAGATCGCGTCGTCGACGACCTTCTTGAAATCGGCGTCACCCTTGCGCATCATGCAGCCGTAAGCCTCTTCCGATTGCGGCGTGCCGACGATCACCCACTCGCCCGGCTGCTTCGCCTTCGCGCGCTCGCCCGCGAGCAGCGCGTCGTCCATCATGAACGCGACCGCGCGGCCCGATTCCAGCGTGTTGAACGAATCGCCGTGATCCTTCGCGCTGATGATGTTCATGCCGAGCTGCTTGTCGTTGTTCATCTTGCGCAGCAGGCGCTCCGACGTCGTGCCGGCGGTCGTCACGACCGTCTTGCCCTTCAGGTCGGCGAAATCCTTGACGCCCGAATCCTTCTTCGTCATCAGGCGCGTGCCGATCACGAAGATCGTGTCGGAGAACGCGGCTTGCTGCTGACGCTCGAGGTTGTTGGTGGTCGAGCCGCACTCGATGTCGACCGTGCCGTTCTGCACCAGCGGAATGCGGTTCTGCGACGTGACGGGGATGTTCTTCACCTGCAGGTTCGGCAGGTTCAGCTTCTTCTTCACCGCGTCCACGATCTTCAGCTGGAACTCGCGCGAATAGCCGACCACCTGCTGGTTCTGGTCGTAGTAGGAGAACGGAATCGACGATTCGCGGTGGCCCAGCGCGATCACGCCCGTGTCCTTGATCTTCTTCAGCGTGCCAGTCTCCTGAGCGTACGCGCCGCTTGCGAACGCGCACAGCGCCGCGGCCATCAGGACTGCCTTGTGGTATTTCATTTTGGTCATCTCCTTGGCTAAAACCCGCGCCAGTGTATCAAAGTAATATTTTTGAAAGTACTGGTTGTTTACCGCACTACGAATCGCCCTGTGCGATGCCTTCCTCCCGGCTCCGGGCGCTCCAGATGCGCGCGCGGGCGGTGCCGGATTCGGCACCGCCCGCGCGGGTTCATATCCACAATCGGGTGGATTGCGTCATGAATCGATCATGGTCGTCGATCGGGGACGCCCGGTTAGGGACGCCCGGTTAGGGACGCCCGGTTAGGGACGCCCGGTCGGGGACGCCCGATCAGGGGTAGAGGCCGCGCATTTCGCGCGCCATCAGGATGCGCTTGCACGCGACGATGAACGCCGCCGTACGCACCGTCACCTTGTGCTCTTCCGCGACCGCCCACACGCCGGCGAACGCTTCGCGCATCACGCGCTCGAGACGATGGTTGATCTCGTCTTCCGTCCAGAAGAAGCTCGAGAAATCCTGCACCCACTCGAAGTACGACACGGTCACGCCACCCGCGTTCGCGATCACGTCGGGAATCACGAGCACGCCGTTCGCGCTCAGGATGTCGTCCGCCGCCGTCGTCGTCGGGCCGTTCGCGCCTTCGACGATGATCTTCGTGCGGATCTTCGCCGCGTTCTTCTCGGTGATCTGGTTTTCCAGCGCCGCCGGGATCAGGATGTCGGTCTCGACCGTCCAGAACTCGTCGTTCGGCATCGGCTCGGCGCCTTCGAAGCCCGCGACGCCGCCCGTGCGTGCGACGTGGTCGAGCAGCTTGTTCGAATCGAGGCCGGCCGGCTGGTAGATCGTGCCCGTGTGATCCTGCACCGCGATCACCTTCGCGCCCGCTTCCTGGAACAGCTTCGCCGCGATGCCGCCGACGTTGCCGAAGCCCTGCACCACGATGCGCGCGCCTTCGATTTCCAGGCCCTTCTTCTTCGCCGCTTCCGAACCGACGACGAACACGCCGCGGCCCGTTGCTTCCTTGCGGCCGAGCGAACCGCCGAGCGCGATCGGCTTGCCGGTCACGACGCCGGTCGACGTCTGGCCCTGGTTCATCGAGTACGTGTCCATCATCCACGCCATCACCTGTTCGTTGGTGTTGACGTCCGGCGCCGGGATGTCCGTGTTCGGCCCGATGATGATGCCGATTTCGCTGGTGTAGCGGCGCGTCACGCGCTCGAGCTCACCACGCGACAGCTTGCGCGGGTCGACGCGGATACCGCCCTTCGCGCCGCCGTACGGCACGTTCACGGCCGCGTTCTTCACCGACATCCATGCCGACAGCGCCATCACTTCCGACAGCGTCACGTCCTGGTGGTAGCGCACGCCGCCCTTGCCCGGACCGCGCGACACGTTGTGCTGCACGCGATAGCCTTCGAAGTGCGCGACGGTGCCGTTGTCGAGCTCGATCGGGCAGTCGACGATCAGGATGCGCTTCGGACGCTTCAGCGTTTCGAGCCAGCGCGACAGCGAACCGAGGTACGGCGCGACGCGATCGACCTGCTGAAGGTAGTTGCCCCACGGGCCGAGATCGTCGGCGTGCAGGTAGGACGGGATGGACTGCTGTTGCGAAGACATGGAAGCTCCAACGTTCAACGGATTGCGCACATTGTCGAAAAACCCGTTTTTTTTATCCAATGCCGTTTGTTTATTCGATTATGCGTTTCTTGCATGATCGCGATTTTTCGCAAATCCGCGGTCGATTTGCGCAAGAACGCCCGCGATCGGCCGTGCATCGCGTTCGTGAAAAATCGGATTGCGTGAATGCGGGCCAGCCGCCGGACAGCCGTCCGTCAGGCGCTGCAAGGCCGTCGTCAGTTGGGTGAGCCGGTCGGCCGGATTAACTGCCGGTAGTTAACCCGTGGTGTCGCCGGTGGTCTCGCGCAGTTCGTCGCGCACGACGTCCCACAGCGCACGCACGAGCTTCTGGCGCGGGTCGTCGCCCTGCAGCGCGAGCTTGTCGCAGTACAGCCGGATCTCCATCGTCAGCGTGAATGGATGCGCGCCGCCGCGCGCCGACCGGTCGAGCCGGATCAGCCGGCCGCCCGCGACCGCATCGTCGACCGCGCTGTGCGGCAGGAACGCGACGCCGTGGCCGGCGAGCGCCATCGCCTTCAGCCCTTCGGCCATGTCGGTTTCGTACACGCGATCGAGGAACAGCCGCGTCGGCGCGTTCGCGATGATGACTTCGGTCATCCGGCCGAGATACGCGTTCGGCGTATACGACAGGTACGGCACGCGCGCGTCGGCCGCGCCCGGCAGCGTGTGGCGCGGCCGGCCCGCGCGGCCGGGCGCGGAGAACGGGCTGATCGGCTCGCTGCCGAGGACGAGCATGTCGTAGCGGGCCGGATCGAGCGCGACCGGGTGGCTCGGGTGGTGGTAGCCCATCACGAGATCGCAGCCGCCCTCGACCAGCGACAGCACCGCGTCGTGCACGTTCAGCGCGCGCAGCCGCGTGTGGACCTGGCCCATCTTCGCCTCGATCCGCTCGAGCCAGCGCGGGAAATACGTGAGCGACAGCGTGTGCGGCACCGCGAATTCGATCGTCGGCACCGGCGCGCCGACGTGGCCGCGCAGCAGCGTGCGCGCCTCGTGCGCCTGCGACAGCATCGTCAGTGCCTGCTCGTAGAAGATCTGTCCGGCCTGCGTGAGCCGCGTCGGATAGACCGAACGGTCGATCAGCTCGGTCGCGAGCCACGCCTCGAGCGCCTGGATGCGCCGAGAAAACGCCGGCTGCGATACGTGCCGCAGCTCGGCGGACCGGCTAAAGCTGCGCGTTTCCGCGAGCGAGACGAAGTCTTCGAGCCATTTCAGTTCCATGCAGGCGGGCGCGGCGGGCGGCGGTCGGGAAGAAGCCTGCATTCTACCGGCGGGCGGGCCCGGCCGGCGGCGTCGAACGCGGCCCGGCAAGCCGGCGCGGGCACCCGCCGGCCCGCCATTCGCGCAACGCCCCGATGCCGCCCGAACCGCGCGCGCCCGCGGCAGCCGCGGCCGGACCGGTTCGGCCGGAATCGACGCGCGCCGATGGTAAAATGCCGGATTCTCCTCCCCTCGTTCGCCCCGGCCCCAAAAGGCCCTGCCCGATCATGTCCGACACTCGTCCCGATACGCTTTTCGCCCTCACCGCGCTCTCGCCCATCGACGGCCGCTACGCCAGCAAGACCGAAGCGCTGCGCGACTGGCTCTCCGAAGCCGCCTTCATGCGCCACCGCGTCACCGTGGAGGTGCACTGGCTGATCGCGCTGTCGCGCGCCGGCTTCGCGGAAGTCCCGCGCTTCTCGGAAGCCTCCGAGCAGTTCCTGCTGCAGCTCGCCGAGCGCTTCACCGCGCACGACGCCGCACGCATCAAGGAAATCGAGCGCGTGACGAACCACGACGTGAAGGCCGTCGAATACTGGCTGAAGGAATCGGTGAAGGGCCAGGCCGAACTCGAGAAGGCGAGCGAATTCATCCACTTCGCGTGCACGTCCGAGGACATCAACAACACGTCGCACGGCATGATGCTCGCCGGCGCGCGCGAACACGTGATCCTGCCGGCACTGCGCACGGTCTACCAGCGCCTCGTCGCACTCGCGCACGCGCACGCCGAGCAGCCGATGCTGTCGCGCACGCACGGCCAGCCGGCCAGCCCGACGACGCTCGGCAAGGAACTCGCGAACGTCGCCGCGCGCCTCGCCCGCGCGATCACGCGCATCGAGAAGGTCGAGATCCTCGGCAAGATGAACGGCGCGGTCGGCAACTTCAACGCGCATCTGTCCGCGTATCCGGAATTCGACTGGGAAGCGTTCTCGCGCGACGTGATCGAGAACCGCCTGAAGCTCACGTTCAACCCGTACACGATCCAGATCGAGCCGCACGACTACATGGCCGAACTGTTCGACGCGGTCGCCCGCGCGAACACGATCCTGCTCGACCTCGACCGCGACGTGTGGGGCTACATCTCGGTCGGCTACTTCAAGCAGAAGACGAAGGCCGGCGAAATCGGCTCGTCGACGATGCCGCACAAGGTCAACCCGATCGACTTCGAGAACTCGGAAGGCAACCTCGGCCTCGCGAACGCGACGCTGCGCCACCTCGCCGACAAGCTGCCGGTGTCGCGCTGGCAGCGCGACCTGACCGACTCGACGGTGCTGCGCAACATGGGCGTCGCGCTCGGCTACTCGCTGCTCGCGTACGACTCGCTGATCCGCGGCCTCGACAAGCTCGAAGTGAATCCGCAGCGCCTGAACGAAGATCTCGACAACTGCTGGGAAGTGCTCGCCGAGCCGGTGCAGACGGTGATGCGCCGCTACGGCATCGAGAACCCGTACGAGCAGTTGAAGGAACTGACGCGCGGCAAGGGCATCACGCGCGAAGCGCTGCAGGAATTCGTCGGCACGCTCGCGATCCCGCAGGATGCGAAGAACCGCCTGCTCGCGATGACCCCGGCGTCGTACATCGGCAAGGCCGTCGAACTCGCGAAGCGGATCGCGTAAGCACCGCCGTCGCCCCGACGAAAAAAGCCCGATGCGAAGCGATTCGCATCGGGCTTTTTATTGCCTGCCGCAGCCGATCAGAACGAGATCATCCGCCCCGGGTTCAGCGCGCTCATCACGCTCATCGCCGCCTTCGCGGCCGGAATCGCGATCGGCGACAACTGCCGGCCGAGCGGAATCGCGCGGTGATCGATGCCCGTGAGCATCGAGAAATCGTCGTTGCGGCCGACGAAATCGTCGCAGATCGCCTTGCCGATTCGCACCGTCTGCGCGACGCCGTGCCCGCTCCAGCCTTGCACCATGTACATCGGCACGCGGCCGTCGGTCTTGCGGCTGTCGGTCGCGCCGTTCAGCGTGAAGTCGCTCACGCCGCTCCAGCAGTAGTCGAGCGCGAAGCGGCCGTCGTGCTGCGCAAACACCGTGTTCAGCCGCGTCAGCAAATACGCGTTGACGTCGGGCTGCGCCCAGCAGCTGCCGGTGCCCTGCCCGCCGAACAGCAGGCGGTTGCCGCGCACCGGCCGGTAGTAGTCGATCTGGAACTGCGTGTCGTACACCGGCATGCCGGCCGGCAGCAGCGTCGCGACGTCGACGTCGAGCGGCGCCGTCACGCTCACGTATGTGAAGAACGGCACCGTGGTCGCCGCGCCGTCGTCGAGCAGCCGGAACGTCGTGTTGTGCAGCGCGAGCACCACACCCTTGCGCGCGGTGATGGTGCCGCCCGGCGTCGTCGCGACGACGCCGGCGGGCGTCTCGTCGAGCTCGAGCACTTCGGTGCCTTCGAACAGGGCACCGCCGTTCAGCCGGAAGCCGTGCACGAGGCCGCGCACCAGCGCGAGCGGATGGATCTGCCCGCCGATCGCGTCGATCGCCGCGCCGTGATACAGCCCCGAGCGCACGTATTCGTCGTGCAGCTGATGACGGCCGACGAGCGTCACGCCCGCGTCGCCGAGATGGCGGCGCGCATCCGCGCCGTCGAGCAGCGCACTCATGTGGCCGGGGTGAACCGCCGCCGTGACGTGGCCGCGCTTGCGGTCGAGATCGAGCGCGTAGCGGGCGCCGATTTCGTCGATCAGGTCCATCGACTCGGCCGACGCGAAGCGCCACAGCCGCTTCGCATCGGCGTGCGACAGGTTCTCGATCATGTCGGCCGCTTCCCAGCGCGCGAGGCCGGGCGTGAGTTGCCCGCCGTTGCGGCCGGACGCGGCCGAACCGACGTGATGCTTGTCGACGAGAATCGTGTCGACGCCCGCTTGCGCGAGATGCAGCGCGGCCGATGCGCCGAGCAGCCCGGCGCCGATCACGAGCACGTCGCACACGATGTCGTGCGCGAGCGGCGCGCTGTTTTCATGGCGCGACAACGACGCCTCGTACCAGTTGGCCGGGCGTTCGCCGTCGTAGCGGGCCGGATCGCACCAGTTCCAGTTGTCTTTTTCGATGTTCAGTTGCGTTTGCGCGAAACGCGCTTCGCCCTGGATCAAGGGCTTGTTGTTGGACGTCATGATTGCACTTGCATGGTCTTGGGCCGCCTGTCGAAGAGCCTGTCGGCTTCGCGGGTGGGGGCAGCCGGTTCCACATGGGTGTCAACGAGAAAAGAGGCGCGATGGCCCGTGTTGACGGCGGGCACGCTCGTGCCGCCTGGATCCCGGACTGTGCGAAAGCACGTCTTGAAAGGTGCCGGGACACCCAATTTCTACACCGCAGAAATAATTCTACAGTGTAGAATAAGCTTTCGTCAAGTTTACAGCCGGCACCGTGCCGGCCTGCCAGCCCACCTCGATGAAAGACAAACCCGCCCAAGGGCCGCGCGGCCTCGACAAGGACGCGCTCGTCGCGGCCGCGCTCGCGCTGCTCGAAGACGTCGGCGAAGCCTCGTTCAGCGTGCGCAAGCTCGCGCAATCGGTCGGCTGCGACCCGATGAGCGTGCTGTATCACTTCAAGTCGAAGGACGGCCTGAGCCGCGCGATCGCGAATGCGCTGTCGCGCTCGCTCGTGCCGGTCGATCCGTCACTGCCGTGGCGCGAACGGCTGCGCGACCTCGCGCGCCAGTACCGCACGCTCGCGTTGCGCTACCCCGCCGCGTTCGCGCTGCTGCAGCGGCACATGAGCACCGGCCCGGCCGATCTCGCGCACATCGAGGCCGTGCATCGCGCGCTGACCGATGCCGGCATCCCGCGCGCGGCGCTGCCGTCGGTATGCGTCGGCTGGTACGCGAGCGTGATCGGGCTCGCCGCCGCCGAAGCGGGCGGCCTCACGCGGCCCGCGAACGAGGTCGAGCTCGCGGAAATGCACGCGCTGTCCGACGCCGCGCATCCGCTCGTCAAGTCGGCCGCTCCGCTCTACGCACAGCTCGATCCGGCCGTCGTGTACGACACGATGCTCGACGTGCTGCTCGACGGCATCGCACAACGCGCGCGCATGGCCTGACCGGCTTGCGCATCGCCAACGAAAAAGGCGCCCGAAGGCGCCTTTTTCATGACGATGACCGCGAACCGCGCTCAGTGCTGCTGCGCGTGGCCGATCTTCAGCATGACCTGATCGACGATCTGCTCGGGCGTCAGTTCGATGCTGAGCTCGATCGCTTCGTCCGGGCCCGGCTCCTCGAGCGTGTCGAGCTGGCTCTTCAGCAGCGACGGATCGAAGAAATGGCCGGTGCGGCTCTTCAGACGCTCCTGCAGCACCTCGAACGAACCCTTCAGGTACACGAACCGCACGTCGGTGTCGGTGCCGCGCAGCACGTCGCGGTACGACCGCTTCAGCGACGAGCACGTGAACACGGCGGTTTCGCCGGCGCGCTGCTTTTCCTCGATGGCCGCGCGGATCGTGCGCAGCCACGGCCAGCGGTCTTCATCGGTCAGCGGAATGCCGTGGTGCATCTTTTCCTTGTTCGCCGCGCTGTGAAACGCGTCGCCATCGGTATAGCTGCACGACAGGCGTTCCGCCAGCATTTCGCCGATCAGCGACTTGCCCGCGCCCGACACGCCCATTGCGATCAGAATCATTGACTACCCCTTGTTACAGAACCACGCTCAGCAACAGCGTAAAACTCAGACCGAGCACCGAGATGATGGTTTCAAGCAGCGACCAGGTCTTGAACGTCTGACCGACCGTCATCCCGAAATATTCCTTGATCAGCCAGAAGCCGCCGTCGTTCACGTGCGAGAAGATCAGCGAGCCCGAGCCCGTCGCGAGCACGAGCAGCTCCGGCCGGACCGACGCGCCCGACGCCGCCGCGATCGGCGCGACGATACCGCAGGCCGTCGTCATCGCGACCGTGGCCGAACCCGTCGCGAGACGCATCAGCGCCGCGACGAACCAGCCGAGCAGCAGCGGCGACAGGTGCGCATGCTTCGCGGTCTCGACGATCTGCTGCGAGATCCCGCTGTCGCGCAGGACGCCGCCGAAGCCGCCGCCCGCGCCGACGATCAGCGTGATCCCGGCGATCGGCGCCAGGCACTCGCCGCAGAATTTCTGGATCTGGTCGCGGTTGAAGCCCTGCTTCGCGCCGAAGGTCCAGAAGCTCACGAGCACGGCGATCAGCAGCGCGACGTCCGAGTTGCCCGCAAAGCGCAGCAGGTTGTTGGGCAGCGACTTCGGCGTGAACACCAGGTCGGCCCAGCTGCCGACGAGCATCAGCACGACGGGCAGCAGGATCGTGAACAGCGTGATGCCGAAGCTCGGCAGTTCGCGCTTGCGGCCGTCCGCGTTCGAATCGACGAATTGCGACGCGAGCGGGTTGTTTTCCGGCAGCTTCACGAACTTCGAGATCATCAGCGCGAACAGCGGGCCCGCGATGATCGCGGTCGGCACGCCGACGACCAGGCCGAAGGCGATCGTCTTGCCGATATCGGCGCCGTATTGCTGGACGGCCAGCAGCGCGGCCGGGTGCGGCGGGATCAGCCCGTGCACGACCGACAGGCCGGCCACCATCGGCAGGCCGACGACGAGCAGCGACTTGCCGGTGCGCTTCGCGACGTTGAACGCGATCGGGATCAGCAGCACGAAGCCGACTTCGAAGAACACCGGCAGGCCGACGATGATCGCGACGAACATCATCGCCCAGTGGATGTTCTTTTCACCGAACCAGTCGATCAGCGTGGTCGCGATCCGTTCGGCGCCACCCGATTCGGCCATCATCTTGCCGAGCATCGTGCCGAGGCCGACGACGATCGCGATGTGGCCGAGCGTGCCGCCGGTGCCCGTTTCGAACGACTTGACGATCTTGTCCATCGGCATGCCGACGACGAGGCCGAGGCCGAGCGAAACGATGATCAGCACCAGGAACGGGTAGATCTTGTAGCGCGCGATCATCAGGATCAGCGCGGCAATCGCGATCAGCGTGAATACGAGCAGCATGCTGCCTTGGACGGCCCCCATGTGGCACTCCTCCTAGAATTGTTCGAACCGGGCGAGTCGTTGCGAGTATGCCCGGCTATGCGAGTCTCCGAAACACGGGGGTACCCCCCGTCAGGACGCTGAATTTTACTTATCTTTGCGATCCGCGGATAGAACCGGTTCCATCAGCAAAAACCCTCGGTAAAACAAGCACTAACGCTTGCTTTCCGAGGGCCAAACCGTCATCTGGTACAAGTCTTAACGGGGCAGCTGGCTCGCCGCTTGCGCGAGGCGCGTGACTTCGGCCCAGTCCTGCGCGGCGAGCGCGGCCTTCGGCGTGAGCCACGAGCCGCCGACGCACACGACGTTCGGCAGTTTCAGGAAGTTCGGCGCGGTGTCGACCGTGATGCCGCCGGTCGGGCAGAACTTCAGCGCCGGGAACGGGCCGTGGAACGCCTGCAACATCGGCACGCCGCCCGCCTGCTGCGCGGGGAAGAACTTCACGATCTCGTAGCCGAATTCGAGCGCCTGGATGATGTCGCTCGGCGTCATCACGCCCGGCAGCAGCGGCAGGCCCGCGTCGAGCGACGCGAGGTGCAGCTCCTTCGTCAGGCCCGGCGACACGCCGAACTTCGCGCCCGCGCGCTTCGCCTGCGCGCAGTGCTCGGGCTTCGTGATCGTGCCGACGCCGACGACGATGTCGTCCGCGAGCTGGCTCGCGCGCTGGATCGCTTCCAGCCCGGCCGGCGTGCGCAGCGTGATCTCGAGCACCTTCACGCCGCCCGCGTGCAACGCGCGCGACACGTTTTCGCCCTGCTCGACCGAGTCGAACGCGAGCACCGGAATGACCGGGCCCAGCTTCACGATTTCAGCAATCGTCTTCATTGAATTGGCTCCTTGAAATTCATGCGGCGACGTGGGCGGCCGTTTCGCCGACCAGCGTCCCGAAAACCGATGCGCCCTGCTCGGCCGGTGCGGCCGCCGCACGGAACACGCCGAACAGTTCGCGCCCGAAACCGACTTCGTTCTCGGCCTGGTGCCGCGGCTGCGCGACCGGGCGCGCATGCCACTCGGCGTCGTCGACCTCGATGTCAAGCACGCCGGCTTCGGCGTCGATCACGAGCATGTCGCCCGTCTTCACCTTGCCGATCGGGCCGGCCAGCAGCGCCTCCGGCGACACGTGGATCACGGCCGGCACCTTGCCCGATGCGCCCGACATGCGGCCGTCGGTCACCAGCGCGACGTGGAAGCCCTGATCCTGCAGCACGCCGAGCAGCGGCGTCAAACGGTGCAGCTCGGGCATGCCGTTCGCGCGCGCGCCCTGGAAGCGCACCACCGCGACGAAATCGCGCTTCAGCTCACCGCGATCGAACGCTTCCTGCACGGCTTCCTGCGAGTCGAACACGATCGCCGGCGCCTTCACCTTGCGGTGCTCGGGCGCGACGGCCGAGATCTTGATCACGCCGCGGCCGAGCCGGCCCTGCATCAGGCGCAGGCCGCCGTCCGGCTGGAACGGCTCGCGAATGCCGCGCAGCACCTTCGTGTCGTGGCTCTCCGCCGCGCCGTCGACCCACGTCAGCTTGCCGTCGATCAGCTTCGGCTCCTTCGTGTAGTGCGCGAGCCCCTTGCCTGCGACCGTCGTCACGTCCTCGTGCAGCAGCCCGCCTTCGAGCAGGTTGCGTACCAGGAACGCGACACCGCCCGCCGCGTGGAAATGGTTCACGTCGGCCTTGCCGTTCGGGTAGATCTTCGCGAGCAGCGGCACGACGGCCGACAGCTCGTCGAAGTCGTTCCAGTCGATCAGGATGCCGGCCGCGCGGGCGATCGCGACGAGGTGCAGCGTGTGGTTGGTCGAGCCGCCCGTCGCGAGTAGCGCGACGATCCCGTTGACGATCGCCTTCTCGTCGATCACATGGCCGATCGGCGTGTAGTGGCCGCGCTCGACGGTGAGGTCGAGCACGCGGCGCGCGGCCTCGGCCGTCAGCGCGGTGCGCAGCGGCGTGTGCGGATGAACGAAGGCCGAGCCCGGCAGGTGCAGCCCCATCAGCTCCATCAGCATCTGGTTGCTGTTCGCGGTGCCGTAGAACGTGCAGGTACCGTGGCCGTGATATGCGGCCGATTCGGCTTCGAGCAGCGCGTCGCGGCCGACCTGGCCGGTCGCGAACTGCTGGCGGATCTTCGCCTTGTCGTCGTTCGACAGGCCGCTCGTCATCGGGCCGGCCGGCACGAAGATCGTCGGCAGGTGGCCGAACTGCAGCGCGCCGATCAAGAGGCCCGGCACGATCTTGTCGCAGATGCCGAGGCAGAGCGCCGCGTCGAACATGTTGTGCGTGAGCGCGATCGCCGTGCCCATCGCGATCGCCTCGCGCGAGAACAGCGACAGCTCCATCCCCGGGTTGCCCTGCGTGACGCCGTCGCACATCGCGGGCACGCCGCCCGCGAACTGCGCGACCCCGCCGTTCTCGCGCGCGGCGGCCTTGATGATCTCGGGGAAATCCTTGTACGGCGCGTGCGCGGACAGCATCTCGTTGTACGAGGACACGATGCCGATGTTCGGCTCGCGGATCGCCTTGATCGCGAACTTGTCGTTACCCTCGAGGCCCGCGAAGCCGTGCGCGAGGTTCGCGCACGACAGCGCGCCGCGTGCCGGGAACTTGCCTTGCGCGCCGTCGATGCGCTGCAGATAGGCGGAACGGGTCGATTGGCTGCGGGCGATCACGCGTTCGGTGACCTTCGCCAGAGTGGGGTGCAGCGACGTCATGCTGGGCGCTCCTGTATGCCGGCCGACACCGGCGGTTGGAATCGTGGGGACGGTCGAGCTTCGTCGATCGAACGAAGGCAGTCTAGTAGAAAAACTACAAGCACGCAATGCTGATTAACACGTTCGCAACTGCCATTCCCGCCACCAGCAAGGCTTTAATTAGTAAAAACCCTAACTCGCACCGTTAACCTGACGTCGGAATCGTTGCGGTTACGCTAGTATTTTCATGTAGATTTTCTACAATTCGATTGCGATACACTCGCTCATCCGAACCCGATTTCCACCTGCCGCCCCATGCTGCCCCGCATTGAAGCGATCCGCGCCGAGTTGCGCCCGTCCGAGCGCAAGCTCGCCGACTACATTCTCGCCGCGCCGCGCGAGGTGCTCGACCTCGCGATGACCGAGCTGTCGATGCGCGCCGGCGTCAGCCAGCCGACCATCGCGCGCTTCTGCCAGGCGCTCGGCTGCAGCGGCTTTCGCGAATTCAAGATCCGGCTCGCGCAGAGCGTCGCGCCGGGCGTATCGTCGGTGTACCGCGACGTCGAGCCGAACGAACCGGCGCCCGGCATCATCGGCAAGGTGTTCGACCGCACGATCGGCGCGCTGATCGAAGTGCGCAACAGCCTGTCCGCCGGCAGCGTCGCCGACGCGATCGCGCTGCTGTCGAACGCGTCGCGCATCGAGTTCTACGGCGCCGGCGGCTCGGGCATCGCCGCGCAGGACATCCAGCACAAGTTCTTCCGGCTCGGCGTGCCGAGCGTCGCGTATTCGGACCCGCACACGTTCTCGATGTCGTCGGCGCTGCTCGGGCCGCACGACGTCGTCGTCGCGATCTCGAACACCGGCCGCACGCGCGACATCGTCGACGCCGCGCGCTCCGCGCTCGCGTGCGGCGCGAAAGTCGTCGCGATCACGCAGAGCCATTCGCCGCTCGCGAAGCTCGCGACGGTCAGCCTCGCGTCGAACGTCGCCGAGGAAACGGACGTGTTCTCGCCGATGACGTCGCGGATGTCGCATCTCGCGATCGGCGACATCCTCGCGGTCGGCGTCGCGCTGTCGCGCGGGCCGGCGCTGATGGAGCGCGTCGGGCGCGCGAAGGAGGCGATCACGCGCAGGCGGATCGACGACGGCACGAAGGATTGATTCGGGCACCGCGCCCCGCCGGCGAGTGACCGACTCGCGATCCGGCGAATCAGCCGCTAGCTGGCACGTACGTAAACGACGAACGGCGCCCTGAGGGGCGCCGTTGCACATCGACCGCCGGCCGTGCGTTGCCGCGAACTCAGAACGGCTTGATCACCACCAGCGCGACCGCCGCGAGCATGCCGAGCACCGGCAGTTCGTTGAACACGCGATACCACTTGTCGGTGCGGCGGTTCTCGCCGCGTTCGAACACCCGCAGCAGGTGCCCGCAATACGCGTGATAGACGATCAGCAGCAGCACGACCGTCACCTTCGCGTGAATCCAGCCCTGCCCCTGGCCGATGCCGATCACGAGCCACAGCCACAGCCCGCACGCGAGCGCGGGCACCGCGATCATCGTCATGAAACGGAACAGCTTGCGCGCCATCAGCAGCAGGCGCCGCACCGCGGCCGGATCGGTCTCCATGGCCAGGTTCACGTAGATGCGCGGCAGGTAGAACAGCCCCGCGAACCACGCGGCGATCAGAACGATATGGAACGTCTTGACCCAGAGCATTGCCATCGGTTGTGCGCCTCGCTGTTGACTTACTGACGGCCTTCGCCGTGCCCGAGCACCACGTACTTCAGCGACGTGAGCCCTTCCAGGCCGACCGGGCCGCGTGCGTGCAGCTTGTCGTTCGAGATGCCGATTTCCGCGCCGAGGCCGAATTCGAAGCCATCCGCGAAACGCGTCGACGCATTGACCATCACGCTCGCCGAATCGACTTCGCGCAGGAACCGCATCGCGCGGTCGTGATCCTCGGTGACGATCGCATCCGTGTGATGCGAGCCGTAATGGTTGATGTGCTCGATCGCGGCGTCGAGGCCGTCGACGACCTTGATCGCGAGCACCGGCGCGAGATATTCGGTGTGCCAGTCTTCTTCCGTCGCGTCGACGAGCGGGCCGACGCCCGCATCGGCGAGCACCGCGCGCGCGGCCGCATCGACGCGCAGTTCGACCTGCTTGTCGCGATACAGCTTGCCCAGCGGCGGCAGCAGCTTCGCGGCGATGCCGCTCGCGACGAGCAGCGTCTCCATCGTGTTGCAGGTGCCGTAGCGGTGCGTCTTCGCGTTGTCGCAGACGGTCAGCGCCTTCGCGAGATCGGCGCGATCGTCGACGTACACGTGGCAGATGCCGTCGAGATGCTTGATCATCGGCACGCGCGCCTCGTTGATCAGCCGTTCGATCAGGCTCTTGCCGCCGCGCGGCACGATCACGTCGACGTATTCGGTCATCGTGATCAGCTTGCCGACCGCCGCGCGATCGGCCGTCGCGACGACCTGCACCGCGTCCTGCGGGAGACCTGCCGCCTCGAGCCCCTCGCCGATCAGCTTCGCGAGCGCCGCGTTCGATTCGAGCGCCTCGGAACCACCGCGCAGGATCGTCGCGTTGCCCGACTTCAGGCACAGCGCGGCCGCGTCGATCGTCACGTTCGGGCGCGACTCGTAGATGATGCCGATCACGCCGAGCGGCACGCGCATCTGGCCGACCTGAATCCCGCTCGGGCGGAACTTGAGGTTGCCGATCTCGCCGATCGGATCGGCCAGCGACGCGACCTGGCGCAGCCCTTCGACCATCGTGTTCAGCGCCTTGTCCGACAGCGTCAGGCGGTCGACGAACGCCGCATCGAGCCCCTTTTCACGGGCGCGGGCGACGTCGCGCGCATTCGCGTCCTTCAGCGCCTGCGCGTCGCGTTCGATCGCGCGGGCCACGGCGTCGAGCGCCGCGTTCTTCGCAGCCGTGCTGGCGCGCGCCATCGCGCGGGAAGCGTGCCGGGCGCGACGGCCCAGGTCGGTCATGTACTGATCGATATCCATCGTGTGACTCGAGAAGCGAGCCGCGCGGGGCGGCATGAATTCGTGGGGAAGCGGGACGGCCATCCGGGGAGGCGATCCGGGAGTAACGATCCGCGGGACAGCCGTCCGTGCAGGGCAGCGGCCGATATGCCGCGCCAGCTATCGAAGCATTGTAAGCGGGTTGCGCAGCGCGCGCTGAAGGCCCGAACGGGACTTAGCGTCGCACGCGACCCGCGGTCGGCGGTCGTTCGCCGCGGGCGCCCGCGACCGTCATCGCGAGCTGGAACAGCCCGTCCCACGGGTCGGGCGGCGGTTCGTCCTGCGTGCGGCGGCCCGGCGTGACGGCGGACAAGCCCTTGACCTGCCGGTCGAGCTTCGCGGCGAACGCGAGCGCCTTTTCGAGCATCGCTTCCGACACGCGATTCAGCGCGGGCGCGATCAGCCGCTCGCGCGGCCCCCATACGCGGTTCTCGCGCAGCAGCGTCGCGAGCGGCTTGCCGGCCGTCGTGCCGCGCTTGATCCGCAGCAGCGTGCGCAGTTCCTCGACGACGGCCCACATCACGAGCACGATCGCCTCGCCCTCGCCCTTCAGCCCGTCGATCATCCGCGCGAGCCGCGCGGCGTCGCCGGCGAGCATCGCCTCGTTCAGCTTGAACACGTCGTAGCGCGCGACGTTCAGCACCGCGTCGTGCACCTGCTCGAACGACAGCGCGCCCTGCGGATACAGCAGCCCGAGCTTCTGGATTTCCTGGTGCGCGGCAAGCAGGTTGCCCTCGACGCGCTCCGCGATGAACTGCAGCGCGCGGCGCCCGTCGTCGCCGGATGCGACGCGCTGGCCCTGCATCGACAGTCGCTGGCCGATCCAGTTCGGCAATTGCGCGCGATCGACCGGATCGATCTTCAGCGCGACGCCGCCGTTCTGCAGCGCGGTGAACCACGCGGATTTCTGCGTGGCCGCGTCGAGGCGCGGCAACGTGACGAGCATCAGCGCGTCGGGGTTGGGTGTGGCCGCAAGCGTCTTCAACGCGTCGGCGCCTTCCTTGCCGGGCTTGCCCGACGGAATGCGCAGTTCGATCAGCTGACGCTCGCCGAACAGCGACATCGCCTGGGTCGCGCCAAGCAGCACGCTCCAGTCGAAGCCGCGCTCGACCGTATGCACCGAACGCTCGGTAAAGCCGGCCGCGCGCGCGGCCGCACGAATGCGGTCGCACGCTTCCTGCGCGAGCAGCGGCTCGTCGCCGTACACGGTATAGAGCCCGGCCAACCCCTTCGCGAGGTGCGGCTCCAGCGCATCAAGTCGCAATTGCATCGCTGCGTGCGCCCGCGATCAGAGCGGCGGCGGCGGCAGCGGCGCGCGCGGCGCCACGCCCGGCACCACGTCCTCCGGCGCCGGCGTCAGCGAGTGAACGATCGCGAGACGCCGCATCAGCTGATCGACCGCGTCGTTCTGCATGTCGCCGTACAGGATGTCGGCTTCTTGCGCCTTCGCGTTCGTGTACTGGTCGCTGTACGTCATCGCGCGGTTCAGCGCGATCGCGCTCGGCGGGATCAGCACGGTGCCGTCCTTGCTCGTCAGCGTGTAGTTCAGCGTGTAGAACAGCGCGTACTCCTGCGCGGAGCCGTACTTGTTGAGCGTCAGCGTGTTCTGGCCACGCGACTCCCACATGCGCAGCACGGCGTCGGCGTCGTCCGCCGACTTGACGATCTTCGTGTCGCTGCCGGCCTGGACGAGGCGCGTGAGCCGCGCCTCGACGGGCGCCGGCGCACCGGCCACGAACAGGTGCTTGAACGCGTAGTCCTGCTGGCCGCGCAACTGGAAGCCGCATGCCGACAGCGCGACCGCGCTGCCGACGAGCATCAAAAACGATCTGCGGATCACCTTCGCTCCTTCTGGGTACGTCCGACGGCCGGCGGCCGTCAGACGACGATGTTCACGAGGCGGCCCGGCACGACGACGATCTTCTTCGCCGGCTTGCCGTCGCTGAATTTCGCGAATGCCTCGTCGGCCACCGCCGCCGCTTCGATCGCGTCGCGGCTCGCGTCCTTCGCGACCTTCAGCGCGCCGCGCACCTTGCCGTTCACCTGCAGCACGAGTTCGATCTCGGCCTGCTCGAGCGCGGCCTCGTCGACCTTCGGCCACGGCGCATCGAGCAGCGGGCCGAATTCGTCCGCGTAGCCGAGCGTCTTCCACAGCTCGAACGTGACGTGCGGCACGACCGGGTACAGCACGCGCAGCAGCACGCCGTACGTCTCGCGCAGCACGGCGGGCGTCGCGCCCTTCGCGCCGTCGATCGCGTTCAGCATCTTCATCGCGGCCGACACGACCGTGTTGTACTGCAGACGCTGGTAGTCGAAATCGGCCTGCTTCAGCACGCTGTAGATCTCGCGGCGCAACGCCTTGTCGGCATCGCCGAGCGTCGCGGCGTCGAAACCGGCGCGCGCGGCGAGCGCTTCGCGGTTGCCGTAGCCGAAGCTCCACACGCGGCGCAGGAAGCGGCTCGCGCCCTCGACGCCCGCGCCCGACCACTCGAGCTGCTGCTCGGGCGGTGCGGCGAACATCGTGAACAGGCGCGCGGTATCGGCGCCGTACTGGTCGATCAGCAGTTGCGGATCGACGCCGTTGTTCTTCGACTTCGACATCTTCTCGATGCCGCCGAGCACGACCGGCTGGCCGTCCGCATTCAGCGTCGCGCCGACCGGGCGGCCCTTGTCGTCGTGCGTCACCGTCACGTCGAGCGGGTTGTACCAGGTCTTCTTGCCCGCCGCGTCCTCGCGGTAGTACGTCTCGTTCAGCACCATCCCCTGCGTGAGCAGGTTCTTCGCCGGCTCGCCGAACTTCACGAGGCCGAGGTCGCGCATCACCTTGGTCCAGAAGCGCGAATACAGCAAGTGCAGGATCGCGTGCTCGATGCCGCCGATGTACTGATCCATCGGCATCCAGTAGTCGGTGCGCGCATCGACCATCGTCGCGGCGTCCGGCGCCGTGTAGCGCGAGAAGTACCACGACGAATCGACGAAGGTGTCCATCGTGTCGGTTTCGCGCTTCGCGGCCGCGCCGCACTTCGGGCACGTGCAGTTCAGGAACGCTTCCGACTTCGCGAGCGGGTTGCCCGAGCCGTCCGGCACGAGGTCTTCCGGCAGTACGACCGGCAGGTCCTGCTCCGGCACCGGCACGTCGCCGCACGACGGGCAGTGGATGATCGGGATCGGCGTGCCCCAGTAGCGCTGGCGCGACACGCCCCAGTCGCGCAGGCGCCACGTGACCTGCTTGTCGCCGAAGCCGCCGGCCTTCAGGTCGGCCGCGACCGCGTCGACCGCTTCCGCGTAGCGCAGGCCGTCGTACTTGCCGCTGTTCACGCAGACCGCGGTTTCCTTGTCGCCGTACCACTCCTGCCATGCGTCGAGCGAGTACGTCTGCCCTTCGCTCGCGATCACCTGCCTGATCGGCAGGTCGTATTTCTTCGCGAACGCGAAATCGCGCTCGTCGTGGCCCGGCACGCCCATCACCGCGCCTTCGCCATAGCTCATCAGCACGTAGTTGCCGATCCACACCTCGACCGGCTCGCCGGTCAGCGGGTGCTTGACCGAGAAGCCGGTCGCGACGCCCTTCTTCTCCATCGTCGCGACGTCGGCCTCGGCGACGCCGCCGCGCTTGCATTCCTCGATGAACGCGAGCAGTTCCGGCTTGTCCTGCGCGAGGCGCGTGGCGAGCGGGTGCTCGGCCGCGATCGCGCAGAACGTGACGCCCATGATCGTGTCGGCGCGCGTCGTGAACACGCGCAGCAGCTTCTGCTCGCCGTCGAGTTCGTACGGGAAGCCGAAGTTCACGCCGAAGCTCTTGCCGATCCAGTTCTGCTGCATGATCTTCACGCGCTCGGGCCAGCCGAGGCCGTCGAGATCGTTGAGCAGCTCATCCGCGTACTGCGTGATGCGCAGGTAGTACATCGGGATCTCGCGCTTCTCGACGAGCGCGCCCGAGCGCCAGCCGCGACCGTCGATCACCTGCTCGTTCGCGAGCACGGTCTGGTCGACCGGGTCCCAGTTCACGGTGCCCGTCTTCTTGTACGCGATGCCCTTCTCGAGCATCTTCAGGAACAGCCACTGGTTCCACTTGTAGTAGTCGGGCTTGCACGTCGCGATTTCGCGCGACCAGTCGATCGCGAGACCCATCGACTGCATCTGGCCCTTCATGTAGTCGATGTTGTCGTAGGTCCACTTCGCGGGCGGCACGCCGTTCGCCATCGCGGCGTTCTCGGCCGGCATCCCGAACGCGTCCCAGCCCATCGGCATCAGCGTGTTGTAGCCGTTCATCCGCAGATAGCGGTACATCACGTCGTTGATCGTGTAGTTGCGCACGTGACCCATGTGCAGCTTGCCGGACGGGTACGGCAGCATCGATACGCAGTAGAACTTCGGCTTCTGCGAATCTTCCTTCGTCTTGTAGGCATCGGCTGCGCGCCAGTCGCCCTGGGCGGCGGCTTCGACGTCGGCGGGTACGTATCTCTCGTGCATGGTGTGGTTCGGGCTAGGCTTTAAGCGGCGCGACGGCTCGCGCGCAGGATTGGATCGGAAATCGTGCTGGCCCGGCGGCGCTGCAGGTTCGCTGTGGCGGGACCTGTTCGGGGTTTCGGATATTTTCCGGGTGACCTGGAAAATTCCGGGTGACCTGGACAAAACCTGCCAACCGGGAAAAACAATGATTATACCGTCAGCGCCGGCCCATCCGGCCGGTCTTGCGGCGTGCGGCCCGCCCCCGCGACGGGCGGGAACTTATCTGACGATTGGCGCGGCGGCCCGGCGGCGCGTCAGGGTTTCGCGCCGGTGGCGGCGGGCGCCGCGGCACCCGCCGGCGGCACGTCGGTCACGAAACCGATCCGCGTGAGACCCGCGGCCTGCGCGGCGCCCATCACCTGCGCGATCACGTCGTAGCGCGTCGCGCGCGACGCGCGCAGCCGCAGCTCGGGCGGCGCGGCGCCCGCGGCGGCGGCCTTGAACCGCGCGGGCAGCGCGTCGAGCGCCACGGGCGCGTCGTCCCAGTAGAGCTTGCCCGCGTCGTCGATCGACAAGGTGACGGATTGCGGCGTGTCGCGCGCGACGCTGGCCGCGACCTTCGGCAGATCGAGCCGGATCGCGTGCGTCATCAGCGGCGCGGTGATGATGAAGATGACGAGCAGCACGAGCATCACGTCGATCAGCGGCGTCATGTTGATCTCCGCCATCGGCGCGGACGTCTTGTGGTGCTCGAGCCCGCCGAATGCCATGGTCGTTCCTCCGGAGCCGGCGCGTCAGGCGCCCTGCGCGCACACGAAGACGTGCAGATCGCGTGCGAAGCCGTCGAGTTCCTCGGCGAGCTGCCGGACGAGCCGGCCGAGAATGTTGTACGCGAGCACCGCGGGAATCGCGACGACCAGCCCGAACGCGGTCATGATCAGCGCCTCGCCGACCGGCCCCGCGACGTTCTCGATCTGCGCCTGCCCGCTCGCGGCGATGCTGCCGAGCGCGTGATAGATGCCCCATACGGTGCCGAGCAGCCCGACGAACGGCGCGGTGCTGCCGATCGACGCGAGCAGCACCTGGCCGAATTCGAGGCGCCGCTGCGAGTGCAGCATCGCGTGACGCAACGCGCGCAGCACGCGTTCGCTACGCTCGACGCGCGCGGCCAGCGCGGTGGGGTCGTGGTCGTCGGCCGCATCGCGCGCGGCTTCGGCGAGCGGCACGAACACGCGCTCGCGATCGGCGCCGGCCAGCGCGGCAATGCCCGCGTCGAGCGACGGCGCGCGCCAGAACGCGGCGAGCGCGCGCGGCCCCTGCCGCTTCGCGCGGACCAGCAGCCAGGCTTTCATGAAGAGGAAGCACCAGCTGGCGACCGACATCGCCAGCAGCACATAGGAGACGGCGTGCGTGATCGCATCGCCGCTTTCGAGGTAGTGGACAACGCCGGTGGGAATCGCCATCGGAGTTTCCTCGCGGTGTCAGCGCAGGCCGAGCACGTCCTGCATGTCGAACAGGCCGGCGCCGCGCGCCGACAGGAAGCGGACCGCACGCAACGCGCCCTGCGCGTACGACACGCGGCTCGACGACTTGTGCGTGATCTCGATGCGCTCGCCGATCCCGGCGAACAGCACGGTGTGGTCGCCGACGATGTCGCCGCCGCGCACCGCGGCAAAGCCGATCGACGACGGGTCGCGCTCGCCCGTCACGCCGTGACGGCCGTACACCGCGCAGTCGTCGAGCGAGCGGCCGAGCGCGCCGGCGACGGCTTCGCCCATCATCAGCGCGGTGCCCGACGGCGCATCGACCTTGTGGCGGTGGTGCGCTTCGATGATCTCGATGTCGTAGCCGTGCGAGAAATGCTTCGCCGCGAATTCGAGCAGCTTCAGCGTGACGTTCACGCCGACGCTCATGTTCGCCGCGAACACGATGCCGATCTTCGCCGCCGCGGCCTGCAGTTCGGCCTTCTGCTCGGCGGTGAAGCCGGTCGTGCCGATCACGAGCTTCACGTCGTGGCGCAGCGCGGCCTCGATATGAGCCATCGTGCCTTCCGGACGCGTGAAATCGATCAGGTACTCGGCCTGCGCGAACACGGCGTCGAGATCGTCGGTCAGCTTGACGCCGGTGTCCTTGCCGAGGAACGCACCGGCATCCTGGCCGAGGAACGGCGAACCGGCCCGGTCGAGCGCGCCGACGAGCTGCGCGTCGGCATCGTTGAGAACGGCTTCGATCAGCATCCGGCCCATTCGGCCCGATGCGCCGGCAATCGCAATCTTCATGGCTTTCTACACGACAGGTCTAAAGGCGGGCGGCGCATGCCGCCCCGTTTCCGCACGCCGGCCGCTTACTGCGCCGGTGCGGTGAGCGGCTGGTTCTGCAGGTTGTCCGAGCCTTGCGGGCCGACCGGCGGCGACGCTTCGTTCGACACGTTCGGCTGCGGCGGACGATGGAACTGGAACTGCGGCTGGATCGCCGGCGCGGCGCCCGGCGGCTGCCCGCCCGGCACCGGCGCGCCGCCCGAGGCCTGCGCGGCCGGCGTGAACCGGCGCGAACCCGAACCTTGCCCCGACACCTGGTTGGTCGCGCGGTTCGCCGCGCGCGCCGCCTGGGCGTTCGCATCCTGGTCGACCACAGCGCCGGATGCCGGCACGGTGGCCGGGCTCGCGGCAGCGGCAGCCTGCGCGGCGCTTGCGGCACTCGCGGCCGCTGCGGCTTCGGAAGCCTTCTTCGCCGCGGCAGCGGCCTTTGCCTTCTTGCCGCCGCGGTCGCCGTCGATGTCGGCCAGCAGGTCGAGTTCGGACGGCAGGTTGTCGGCGCCGGTCCAGCTCGCGACGCGATCGCCGGAGAAGTTGACCACAAGGTCACGCTGCTGGACGATCGACGTCGAGCCGCGCTTGAAGTAGAAGAGGTAATCCCAGCGATCCGCGTGGAACATGTCCGCCAGCAGCGGCGTGCCGAGCAGCGCGCGGACCTGCTCGCGCGTCATGCCGGCCTGCAACTGTGCGGCTTTCTCCTGCGACACGAAGTTGCCTTGCACGACGGTGATCCGATACGGCGTGATGCTCTGCGCAATGCGCTGCGTCACGCTGTCGTACGACGAACAACCCGCCAGCGCGACAACGGCGGCGGCAGCGATGATGGCACTCCGCATGCGACTCCTCTGAAAGTGCGAAAGCGATTCTGGGATCATTTCCTTCACCGTGCTGGCCCGCGTGCAGGCCGCGCGTATATCTGGAACGGCGAAAAGCCGGTAACATTGAAGCCCTGCATTGTACTCTAGGGATGCCTAGCCATGACCAATCCGACGGATCTCAAGAATATCGGGCTAAAGGCCACCCTACCGCGCCTCAAGATTCTCGAGATCTTCCAGCAGAGCCCCGTGCGCCACCTGACGGCCGAAGACGTCTACCGCAACCTGCTCAACGAGCAGCTCGACATCGGGCTCGCCACCGTCTACCGCGTGCTCACGCAGTTCGAGCAGGCCGGCCTGCTGTCGCGCAGCAACTTCGAATCCGGCAAGGCGGTGTTCGAGCTGAACGAAGGTTCGCACCACGACCACCTCGTGTGCCTCGATTGCGGCCGCGTCGAGGAATTCTTCGACGCCGAGATCGAGAGCCGCCAGCAGGCGATCGCGAAGGAGCGCGGCTTCCGGCTCCAGGAGCATTCGCTCGCGATGTACGGTTCGTGCACGACCGAGAACTGCCCGCACCG
Organism: Burkholderia sp. BCC0097; assembly: GCF_902832985.1. NCBI lineage: Bacteria > Pseudomonadati > Pseudomonadota > Betaproteobacteria > Burkholderiales > Burkholderiaceae > Burkholderia > Burkholderia sp. BCC0097. The sequence continues at coordinate 785,009 of NZ_CADFDM010000003.1, forward strand.
CAAGCACTGAAGCGCGCCACCCGCACACGCAGCACGGCCCGGCCGGCATCTCGCCGCCCGGGCCGTGTGCTTTTTCGGCGCGCCTGCCGCGCGACCGGCATGCTTACGAAAGCCCTTCGGCACCCGCGCAGGCCGGCTCGAACTCGAGCGCCCACGCGCGTTCCAGCGGGATCTCGTCGCAGTTCGGCTGCGGGCCGCCGCGATCGACGATCACGAAATCGCTGACCGCGTCGAGCGCGAGCAGCGGATGATGCCAGACGCCCTTCGCATAATTGACGCCCTGCCAGCCCTCGGCCAGGAACGCGCGCATCGCGTCGGGCCGGAATTCGCCGGCCGGCGCGACGACGATCGCGTAGCGCGACACCGCGGCCAGCGGGATGAACGCCTGGCTGCCGTGCGGATGACGCTCCATCAGCGTGACCGCGACCGGCAACGCGCGCGGCTGCGCGCGAAACACGCTGACGAGCGGCCGGCCGCCGTCCGCGCAGACGTCGATCGTCGCGAGATCGTGAAAGCGCTCGGTCGTGCCGCCGTTGATCGGGAAATGCCGCGCGCCTTCGAGCGCGATCACGTCGCCGAACGGCGCGAATGCTTCGCGGGTCAGGCGCTCGACGCGCAGGATCGGAGTTCCGCTCATGCCGCTGCCCTCCTTCAAGCCGGCTCGCCCCACAGACGCAGGCGCGACACGCCGCCGTCCGGGAAGATGTTCAAGCGCACGTGCGTGACGGGGCCGAGCGCCGCGAGCTGGTCGAACGTGTGCACGTAATCCATCTGCAGCTTCTGCTCGCCGAGCAGTTCGGCCCAGAACATCGCCTGCGTGACGAGCGAATCGTCGGTGCCGCCCGTGACGTGCGCGGCCTGCAGCGAGCAGCGGTCGGGGAAGTTGCCCTTGAAGAAGGCCGTATCGACCTCGACGCGCCGGATGATGCCCGGCCGCGCGAGCGCGACGATCGCCCAGTCGTTGCCGGGCTCGCGGCGGCGCCGCGTTTCCCAGCCGTCGCCCATGTTCACGCCGCGCCCCGGCATCAGCATCTGCGAGGCCGGGCCGAAGTGCTGGTTGTTCGCGGCCACCAGATAGCCGCCGTTCTCGATCGCCGCGAGATCGACGAGTTCGCCGGCCGGCACGTGGCGCCAGTCGCGCTGCGGCTGGCCGTACACGCGCAGCCGCGCGAGCCCGCCGTCCGGGTACAGGTTCACGCGCAGGTGCGTGACCGGCCGCGCGTCGTCGACGCTCACGTAGTGATGCGAATTGCCCTGCAGCGTCGTCGCGGGGACGATCGTGCGCCATTCGGCGTCGTCCGGCGGCGTGTCGCCGTCCACGGCGCAGACCTCGATCGACGCGGCCGGCGGGAAGTTGCCGGTGAAGTGGCTCGTATCGAGATCGACGCCGTGGATCACGCCGGGCCGCGCGAGACGCACCACGCAGAAGTCGTGGCCGGTCGTGCGCTTGCGGCGCGTTTCCCAGCCGTCCATCCACTTGCCGTGGTCGTCGTACTTGCCGGGAATGAACACGGCCGGCTCGGGATTGAGCATGCGCTCCTTCGGCGCGAAGAATTCGTCGCTGGCGAAGAGCGCCTGCGCGCCCAGGCGCGGATCGGCGAGGTTCATGTAGCGCCGCGTGAAAGCCGGCGCGTTCGGATCGAGGATGGGGGCTGCCATGTCGTCTCCATTATTTTGAGAAGCGCCGGCGCGTCATCGCGCCGGTCGCAGGAAATTCGGTCGCGCGACGCGGCCGGGGAAGCCGCGCCGCGCGGGCATCGGGTTCAGAGCGCGTGGGCCTGATCGCCGGCAACCGGGGCGGTGCCGCCCGGCACGTCGGCCACGTAGCGCAGTTCGCGGTTCAGCACGCGCTTCGCGCGGGCACGGTCGATGTCGTTCTCCCACACCGCGACCACCACCGTCGCGACGCAGTTGCCGATCAGGTTGGTCAGCGCGCGGGCGATGCCGACGAACCAGTCGACCGGCAGGATCAGCACGAGGCCGAGCACCGGAATCGCGGGGATCGCCGACAGCGTCGCCGCGAGAATCACGATCGCCGAGCCGGGAATCCCGTGCGCGCCCTTCGACGTGACGAGCGACACGAGCAGCACGACGATCAGGTCGTGCGTGGACAGCGGCGTGTTGGTGGCCTGCGCGATGAACAGCACGGCGAGCGTCAGGTAGATCGAGAAGCCGTCGAGGTTGAACGAATAGCCGGTCGGGATCACGAGGCCGACCGTCGAATCCTTGATCCCCATGTATTCGAGCTTGCTCATCACCTGCGGCAGCACCGCGTCAGACGACGCCGTGCCGAGCACGATCGACAGTTCCTCGCGCAGGTAGCGGATCAGCTTGAACACCGAGAAGCCCGCGAGCCGCATCACCGCGCCGAGCACGACCGTGACGAACACGAAGCAGCTCAGGTAGAACACCGCGACCAGGTAGCCGAGCTGCTTGAGCGACGCGACGCCGTACTTGCCGGTCGTGAACGCGATCGCGCCGAGCACGCCGAGCGGCGCGAGCTTGATGATGAAGCCGATGATCTTGAAGAACACGTGCGACAGCTCCTCGATCAGGCTGTTCACGCGCTGCGCCTTGTCGCCGAGCAGCGACAGCGCGGAGCCGAACAGCACCGCGAACACGAGGATCTGCAGGATGTCGCCCTTCGCGAACGCGTCGATCGCGGTCTCGGGGATGATCTTCATCAGGTAGCCGGCCGTGTCCTTCAGGCTTTCGGCGTTCTTCGCGTACGTCGACAGCGACGCCGCGTCGAGCGAGCGCAGGTCGATGTTCATCCCGACGCCCGGGCGCGTGACCCACGCGAGCACGAGCCCGATGCCGAGCGCGAGCGTCGTCATCACCTCGAAGTAGACGACGGCCTTCAGGCCGACCCGGCCGACCTTCTTCAGATCGCCCGCATTGGCCATTCCGCTGACCACGACGCAGAACACGATCGGGCCGATCACCATCTTGATCAGCTTCAGGAAGCCGTCGCCGAGCGGACGCAGCGACTCGGCGAAGTGCGGGAAGAACGCGCCGAGCGCGACCCCCAGTATCAATGCGACGACTACCCGGCCAAACAGCGAATTAAGGAATTTCGACACGGCGCTCTCCCGATCCAACGGTTGCAGTTTCGTCTGTTCATACTGGTAAGACCAGTGATGTTATGGTGGATAGTAGGAAGCCGATATAGTGGCGTCAAGGACGGACAAAATAGGGATTTCCCGCCCCGGTGCGGTCTGTTGCCGCTCCCACAAAGGGGCGGATCGTGGCTTTCCCGTAGGGCGGTCGTGCGCCGCCTGCATGCGGATTACAATGCCGGTCAGACCGGCCATCGTTCACATCATGAAAAATGTTCCGCATACCGTGACCGACGCCGCCATCGCGACGATCCGCGACCGGATCGAGGCAGGCGTGTATCCGGTCGGCAGTCTGCTGCCGGCCCAGCGCCAGCTCTCCGAGGAGCTGGAGATCAGCCGCGCGTCGCTGCGCGAGGCGCTGTCGACGCTAGAGGCGCTCGGGATGCTGCGCATCCGCGCGGGCAAGGGCGTGTACGTCGAAAGCGCGCAGGCGTCGGCCGCGCATCCGTGGCAATTCGCCGAGCAGTCGTCGCCGCCCGATACGTACCAGATGCGCTATGCACTCGAAGGCTTCGCCGCGCGGATGGCCGCGCACGTCGTCAGCGACGAAGACATCGCGTGGTTCGAGGACAATCTCGCCGATCTGCACGTCGCGCTGACCGAAAGCGCGCTCGACGAGGCATCGCGGCTCGACTTCGACTTCCACATGCGGATCATCCATCTGGCCGGCAACGCGGCGATCGAATCGATCCTGCGCAGCAGCGCAGACATCATGAAGGAAAGCCAGCGCATGCCGTTCTACCGGCGCGAGCTGCTGCTGTCGACGTGGCACGAGCACCGAGCGATCGTCGACGCGCTGATCGCGCGCGATGCGGCGGCCGCCGGCACCGCGATCGAAACGCACATCGCGAACGCGGCGCAGCGCGCGGGCGTCTTCTTCCCGACGCCCGGCGCGTAATCCTCCCGCGCGGCGGTCCGGCCTTCCGCCCGGCCGGTCCGGTCACCGTTCCGACGGATCTCGATACGCGAGCACGTGCTCGATGAATGCGCGCGCCGCGACGCTGCGGTACGCGCCCTTGCGCGTGAGCAGCGCGGCCGTGCGCGTCGGCAACGGCGGATCGATCTCGAGCGCGCACAGGTCGCCGCTCTCGCGCGCGACCGCGTCCGGCAGCACCGTCGCGAGCCGGCCGCGCCGCACGAGCGCCAGCACCGAAGTGACCGTATTCGTCTCGATGGCGACCAACGGCCGCGCGCCGTGCTCGACGAAATACCGGTCGATGCGCTCGCGTGTCGCGAACGCGCGGCTCAGCAGCACCAGCGGCTCGCCGCCGAGCTCGGCCGGCGTGAGCGCACGGCGCCGGCGCGCGAGAAGGTGCGTGCGGCTCGTCACCAGCGCGAGCGGCTCGTCCCACAGCGGCAGCGCATCGATGTCCGGCACACGCGGCGGCATGAACGCGAAGCCGGCGTCGAGCCGGTCGTCGGCGAGCAACGCCTCGATGCGCTCCTGCGGCATCGCGTCGATCGTCAGCGCGACGTTCGGATGGTCGGCATGGAACGCGTCGATCAGCGAGCCGCTCAGGTAGGCCGCGAAAGTCGGCATCATCGCGAGCCGCAACGAGCCGCTGCCAAGCTCGGCGACGTCGTTCAGCGCGCGCTGCCCCATATCGAGCGCGTGCAGGGCGGCGCGCGCATGGCGTGCATAGACCTCACCGAATTCGGTGAGCTGCACCGTGCGTCCCGAGCGGTCGAACAGTTGCACGCCGAGCGTGTCCTCGAGCTGGCGGACCTGCTGCGACAGCGTCGGCTGCGATACGTGCAGCGCGTCGGCCGCGCGCGTGAAGCTGCGCTCGTCGGCGACGGCCAGGAAATAGCGGATGTGGCGGAGAAGCATCGCGGCCAACGTATTGGTTTTGCCAATGGAGACCATAACGATCCAGTCTTGGACGCTATGAGTCGATGCCCGCATCATACGCACATCCGCTTCCGTGCAACGCCGCTGCCGGCGCACCGGAGCGGCACGCCCGGGCCTAACCTGCCGCGGCCCGCCGCACGACGATCCGCCGCCCGCCCGATCCGGGTCCGGCCGCGATCCGCCCGGCGCGCATCGGCTCACCGCCGATCCGTCGACGCCGGCCCCGATTTCAGTCACCCCGCGCAGCCGACGGCTCCATGCCGCCGGCCGGCGCCGCCGTTTTTCGCGAACATGGAACCGCATCACGACAACCACCCTCCCCTCACCCGCGGCATGACGCTGCTGTTCGCGTGCGCGTGCGGCATCGTCATCGGCAACATCTACTACGCGCAGCCGCTGCTCGCCGCGATCGCGCACAGCTTCGGGCGGGCGCCGACCGAACTCGGCTACCTCGTCACACTGACGCAGCTCGGCTATGCGGCCAGCCTGCTGCTGATCGTGCCGCTCGGCGATGCGGTCAACCGCCATACGCTGATCGTGCGGCTGCTGATGCTCAACGTCGTCGCGCTGGTCGCGGTCACGTTCAGCACCAACTTCACGATGTTCGTCGTCGCGAACGTCGCGGTCGGCTTCGTCACCTGTTCGACGCAGCTGCTCGTGCCGTTCGCGGCGTCGCTCGCCGATGCGCGCTCGCGCGGCCGCGCGGTCGGCACCGTGATGAGCGGGCTCCTGCTCGGCATCCTGCTCGCGCGCGTCGCGGCCGGCGCGATCGCCGACGGGTTCGGCTGGCGCGCGGTGTACGGCATCGCCGCGGCGATGGTGCTCGCGCTGACCGTCGTGCTCGCCGTGAAGCTGCCGAAGGATCGCCGCGACGCGCGCGTCGACTATCCGGCGCTGATGACCTCGCTCATCGCGCTGGTGCGCGCGCAGCCCCTGATCGCGCTGCGCTCGACCTACGGCGCGCTCGTGTTCGCGTGCTTCAGCCTGTTGTGGACCGGCCTCACGTTTCTGCTGAGCCAGCCGCCGTACAGCTATTCCGAAGGGCAGATCGGCCTGTTCGGCATCGTCGGCGCGGTCGGTGCGCTCGCGGCGACGTCGGCCGGCCGGCTCGTCGATCGCGGCCACGGCAATGCGGCCACCGGCCTGTTCGCGGCGGCCGTGCTCGGCTCGTTCGCGCTGATCGCGACCGGCGCGCATTCGCTCGCGGCGCTGATCGTCGGCATCCTGCTGCTCGACGTCGGCGTGCAGGGCATGCACATCTCGAACCAGAGCGTGATCTATGCGCTCGCCGGCCATGCGCGCAGCCGCGTGACGACGATCTACCTGACGAGCTACTTCATCGGCGGCGCGCTCGGCTCGTTCGCGGCGAGCGTCGCGTACGGCCTCGACGGCTGGCGCGGCGTGTGCCTCGCAGGCGCCGCGTTGTCGGGCATGCTGATCGCGCTGTGGCTCGCGTCGCAGCGCGTCGGCTCGCGGCAGGTCACGCAGTGAGGCGGTAGACCGGCAATCCGGCAATCGGTTTGCGCCGCACGACGAAAAAGGCACGCGCCGCGCATCGCGGGCGTGCCTTTGTGCCAGGGGCGTCGCTGCCGTCGCGACGCGCTAGCGCCGCACCGTCACGCGGCCTCGTTCGCGAAATCGATCAGCACCTTCATCGCACGCTGGCGGTCGCCCGCCAGTTCGAATGCGAGGTTCGCGTCGCGCATCGGGAACACGCGCGTGACGGCCGGCCGCAGGTCGACGCGCCCCGCATTGATCAACTGCACCGCGAGCGCGAATTCCGCATGGAACCGGAACGAGCCGCAGATCGACAATTCCTTCGCGACCACCACGTTCTGTGGCAGGCTCACGTCGCCGCCCAGCCCGAGCTGCACGACGACGCCGCGCGGACGCATCACGTCCAGCCCGTCGCGCAGCGCGCGCGCATTGCCCGAACACTCGATCATCACGTCGAACGTGCCCTTGTCCGCGCTGTAGCGCTCGACCCAGCCGGCATCGGCCGCCGCATTGATCGTGCGATCCGCGCCGAGCGCGCTCGCCACGGCCAGCGGCGCCTCGACGACGTCGGTCGCGACGATCTCCGCGGCACCGTGCACGCGCGCCGCCGCGACCGCCAGCACGCCGATCGGCCCGCACCCCGACACCAGCACGCGCTTGCCGATCAGCGGGCCTGCCCGCGACACCGCGTGCAGCCCGACCGCGAACGGCTCGGCGAGCGCCGCGAGCGACAGCGGCACGTGGTCCGCCACCTTCACGCACTGCACCGCGTCGCACACGAGCGCGTTGCGGAACGCGCCCTGCACGTGCGGCATCCGCATCGCGCTGCCGTAGAAGCGCATGTCGAGACACTGGTTCGGCAGCCCTTCGAGACAGTAGCGGCACGCGCCGCACGGCCGGCTCGGATTGACCGCGACGCGATCGCCGACCTTCACCGAGCTCACGTCCGGCGCCACTTCGGCGACCGTGCCGGCGACCTCGTGGCCGAGCACCATCGGCTGCTGCAGGCGGATCGCGCCGAAGCCGCCATGCCGGAAGTAATGCAGGTCGGAGCCGCAGATGCCGCCCATCGCGACGTCGACGCGCACCTGGCCCGGGCCGATCTCGCCCGCGTCCTGCTCCTCGACCCGCAGGTCGTTCGGCCCGTGGATCACTACACACATGCAACGCATACGCACGACATTCTCCTTGTCAGACGGCACTCGTCAGCCCGCCGTCGACGAACAGCGTCTGGCCGTTCACGAAATCGGACGCGGCCGACGCGAGGAAGATCGCCGCGCCGCACAGCTCGTCGACCTGCCCCCAGCGGCCGGCCGGCGTGCGCTTGCACAGCCAGTCCGAAAACGCCGCGTCGTCGACCAGCGCGCGATTCAGTTCGGTTTCGAAATAGCCGGGCGCGAGGCCGTTCGCCTGGATGCCGTGGCGCGCCCAGTCGGCGCACATCCCTTTGGTCAGCATCCGCACCGCGCCCTTGGTCGCCGCATACGGCGCGATCGTCGGCCGCGCGAGTTCGCTCTGCACCGAGCAGATGTTGATGATCTTGCCGTGGCCCCGCGCGATCATGTGCCGCGCGACGGCCTGCGCGACGTTGAACACGCCGTCGAGGTTCACGCGCATCAGCGCATGCCAGTCGTCCGGGTCGAAAGCGTCGAGCGGCGCGCGGCGCTGGATGCCCGCGTTGTTCACGAGGATGTCGATCGCGCCGACGCGCGCCTCGAAATCGTCGATCGCCGCACGTACCTGCGCGTGCTCGGCCACGTCGAACACCGCATGGTCGGCCGCGAAGCCTTCGTCGCGGAATTGGCGCGCGAGCGTCGCGGCCTTCTCTTCATTGCGATCGTTGATGACGATCGCCGCGCCCGCTTCCGCGAGCCCGCGGGCGAGCGTCAGCCCGATCCCGCGGCCGGAACCGGTAATCAGCGCGCGGCGGCCGTCGAGGCGGAAGCGGTCAAGCGCATGGGTCATGGATGTCTCCTCGTGCCAGTCGAGCCGGCCGCCTGTCGCGGCCGGTCTCGCGTTCACGCTATCTTCGGTCGCCGGCCCGGCCCGCGCCAATGGTCTTTTTTGATCCGGTTATCATGAAAATTGATTACCGCTCTCTCGTGCCCGCCGCCACATGGAACTCAAGCAATTGCGCGCCTTCGTCACGCTCGCGGAAGAACTGCATTTCGGGCGCGCCGCGCAGCGCCTGTGCATCGTGCAGCCCGCGCTGAGCATGCAGATCAAGGCGCTGGAGGCGGAACTCGGTGCGCGCCTGTTCGAGCGCGACCGGCACAAGGTCGAACTGAGCGACACGGGGCGCGTGTTCCTGCCGGAAGCGCGCGCGACGCTGCAGCAGGCCGCGCGCGCGGAGCAGCTGGCGCGGCTGTCGAGCCGCGGCGAAATCGGCACGCTGCGGATCGCGTTCGTTTCGTCGGTGTTGCCCACGCTGCTGCCGGCCGTGCTGCGCACGATGCGCGAGCGCTATCCGCTGATCGCGCTCGAACTGAAGGACATGCCGACGCCCGACCAGATCGCCGCGCTGCGCGACCGGCGGATCGATTTCGGGATGATCCGGCTGCCGGCCGCGTATGCGGGCATCGACACGCGCGTGGTGCTCGAGGAAGGCTTCGTGGTCGCGCTGCCGCTGGACCATCCGCTCGCCGCGCACGATACGATCGCGCCGGCCGCGTTGCGCGGCCACCCCGCGTTCGTGCTCGCGCGCCGCTACGCGCCCGGCTTTCACGACGACATGCTGCTCGCGCTGAGCCGCGCGGGCACGACGCTCGAGATCGCGCAGGAATTCGGCGAATTCACGACGATGCTCGCGCTCGTCGCGGCGGGGATGGGGATCGGGCTGATTCCGGCGCAGGCGGCCAGTGCGCTGCCGCCGAACGTGCTCGCGCGACCGCTCGACCTGGCCGGTCACCGCAGCGGCATCGGGCTCGCGTGGACCGATCTCGACAGTCCGCTGAAGCGCGCGTTCGTCGATGCGGTCGAGCACGTGACGGCGCACGCCGGGCAATAAAAAACCCGGCCGGGAAACCCCGGGCCGGGTTCGTTCGCCACGCCGGCCGCGTTGCGGCGGCCGCGCGACGTGCGGGATTACTTCGCGTTCGCGAATGCGATTGCCGTATCCAGCATGCGGTTCGAGAAACCCCACTCGTTGTCGTACCAGCTCGACACCTTCACGAGGCGGCCCGACACTTTGGTCAGCGTCGCGTCGAACGTCGACGAAGCCGGGTTGTGGTTGAAGTCGATCGACACCAGCGGTGCGTCGTTGTAGCCGAGGATGCCCTTCAGCGCGCCTTCCGATGCTTCCTTCATGATCGCGTTCACTTCCTCGACCGTCGTGTCGCGCTTCGCGATGAACGACAGGTCGACGATCGACACGTTGATCGTCGGGACGCGGATCGCGTAACCGTCGAGCTTGCCGTTCAGCTCCGGCAGCACGAGGCCGACGGCCGATGCGGCACCCGTCTTCGTCGGGATCTGGCTGTGGGTGGCCGAACGCGCGCGGCGCAGGTCTTCGTGATAGACGTCCGTCAGCACCTGGTCGTTCGTGTACGCGTGGATCGTCGTCATCAGGCCGGTTTCGAGGCCGATCTTGTCGTTCAGCGGCTTGACGAGCGGCGCGAGGCAATTCGTCGTGCACGATGCGTTCGAGATGACCGTGTGCTCGGCCTTCAGCACGTCGTGGTTCACGCCATAGACGATCGTCGCGTCGACGTCCTTGCCGCCCGGCGCCGAGATGATCACCTTCTTCGCGCCGCCCTTCAGGTGCGCGCTCGCCTTTTCCTTCGTCGTGAAGAAGCCCGTGCATTCCATCACGACGTCGACGCCCAGCTCGCCCCACGGCAGTTCGGCCGGGTTGCGGTTCGCCAGCACGCGGATCTTGTCGCCGTTCACGACGAGGTAGTCGCCGTCGACCGACACTTCGCCCGGGAACTTGCCGTGCGCGGTGTCGTACTGGGTCAGGTGCGCGTTGGTCTTCGCATCGCCCAGGTCGTTGATCGCGACGATCTCGAGATCGTGCTTCTTGCCGTTTTCATAGAACGCGCGCAGCGTGTTGCGGCCGATACGGCCGTAGCCGTTGATTGCGACGCGAATCGTCATGGTCTATCTCCTGATGGCTGAAAAAATTCGTTTCGTGCAGCTTCACGGTGCGGCGCGCGCAACGGGTGGCGCGCGCCGCGTATGCTTTTATTTAGGCCAGCACGGCCTTCGCGGTCTCGACGACGTGCTCGACGGTGAAGCCGAAGTACTTGAACAGCACGCCGGCCGGCGCCGACTCGCCGAACGTGTCGATCCCGACGACGCCGCCGTCGAGGCCGACGTACTTGTGCCAGAAGCTCGTCACGCCCGCTTCGATCGCGACGCGGCGCACGCCGTGCGGCAGCACGCGTTCGCGGTATTCGGCGTCCTGGCGGTCGAACACGTTGGTCGACGGCATCGACACGACGCGGGCCGCGATGCCCTGCTGCGCGAGCGGCTCGACGGCCTTCATCGCGAGTTCGACTTCCGAGCCCGTCGCGATCAGGATGATCTTGCGCGCGACGATTTCCTCGTCCCAGTCCTTCAGCACGTAACCGCCCTTCTCGATGTTGGCGATCTGCGCATCGGTACGCGGGTTGAACGCGAGGTTCTGGCGGCTGAAGATCAGGCTCGACGGACGATCCGCGGCGACCGCGTGGGTCCACGCAACGGCCGTCTCGACCGTGTCGGCCGGGCGCCAGACGTCGTGGTTCGGGATCAGGCGCAGGCTCGACACGTGCTCGATCGACTGGTGCGTCGGGCCGTCTTCGCCGAGGCCGATCGAATCGTGCGTGAACACGAAGATCGACGGCACCTTCATCAGCGCGGCCACGCGCAGCGCGTTGCGGCTGTAGTCGGAGAACGTCAGGAACGTGCCGCCGAACGGCTTGTGGCCGCCGTGCAGCGCGAGGCCGTTGATCGCCGCGCTCATGCCGAATTCGCGCACGCCGTAGTTGATGTGGTTGCCGAGCAGCACGCCCGCGCCTTCGGGATTCGCGCGCACCGCCTTCGACGCCTTCCAGTTGGTCAGGTTCGAGCCGGTCAGGTCGGCCGAGCCGCCGAGCAGCTCGGGCAGCGCGGCGGCGAGGCCCTCGATCGCCTGCTGCGACGCCTTGCGGGTCGCGACCGTCTCGGCGCGCTCGTTCGCGCCGGCGATGATCGCCGCAGCCTTCTCGGCCCAGTCGGCCGGCAGCTTGTTGGCCATCCGGCGCTCGAATTCGGCGGCTTCCGCCGGGAACTTCGCGCGATACGCGGCGAACGTCGCGTCCCATTCGGACTCGGCGCGCTTGCCGGCTTCCTTCGCGTCCCAGGCCGCATAGACTTCCTGCGGAATCACGAACGGCTCCCACTTCCAGCCGAGCGCTTCGCGCGTCTTCGCGATTTCTTCCGCGCCGAGCGCCGCGCCGTGCACGTCGTGGCCGCCGGCCTTGGTGGCCGCGCCCTTGCCGATCACCGTCTTGCAGCAGATCAGCGTCGGCTTGTCCGACAGCTTCGCCTTCGCGATGGCCGCGTCGACCGCATCGACGTCGTGGCCGTTCACGTTCGGGATCACGTTCCAGCCGTACGCTTCGAAGCGCTTCGGCGTGTCGTCGTGGAACCAGTTGACGACGTCGCCGTCGATCGAGATGCCGTTGTCGTCGTACAGCGCGATCAGCTTGTTCAGCTTCAGCGTGCCCGCGAGCGAGCAGGCTTCGTGCGAGATGCCTTCCATCAGGCAGCCGTCGCCGAGGAACACGTACGTGTGGTGATCGACGATCTTCGCACCGTCACGGTTGAACTCGTCGGCCATCAGCGCTTCGCCGAGCGCCATGCCGACCGCGTTGGCGAGACCCTGGCCGAGCGGGCCGGTGGTCGTCTCGACGCCCGGCGTGATCCCGTATTCCGGGTGGCCCGGCGTCTTCGAGTGCAGTTGGCGGAAATTCTTCAGCTCTTCGATCGGCAGGTCGTAGCCGGTCAGGTGCAGCAGCGAGTACAGCAGCATCGAGCCATGGCCGTTCGACAGCACGAAACGGTCGCGATCGGCCCAGTGCGGGTTCGTCGGGTTGTGCTTCAGATGGCGCGACCAGAGTGCGACGCCGATTTCGGCCATGCCCATCGGCATGCCGGGGTGGCCGGAGTTCGCTTGCTGGACGGCGTCCATCGCGAGCGCACGGATCGCGTTGGCCATCAGGGTGGTGGAGGCGGGAGACGAAGTCGTCATGTCGAGTCCGGAGAACGAGTCGAGGAAACGGGGGCACGGCGGCATCCGGAAGCTCGAGCGTCAATCGTTCCCGGCGCGCGGTGCGGCGCCTGACGGACGCGAAGCGGACGGAGCCAACGGACGGGGCTGCAAAGCTCGTCATTTTAACAGATGGGCTGACATTTCCCTTGTCGGCGCGTCGTGTTCCGGCACGGTTTTCCGCCAAACCGCCCGCCTCCTATAATTCAGGCGTCGGAACTGCCTGCCCCAGCGGCCTGCCCGTGAGCACCACCCTTCTCTTTCACCCGACGCCCGACGCCACCTACGGCTTCCCGAATGCGCGGCGGCTCGCGCACGTCGCGTCCCCGCACCAGCAGATCGAAGTCTGGGAAACGCCGCAGCTCGGCCGGCTGTTCACGCTGGACGGCCGGCCGATGACGTCGGTCGGCGACGAATTCGTCTATCACGAGTGCATGACGCACCCGGCCGCGCTCGCGCATCCGGCGCCGAAGAAGGCGCTCGTGCTCGGCGGCGGCGACGGTGGCGCGGCGCGCCAGCTGCTCAAGCACGCGTGCATCGAACGGATCGTGATCGCCGAACTCGACGACGAGGTGGTCGGGATGGCGCGCCGCTATCTCGACGACGTGCACCAGGGCGCGCTCGACGACCCGCGCGTCGAGGTCGTGATCGGCGACGCCGCGCATTTCGTCGATTCGACGGTCGAACATTTCGATCTCGTCGTGTTCGACCTCACGCCGCCGGATTCGCCGGCGGCCGGCCTCTATACGCGTGCGTTCTATGCACGGCTCAAGCGGATCCTCACGCGCTGCGGCGCGATCTCGATGCATCTCGGCTCGCCGGTGTTCCATGCCGCGCGCATCGCCGCGCTGCTCGACGACCTGCGCGCGAGCTTCGCGGTCGTCGATCCGCTGTCCGCGCACGTGCCGCTGTACGGCTCGCAGTGGCTGATGGCGATCGCGAGCGACACGCTCGATGCGGCCGCGCTGTTCGCGCACGACGTCGACGAACGGCTCGCGGCCCGCCGCGTCGACGGCCTGCGCTACTACGATGCGCGGCTGCATGCGTCCCTCTTTGCCCTGCCGCGCGCGCTGCGCGATACACTGGGCGTTCGCCGCTGAACAACCGGACGGCCGCAACGTTCCGCTGTTCCAGCATGAGACCGGCGCAGGCGCGAGAAGCGCCGACACTGTGCAACAGGAGATTTTCATGACCGATCCACGTCCGGCCAACGTGCCTTGGTTGACGCCCTACCTGGCCGTACGCAACGCGCGCGCGGCCATCGACTTCTTCCAGGCCGCATTCGGCTTCACGCTCCGCGACGTGCATGACGAGGACGGCGCGATCATGCACGTCGAGATGGCCTATCGCGGCCAGTTGATCGTGATGTTCGCGCCCGAAGGCGCGTTCGGCTCGCCCGCGCTCACGCCGAAGCGCGCGAACGCCACCGCGCCGCAATCGTTCTATCTGTATGTCGACGACGTCGACGCCACCTGGCAGCGCGCGCTCGACGCGGGCGCGAAATCGCTGAGCGCGCCGCAGGATCAGTTCTGGGGCGACCGGTTCGCGCAGATCGAGGATCTCGACGGCTACCGCTGGGCGCTCGGGTGCCGTCTCGACGCATGACCGAAACCGCCACACGCATGAACGAAGCCACCACCACCGCGGCCGTGCCGCGCTTTTTCGTCGACGCCGCGCTGCGCGCCGACGCCACGCTCGCGTTGCCGGCCGACGTCGCGCGTCACGTGCAGGTGCTGCGCCTGCAGCCCGGCGACGTGCTCGCGCTGTTCGACGGCACGGGCGGCCAGTACCGTGCACGGCTCGTCGAAGTCGACAAGCGCAGCGCGCTCGTGCAGGTCGATACGTTCGAGGCCGCCGAGGCCGAGCCGCCCTATCGCGTGACGCTCGCGCAGGGGATCGCCGGCGGCGACAAGATGGACTGGGTGATCGAGAAGGCCGTCGAGCTCGGCGTCGCGGCGGTCGTGCCGCTGTCGACCGCGCGCGGCGTCGTGAAGCTGTCCGGCGAACGGGCGGACAAGCGCGTCGCACACTGGCGCGGCGTCGTGCGCGCGTCGTGCGAGCAATGCGGACGCAACCGCATGCCCGATCTCGCGCCGGTCGCCGGCTTCAACGCGTGGCTCGACGCGCTGCCGGGCGCGCCGGCCGACGGCGAACTGCGGCTGCTGCTGTCGCCGCGCGCGAGCAGCCCGTTCGCGTCGCTGCCCGACGCGCCGCCGGCGGCGGCCGTCACGCTGCTGATCGGGCCCGAAGGCGGGCTGTCGCCCGACGAGGAAAATGCGGCGCGCGCACGCGGGTTCACCGCGCTGTCGCTCGGGCCGCGCGTGCTGCGTACCGAGACGGCCGGCGCGGCCGTGCTCGCGGCGTTGGCCGCACGCTGGGGCGGGTGGTGAAGCACCGGCGGCTGTGCCGCCGCGAGGCGGCACGGCACTCCGCCGTCGTCACATCCTCCTGACGCCGCGGTTTATCGTCACTTACTTGTTGCTCGACGAGCCCTGCGGCATCGCATCCGACAACGCATCGAGCACCGGCATCAGCACGCCTTGCGGGCTACCCGTCGTCCAGCCGTCGCCCAGGCCGTAGACGTCGATCTTGCCCGTCACGGGGCGCGTCACCGGCGCCGCGTCCAGCACTTGCGCCATGCCCGAGAAGATCGCCTTGAACACGGCGATCCGGGCCGCGTCGTTCTTCAGGCGACCGTTGCCGAGCTTGGCCTGCAGCGCCTTCCCGCCGGGCTCCGCATCCGGCACGCGACACGCGAATTCGACCGTCGCGATCGTCTCGCCCTCGACGTACGCGTTCGGTCGCAGCGACGACCCGGTCGCCTTGCATTCCGAGCGATTGATCGCTCGCTGATAGGCCGCAGACATACTTTCGACCGACGGACGCAACGCGGCACTTGCCTTCGGCGGCATCGGCGCCAGCAAGTCCTCGGCCATGTCCTTGCGCATCGACTCGCCCATCTTGGACAGGACGCCGACATCGAGCGCGTCCTTGCCGCCGTAACTCGCGCGTACCGCGTCGTTGAATTCGCGGGCTTTCGACACGTCGCCGTTGACGAGTGCGCCGATGTACAGGTCGACGGTCTGCTCGGGCGTCAGCGGCGCGGCATGCGCGGCGCAAGCCGCGACCACCAGCGGCAGCACGACGGAGCGTGCGGAACGGGAAATACTCATGGGAAGACGGCCCTCTCTCGATGGTTTGTTGTATGGACCCGATGCGGCTGCCGCCGTCGGATCGACCACGATTGTCTCGAAAAATCGCGCCAGATGAAAGGTTGATGTCAGAAAACAGCGCGCCGGCCCGTATGCATCGCGCAGACGCAAAAAAGCCCGCTCGAGGCGGGCTTTTGAAGAGTAGTTCGGTGAATCGGCCGTAGGCCGACGCGCTTACGCGAACGAGTAGAACACCCGGAACGCGACCTTGCGCTCGGCCCAGAATTCGGCCGCCTCGCGGAACACGTCGAGCAGTGTTTCGCGCCCTTCCTTGTCGAATTTCTGCGCGATCGGCAGCCCTTCGAGGACGATCACGAAACCGGGCTGCGCGCCGGCCTTCGCGACGAGGTCGGTCAGGCAGTCGTACAGCGCGTCGTAGTTCTTCCCGAAATGCTTCGGAAACAGGAACGAGGTCGCGATCGTTTCCATCACTTCCTGCTTCGACTGCGCGGCGCCGCAATACGCATACAGGAAATGCTGGCCGAGCCGACCGGCTTCGTCGGCGAGATCCTGCACGCGGAACGCGCGGATCGACTGCACGAGATTGGGTCGCACGGTCGTGAAAAGGCTCATAGGCTCCTCGTTCGATGAAAGCCCGGGCTCGGCTTCCTGTTGCTCCGGCGTGCCGCCGGCCTGCGCCGCCGCGTGCAGCTGAATCACACGCTGAAACAGATTGCCGTCGCCGGCCGCGAACAGTTCCGCCGCCGCCGTATCGTGCGCGTAGATGGAGTCGCTCATGCCATTCGTCCCGAAGTCATTCAACAATACGTTTAAAACTGTTGTAGTGGTCGCCCGTGTAATAACAGTTGTCGATCCGGCGCAACGGCCCGCCACAAACGATCCGACGCGCGCCGCGATTGCGCGCACGCGGCGTCGGCACCGTGTACTCATGGTAGTAGCCGCGCTTCGCCTTCGGCAGGATCCGCTCGCGATTGCCGAATACGACGCCGTCCTTCTCGTACGGATAGGGGCCGCCGGCGCCGATCAGGCCCAGCGTGGTCACGGCCTCGCGCGGAAGACTGGCAGTCGGGATCGTATCGAGCCCGCTGGCAGCCACGTCGGCCGGAACGGCCTCCCGTGCGTAAGCGGCGGAAACCAGACTGCCCGTCGGCGTGCCGACGATACCCATCGCGAACATCGCGAAGACGGACGCGAGCGCGCCGTTGCGGAGCCACTTGCGTGCCATGAACCAGGGTTCCCGCTGTTAAATCAAGTAGTTGACGACCAACAAAGGCGTTAGCGTAGCGTTATTGGCCGCGCGAATCAATGTCCGTTTGGGATTCGAAAGGCTCGGGACACCCGTCATTCCGTATTTCTTACCGAAATTACACTACATTTATCTTTCATGAGATAAAATGCGTGCGGCATCTTTCATATGGCAAGACTCTGCCTCCTTGCCACACTCCTTACCCGAAGTGGAAAGATGCTGCTGTTGCTTGAGGGGAAGCGCGGTTGCGCCCTGCCCGCGGCGTGCCCATTGCGGGCACGCCTCTTTTTGCTTTTGTTTACAATTTTCCCGGGCGCGCCGAGCCGTTCGCCCGGCTGGCGCGTTCGTTTTGGCTCAGCGCGCGGCGTTCACGTCAGCCACCAGCAGCGCCGCCATGTTGACGATGCGACGAACGGTCGCTGATTCGGTCAGCACGTGCACCGGCTCCGCGGCGCCCAACAGGATCGGCCCGATCGCGATGTTGTTGCCGGCGGCCGTCTTCAGCAGGTTGTACGCGATGTTGGCGGCGTCGATGTTCGGCAGGATCAGCAGGTTCGCGTCGCCTTCCAGCGTCGATTCGGGCAGGATTTCCTTGCGCAGCGCCGCGTCGAGCGCGACGTCGCCGTGCATTTCGCCGTCGACCTTCAGTTCCGGCGCGGTTTGCTGCAGGATCGCGAGCGTATCGCGCATCTTCTTTGCCGAAGGGGCATTGCTCGTGCCGAAATTCGAGTGCGACAGCAGCGCGACCTTCGGCTCGATGCCGAACCGGCGCACTTCTTCCGCGGCCATGATCGTGATCTCGGCCAGCTCCTCCGGGGTCGGATCGACGTTCACATGCGTATCCACGAGGAAAATCTGGCGGCCCGGCAGCACGAGGCCGTTCATCGCCGCGTACACGCTGCAGCCCGGACGCTTGCCGATCACCTGGTCGATGAAGTGCAGGTGGCGGTGCGTGGTGCTGATCGTGCCGCAGATCATCCCGTCCGCTTCGCCCTTCTTCACCAGCATCGAGCCGATCAGCGTCGTGCGGCGGCGCATTTCGACACGCGCGAGCTGCTCGCTGATGCCCTTGCGCGCCATCATCTTGTGATACGTCTGCCAGAAGTCGCGGTAACGCTCGTCGTGCTCGGTGTTGACGACCGTGAAATCGGTGCCCGGCGTGAGGCGCAGGCCGTAGCGCTGGATACGGTGCTCGATCACCGACGGGCGGCCGATCAGGATTGGCTTCGCGAGTTTTTCGTCGACGATGATCTGAACGGCACGCAACACGCGCTCTTCTTCGCCTTCCGCGAACACGACGCGCTTCTTCTCTTCCGGCGCGGCGCGCGCGATCTGGAAGATCGGCTTCATCGTCGTGCCGCTGTGATACACGAATTGCTGCAGGTGGACGCGGTACGCCTCCATGTCCTCGATCGGGCGCGTCGCGACGCCGCCGTCCATCGCGGCCTGCGCGACGGCCGGCGCGATCTTCACGATCAGGCGCGGATCGAACGGTTTCGGAATCAGGTATTCGGGCCCGAACGACAGATCCTGGATGCCGTACGCGGTCGCGACGATGTCGCTCTGCTCGTGCTGCGCGAGTTCGGCGATCGCATTGACGGCCGCGATCTCCATTTCACGCGTGATCGTCGTCGCGCCGACGTCGAGCGCGCCGCGGAAGATGAACGGGAAGCACAGGACGTTGTTGACCTGGTTCGGGTAATCGGTGCGGCCGGTGGCCAGCACGGCGTCCGGGCGCACTTCGAGCGCGAGCTCCGGCAGGATTTCCGGCGTCGGGTTCGCGAGCGCGAGGATCAGCGGGCGCTCGGCCATGCCCTTCACCATCTCCTGCTTCAGCACGCCGGCGGCCGACAGGCCGAGGAAGATGTCCGCACCGTCGATCACTTCGGCGAGCGTGCGGGCGTCGGTTTCGCGCGCGAAACGCTCCTTGTCCGGATCCATCAGCTCGGTGCGGCCCTTGTAGACCACGCCGGCCAGATCGGTCACCGTGATGTTCTCGAGCGGCAGGCCGATGTCGACCAGCAGGTCGAGACACGCGAGCGCGGCCGCGCCGGCGCCGGATGCGACCAGCTTGACCTTCTTGATGTCCTTGTTGACAACCTTCAGCCCGTTCGTGACGGCCGCGGCCACGACGATCGCGGTGCCGTGCTGGTCGTCGTGGAACACCGGGATCTTCATCCGCTTGCGGGCTTCGCGCTCGACGATGAAGCAGTCCGGCGCCTTGATGTCTTCGAGGTTGATCCCGCCGAAGGTCGGCTCCAGCGCGGCGATCACGTCGACGAGCTTGTGCGGGTCCGATTCGTTCAACTCGATGTCGAACACGTCGATGCCCGCGAACTTCTTGAACAGCACGGCCTTGCCTTCCATCACCGGCTTCGACGCGAGCGGGCCGATGTTGCCGAGACCGAGCACCGCCGTGCCGTTCGTCACGACGCCGACCAGGTTGCTGCGCGCGGTGAAGCGCGCGGCGTTCAGCGGGTTCTCGACGATCTCCTCGCACGCGTACGCCACACCCGGCGAATACGCGAGCGCGAGATCGCGCTGGTTGATCATCTGCTTGGTCGGGGCGATCGCGATTTTGCCGGGGGTCGGAAATTCGTGATAGTCGAGCGCGGCTTCGCGGAGCTTGGCTTTGGAGGAGGCTTGGGTGGACATGTGTCTCGAGACGGGCGGATTAGAATAACTGTTCGACGGCATTGTAGCGCCAATCATCGGCCGCCAGACCGGCGATTCGGGTGCAACAGTCGCGACAAAAATGAACTGGACGGTACAGGAGCGCCGTCGCCCGCCTCGTACAATGCCGTTCCTTCAACCGTTTCGGATCGCCCGCCGTGCCAGCCGCCCTCTCCGAGTTTTCGCTGATCGAACGCTTCTTCACGCGCCGTGCCGCGCAGGGCGCCCGTGCGTCGACGCTCGGCATCGGCGACGATTGCGCACTAATTGCGCCCCGATCCGGGAAATTGCTGGCCATTTCGACGGACATGCTGGTGGAAGGCCGCCACTTCTTCCCCGATGTCGCGCCCGACGCGCTCGGCCACAAGACGCTCGCGGTCAATCTGTCGGATTTGGCGGCGATGGGCGCCGAGCCGCGCGCGTTCACGCTCGCGTGCGCGCTGCCGCGCGCCGACGCCGCATGGCTCGAGGCGTTCAGCAACGGGCTGTTCGCACTGGCCGAGCGATACGGCTGCGAATTGATCGGTGGCGACACGACGAGCGGGCCGCTGAACCTGTGCGTGACCGTGTTCGGCGAAGTCGCGCCCGACGCGGCGCTGCGACGCGATGCCGCGCGCGACGGCGACGACGTGTGGGTATCGGGCACGCTCGGCGATGCGCGCGCGGGCCTCGGCGTTGCCCGCGGCGAATGGACGGCCGGTGCGGATGAAGCCGCCGCGTTCCGGCGCGCGCTCGAGCGGCCCGAACCGCGCGTCGCGCTCGGCCTGGCGCTCGCGGGCGTCGCGCACGCGGCGCTCGACCTGTCGGACGGCCTCGCCGGCGACCTCCAGCACATCCTGACGCGCTCGAACGTACGCGCCGAGATCGACGCCGACGCGGTGCCGCGCTCGGCGGCGCTCGCGACCCTGCCGGCCGACGTGCAGCGCCGCTGCACGCTGGCGGGCGGCGACGACTACGAACTGTGCTTCACCGCGCCGGCCGCAGCGCGCGCGGCGGTCGAAGCGGCCGGCGCCACGGCCGGCGTGCCGGTCACGCGAATCGGTACAATACGCGCGTTGTCCGCGCCGTCGGCGCAACCCGCCATCGCGTGGCGCGACGCCGCCGGCGCGCCTCTCGCTCTCACGTTGCACGGCTTCGACCACTTCCATGCAGACTGATCCGACGCCCGCGCACGCCGCGGCCGAGCCCGGCGCCGCGCAGCCCGCGCCGCCCCGCGTGACGGCCCGCTTCATGCTGTCGCACCCCGCGCATCTCGTGTCGCTCGGCTTCGGCAGCGGGCTCGCGCCGATCATGCCCGGCACGTTCGGCTCGCTGTTCGGCTGGCTCACGTTCGTCGTGCTGAACCGCTACCTGACGGTGCCCGAATGGTGGGCGCTGATCGTCGTCGGCTTCGCGGCGGGTACGTGGGTCACCGGTTTCACCGCGAAGAAGGCCGGCGTGGCCGATCCGGGCGCCGTCGTCTGGGACGAGATCGTCGCGATCTGGCTCGTGATGCTGTTCGTCACGCCCGCGACCTTCGTCGGCCAGCTGTGGGCGTTCGTCGCGTTCCGCTTCTTCGACATGCTCAAGCCGCCGCCGATCCGCTACTTCGACCGCCGCCTGAAAGGCGGACTCGGCATCATGGTCGATGATCTGGTCGCCGCGTTCATGACGCTGCTCGTGATCGCGCTGTGGCGCTCCGTCGTCGGCTGACCGATTTCCCGACTCCCATTTCCCGACGCGCATGCCAACCGATTCCGTCGTCCACCAGCTTGCGATCCGCGCAGGCAACAAGCTGCGTGACGAGCATCTCACGCTCGCCACCGCCGAATCCTGCACCGGCGGGATGATCGCCACCGCGATCACCGACATTTCCGGCAGCAGCCAGTGGTTCGAGCGCGGCTTCGTCACGTACTCGAACCAGGCCAAGATCGAGATGATCGGCGTGCCGGCCGACCTGATCGACAAGCATGGCGCCGTCAGCGAGCCCGTCGCGCGCGCGATGGCCGAGGGCGCGCTGCGCAACAGCCGCGCGCAGGTCGCGCTGTCCGTCACCGGCATCGCTGGCCCGGGCGGCGGCAGCGAGAAGAAGCCGGTCGGCACCGTGTCGTTCGCCTGGAGCAACCGGCTGCATACGGATGTCGAGACGCGGGTGTTCAAGGGCGACCGCGAACAGATCCGCACGCAGGCGGCCGCGCATGCGCTGCGCGGGCTGCTGAAGCTGCTCGACGAGCGCGAACGCTGATCGGGCCGGGCGCACGTACCGCGCCCGCCCTCGCTTCCTTACTGGATCGCGTCGGGCTTCACGACGATCCAGTTCTTGTCCGCCGTCACCGGCAGGCCGAGCGCCTTCTGCTTCGCGGCCGATTCGTCCGACCACGCGCGGATCTGCGCCATCTGCTTGTCCTTCTTGTTGACCCACACGCGCACGCCGCCGCGCGCGACGTCGGTCGCGTTCAGCAGCATGTAGCCGTCGGACGTCGGCGTGTCGCCCGCGACGAGCACCGGCTTCTTCCACTGGTCGATCCAGCCGACGATCGAACCGAGCTTGCCTTCGTACCACGTCATCGGGTTCATCAGGAACGGCGTGATCACGAAGCTGCGGTTCGCGGCCTCATCGTACTTGCCGGCCTTGATCTGCAGCCGCGACGTGGTCAGCGCGCCGGTCGCCGGGTCGCGCAGCAGCGTCGTCACGCCGATCACGTTCTGCGGCTTCACGTTGTAGCCGTACTTCGGGTCGGCCAGCACGAGCCGCGCGAGTTCCTCGTGCGCGGCCGTCATCACGTAGACCTCGATGCCGTTCTCGCGCAGCGCGTTGTACAGCTCCTGCATCCCGCGAAAGAAGCGCGGCGGGTTCACCGTGCCGTCGACGACCTTGTCGCCCTGCCAGTAGCGGATCGGGATCGGCTTGCCGTCGGCGAGCATCGCGTCGATGTGGTGCTTCAGGTCGGCGAGCGACTGGCCGGCGAACGCCTGCGCGATCCACGGATAGCAGACCAGATCGTCGATCTCGCACAGCCGGTAGTAATAGCTCGTCAGCGATTCCTTGTAGTCGGCGGAATCCTTGAACGGGATCAGCTTCAGCGACGGATCGAGCGAGTCGCGCGTCAGCACGCCTTGGTTCTCGAGGTACGGCAGCAGCGATTCCTCGAGGTCGTAGCGGTAGGTCGTGTTGTCGGCGTCGAACACCGCGTAGTCGCCGCGGTTCGCGTGCGCGGCGATCATCGCGTTCAGCGCCTTCGCGCTGTCGGCGGGCCAGTGCGACAGATCCGCCGCATGGGCGAACGTCATGCACAGCGACGCGGCGAACGCGCTCAGAAGACGGCGGGAAAGCTTGGGCATGGCGTCGCTCCTTTTCTTGACATTTTTGTGACGGATCGGTGACAAGCGGCAGCATCGCGCGAATAAATTGCGCCCATGCGATACGGAAGCGACGGAAAGTTGTTCGCGTGCGCCAGGGAGAATCGAGGAAAGCGAAGGGGGGAATGAGAGGATGCGGCGCCGGCCCACGGGCGCGGGGCCGGCGCCAACCGCCCAGCGGGCCCGCCGGGCGGTGTCGTGCGATTCGATCAGCGATGCGCGTTGATCGTGTCGCGCGTCTTCTGCGCGGCGAGCGCCGCGGCTTCGGCGAAATCCTCGCCCTTGCTCGCGTACAGGATCGCGCGCGACGAGTTGATCATCATCCCGGTGCCGTCGGCCGTGCGGCCTGCGTTGACGGTCGCCTGCACGTCGCCGCCCTGCGCGCCGATGCCGGGGATCAAGAGCGGCATGTCGCCGACGATCCCGCGCACGATCTCGATTTCCTTCGGGAACGTCGCGCCGACCACGAGGCCGAGCTGGCCGTTCCGCGCGTTCCACTTGTTCGCCGCGAGGTCCGCGACCACCTGGTACAGCGGCCGGCCGTTGGTATCGAGGAACTGCAGGTCCGAGCCGCCCGGGTTCGACGTGCGGCACAGCACGATCACGCCCTTGCCTTCATGCTCGAAGTACGGCTCGACCGAGTCGTAGCCCATGTACGGGTTCACCGTGACGGCGTCCGCGCGATAACGCTCGAACGCTTCGCGCGCATACTGCTCGGCCGTGCTGCCGATGTCGCCGCGCTTCGCGTCGAGGATCACCGGCAGGCCCGGATGCTGCAGATGGATGTGCGCGATCAGCCGCTCGAGCTGGTCTTCGGCGCGATGCGCGGCGAAGTATGCGATCTGCGGCTTGAACGCGCTCGCGTACGGCGCGGTCGCGTCGACGATCTGCCGGCAGAATTCGAAGATCGCGTCGGGCTGACCGTCGAACTGCACGGGAAAGCGCGACGGCTCGGGATCGAGGCCGACGCACAGCAGCGAATTCGTGCGCTGCCACGCGGCGCGCAGCGATTCAATGAAAGTAAGCGGGGAAGACATGGCGGGTACTCGCGGCAAACCGTTGGTAGACCGCGTATTTTACCCGCGTCGCCGGGCTCCCTCGCGGGTCGTGGCATTGCTGCGCGCATCGGCGCGCTCGACGGTGAACGCGAAACGCCGCGTGAGCCGCTCGCCGGGCGCGAGCAGCGTCATTCCGTGCGCGGCCGCGCCGCCCGGCAGGTTCACCGCGTTGATCGGATGATCGACCGGCTCGAAGCAGAAGAAATCCTCGCCCGGCGGCGTATAGAGCACGTACGCGTCGGCGTCGGCCGCGACGGTCAGTAACAGCCGGCGGCGCGGCCAGCTCACCGTCGCGTGGCCGCCCCAGCCGGTGAACGCGTGATTGACGAGCGTGGCCGGCAACGGATACGCGACGCCGAACTGCCAGGCCGGCGGCACGCTCACGTGCCGCACCGGCAGGAAATCGGCGCCCGACAGCCACAGGCCGCCCGCCGCCGCGGCCAGCTCGGTCACCGCATCGCGCACGAGGAACGGATGCACGCCGAGGCCGAACGGCAGCCGCGTGCGCCCCGCGTTCTCGATCGTCAGCGCGATCGACAGCGTCGCATCGTCGAGTTCGAACGCCTGGATCGCGCGGAACGCATACGGCGCGCCGCCGGCACGGTCGAGCGACAGTTGCAGCGACGTGTCGGTCGCTTCGTCCACCTGCCACGGCGCGAGCCAGCCGTCGCCATGGATCGGCAGCGGCTCGTCGCGGCGGTTGCGCGGCACCGCGACCTTGCGCCCGTCGCATTCGAAGCGCCCGTCGCCGATCCGGTTCGAGTACGGCAGCAGCGGATAGCACGCGAGCTCGTTCGGGTCCGTTGCCGTCTCCGGGTGCTCGCAACGGCGGAACACCGGCACCAGCGCGCCGTTTTCGCCGCGCCAGTCGAAGCGCGCGATGCCGCCGCCGAGGTGCGGCAGCACGTCGAGCCGTAGCGACGCGTTCGACAGCGTGACGGCCGCCGCATGCGCGGCGCCGACGCCCTGCGCGAACACGGCCGTCTGCGGGCCGGGGCTGACCGGCTGGGCGGCGGCGGCCAGGCGCGCGCGGCGCGACTGGCTGGTGGACGACGATGCGCGCGAGGACGTGGCGGTCATGGTGAGCTCCTTTCCTTCGTCGAAGAAACGATGCAGGTCGTGCGAGCGGTCAGGCCCAGCCGCCGTCGACGATCACGTCCTGCGCGGTGATCATCCGGCTGTCGTCGGCCGCGAGAAACAGCGCCATCCGGGCGAGGTCGGCCGGCAGGAGTTCGGCGTCGAGGCACTGGCCGGCCTTGATCGCCGCGCGGCCCGCGTCGTCGAGCCACAGCCGGCGCTGCTTGTCGGTCATCACCCAGCCGGGCACCAGCGAATTCACGCGGATGCCGAACGGGCCGAGATCGCGCGCGAGGCCGCGCGTCAGGCCCTGCACGGCCGCCTTCGCCATCACGTAGACGGGATAGCCGCCGTTCTTCAGCATCCAGCTGATCGAGCCGAGATTGATGATCGCGCCGCCGCCCTGCCGCTTCATGTCGTCGATCACCGCCTGCGCGGCGAAGAACTGGTGACGCAGGTTCACCGCGATGCCCGCGTCGAACGACGCGGGCGTCACGTCGCCGATCGCGTGGCGCGCGTCGTTCGCCGCGTTGTTCACGAGCACCGCGATCGCGCCGATGCGCGCACGGATCGCATCGATCGCGCGGCGCAGCGCATCGATGTCGGTCAGGTCGCACGAGAGGAACAGCGGCGCATGGCGCGCATGCGCGAGGCGTTCGGCGAGCGCGGCGCCGGCCGCCGCATCGAGGTCGACGAACGCGACGCGCGCGCCCTGTTCGGCGAAGTGCTCGACGAACGACGCGCCGATGCCGGTCGCGCCACCCGTGATCAGCACCGCGCGATCCTCGAGGCTCGGGTAGCGCGCGAAGCGCGCGTGGCTCGCCGCCGCGTGCGTGCCCTGCACTGATGTATCGATGGTCATGCGGATCGTCTCCGTGGATTCGGTCAGTCGCGTACGCCGCGGTTCTTCAGCTGGTCGAGCAGCACGGCCGCAAGCAGGATCGCGCCGCGCACGAGGTACTGGTAGAACGCGTCGATGTTCAGCAGGTTCATCACGTTCTCGACGGTGCCCATGATCAGCACGCCTATCACGACCCCCGAGATCGTCGCGCGGCCGCCCATCAGCGACACGCCGCCGAGCACGCACGCGGAGATCACGTTCAGCTCGAAGCCCTGCGCGGCGTTCGGCTGGCCCGACGTGATGCGCGACGCGAGGATCACGCCCGCGAGCGCGGTCACCGCGCCCTGGATCAGGAAGATGTACACGCGCGTGCGTTCGACGTTGATCCCCGCGAGCCGCGACGCTTCCGGATTGCCGCCGATCGCGAGCGTGTTGCGGCCGTACACGGTCTGGTTCAGCAGCACGCCGAAGCCGATGAAGCACAGCAGCGTGACCCAGATCGGCAGCGACACGCCGAACATCGACAGCCCGCCGAGCGCGATGAAGGTATCCGACGACACGCCGACCGCCTGCCCCTTCGACACGATGAAGCCGAGCCCGCGCACGATCTCCATCGTCGCGAGCGTCGTGATCAGCGCGTTGATGCGCAGGTACGCGATCACCGCGCCGTTCACGAAGCCGATCGCGGCGCCGGCCGCGACCGCCGCCACGATCGCGACGAACGTGTTGTCGGTCGCGTTCAGCACCATCGCGCACAGCACGCCCGAGAACGCGACGGTCGAGCCGATCGACAGGTCGAAGTCGCGCGACGCCAGGCAGAACATCATCGTGCACGCGACCATGCCGATCTGCGAGATCGACAGCGCGAGGCCGAGCATGTTGTCGATCGAGAAGAAGTGATCGACGGTCAGCGACATCGTGATGAACATCACCGCGAAGATCGCGATCAGGCTGTATTCGGTCAGATGCTGCCACCACTTCTGGCGGTCGCTCTGCTGCGGAACCAGCGCGTCGGCCGACGGCTTCCCGGCGGCGCTGGCAAGGTTTTCGTTGACTTGCATGGTGTGTCTCCTGCTCCTGCATCGCGCGGCCCGCGCCGCGCGTGTTCGATTCGAATGTTCCGGGTGTATCCGGCCGCGTCAGGCCGCCTCGACCGCGCTCGTCTGCGGCAGCGCGAGGTTCAGCACCGCATGCTCGTTCGCCTCGGCGCGCGGCAGCTCGCCGGCGATCCGGCCTTCGCGCATCACGACGATGCGGTCGGACACGCCGAGCACTTCGGGCAGTTCCGACGACACCATCACGATCGCGCAGCCGCGCTCCGCGAGCCGGTAGATCACGTCGTAGATCTCGTGCTTCGCGCCGACGTCGATGCCGCGCGTCGGCTCGTCGAGGATCACGACCTTCAGGTCGGGCTCCGCGAGCCAGCGCGACAGGATCGCCTTCTGCTGGTTGCCGCCCGACAGGAACCGGATCTTCTGCCGCCGGTTCGGCGTCTTGATCTTCAGCCGCTGGATGAAGCGGTCGGCCGTCGCGCTTTCGGCCTTGCCGTTGATGAAGAGGCCCGCGCGCAGCGAATGGCGGCGGCAGCTGATGTTGATGTTTTCGGCGACCGACGCGATCGCGATGATCCCTTCTTCCTTGCGGTCCTCGGGGCACAGCACGATGCCGTGGCGGATCGCGTCGCCGGTGCGCTTCACGTCGATGCGCTTGCCGTCGAGCGTCAGCGCGCCCGCGCGCCGGCGGTCCGCGCCGTACACGAGCCGCATCAGCTCGCTGCGCCCCGCGCCGACGAGCCCGAAGAAGCCGACGATCTCGCCCGCGCGCACCGAGAAGCTCGCCGGTTCGCGCAGCGCCGGGCCGTCGACGCCTTCGGCGGAAAACCGCACGTCGCCGAGCGTGCGCGGCGCGTAATGGTAGATGTCCGCGATCTCGCGCCCGACCATCTCGGCGACGAGCCGCTCGCGCGGCACGTCGGCCAGCGCTTCGTGCGACGCGATCTTGCGCCCGTCGCGGAAAATCGTGCACGCGTCGCAGAGCCGGTAGATCTCGTCCATCCGGTGCGAGATGTAGATCAGCGCGCGGCCCTGCGCGCGCAGATCGTCGACCAGCTTGAACAGCACTTCCGTCTCGCGATGCGACAGCGAGCTCG
The DNA here is from genome assembly GCF_902832985.1 of Burkholderia sp. BCC0097. Classification (NCBI taxonomy): domain Bacteria; kingdom Pseudomonadati; phylum Pseudomonadota; class Betaproteobacteria; order Burkholderiales; family Burkholderiaceae; genus Burkholderia; species Burkholderia sp. BCC0097. The sequence goes on from NZ_CADFDM010000003.1 coordinate 813,265, forward strand.
TCGGTTCGTCGAGCGCGATCACGCGGGCGTTGCGCATCAGCGCCTTGCAGATCTCGACCATCTGCCGCTGCGCGATCGACAGCCGCCCGAGCCGCGCGTCGGGATCGAGATCGACGCCCATCTCGGCGAGCCGCTCGCGCACGTAACGCTTCGCCTCGCGCTTTTTCACCCAGCCGAACGCGTTCGGCAGGCGGCCGAGCAGCAGGTTCTCCGCGACCGTCAGGTCGGGCACGTACTGCAATTCCTGGTGAATCACCGCGATGCCGGCCGCGATCGACGCGGCCGCATTCGCGAACTGCACGGGCTGGCCGTCGACCAGCACGCTGCCCGCATCGGGCTGGTATTCGCCGCCGAGAATCTTCAACAGCGTCGACTTGCCCGCGCCGTTCTCGCCCATCAGGCCATGCACCTCGCCCGCATGCACGTCGAACGAAATGCCGTCGAGTGCGCGCACGCCGGGAAATACCTTGCCGATATTGTCAAAACGCAGTGCCGCTGACACGTCGTCTCCCCACTTCCAGATCGATCGACCGCCGGCCGCCGCATCGCCGCGGCAGCCGGCGGGCCGCTTACTTCGACGCGAGCCCCATCTCCTCGCGCACCTTCGCCACGTTGTCGCGCGTCGCGAGCATGCCGGTCGTCAGCGTCAACGGCGGCGGCGCCTTGCCCTGCGTGATCCACGTGTACATCAGGTCCGAGGTTTCCTCGCCGTGGCGCTTCGGGCTGATGATCACGGTGCCGTAGAAGCCCGTCGGCTGCGGCTTCTTGAACTCGTTCAACGCCGAATCGGAGCCGCCGATGCCGATGCCGATCATGTTGTCGGCCTTGAAGCCGCGCCCTTCGGCCGCACGCACCGCGCCGAGCACGGCCTCGTCGTTCAGGCCGTACGCGACCCAGTGCTTGAACTGCGGGTTCTTCGTGAGCGCGATGTTCGCCGCGTTGAATGCGTTCTCGGTGTCGGTCTTCGCCTGCGGCGCCGCGACCACGTTGGCCTTCGGGAAGCCCGCGGCGACCAGCGCGTCGGTCGCGCCGCTCGTGCGGTCGTGCGCGGTCGGCAGCTGCTCGTAGGTGATGTCGATCGCGCCGACGTCCTTCATGTCCCAGCCGCGCTTCTTGATCTCGGCCGCGATGCCGTCGCCTACCTGCTTGCCGATGTTGTACGCGGAAATCCCCATGTGCGGCACCAACTCGATCGGCTTGCCCGCGCCGTCGACGAGGCGGTCGTCGACCGTCATCATCTTCAGGTTGTGCGACTTCGCCTTCGCGACGATGCCCGGCCCGAGCTTCACGTCAGGCGTGCAGATGATGAAGCCCTGCGCCTTCTGCGCGGACAGGTTGTCGATCGCGCTCATCACCTTCTCGCCGGACGGCGCGCCGATCTTCACGAGCGTGAAGCCCTTCTGCTTCGCGGCGATCTCGGCGAATTTCCATTCATCCTGGAACCACGGCTCTTCAGGCTGCTTCACCAGGAAGCCGATCTTGACCGGGTCGGCCGCGTGCGCGACCGGGCTGCCCATCACCACTGCCGCCGCGGCGGCCAGCGTTACGAACGTTCTGCGTTTCATCTCCAGTGTCTCCTTGTTTTCATCGAACAGGATGCAGCCGCTTGTTGGTTTCGACGCAGCGTGCGCGCGGCTCTCGCACGTGCGGTCTTTCGAACCGTTACGTCAATCGTGTCAGTCGTGATACAGCGCCGCGCGCCCGCCATCGACGGTGATGCACGCGGCATTGATGAACGGCGCCTCGTCGGACGCGAGGAACACGGCCGTCATCGCGACCTCCTCCGGGCGGCCGATCCGCTTCATCGGCTGCAGCGCGAGCGTCTCCGCGCGTGCGGCGGCCGGATCGGGCTGCGCGTCCCACCAGTCGCGCGTCAGTTGCGTCTCGATGTAGCCCGGCGCGATCGCGTTCACGCGCACGTTGCGCGCCGCGTATTCGATGCCGAGCGCACGCGTCAAGCCGAGCACGCCGTGCTTCGCGACCGGGTACGGAAAGCAGCCCGGGATGATCCTGAACGCATGCGTCGACGCGATGTTCACGATGCTGCCGCGGCCGCGCTCGACCATGCCCTCCAGCGCCGCGCGGCAGCCGTGCCACACCCCGTCGAGATCGACCGCGAAGCAGCGCCGCCAGTCGTCGTCGGTCATCGTCAACGGATCGGCGAACACGTTGATGCCCGCGTTGTTCACGAGCACGTCGAGCGGGCCGAACGCCGCTTCCGCCTGCGCGAGCGCCTCGCGCACCGCCTGCTGCCGCGCGACGTCCGCGTGCAGCGGCAGCACGCGCGCGCCGTCGCATTCGTGTGCAATCGCGGCGGCCGTGTGCTGCGCCTGCGGGAAGTCGAGATCGACGAGCGCGACGGCCGCGCCTTCGCGCACGAACGCACGCGCGATCGCGGCGCCGATGCCGCGGCCCGCGCCCGTCACCATCGCGACCTTGCCCGCGAGGCGGCCCATCAGGCGGCTCCGTCGCGCGCCGCGCGCAAGCCGGCCTGGAACGCGCGCGCGTTCGCCGCGGTCGTGTCGGCCGACTGGCCGGGCCGGTAAAGCGCCGAGCCGAGCCCGAAGCCGTTGGCGCCGGCCGCGAGGAACGGCCGCATGTTGTCCGGCGCGATCCCGCCGACCGGAATCAGCGGCACCGCGCGGTCGATCACCGCGCGCCAGGCCTTCACGACCGTCACGCCGAGCTGCTCGGCCGGGAACATCTTCAGCACGTCGGCGCCGTTCGTCAGCGCCGCGAACGCTTCGGTCGGCGTCGCGACGCCCGGCGCGCTCGCCAGCCCGCGCTCACGGGCGCGGCGGATCACGGCCGCGTCGCTGTGCGGCATCACGATCAGCGCACCGCCCGCGTCCTGCACGCGGTCGACGTACTCGGCGCGCAGCACGGTGCCCGCGCCGACGATCATCTCGTCGGGCAATGCCCGGCGCAGCGCCGCGATGCTGTCGAACGGATCGGGCGAGTTGAGCGGCACCTCGACGATCCGGAAGCCGGCTTCGTACAGCGCACGGCCATGGTCGGCCGCTTCGGCGGGCGTGATGCCGCGCATGATCGCGATCAGCGGACACGCGTCGAACGCGCGCATCAGGGCGGCGTGGGGCGTGTACGGCGCGGGCAATGTCAGGTCGGACGGCATCGAGAATTCCTCTGCAAGCAGTTCATTGATCGGCGCAGACGGGCTCGCCGTCCGCGCGCACGAGCCCGGCGCGCGACGCGATCCGCCACAGACCGAGCTCGGTCGCATGCGCGGCGACCCGCGCATGCGCATGGCCGAATACCCGCAGCGCATCGACGTAGCGCGAACACAAGCCGTCGTCGCCGATCAGCAGCAGCGGCTGGTCCGCGAGCGCGATGCCACGCTCCGCGAGCATCGCGTCGAGCGCGTTGAGCTCGTGGCCGATCAGCAGGCCGGACAAGTAGTCGCCCTGCGCATCGGGCGCGAGCCGGTCGGTCAGCCCCAGCGTGCGCGTGCTGAAAATCGTCGCGAGCAGCCCCGTGTGCCGTGCGCCGCGTGCGACCGATACGCCGCGCACGAACGCGTCACGATCGGGCGACGCACCCGTGCGCATCGTGCGGCCGAGGATCGTGTGATCGCGCAGCACCGCGAACAGCTCGCCCGTCATGAAGGTCTGGAAGCGCTCGATCAGCCCGTCCTTCACCCACGCCCATTTCGCGTGCGTGCCCGGCAAGCCGATCAGTACGCCTGAACGATCGGCGCCAAGCGTGGGATCGCTCGCGAGCGCGCCGACGATCTGCGTTTCTTCGCCGCGCATCACGTCGGGCAATTCGCCCGTCGCGATCACGCCCGGCACGATCGAGACCGTCGTGCCGCGCGCCGTCGTCACGGTGATGAGGCCCGCGACGAGCGCGTCGGCGCCTGCCGGCACCGCGACGTACGGCGCTTCGCGCCAGCCCTGCGCGCTGCCGACCATCCCGGCGGCGAGCACCGGCAGGCCGGGCGTACGGTCGAGCCAGTCGCCGCACACTTCCTCGAACACCGCGTCGAACGCGCGCGCGCCGCCGCCCGGCACGTGCATCACGCCGGCCGCCCGGCTGCGCGTGTCGATCGGCACGCCGTGCGCGTCGTACAGATACGCGCGCAGCGACGTGGTGCCCCAGTCGAGCGCGATCAGCGACGGGGAGGCGGAACTGGCATCCGGAGCGGGCCGGGTCGAAGTCGTCATCGTTTGATCCTGCGGGTACCCTGCGGCGGGCTCCAGCCCAGTTCCGCGGAAATGGCTCGCGCTTCGCGCTGCACGAGCGGAATCAGTTCGTCCATGCGGTCGTGCGGCATGTACGGAATCGTGCTCGCGACCGACACCGCCGCGACGATCGCACCCGACGCATCGCGGATCGGCGCGGCCACGCAGCGGATCGATGCCTCGTTCTCCTCGAGATCGAACGTATAGCCGCCGGCCGCGTAATGGGCCATGCGCTGCAGGAACGCGCTCGTCTCGGGCCGGTTGTCGGGCTTGAAGTTGACGCCGGCCAGCGCGCGCCGCGCGGCTTCGAACAGCGAGCGCCACAGGTCGGGATCGAGGTCGAGCATCATCGCCTTGCCGATGCCGGTCGACGCGAGCGGCATCCGGTGGCCGACGCGCGAGCGCATCTCCAGGCCGCGCGTACCGGGAATCTTGTCGATGTACAGCACGTCGTCGCCGTCGCGCACGCCGAGATGGATCGTGTCGAGCGTCGCTTCCGCGAGCGCCTCGAGGTGCGGACGCGCCACCGCGGTGAGCGGCATCTGCTCGAGCGCGATCGTGCCGAGCTCGATCAGCTTCGGGCCGAGCAGGTAGCCGCCCTGCACCTGGCGCAGATAGCGTGCCTGCACGAGGCTGCTGACGAGCCGGTGCGTCGTGCTGCGCGTCGTGCCGAGCGCGGCGCCGATCGCGCGCATGTCGCGCGCGCCATTGGCGATCGCCTCGAGGATCGCGAGGCCGCGCAGCAATGTCTGCGTGCCGGCCTGCTGCGCGGCGAGGTCGAGCGGCGTGCTGGTCGCGCCGATGCTGTCGGTCAGCGACGTATCGGCCGGCATCGCGCGCCGGGCGTCGAGGGCAAGGGAGTCTGGCATCTTGGTCATGGGACGGGGCTTCTTCAACGGAATCGGTGAAGCCGCTCGCGCGGCGCCGGAACTGCGTCCGATGCGGCGGCGTGGCGGCGGTCGATGCACCGAGGAAAGCGCCCGGCGAACTTCATGGAAGGTGTCTCCGTGTGCGACGGGCGCCGCGCGATGCGTGGGTCCGAAGCTGTCGATGTGCTTCGGATTGTAGGAGCGCACGCACTCGTCTCCAATATTTGAATGCGTTGTCCAGATAATGAGAATGCCGACGCAATTGGCCGCGGATTCGACACGCCGGCCGCGCCATGCGCACGGGGGCGAAACCCGCCCTGTCGCAGGTTCCGCCCCCGTTTGCTCACCGCGTGCGGCGCTTACTGCTGGCTCGTGCTGCGCGCCTGCATGTAGTGCTGTACGTCGGCGAACGACACGCGGCCGGTGCCGCTCGCGTCGATCTGCCGGAAGTGGTTCGCGACATAGCCAAGGCCGGCCGCGCGCGCCTGCGACTCGGTGATCGACCCCGTGTTCTGCGTGTCGGCCGCGCTGAACTGCCGCGCGAGCTTGCGCACCACCTGCGCATGCAGCGCGGCGCCGGTCGTCTGCGTGCCGGCAGTCGCGTGGCGCGCGGCCGGCGGCACGTACGGATCGCCGAGTTGCGCCTGGCGCGCACGTGCCGGCGCGGCGGCGGCGTCGCTCGCCTGCGCGAACGCGGAGAGGGATGCTGCGGCGCCGACGCATGCGAGCGCCGCGGCAACGACGATGAAACGATTCTTCATGTCAGGCTCCAGTCTGGAATGAGGTCGTCGACGGCCGGCGAGCGGCGCCGCGAAGGGCGCCCGTCGCCGGCCGAGCGCATCAGTGCGCGGCCGCGCTGTAGAAGGTCACGAGGTCGGCTTTCTCCTGCGGACGCGACGTATCGTCCAGATAGACCATGTGCCCGCCCTGATAGTCCTTGATCGTCAGGTTCGGTTGCGTGCCGAGCCGCGCGAGGTCGAGTTCGGTCTGATAGAACGGCGTCGCGATGTCGTGATACCCGTTCAGCGACAGCACCTTCAGCTGCGGATTCAGCGTCAGCGCCGCGGCCAGGTCGGGGATCGTGTCGGGCATCGCGAGGCCGTCGTGCGTCCAGTCCCACGTGTTGATCGCATTGCTGCTCACCGAGTAGGCCGACTGCGCGGTGTACTTCAGCTCGTTCGGCAAGTAGCTGCCGATCGTGTCGGTGAACGGCTTCGTGATGAACGAGCTGGACGGATCGCCGTCGGCCGCGAGCGGGCTCGACACCGGCACGTTCACACGTGCGTCGTAGCGGCCGATCAGCGTGCCCGGCACCAGCGACAGCTGGAAGCTGTTGTCGAAGAAGGTCGGAACCACGTTGAAGTCGGCATTCCACAGCGACTGCTTCACGCCGGTCGAATTCGCCATCGTCGTGACGAGGTTCGGCGGCGGCGGCGTGTGGCTCGCGAGGTACGCGTTCACGGCCGGCGCGTAGCTGCCGGCCGTCAGCAGGCGCATCTGGTCCGCATACTGCGGCAGGTCCGACGGGTTCGGGTTGTCGAGCTGGTAATACGCGCCGACCGTGCCGTACGACGGCACGAAGCCCGCGCAGCTCACCGGGCTCGCGCCATTGTTCGAGTTGCCGACATAGTCGCTCGCCATGTCGCAGTTGGTGTTGTAGTTCAGGATCGACGACTGCAGCACGATGCCGTCGAGCTTCACACCGGCCGTCTCGAGCAGGTTCGCGAGCACGTCGGTGCGCGGCGTGCCGTACGACTCGCCGAACAGGTATTTCGGCGAAGCGTTGCGCTGGTTCACGCTCAGGTAGCGCGTCACGAAATCGCGGAACGCGCCGGCGTCCTGGTCGACGCCCCAGAACGTCTGGTTCGTGTTCGGCGCGACCGCTTCGGAGAAGCCGGTGCCGATCGCATCGACGAACACGAGGTCGGTCGTGTCAAGCAGGGTCTCCTGGTTGTCGACGAACGGGAACGTCGACGTGTTCGCGTTCGGGTCGCCGGTCTGGATCCGGCGCGGGCCGAACGAGCCGAGGTGCAGCCACACCGACGCCGAGCCGGGGCCGCCGTTGTACAGGAACGTGACGGGCCGCTTCGCCGCGGGCTGGTTGTCGGCCGTGTAGGCGACGTAGAAGAACGAGGCTTCGGGCGCGCCCGTCTGCGGATTGCGGGCGACGAGGTGGCCGGCGGTGGCCGTGTACCGGATCGTCTTGCCGTTCAGCGTGATCTGATGGTGCGTGACGGCGGCCTTTTCGACCGCGGCGGATGCGTCGAGCGACGCGTTCGCACTCGACGAATAACTGTTCGGATCGTTGTACGCGCGGTCGACCTGACCGGCAGGATCGGCTGAATTCGCGGCGCTCGCTGCAGACGACGACGTCACGTCGTCATTGCAGGCCGTCAGAATCAGCGAAGAACACACCACTCCCAACAACAGCTTCGCTTTGCTCGCTGGCATCGTTGCGTTCCTTCTTCTCGGATGTTTTTTGTGTCGAGCAGCCGGATAAGCCACCCCCCGCCTCGATTGCGGCCGATGGGCCGAGGCGCTGGCCAATATACGCGAGCCCGTCAGCTTTGAAAAATTTGGAAATATTTGGCACGCAAGCGGTGCAGCGCACACCTTTCAGTAATGCTTCGATTCGTGAAACGTTTGCATTTCACGTCGCTTTCAGCGGCTTTCGCGTTTACCCGTGACGGCTAAAAATGCACGGATTCCGTGCGATGCCGCTCAATAAAATCGCGCGGTTGCTGGCATTGCTCAGCAAAACGAAATAGACGGATTCGTCTAATGGATGTGACCCGAAATGGTCACGACCCGAATGTGCTGCGGAGCAGCAATCGCGCATCGACGGCGATATGGACAATGCAGCAGCGCGGCCGCTCATTCCGATTGCGGCAACTCGGCCGCGCCCATCCGGCGCGCGATGACCGCCGCGCGCTGGGCCTGGTAGGCCGAGCCGCGATGCGCATCGAACCAGCGCGGCTTCGGCAGCATCACCGCGAGCCGCGCCGACTGCCACGCGCCGAGCCGGCTCGCGGGAATCTTGTAGTAATAGCGCGCGGCCGCTTCGGCGCCGTACACGCCGCGCCCCCATTCGACCGAGTTCAGGTAGATCTCGAAGATGCGCTCCTTGTCGAGCACCGTTTCGAGCATCCACGTGATGATCAGCTCCTGCCCCTTGCGGATGTAGCTCTTCTCGCGCGACAGGAACAGGTTGCGGGCGAGCTGCTGCGTGATCGTCGAGCCGCCCGCGACGATCCTGCCGCGCGCCTTGTTCTTCTCCCACGCCTGCAGGATCGCGTCGACGTCGTAGCCGTTGTTGGTCGCGAAGGTCGAATCCTCGGACGCGATCAGCGCGCGCTTCAGGTTGCGCGAGATCTGGTCGTACGGCACCCACTGGTGCCGGATCTGCGCGGGCGGCGTGTCGCGCGACAACCACCACGCGTCGGTGCGCATGAACGCGGTCGAGCCCGGGTTCACGAACGACCACAGCGCGATCTGCGCGAGATAGAACAGCTGCGTCGCGAACCACGCGAGCGCGAACACCGATCCCGCATAGACGGCCCAGCGAGCGAGGCTCACCGTCCGCGTGCGCTGCGTGCCGCTCACCGCCACCACGTGCCGCGCTCCGCTCAGCTCGCCGCGAGCGCCTGGCGCAGCGCGGCCAGCACCGGTGCGCCGTCCGGCCGCACGCCGCGCCAGATGAAGAACGACTCGGCCGCCTGCTCGACCAGCATCCCGAGGCCGTCGGCCGTGCGCGCGCCGAGCGACGCCGCGTGCTGCATGAACACGGTCGGCTGCGCGCCGTACATCATGTCGTACGCGAGCGTGCCGGCGCCGAACGCGGCCGCATCGCATTCCGGCAGCGCGGCATCGAGGCTGCCGGCCGTCGCATTGATCACCACGTCGTAGGGCTCCGCCCGCACGACCCCGGGGCCGCCGCCCGCGAGCGTGCAGCCCGCATCGTGCGCGGCCTGCATGAACTGGCCGACGAGTGCTTCGGCCTTGCTGGCAGTGCGGTTGACGATTGCGATCGACAGCGGTGCGCGGTCGAGCAGCGGCAGCACGACGCCGCGCGCGGCGCCGCCCGCGCCGAGCAGCAGGATGCGCGCGCCGGCGAGCGACACGCCGAGATTCGCTTCGATGTCGCGCACGAGGCCGACACCGTCGGTGTTGTCGCCGTGGATGCGACCGTCGGCGTCGATGCGCAGCGTGTTCACCGCGCCTGCGGCCGCCGCGCGCGGCGACAGCGTGTCGGCGAGCGCATGCGCGTCGAGCTTGAACGGCACCGTCACGTTCGCGCCGCGGCCGCCTTCGGCGACGAACGCGCGCACCGCGGCCTCGAACCCATCGACCGGCGCGAGCCGGTGCGCGTACTCGATCGCCTCGCCGGTCTGCGCGGCGAATTGCGCGTGGATGAACGGCGACTTGCTGTGCGCCACCGGGTTGCCGAACACGACATAGCGGTCGGCGCCGCTCGTCGACGCAACTGCGTTCATGATGCGCGCCCCGTTTCGCCGTCGTTGCCGCTCGCGGCTTCGCCGCCCTCCGCCGCCGCGTCGCCCGATTCGGCCAGCGCTTCGGCCTCGGCTTGCGCCGACGCATCTTCCGCGTCGACCAGCGTGTCGTCGCCGCCTTCGGCGTCATCCTCTTCGTCGGCCTCGGCCGTATCGCCGCTCGTCACGGTCGGCGCGTCGAGCACGTTCAACAGACGCACCGACGCCTCGATCGTCAGCTCGTCGAGCGACATCACGTCGAGCAGCACGCGCGTGCCGCGCGCATGCACGCCGAGCCCCGGCACGTGCAGCAGCAGCGGGATTTCCTCCAGGCGCACGAGATCGCCCTTCACGACGCTCGCGACCACCTGCTTCTTCTGCTCCTGCGCGAGCCAGCGCAGGCACCAGAAGTACTCCATCCGGCGCTGGTAGTCGGCGTAGGCCGTGTACGTATCGTCGAAGCCCTGCACGACCGCGTAGAGATCGGCGTCCTTCGGCTTGAACGGCGCGGCGAGCTTCGCGGTGACGCCGTGCTGCACGCACGCGAGCAGTTGCCACTGGTTCACGAGGTCCACGTAGCGGCGCAGCGGCGACGTGCTCCACGCGTACTGCGCGACGCCGAGGCCTTCGTGCGGCGCGGCCGTCGTCTGCATCCGCGTGCGCTTCGGGCCCGGCGCGCCGAAGCCGCGCTGCGAGCGGTAGATGCCCGGCACCGTGTGGTCGTGCAGGAACGCGCCCCAGGTCGAGTTCGCGAGAATCGCGAGCTCCGACACGATCAGGTCGAGCGGCGAGCCGCGGCGGCGCGGCGTGATCGTCACGTGCTCGCCTTCGACGTAGAAGTTGTAGTCGGTGTTGCGCTGCACCTCGCGCTTCAGGCCGTAGCCCGCGCGCGCGACCTGGCGCTTCTCGAACAACGCCTGCGCGAGCGGCCACAGCACGGCGATGTCGTCCTTGTGCGGATAGTCGCCAGTGCCGGCCGCGAGCGTCTCTTCGGTGACGAGCTCGTCGAGCGTGTTGTGGCGCAGGTTGTTCTTCACGAACACGAGCTCGGCGCGCGTTTCGTTCGCGACGATGTCCCGGGTCTCGCGGTTGACGATGATGTACAGCGACAGCGCCGGGCGGTAATCGCCCTCTTTCAGCGTGAACACGTCGACGACGTCGTCCGGCAGCATCGTGATCTTGTCGCCCGGCATGTAGACCGTCGACAGGCGCGCGCGCGCGATCGCGTCGACCGGATCGCCGCGCACGATGCCAAGCGCCGGCGCCGCGATGTGCACGCCGATCCGCACCCGGCCGTCGGACAGGTGCTCGACCGAGAACGCATCGTCGATTTCGGTGGTCGTGATGTCATCGATCGAGAACGCCTCGACGTTCGCGCGCGGCAGGTCGTCCGGCAGCGGGCCGACCGTGACGGGCGGAAAGCCGGTGCCGTGCGGGAAGAATTCCGCGAGGAAGCGCGCTTCGTGCAGCGCACGCGGCGACTCGATGCCGCCGCAGTCGAGCATCAGCCGCGCCGGCGACACGCCGCGCGCGCCAGCCGCCGCTTCCATCGCCTTGTATTCGATCGAATTCTTGTCCGGCCGCGTCAGCAGCCCGAGCACCTTGCCCGCGAACGCTTCCGGCAGCTTGCCGGCCTTCAGCTCATCTTCATACTGCGCCTGCACGAGCGCCTGCTGGCGCTTGCGCTCGAGCGACGCGAGCGCCATCTTGAGCTGCTCTTCCGGCGCGCGCTGGTACTGGCCGCGCCCCTTGCGGCGGAAGTAGACGGGCGAGCCGTGCAGCCGCAGCACCAGCGCCGCGCGCTCGACCGGGCCGTACGTCGCGCCGAAGTACTCGGCGGCCAGCGCCGTATAGGCAAATTCGTCGGCCGGCGCGCATTCCCACAGGAAGTCCAGATCGATCTGCTGCGCGGCCGTGTCGGCCTCCTGCATCAATTCGCCCGCGGCCGGCTTGTCGAATTCGATCAGCACGTCTTTCGCGCGCACCTTCGCACGCCGCCCGCCGGGCAACTCGACCTGAAATGCGTCGCCCTGGCGCGACAGCACGCTGCCCGCCTTGAAACTGCCCGATTCCTCGAAGAAAACGTTCACTCAGTACTCTCGTTCAGACTGCCGGGCGCCGCGTCAGCGGCGCCGCATGATGATGGGAATTCGATCGGCACTCGGCCGGTTTTTAAGACGTCTTTCCGTCGCAAAACGCGAGAACGTCGTCGACATAGTCGGCAAATTCGCTGATCCCGTGATCGCTGCCGTCGATCACGCGGGTTTTCGCGCCCGGGTAATGGGCAAGCATTTCGCGATAATCGAGCACTTCGTCGCCGGTCGCCGCGAACAGATAGTAGCGGTCGGCGCGCGTGATCGCCGGCACACGCAGCGCGTCGAGTTCGTGCAGGTGACGGCGCTCGACGACGATCGTGCCGCCACCGTGCCACAGCGACTGTTCGCCCAGATACTGTTCGAGATCGCGCTGCGGCACGATCGCCGGATTTAGCAGCACGGCCTTCCAGCCATGCTTTTCGGCGAGCCACGTCGCGTAATAACCGCCGAGCGAGCTGCCGATCACGGTGACGTCGCGTGCGCCCGCGACCTCGGCTTCCGCCACCGCGATCGCCTCGAGCGGCGACACCGACAGCGACGGGCACCGCCACTCGCCGGTGCGGCCGAGTTCGGCCATGCGCGCGGCGAGCAGCCGCGACTTCTGCGATTCCGGCGACGACCGGAAGCCGTGCAGATACAGGATCACGTGCGGCTCCCGAGCGCATCGAGCAGCTTCTGGTGCACGCCGCCGAAGCCGCCGTTGCTCATCACGAGCACGTGGTCGCCCGGACGCGCGGCCTCGACCACCGCCTTCACCAGCAGATGCAGATCGTCGAAGGCGCGCGCGCGCTCGCCGAGCGGCGCAAGCGCTTCGGCGAGATTCCAGCCGAGCGCATCGCGCCCGGCCGGCGCGCCGTAGCCGAACACCAGATCGGCGTCGGCGAGGCTCGCCGGCAACTGCGACTTCATCACGCCGAGCTTCATCGTGTTCGAGCGCGGCTCGAGCACGGCAAGGATGCGGGCGTTCTGGCGGCCGATGCGCGCGCGAAGGCCGGCGATCGTGGTGTCGATCGCGGTCGGATGGTGCGCGAAGTCGTCATAGACGGTCACGCCGTCCACGCTGCCGCGCACTTCCATCCGGCGTTTCACGTTGCGGAACGAGGCGAGCGATTCGGCCGCCTGCGCCGGCGGCACGCCGACGTGGCGCGCGGCGGCGATCGCCGCGAGCGCGTTCATCCGGTTATGGTCGCCCTGCACCTGCCATGCGACTTCGCCGACGCGCCCGGCGTGCGAATACACCGCGAAGCGTTCGTCGACCGGCACGCCGTCCTCGGCCGGCAGCGCCTGCCAGCCGCCGTCGACGCCGAAGCGTTCGACCTCGCTCCAGCAGCCGCGCGCCAGCACGCGCTCGAGCGCGTCCGAACGGCCGTTCGTGACGATCCGCCCGACGCCGGGCACGGTGCGCACCAGATGATGGAATTGCGTTTCGATCGCGGCAAGATCGGGGAAGATGTCGGCGTGATCGAATTCGAGGTTGTTCAGCACCGCGGTGCGCGGCCGGTAATGCACGAACTTCGAGCGCTTGTCGAAGAATGCCGTGTCGTACTCGTCGGCTTCGATCACGAAGAAGCTCGAATCGGTGAGCCGCGCGGACACGCCGAAGTTCAGCGGCACGCCGCCGATCAGGAAGCCCGGGTTCAGGCCCGCATCCTCCAGCAGCCACGCGAGCATCGACGACGTGGTCGTCTTGCCGTGCGTACCCGCGACCGCGAGCACCCACTTGCCGGCAAGCACGTGCTCGCCGAGCCACTGCGGGCCCGACACGTAAGGCAGGCCGCGATCGAGGATCGCCTCCATCAGCGGATTGCCGCGCGTGACGACGTTGCCGATCACGAACAGGTCCGGTTTCAGGTCGATCTGTTCGGCGCCGTAGCCTTCGATCAGCGTGATGCCCTGCGCCTCGAGCTGCGTGCTCATCGGCGGATAGACGCCCGCGTCGCAACCCGTCACCGTGTGGCCCGCCTCGCGTGCGAGTACGGCGAGACCGCCCATGAAGGTGCCGCAGATGCCAAGAATGTGGATGTGCATAGAGGAATGCTTTCGCGCCGCCGGGCGCCGTCGATTCGGAAAGGATGCGTGTGTGTCGCGCCGGACGGGCCATGCGGCCGGCGCCCGGCCCACGACTTTGCCGCGACACAAAGAACACTATTGTAACTGACGGCCTGCGATGCCCGGCGGCCCGAACGATGCGCGCGAACGGGGCCGGCACGCTCGGGCGGCGGCCCGCCGCACCCGTGCTCGGGCACCGCGACGATCGAGTATGATTGCCGGATCATGTCTCGCAAACCTCTTGTCGACCCGCGGCGCGTCCGCGAGGAAATTGCCCAGTCCGCCGCCCGCCTGATCGCGGAGGACGGCCTGGACTACGCCGGCGCGAAACGCAAGGCCGCGCGCCAGTTGCTGGGCGATTCGCGCGTTGCCGGCGAATGGCTGCCGGATAACGACCAGATCGAGGAAGAACTGCGCGAGTATCTGTCGCTGTTCCAGAGCGACACGCAGCCGGACGAACTGCGCCGCCTGCGCGAGATCGCGCTCGACTGGATGCGCCGGCTCGCCGAGTTCCATCCTTATGTGACAGGCGCCGTGCTGAACGGCACCGCGAACGCGCATTCGGATATCCATTTGCAGGCATTCACCGACAACCCGAAGGACGTCGCGATCTACCTGCTGAACCAGAACGTCCAGTACGACGTATCCGAGACGCGTCATTTCGCGGGCCGCGGCGATGTAGAAACGCTCAGTTTCCTGTGGCGCCCGCGACGCGACGTGGACGCGATCGGCATCCATCTCGCGCTGTATGCGAGCGACGACCTGCGCGGCGCGGTGAAGGCCGACGCGCGCGGCCGCGTCGCCCGCGCGGACGCCGCCGCGCTGCGCGCGCTCGTCGAGGCAAGTCAGGCCCCTTCCGAACCGGAATGATTCAACGATGATGATGAAACGCATGTTGGCGCTCGCGGTGGTCGCGGCCGCCGCCGTCGCCGGCGGGATTGCCGCCGGTCACTGGTTCCGCGGCACGGCCGACGACGGCGTCGCCGTCGCGGCGCCGGCCGCCCACGGCAACCCGGTCGACCAGCTGTGGGCGTCGTCGCTCACCGGCGTCGACGGCAAGCCGGCCACGCTGGCCGCCTTCAAAGGCCAGAAAGTCGTCGTCAATTTCTGGGCGTCGTGGTGCGGCCCGTGCGTCGAGGAGATGCCCGAGCTCGTCGCGCTGTCGCATCAGTACAAGCAGAAAGGCATCCGTTTCGTCGGGATCGGGGTCGATTCGGAGCAGAACGTGAAGAACTTCCTGCAGAAGGTGAAGGTCGACTATCCGGTCTTCGTCAGCGGCTATGCGGGCGCCGATCTGGCCCGTAATTTCGGAAATACCGCCGGCGCGCTGCCGTTTACCGTCGTCATCGACGAAACCGGCAAGATCCGCGAGACAAAATTAGGACAAATCCAACCGGCCGAGCTGAAAAAGACGCTCGACGCGCTGTAATCGGGCTGAACGGCTACCTGCGCGTTGGCGGCGATTTGCAAGTCGATCGCCGCAATTTCGCGTGAATTCGCCGACACTTTGCGTCCGCACCGGTAATTCTTGCAGGTCCGGCGCACTTGACCGTTCGGCAAAACTAGACAAATTTCTCTAAATAGCGCTAAAGTTCGCGCAATTCCGCAGAAATAGAAGCGACCATGACACGATTGCTGGTGCTGCACGGCCCCAACCTGAACCTTCTCGGCACCCGGGAACCGGAGGTGTACGGCCGCGTCACGCTCGAGCAGATCGATCAGGCGCTTGCCGCGCGCGCCCGGGAAGCCGGCGCCGATCTGTCGTCGTTCCAGAGCAACCATGAAGGCGCGCTGGTCGACCGCATCCAGGCCGCGCGGGAGGAACAGACCGATTTCATCCTGATCAATCCGGCCGCGTATACGCATACGAGCGTTGCGATCCGGGACGCGATCGCAGGCGTTGGCATCCCGTTCGTCGAGGTTCACCTGTCGAACGTGCATCGCCGCGAAGCGTTCAGGCACCACTCCTACTTTTCCGACCAGGCCGAAGGCGTGATCTGCGGGCTCGGCTGGAAAGGTTATCTGTACGCGCTCGAGTACGCGCTGGACAAGCTGCAAGGCGCGTCGCGCGGCTGATTTCGCGATCTAGATTCAGCGCCGGCCCTTAACCGGCGCTTTCACGTATTGAAAGGGGAATTCCCGATGGATCTTCGTAAGCTGAAAACTCTGATCGACCTCGTTTCCGAATCCGGCATCTCCGAGCTGGAAGTGACGGAAGGCGAAGGCAAGGTGCGCATCGTCAAGAACGCGCCGCCGGTCTACGTGCAGCCGACGGCTGGGTATGCCCCGCAAGTCAGCGCGCCGGCGCCGTCGGCCGCGCTGCCGACCGACGGCACCGCGGCACCGGCCGCCGGCGCCGCAGCCGCGCCGGCCGCTCCGCAGGGCCACGTCGTGACGTCGCCGATGGTCGGCACGTTCTACCGCGCGCCGTCGCCGGGCGCCGACCCGTTCGTGCAGGCCGGCGATACGGTCAAGGAAGGCCAGACGATCTGCATCATCGAAGCGATGAAGCTGCTCAACGAGATCGAGTCGGACAAGGCCGGCGTGATCAAGGAAATCCTCGTCGAGAACGGCCAGGCCGTCGAATACGGCCAGCCGCTTTTCGTGATCGGCTAAGCCCGCCGCGCGGCCCTCTCGGCCGCGCGCCGCCGATGCTCGCCAGGCGCCGTTCGCGCGCCCCTCGAAGAGACGAATACTCGCTATGTTTGAAAAAATCCTCATTGCCAACCGCGGTGAAATCGCGCTGCGCATCCAGCGCGCGTGCCGCGAACTCGGCGTCAAGACGGTCGTCGTCTACTCGGAAGCCGACAAGGAAGCCAAGTACGTGCGCCTCGCGGACGAAGCCGTCTGTATCGGCCCGGCCCCGTCGAACCTGAGCTACCTGAACATGCCGGCGCTGATCAGCGCCGCGGAAGTCACCGATGCCGAGGCGATCCACCCCGGTTACGGCTTCCTGTCGGAGAACGCCGATTTCGCGGAGCGCGTCGAGCAATCGGGCTTCACGTTCATCGGCCCGCGTCCGGAAACGATCCGCATGATGGGTGACAAGGTCACCGCGAAGCAGACGATGATCAAGACCGGCGTGCCGTGCGTGCCGGGCTCGGAAGGCGCGTTGCCGGACGATCCGAAGGAGATCGTCAAGATTGCGCGCACGATCGGCTATCCGGTCATCATCAAGGCGGCAGGCGGCGGCGGCGGGCGCGGGATGCGCGTCGTGCACACCGAGGCCGCGCTCGTCAACGCGGTCAACATGACCCGCGAGGAAGCCGGCCGTGCGTTCGGCAACCCTCAGGTGTACATGGAGAAGTTCCTCGAGAACCCGCGCCACATCGAAATCCAGGTGCTGTCGGACGCGTACAAGAACGCGATCTGGCTCGGCGAGCGCGACTGCTCGATGCAGCGCCGTCACCAGAAGGTGATCGAGGAAGCGCCGGCGCCCGGCATTCCGCGCCGCCTGATCGACCGCATCGGCGACCGCTGCGCGGACGCATGCAAGAAGATGGGCTACCTCGGCGCGGGTACGTTCGAATTCCTGTACGAAAACGGCGAGTTCTACTTCATCGAGATGAACACGCGCGTGCAGGTCGAGCACCCGGTATCGGAGCTGATCACCGGTGTCGACATCGTGCAGGAACAGATCCGCATCGCGGCCGGCGAAAAGCTCACGCTGCGCCAGCGCGACATCCAGTTCCGCGGACATGCGATCGAATGCCGGATCAACGCCGAAGATCCGTTCAAGTTCACGCCGTCGCCGGGCCGGATCACGTCGTGGCATACGCCGGGCGGCCCCGGCGTGCGCGTCGATTCGCACGCCTACAATGGCTATTTCGTGCCGCCGAACTATGATTCGATGATCGGCAAGCTGATCACCTACGGCGCGACGCGCGAGCAGGCGATCAGCCGGATGCGCATCGCGCTGTCGGAAATGGTCGTCGAAGGCATCCAGACCAACATCCCGCTGCACCGCGAGCTGATGATCGACGCGAAGTTCGTCGAAGGCGGCACCAGCATCCATTACCTCGAAAACCGGCTCGCGCAGAAGCAGCAGGTCGCACCGGAAGAAGCGTAAGCATGAGTTATCGCGAACTCGTCGTCGAACTGGCCCGCGAGCATGCGGAGGCCCTGTCCGACGCACTGCTCGATCTCGGCGCGCTGTCGGTGTCCGTCGAAGATGCCGACGCCGACACGCCCGACGAACAGCCGCTCTTCGGCGAGCCGGGCCTCGTGCCCGATCGCACCGCGTGGCAGCACTCGCGCGTGGTCGCGCTGCTGTCGGCCGACCACGAGCCGGCCGTGCTGCTCGCGGCGGCCGCGAACGAGATCGGCCTCGCCGAGACGCCGAAGTTCGTCGTGCGTGAAGTCGAGGAGCAGGACTGGGTGCGGCTCACGCAATCGCAGTTCGAGCCGATCCCGATCGGCGAGCGGATCTGGGTCGTGCCGTCGTGGCACGATGCGCCCGATCCCGACGCGCTCGTCCTCGAGCTCGACCCTGGCCTCGCGTTCGGCACCGGCAGCCACCCCACCACCCGTCTGTGCATGGAGTGGCTCGAGCAGTCGGTGAAGCCCGGCCAGTCGGTGCTCGACTACGGCTGCGGCTCGGGCATTCTCGCGATCCTCGCGAAAAAATGCGGGGCGACCCCCGTGATCGGCATCGACATCGATCCGCAGGCTGTCGAATCGGCGCGCCAGAACAGCGAACGCAACCGGGCGGAAGTCACGTACGGGCTGCCCGATGCATGCCCGGACGGCGAATTCGACATCGTCGTCGCGAACATCCTGTCGAACCCGCTGAAGCTGATGGCATCGATGCTCGCGTCGAAGGTCAAGCCGGGCGGGCGCATCGCGCTGTCGGGCGTGCTCGCTCGCCAGGCAGACGAAGTCGCTGCCGTTTATGCACGCTACGTCGACATCTCGGTCTGGCGCGAACACGAAGGTTGGGTATGCCTTGCCGGAACCCGCCGCGAAAGCCATTAGAATAGCGCTGTCCTTCACTCTGGCCAGCAGGCCGCCCGGCTCGACATGCTTCTTGCGACGCGCTGCCCTCATTGCGAAACCGTCTTCCGGCTGCAGCAGGAACAGCTCTCGCTGCATCAGGGGCTCGTGCGCTGCGGGCATTGCCACGAAGTCTTCAACGCCGCCGAATCGCTCGTTCCCGAGTACGCGCAGCAGCCCGAACCGGCGCTGACCGAACCGGCTGCCGCGCCGGACAGCGGCGACACGCACCAGCAGGCCGCGCCGGCCCGGTTGTTCACCACCGACACGCCGCCCGAATTGCCGACCGGCACCGATTACAAGCCGGAAGGCTGGGACATGTGGGCGCCGTGGCTCGACGCCGGCGTCGATCCGTCGCTGCAGCACAGCGTCGAGACCGTGCGCACCGAGCCGCTGATACCGCTCGCGCTCCCGTCCACGGAAGCCGGCGTCGTTCATCTGTCGGGTACGCCCGCGCCGTTCGCGTCCTCCCCGGCCGAACTCGATTCGTCGACTGCCGTCGAGCAACCGGCGGAACCGCATTCGCCGCAGGCGCAACACGCACCGCACGAAGCCGAAGAAGCCGCGCCCTCGCCCGCGCCGATCGAGCGCGACCCGCGCGAGCCTCGCTTCGTCGCCCACCTTCCGTCGGAAACCGACACCGCCGCCGAGCCGGCCGAACCCGTCGTCACGCACTTCGCCGCGCCGGACGACGAACGCGTGCCGCGCGAACCGCGTTTTGCGTTCACGCCCGCGCCGGCCGTCACCGAAACCGCATCGGAACCCGGCACCTTCGGCCGACACGACACGGCCCCGCCCGCAGGGGCAGCCGATGAACCGGTCGCGCAACCGGCCGCCCAGCCGGTCGTCCAACCGGTCGCCCCATTCCCCGCCGCACTGTCCGACGATGATCGCCCGCACTTCGCCGTCACGCGCGAGGCGCGCGCGCCGCAGCGACGCGGGATGCTCGGCGGCTTTTTCGGCGGGCTCGTCGCGGCCGCGCTGGTCGGACTGCTCGCCGCGCAACTGGCGTGGTGGCAGCGCGAAACGCTGATGATCTACTGGCCCGTCACGCAAGGGTGGTTCCGGCAGGCCTGCGCGCCGCTCGGCTGCACGGTCACGCCGCCGCGCGCGATCGACGGGCTGCGGCTCGACGCGACCGACCTGCGCCAACTCGACGGCCCGCGCGAGCTCGAACTGAAGGTGCCGTTGACGAACCGCTACCGCGTCGCGCTCGCGTATCCGTCGCTCGAACTCACGCTGCTCGACGACACCAATCACGTCACCGTGCGCCGCGTGCTCGCGCCGCGCGATTACGTACGCCCGGGCACGCCGATCGACGCCGGGCTGCCGCCCGGCACGACGCAGACGATGGTCGTCCGCCTCGAAACGAACGGCACGCCCGCCTCGAATTTCCGCGTCCAGATCTTCTATCCGTGACGCGCCGCGGCGCGCTTGCGCGCCCGTCTCAACCCGCGCGCCCGAGCGGCGCGCTATTTCGGAGCACGAACATGAGCAAAGTTACGCTGGGTGGCAACCCGATCGATCTCGCCGGCACGTTCCCGGCCGTCGGCGCACAAGCCGCCGATTTCAAGCTGGTCGGCAAGGACCTCGCCGACCTGTCGCTCGCCAGCTTCGCCGGCAAGCGCAAGGTGCTGAACATCGTGCCGAGCCTCGACACGCCGACCTGCGCGACGTCGACCCGCAAGTTCAACGAAGCCGCGTCGTCGCTCGACAACACGGTGGTGATCGTCGTGTCCGCCGACCTGCCGTTCGCCGCCACACGCTTCTGCACGACCGAAGGCCTCGCGAACGTCGTGACGGCATCGACGTTCCGCACCGGCCGCGCGTTCGCGAACGCGTACGGCGTCGACGTGACGAGCGGCCCGCTGAACGGCCTGACCGCACGCGCGGTGGTCGTGCTCGACGCGCAGGACAAGGTGATCCACGCGGAACTCGTCGGCGAAATCAAGGACGAGCCGAACTACGATGCAGCGCTCGCCGCGCTGAAGTAAGCTTTCATCCGCTTTCCCCTGCCGCGCCGCGCCCTTCGCGCGGCGTTGTCGCGCAGGGCCCCTCATTTCTACAGGAACGCACACCTTGGCTACGTTGATTTGCGGCTCGATCGCCTACGACTCCATCATGACCTTCGAAGGGCGGTTCCGCGAGCACATCCTGCCCGACCAGGTGCACCTCATCAACCTGAGCTTCCTCGTGCCGACGATGCGCCGCGAATTCGGCGGCTGCGCGGGCAACATCGGATACGCGCTGCACCTGCTCGGCGGCGATGCGCGCATCATGGGCACGATGGGCGCGCTGGATGCGCAGCCGTATCTCGACCGGCTCGACCAGCTCGGCCTGCGCCGCGACCACGTACGCGTGCTGCCCGATACGTACACCGCGCAGGCGATGATCACGACCGATCTCGACAACAACCAGATCGCGGCGTTCCACCCGGGCGCGATGATGCAGTCGCACCTGAACCACGCGGGCGACGCACCGGACATCAAGCTCGCGATCGTCGGCCCGGACGGCTTCGACGGGATGGTGCAGCACGTGGAAGAGCTCGCCAAGGCCGGTGTGCCGTTCGTGTTCGATCCGGGCCAGGGTCTGCCGCTGTTCGACGGTGCGACGCTGCGCCGCAGCATTGAACTTGCGACCTACGTAGCGGTCAACGACTACGAGGCCAAGCTGGTGAGCGACAAGACGGGATGGTCCGAAGATGAAATCGCCAGCCGGGTCGACGCCCTCGTCATCACGCGTGGCGAGCACGGCGCGATCATCCGCCACAAGCAGGGCGCGGAGCAGATTCCGGTCGTGCCGGCCGAGCGTATCGCCGATCCGACCGGTTGCGGCGACGCCTTCCGGGGCGGCCTGCTGTACGGCATCGAGCATGGGCTCGACTGGGCAACCACCGGCCGCCTCGCGAGCCTGATGGGCTCGCTCAAGATCGCCCATCAAGGGCCCCAGACTTACGTACTGACGCGCGCCGAAATCGACGCACGCTTCGAGACTGCATTCGGTTACAGTCTCAAATGAATATTGTGGGAGAGCAAAGATGTTGACGAAAAAAACCCTCACGCTCGCGGCCATGCTGACGGCCACGCTGACCCTCGCCGGCTGCTTCACGGCACCCGGTTCGGCGGATGTCTATAGCGTCGGCCAGGCGCAGCGCGAACAGACGGTCCGCATGGGCACGGTCGAAAGCGTCCGTGCGGTGCGCATCCAGTCCGACGGCGGCGGCAGCGCGATCGGCACGCTCGGCGGCGGCGCACTCGGCGCGGTCGCGGGCAGCGCGATCGGCGGCGGCAAAGGCTCGATCCTGACGGCGATTGCCGGCGGCCTCGTCGGTGCGGTCGCAGGTAACGCGGTCGGCGAAAACCTCAGCACGGCGAACGGTGTCGAAATCACCGTGCGCCTCGACAACGGCGATCTGCGCTCGATCACACAGGCAGCCAGCGGCGAAGCGTTCCGCGCCGGCGAGCGGGTCCGCCTGCTGTCGAGCGGCGGCGTCACGCGCGTCACGCACTAACCGATATCCTCAGCACGCGGCGCAAGCCGCGGTCGAACGCATGTGCGAAGCCGCACATGCGTTTTTTTTCGTCCGCCCGTTTTCGTCCGCGCTCGCGTCGGCAAGCTGACCGGCGCCTCATCGATGACGCGTGCGGACGAAAAAAATCCCGCCACCTGAGCCAGATGGCGGGATTGATTGAGTAGCGCTACTCAACCCGCGGACACCACGTGAGTGTCCGGGTGATGCTGCTCAGCCGCGATTATGGACGGCTGCCGGTCGGGAACGGCCATGCTGCTGCCGGGTTGAGCGCGGTCTTCACGCCCGATGCCGGCGCAACCGATGCGGTCGACGCGGTCGTTGCCGGCGCAGCCTTCTTCACGACGGCCTTCTTCGGCGCAGCAGCCTTCTTCGCCGGAGCGGCAGCCGTCTTCGCAGGGGCAGCCTTCTTGGCGGGCGCAGCCTTCTTCGCGGCAGCCTTCTTCGCAGGCGCGGCCTTCTTGGCAGCAGCCTTCTTCGCCGGCGCAGCCTTCTTCGCAGCAGCCTTCTTCGCCGGTGCGGCCTTCTTCGCAGCAACCTTCTTCACTGCGACTTTCTTGGCTGCAACCTTCTTCGCGGCGGCCTTCTTCGCCGGTGCTGCCTTCTTTGCAGCAACCTTCTTCACCGCGACTTTCTTCGCTGCGACCTTCTTGGCTGCAACCTTCTTCGTTGCGACCTTCTTCGTTGCGACCTTCTTTGCAGCGGCCTTCTTAGCCGGTGCTGCCTTCTTCGCGGCAACCTTCTTCACCGCGACCTTCTTCGCAGCAACCTTCTTCACTGCGGCCTTCTTCGCCGGCGCAGCAGCCTTCTTCGCAACGGTCTTCTTGGCAGCAACCTTCTTAGCAGCCGGTTTCTTCTTGGCAGTAGCCATGTTGTTCTCCTTCAGGTTCAGATGAGAGTCAGTTCAAACTACACCCTTCGTCAAAACCCGCTTCCCGCGGACGCTGTTCAGGACGTGCGCTTCGAAGCGGGCTATTCATCGGCGTACGCAGATACCGCGCGCTTACGCTAATGAATACGGTATGGCGCGCGTGACCACCCGGCCTCGCGCGCCAAATCAAGTCGGTAGCCGGCGCACCTCGCACCGCTACCCCTAATCGCTTGATCAAGCGGACCGCCACACGGCCGTCCGCTTTTTCCGGAGGGAAGTTTGCCCATCCCACTGAAGGGTTCGCAAAGTGCCTGTCGTATCGTTGGGCCGTTAAGGCACCGGGCATGCTTTGCATCAGGCGTTCTTGCTCCTAAACCTTGGGCCGGGGCCGAGAGGCCACCGGCTGCTCCATCATGTAACGGGTTCGCTGCTGCGGGTTATTCCCAAGACAGCGCGCCCCCCGTCTGATACTCGATCACACGCGTCTCGAAGAAGTTGCGTTCCTTCTTCAGGTCGATCATCTCGCTCATCCACGGGAACGGGTTTTCCTCGTTCGGATACAGCGGGTCGAGGCCAATCTGCTGGCAACGGCGGTTGCTGATGAAGCGCAGATAGCTCTTGAACATCGACGCGTTCAAACCCAGCACGCCGCGCGGCATCGTGTCCTCGGCGTAGCGGTATTCGAGTTCGACAGCCTGCTTGAACAGCTCGCGGATCTCGGCGCGGAATTCGGCGGTCCAGAGATGCGGGTTCTCGAGCTTGATCTGGTTGATCAGGTCGATGCCGAAGTTGCAGTGCATCGACTCGTCGCGCAGGATGTACTGATATTGCTCCGCAGCACCCGTCATCTTGTTCTGGCGGCCGAGTGCGAGGATCTGCGTAAACCCGACATAGAAGAACAGGCCTTCCATGATGCAGGCGAACACGATCAGCGACTTAAGCAGCTTCTGATCCGCTTCGAGCGTGCCGGTCTTGAAGGCCGGGTCCGTCAGCGTATGAATGAACGGGATCAGGAATTCGTCCTTCGCGCGGATCGACGTGACCTCGTGATACGCGTTGAAGATCTCGCCTTCGTCGAGACCGAGCGATTCGACGATGTATTGGTACGCGTGCGTGTGGATCGCTTCTTCGAACGCCTGGCGCAGCAGGAACTGCCGGCACTCGGGCGCCGTGATGTGGCGGTACGTGCCGAGCACGATGTTGTTCGCCGCGAGCGAATCGGCCGTCACGAAGAAACCGAGGTTGCGCTTCACGATGCGGCGCTCGTCCTCGGTCAGACCGTTCGGGTCCTTCCACAGTGCGATGTCGCGGGACATGTTGATTTCCTGCGGCATCCAGTGGTTCGCGCAACCGGCCAGATACTTTTCCCACGCCCACTTGTACTTGAACGGTACCAGCTGATTGACGTCAGTCTGGCCGTTGATGATGCGCTTGTCGGCGACATTGACCCGCGCTTCCGTACCGCCGGCGGGAACAGCGGATGCTTGCGGCGGCACCGCAAGATCGCCTTCGAAAATGTCACGGACCTGATGGGCGGCAGGCGTTGCAGCCTGCATTCCGACAGCCATCCCGGCGGAGGTGCGCATCGCGTTTTGCTGCGCTCCGCTCGCGGGGGTTACGGCAGTCTTCTCGTCATCCCAGTTGAGCATAAATTCTCACCATCAATTTAGAACGGTTTGTACCATCTTTTCCTGAGCGATAAAAGGGTTCGCTCACGAAAAATCCTTTTTTCGATTCGCGTTGCGACCTCGATACAACACTTTGAGCAACGCATCGTCGTTCATGCAGCGCGCGACGTGAGTCGCGCTTGTATCGCGAGGTGCGCTCGACGCATCGAACGCTGATCGAAACGCGACGTCGTCGGGGAGGTTTCGATCGCTTGTCATTGCCTGCAACGCAGGTGTCGCGTTACAGATTCCTTATCATTTTTTTAGTTGAGAGCAGCGCACACTTCAACCTCGATCGGTCGTCGTGTGCGCCGCCCGAGCCTGCTTCTCAGGTCAGGCGCACTGCGTTACTGGCACGCTTCGCACTCGTCGAAGCCGGGGTCGCCCGGACGCATCGTGCACACCGGGCCGTCTGCTTCGACCGGCGCGAGCGCCGCTGCAGCGTTGACCGCGCCCGACGATGCAGCGCCGCCTGCCGCACCGAAGCCGCCCGCCGCGCCTTGCGCGCCGCCGCTGCTCGAGCCGCCGCTGCCTGCACCGCCCGTCGGCACTGCGTTCAGCGCGCCGTGTGCGACCGTCGACTTCTCGACGTGCGTCGCCGCCATCGTGCGGAGGTAGTAGGTCGTCTTCAGGCCGCGCAGCCATGCGAGCTTGTAGACCTCGTCGAGCTTCTTGCCCGATGCGCCGCCCATGTAGATGTTCAGCGACTGCGCCTGGTCGATCCACTTCTGGCGACGCGATGCCGCTTCGACCAGCCACGTCGGGTCGACCTCGAACGCGGTCGCGTAGATCGCGCGCAGGTCGGCCGGGATGCGGTCGATGCGCGACAGCATGCCGTCGAAGTACTTCAGGTCGGCGACCATCACTTCGTCCCACAGGCCGCGTTCCTTCAGGTCGCGGACGAGATACTCGTTCACCACCGTGAATTCGCCCGACAGGTTCGACTTCACGTACAGGTTCTGGAAGGTCGGCTCGATACAGGCCGACACGCCGATGATGTTCGAGATCGTCGCCGTCGGCGCGATCGCGACGCAATTCGAGTTGCGCATGCCGTGCGTGGCGATCCGCGCACGCAGCGCCGTCCAGTCGAGCGATTCCGACGTATCGACCTCGACGTAGCCGCCGCGCGCTTCGGCCAGCAGCTTCAGCGTGTCCTGCGGGAGGATGCCGCGATCCCACAGCGAGCCGCGGTAGCTCGAGTAGCGGCCGCGTTCTTCGGCCAGCTCGGTCGACGCGTGGTACGCGTAGTAGCAGACGGCTTCCATCGAACGATCGGCGAACTCGACCGCCTCTTGCGACGCGTACGGCGTACGCAGCAGGTGCAGGCAGTCCTGGAAGCCCATGATGCCCATCCCGACCGGGCGGTGCTTCAGGTTCGAGTTACGCGCCTTCGGCACCGCGTAGTAGTTGATGTCGATCACGTTGTCGAGCATGCGCATCGCGACGCTGATCGTGCGCTTCAGTTTGTCGTGGTCGAGCGCGTAGCTGCCGTCGGCCTGCTTCACCAGGTGGGCGACGAGGTTCACCGAGCCGAGGTTGCACACCGCGATTTCGGTGTCGCTCGTGTTCAGCGTGATTTCCGTGCACAGGTTCGACGAGTGGACGACGCCGACGTGCTGCTGCGGCGAGCGCACGTTGCACGGATCCTTGAACGTGATCCACGGGTGGCCCGTCTCGAACAGCATGCCGAGCATCTTGCGCCACAGCTGCGCCGCCGGGATCTTCTTGAACAGCTTGATCTCGCCGCGCGCGACCTTGTCTTCGTAAGCCGTGTAAGCCTTCTCGAAATCGGCGCCGAACTTGTCGTGCAGGTCCGGGCAGGTCGACGGCGAGAACAGCGTCCAGTCGCCGCCTTCCATCACGCGCTTCATGAACAGGTCGGGAATCCAGTTCGCCGTGTTCATGTCGTGCGTACGGCGACGGTCGTCACCGGTGTTCTTGCGCAGCTCCAGGAACTCCTCGATGTCGAGGTGCCACGATTCGAGGTACGCGCAGACCGCGCCCTTGCGCTTGCCGCCCTGGTTCACCGCGACGGCCGTATCGTTCACGACCTTCAGGAACGGCACCACGCCTTGCGACTTGCCGTTCGTGCCCTTGATATGCGAGCCGAGTGCGCGCACGCGCGTCCAGTCGTTGCCGAGGCCGCCGGCGAACTTCGACAGCAGCGCGTTTTCCTTCAGCGCTTCATAGATGCCGTCGAGATCGTCCGCGACCGTCGTCAGGTAGCACGACGACAGCTGCGAGCGGTGCGTGCCCGAGTTGAACAGCGTCGGCGTCGAGCTCATGAAGTCGAAGCTCGACAGCACGTTGTAGAACTCGATCGCGCGCGTTTCGCGGTCGATCTCGTTCAGCGACAGACCCATTGCGACGCGCATGAAGAATGCCTGCGGCATTTCGATGCGGGTGCCTTCGACGTGCAGGAAGTAGCGGTCGTACAGCGTCTGCAGGCCGAGGTAGCCGAACTGCAGGTCGCGGTTCGCGTCGAGCGCTTCGCCGAGGCGCTTCAGGTCGAACTGCAGCAGCTTGTCGTCGAGCAGGCCGGCGTCGACGCCGCGCTTCAGGAACTGCGGGAAATATTCGGCGTAGCGGGTCGACATCTCGGCCTGCACGACTTCCTCGCCGAGGATCTCGCGGCGGATCGTGTGCAGCAGGATGCGGGCCGTGACCTGGCTGTACGCCGGATCCTTTTCGATCATCGTGCGCGCAGCGAGGATCGCCGAGTCGTAGACCTGGCTCATCGGCACGCCGTCGTACAGGTTCTTCACCGTCTCCGCGACGATCGGATCAGGGTTAACCGCAG
Source organism: Burkholderia sp. BCC0097 (assembly GCF_902832985.1). Lineage (NCBI taxonomy): Bacteria > Pseudomonadati > Pseudomonadota > Betaproteobacteria > Burkholderiales > Burkholderiaceae > Burkholderia > Burkholderia sp. BCC0097. The sequence goes on from NZ_CADFDM010000003.1 coordinate 840,827, forward strand.
CGCCGAGGCCATCGCATGCCGACACGATCAGCGCACGCAGCGCGTTCTGGTCGAGCGGGCGCGTGACGCCGTTGTCGACGACGTTGATGCCGGTGGCCGACTCGCCGCCCGCTGCCGCCGCTTCCTCGCCCGCATGCTGGCGCTCGAGGTGACGCTTCTCGCGATACAGCACGTACGCACGCGCGACGTTGTGCTCGCCGCCGCGCATCAGCGCGAGTTCGACCTGATCCTGGATGTCTTCGATATGGAACGTACCGCCGTTCGGGCGGCTGCGCACGAGCGCGCGCACGACGTTGTGCGTCAGTTGTTCGACCTGCTCGCGTACGCGCGCCGATGCCGCGCCCTGCCCGCCGTTGACGGCCAGGAAAGCCTTGGTCACCGCGATCGCGATCTTCGAAGGTTCGAACGACACCACGCTGCCGTTGCGGCGGATCACCTTGTAGTCGGCGAACGTGGCCTGCGGCGCGAGCGCCTTCGCGCCCTGTTCGGTCCCGCCGAGCGGACGGCTCGAGGCGCTCTCGTACTGGGACGTCGCGTTGTCGGTGGTTTGCATGTGCAAAGCTCCTGGTGTTGGATGGTGCGGAGAGAACCGCGGATTAAAACGAACGCTGCGCAATGCGGTGCGCGAGCGGTAAGAGGCGAGCGATGCGCCGGGGAAGCCGGTTCGGTCGATGCGCGACAACCCAGCCGGTCGTGTGCTTCGTCATGTATACCCTGCCCCGTCGATGTTCGCTGCGCTGATCGCGACGCCCGGACCGCCCGGCCTGACGCGCCGCCCTGAGAACCCTGTCCGCCGGCGTTGCCCGCCGGCCGGTGCCGCTCGGGTTTCCCCCTGCGACACACACTATATCTAGTACAGAACCGCTCAACTGGCACCAAGTATAGTGGACATTCGGAGGACGTCCAAACGGATAATTTGCGATAGAGGTCTTGACATCGCTCACGCGCAGACACGGCAAGGCATTGGTCGGAGAAAAAACTTTCTCCGCTCAAAAAACCCCGCGATCAGTGCTGACGGAAAGGAAAGTATTCGGCGGAAAAACCGGCATCGCTCGCGAAGCGTTGCCAATCGAAATGCGGGCCCGGGTCGGTCTTGCGGCCCGGCGCGACGTCCGAGTGCCCCGCGAACGCGTCGACCGGGTAGCGCGCGGCGAGCGCGCGGGAGAGCGCGGCGAGCACCGCGTATTGCGCATCGTCGAACGGCACGTCGTCCGCGCCCTCGAGCTCGATGCCGATCGAGAAGTCGTTGCAGCGCGCGCGGCCGAAGAACTCGGACGAGCCTGCATGCCATGCGCGCTCGTCGCACGACACGAACTGCACGAGTTCGCCGCCGCGGCGAATCAGGAAATGGGCGGACACGCGCACGCCGCGCAGGTGGCTCTGGTAATAGGGGTGCGCATCGCAGTCGAGACGATTCAGGAACAGCGCCTCGATCGCGTCGCCACCGAATTCGCCGGGCGGCAGGCTGATGTTGTGAACGATCACGAGCGTCGGCACCGCTCCCGCGGGCCGCTCCTCGAAGTTCGGCGACGGCGCATGGCGCGCTTCGCGCACCCAGCCGTTCGCGTCGACCGACAACACCGGCGCGTCGCTCATCGTGCGTCGCGACCGTTCACGCGCGCGGCGTGGCGCTGCGCATGCTCGGCGCTGCAGAAGTATTCGCCGCTCGCGGCAATAGCATCGCCCTTCGGCGCATGCACGCCGCATTCGGCGCAGCGCACCATCGGCTCGGGCAGCGACCGCGCGTCGCCGTTCGGGCGCGCGGCACCCGCACCGGCGCCAGCGCCGGGCGCCCCGTCGTAACCGGCGCCGCGGCCGGCGCGCGCCTGCGCCTGTTCCTGCGCGTGACGCAGCTTGCGCGCGAGCCACGAACCCGCGAAGAAGAGAAGGATCAGGAGAAGAATCTGTCGCATCGGAAACCTGCGGTCAAACCACGGAACGGTGCAGCAGCACCTCGAACACGAACCGGCTGCCGACATACGCGAGCAGCAGCGCGGCGAACGACACGAGCACCCAGCGCGCGGCGCCGCGGCCGCGCCAGCCCGACGTCTTGCGGGCCACCAGCAGGCCGCCGAACATCAGCCACGACAGGATCGCGAACACCGTCTTGTGGTCGAGCCGCAGCGCGCGCGCGTCGACCTGCTCGCTGAACAGGATGCCCGACGCGAGCGTCAGCGTCAGCAGCACGAAGCCGGCGCCGATCAGGCGGAACAGCAGCTTCTCGAGCGTGAGCAGCGGCGGCAGCGTTTCGAGCCAGCTCGCGATCCAGCCGGTCGAGCCGTCGCGCCCGCCGCTCCTAAGCGACTGCAGGCGCCGCTCCACCATCAACATCAGGACCGCGTGCAGCGCGGCGATCGCGAAGAGACCGTACGCGATGTTCGCGATCAGGAAATGCAGCTTGAACAGCGGTGCCGCGGCATAAGGCAGCACCCGCACGCCGCCGAACACGAGCGGCAGCAGCGACGCGCCGCACGCGAGCGGCAGCACCAGCAGGCGCAGGCTGTCGAGCGGGAAGAAAAAGCTCTCGATCCAGTAGATGCCGGCGCCGAGCCAGAACATCGCGGACAGCGCGAACGCGAAGCCGAACACCATCGCGTCGTTCGGAAAGATCGTCATGTGGAGCAGCACGCCGTGCGCGAGCAGCGCGGCGAACAGCAGCGCGCGGCCGGCCCCGCTCATCCCGGACGCGGCCGACGCGGGGACCGGCACGGCCGGCACGCTCGCGACGAGCGGCGTCGCGCCCTGACGGTGCGTGCGCCAGCCTGCGACGGCGAGGCCGCCGTACAGGAATGCGGTGAGGGCATACAGTACAATATCCATGTTCGAAGTTTACACTAGGCCCCCTTCCCGCGACGGCTCCCTTTTGTTCGGTTCCGCCGCGCCTTCGGGCCCCACTGTCCATCGCTCCCCATGCTCGACAATCTCACTCAACGGATGGCGCGCGTCGTCAAGACGCTGCGCGGCGAGGCCCGGCTCACCGAGGCGAACACGCAGGAGATGCTCCGCGAGGTGCGTCTCGCGCTGCTGGAAGCCGACGTGTCGCTGCCGGTCGTCCGCGAATTCATCGCCAAGGTCAAGGAAAAGGCGCTCGGCGAAGAAGTGATCAGCAGCCTGTCGCCGGGTCAGGCGCTCGTCGGCGTGGTCCAGAAGGAACTGACCGCCGTGATCGGCGGCGACTACGAAGGCAAGGCCGCCGAGCTGAACCTCGCGGTCACGCCGCCCGCCGTGATCCTGATGGCCGGCCTGCAGGGCGCCGGCAAGACCACGACCGTCGGCAAGCTCGCGAAGCTGCTGCGCGAGAAGTACAAGAAGAAGGTGCTGACCGTGTCGTGCGACGTGTATCGCCCGGCCGCGATCATGCAGCTGAAAACGGTGACCGAGCAGGTCGGCGCCGACTTCTTCCCGTCCACGCCGGACCAGAAGCCCGTCGACATCGCGCTCGCCGCCGTCGACTGGGCGAAGCGCCACTACCATGACGTGCTGCTCGTCGACACGGCCGGCCGCCTCGGCATCGACGAGGCGATGATGCAGGAAATCGCCGCGCTGCACGGCACGCTGAAGCCGGCCGAAACACTGTTCGTCGTCGACGCGATGCTCGGCCAGGACGCGGTCAACACCGCGAAGGCGTTCAACGACACGCTGCCGCTCACCGGCGTCGTGCTGACCAAGCTCGACGGCGACTCGCGCGGCGGCGCCGCGCTGTCGGTGCGCCACATCACGGGCAAGCCGATCAAGTTCGTCGGCGTCGCCGAGAAGCTCGACGGCCTCGAGGTGTTCCACCCGGACCGGATGGCGAACCGGATCCTCGGCATGGGCGACATCCTCGCGCTCGTCGAGGAAGCGCAGCGCGGCGTCGACGTGCAGGCCGCGCAGAAGCTCGCCGACAAGGTCAAGAAGGGCGGCGATTTCGACCTGAACGATTTCCGCGCGCAGATCTCGCAGATGAAGAACATGGGCGGCCTGTCGTCGCTGATGGACAAACTCCCCGCGCAGTTCCAGCAGGCGGCGGCCGGCGCCGACATGGGCCAGGCCGAAAAGTCGATCCGCCGGATGGAAGGCATCATCAGCTCGATGACGCCCGCCGAGCGCGCGAAACCCGAAATCATCAAGGCGACGCGCAAGCGCCGCATTGCAGCCGGCGCGGGCGTGCCGGTGCAGGAAGTCAACCGGATGCTGAACCAGTACGACCAGATGCGTACGATGATGAAGAAGCTGAAGGGCGGCAACATGCAGAAGATGATGCGCGGCCTGAAGGGCATGATGCCCGGCATGCGCTGATTTCGTCCGTCGGCCGGCGCGCGGGTTTTTGCCGTAGCGCGCGCCGGCCGTTCTGCTTCATTCTTATTTGTATACCGACTGCCCGCCAGAACACATGAACCGCGAAGAAGCCCTCCACATTTTCGACCACTCCGAAGAGATCGTCTCGGCCGACGCCGTCAACGCGTCGATCTCGAAGATGGCCGACGCGATCCGCGCCGAGATCGGCGACGCGTTCCCGCTCGTTCTCTCGGTGATGGGCGGCGCCGCGGTGTTTACCGGGATGCTGCTGCCGCATCTCGATTTCCCGCTCGAATTCGACTACATCCACCTGACCCGCTACCGCAACACGACGCAGGGCAGCCCGGAGATGCACTGGCGCGTCGCGCCGCGCGAATCGGTGAAGGACCGCATCGTGCTCGTACTCGACGACATCCTCGACGAAGGCGAGACGATGGCCGCGATCCGCGACCGCATCCTCGACATGGGCGCGCAGCGCTTCATGTCGGCCGTGCTCTGCGAGAAGACGCTCGCGAAGGCGAAACCGCTGCACCCCGACTTCTGCGGCTTCTCGGTGCCGGACCGCTACGTGTTCGGCTGCGGGATGGATGCGAAGGGCTACTGGCGCAACCTGCCGACGATCCGCGCGCTGACCGCGAACGTCTGATCGCCGCCCGGCCTGCTATATAAATGGAAAGCGGCGTTCCGGTTGCCCGGAGCGCCGCTTTTTTTCGTGCGCGTGCCGCCTGCTTTATAACTGGTGCACGAACGCGCGGATGCCGGCCAGCAGCATCTCGACCGAGATCGCGACCAGCACGAGCCCCATCAGCCGCTCGAACGCCGCGACCGTCCGCTCGCCGAGCCACTGCTGAATCCGCTCGGCCAGCACCAGCGTGATCGCGCAGACGATCATCGTGACCGTCAGCGCCCCGACCCACTCGAGCATCTTGCCGGGCGCCTGCGACGTCATCAGCATCACCGTCGCGAGCGCGGACGGCCCGGCCAGCGCCGGGATCGCGAGCGGCACGATGAACGGCTCGCCGCCCGCACGGGGATCGCTGCCGAGCGCGCCGTCCGGATGCGGGAAGATCATCCGCAGCGCGATCAGGAACAGCACGATCCCGCCGCCGAGCCGCAGCGACAGGTCGGTGAGGCTCATCATCCGCAGGAAGCGGTCGCCGACCAGCATGAAGAACAGCAGGATCACGAACGCGATCCCCACTTCGCGCAGGATCAGCTTCACGCGCCGCTCGCGCGGCACATCCCGCATCGCCGAAATGAACAGCGGGATGTTGCCGAGCGGATCCGTGATCAGCACGAGGAGCACGGTGGCCGACAGGAACGTGTATTCCATCGTGTCGCCCGGTCGCCGCGCTTAGTGCGCGAGCGCGGCGCGGATCTTCTCGGCGACCGTCGCCGCGGCCGTGTCGGCCGGCAGCAGCGTCGCTTCGGCGTCGCGTCGGCCCTGGTACTCGATCTTGCCTTCCTTCAGGCCACGCTCGCCGATCACCAGACGATGCGGCACGCCGATCAGCTCCCAGTCGGCGAACATCACGCCCGGGCGCTCGCCGCGATCGTCGAGGATCACGTCGATACCGGCCGCGACGAGTTCCGCGTACAGCTTGTCGGCCGTCTCGCGCACCATGTCGCTGCGGTCGTAGCCCATCGGGCACAGCACGACCTCGAACGGTGCGATCGACTCGGGCCAGATGATCCCCTTGTCGTCGAAGTTCTGTTCGATCGCCGCGCCGAGAATGCGCGTGATGCCGACGCCGTAGCAACCCATCAGCATCGGCTGCGGCTTGCCCGACTCGTCGAGGAACGTCGCGCCCATCGCTTCCGAGTACTTGGTGCCCAGCTGGAACACGTGGCCGACTTCGATGCCGCGGCAGATGTCGATCGCGCCCTTGCCGTCCGGCGACGGGTCGCCCTTCTTCACGTTGCGCACGTCGGCGACGTCCGGCTCCGGCAGGTCGCGGCCCCAGTTCACGCCCGCGATGTGATAGTCGACCTCGTTCGCGCCGACGACGAAGTCGCTCATGTTCGCGACCGTGCGGTCCGCGATCACCTTCACGGGCTTCTTCGTGCCAACCGGGCCGAGGTAGCCCGGCGGCGTGCCGAACCATTCGACGATTTCCTGCTCGGTCGCGAAGCGGTGGTTCTTCAGGCCCGGCAGCTTCGACACCTTGATCTCGTTCAGGTCGTGATCGCCGCGCAGCATCACGAGCCAGATGGTCGGCTCGGCGCCTTCGTTGTCGGTCGCGAGCACGATCGACTTGATCGTGCGCTCGAGCGGGATCGACAGCAGTTCGGCGACGGCCTCGCACTTCGCCTTGCCGGGCGTCGCGACCTTTTGCATCGCTTCGGCGGGCGCCGCGCGCTCGGCAATCAGCGGCAGCGCTTCGGCGGCCTCGACGTTCGCCGCGAATTCGGACGTCGGGCAATAGGCGATCGCGTCCTCGCCGGTATCGGCGATCACGTGGAATTCGTGCGAGAAGTTGCCGCCGATCGAGCCGCTGTCGGCCGCCACCGCGCGAAACTCGAGGCCGAGGCGCGTGAAGATGCGCACGTACGCGTCGTACATCTTGCGATACGACTCGTTCAGGCCAGCCGCATCCTTGTCGAACGAATACGCGTCCTTCATGATGAATTCGCGGCCGCGCATCACGCCGAAGCGCGGGCGGATCTCGTCGCGGAACTTCGTCTGGATCTGGTAGAAATTCACCGGCATCTGCCGGTAGCTCTTGATCTGGTTGCGCGCGATGTCGGTGACGACTTCCTCGTGCGTCGGCCCGATCACGAAATCGTTGTCCTTGCGGTCCTTGAAGCGCAGCAGCTCGGGGCCGTACTGCTCCCAGCGGCCCGACTCCTGCCACAGCTCGGCCGGCTGCACGGCCGGCATCAGCAGCTCGATGGCGCCCGCCCGGTTCATTTCCTCGCGCACGATCGCCTCGACCTTGCGAATCGAACGCAGGCCGACCGGCAGGTAGTTGTAGATGCCGCCGGCGACGCGACGGATCATGCCGGCGCGGACCATCAGCTTGTGGCTGACGATCTCTGCGTCGGCGGGTGCCTCTTTCAGGGTGCCGATAAAGAAACGGGAAGCTTTCATGCGGACGGTTCCAAAAACGGCGCCCCCAGGCGGGGCGCCCGAAAAAGTTTCAAGGTGAAAAAGCTGCGCGCGGCGAACAACGAGGGACGACGATGGCGCAGACGACGTAGCAGACTAATCAGGGACAATTCAGCCGGTGTACCCCGCGCGGATTCGCTCCGTCACGGTGCGCAGCGCCCGTTATCTGTTTATAATCAAAGCAATTTTAAAGGATTCGAAGGTGGTTGTATGCTGGATCGTGAAGGCTTTCGCCCGAACGTCGGCATCATCCTCTTGAACGCGCGCAACGAGGTGTTTTGGGGCAAGCGGCTCCGCGAGCATTCCTGGCAGTTTCCTCAAGGTGGGATCAAGTACGGCGAGACCCCCATGCAGGCGATGTACCGGGAACTGCACGAGGAAACGGGCCTGCATCCGGAACACGTCAAGATAATCGGCCGCACTCGCGACTGGTTGCGTTACGAGGTGCCTGACAAGTTCATCAAACGCGAAGTACGCGGTCATTACCGCGGCCAGAAGCAGATCTGGTTCCTGCTGCGGATGGTCGGACGCGATTGCGACATTTGCTTGCGCGCGACCGACCACCCGGAGTTCGATGCGTGGCGCTGGAACGAGTACTGGGTGCCGCTCGATGCGGTGATCGAGTTCAAGCGGGATGTCTATCAGTTGGCGCTGACGGAACTGTCGCGCTTCCTGCGCCGCCCGGCGCAGCGAGCCGAGAAGCCGCGCGGGCCGCGTGTGTCGCGCTATCCGCGCGTCATTGGCGCACAGGCCCAGACGCTGACGATTGTCGACACATCGGTAGTCTGTTCGGAGATCGAAGTGGAAGCGAGCACGCTCGACGAGATGCCGCCCCACGTGATCGTCGGCAAATGACGAGTCGGACTGCATGACCGGGCGCGACCTTGGTGTCGCGCCCTTTTTTTACGAGGAATGCATATTGAAAGCGATTGCTCTCGCGCTCGCATCGATCGCCGCGATGGCCGCCCTGGCCGGCTGCGCGAACTCGAAAGCGCCGTCCAACAAGGACGACAGCGAGTTCGTGTACCTGCTCGACCGTCAGGGAACCTGGAAGGAAAACGCCGTCGACACGCTGCCGCCGCTGCCGCAAACGGGCGATCTGCTGCCGTTCAACGTGTCGCAGAACACGCCGCTCAAGTTCTTCGTCGATGCGAAGTCGCTCGAGGTCGGCACCGACGGCGTCGTGCGCTACGCAGTCGTCATCACGAGCCCGGCCGGTGCACGCAACGTGAACTACGAAGGCATCCGCTGCGACACCTACGAATGGCGCCAGTACGCCGGCCTGAACGCCGACCACAACGGCTGGGATCGCACGGTGGAAAACGACTGGCGGCGCATCGAGAACGGCGAGCTCAACGCCTACCACTCCGCGCTCTACCAGGACTACTTCTGCTCGAACAAGATGCCGCAGGGCTCGACCCGGCAGATTCTCGAAAACATCCGGTTCCACCGCACCGCGATGACGCAGTTGCGCTGACGGCACGCGATGCGGGCCGCCCGCATCGTCCGCCGCACAAAAAAGCCCGCATCGCGCGGGCTTTTTCATTTGAACGACGAAACCCGGCCGGCGATTACACCAGCACGAGGTTGTCGCGATGAATCAGTTCGGGCTCCAGCATGTAGCCAAGCACGGCCTCGATCTCGCCGCTCGGCTTGCGGTGAATCAGCTTCGTTTCCGCGCTGCTGTAGTTCGTGAGCCCGCGCGCCACCTCGCGCCCGTCCGGGCCGACGCACGCGATCACTTCGCCGCGCGCGAACGCGCCCTGCACGTCGATCACGCCGATCGGCAGCAGGCTCTTGCCGCCGGCCGTCAGCTTCTCGACCGCGCCCGCATCGATCACGACGTGGCCGCGCACCTGCAGATGGTCGGCCATCCATTGCTTGCGTGCCGCCATCCGCGCGGTACGTGCGATCAGTTGCGTGCCGATCGCCTCGCCGGCCGCCAGCCGGACGAGCACGTCGGCCTCCCGGCCGCTCGCGATCACGGTGTTCGCGCCGCTGTGTGCCGCGCGCTTCGCCGCGAGGATCTTCGTCAGCATCCCGCCGCGGCCGAGACTCGAACCAGCCCCGCCCGCCATCGCCTCGAGCTCCGGCGCGCCCGCATTGGCCTCGCCGACGAGCGTCGCATTCGGGTCCTTGCGCGGATCGGCCGTGAACAGCCCCGACTGGTCGGTGAGGATGATCAGCGCATCGCCTTCGATCAGGTTCGCGACGAGCGCCCCGAGCGTGTCGTTGTCGCCGAACTTGATTTCGTCGGTGACGACCGTGTCGTTCTCGTTGATGATCGGTACGACGCCGAGCCGCAGCAGCGTGAGCAGCGTCGAACGCGCGTTCAGGTAGCGCTCGCGATCCGCCAGATCGGCGTGCGTGAGCAGGATCTGCGCGGTGCGGATGCCGTGCTCGGTGAAGCGGCTCTCGTAGACTTGCGCGAGCCCCATCTGCCCGACCGCGGCGGCGGCTTGCAGCTCGTCGATTTCCCGCGGCCGCTTGCTCCAGCCGAGCCGCTGCATGCCTTCGGCAATCGCCCCCGAACTGACGAGCACGACTTCCTTGCCCTGCGCACGCAGCGCAGCGATCTGGGCTGCCCAGCGGCCGATTGCAGCATGATCGAGCCCCTTGCCGTCGTTGGTCACGAGGCTCGAGCCCACTTTCACCACCAATCGCTTCGAATCCGCGATGATCGAACGCATCCTGCACTGTCTCCTGTATCTGATGCCTGCCCGGCCGGGCGCGATTGAACGCCAACGCCGGGCGGCACGCCCGGCGCGTTAGCAAACGTTCAGGCGTCGTCGCCCGGCGTCGCACCGCCCTTCGCCGGCGGCGCATCGCGGAAACGCACGTCGGCCGCGAGATCCTCCGCCTCCGCCGCGCGATGCGCGTCCGAATGTTCGGAGAGGTAGTCGTAGATCGCATAGCACAGCGCTTCGCAGCCCTGGCCCGTCAGTGCCGAGATCTCGAACACGGGGCCGTCCCAGCCGAAGCGGTCGAGGAAATCCGCGACGCGCGCCTCGCGCTCGTCTTCCGGCACCATGTCCAGCTTGTTGAGCACCAGCCAGCGCGGCTTCTCGTAGAGCGCCTCGTCGTACTTGCGCAGCTCGCCGACGATCGCCGTCGCTTCCGCGACCGGATCGACGCTTTCGTCGAACGGCGCGAGATCGACCAGATGCAGCAGCACGCCGGTGCGCTGCAGGTGACGCAGGAATTGATGCCCGAGGCCCGCGCCTTCGGCCGCCCCTTCGATCAGCCCCGGGATATCGGCGATCACGAAGCTCTTGCTCGGGCCGACCCGCACGACGCCGAGATTCGGCGCGAGCGTCGTGAACGGGTAGTCGGCGATCTTCGGCTTCGCGTTCGACACCGACGAGATGAAGGTCGACTTGCCCGCGTTCGGCATGCCGAGCAGGCCGACGTCGGCGAGCACCTTCAGCTCGAGCTTCAGCATGCGCCGCTCGCCCGGCTTCCCGTCCGTCTTCTGGCGCGGCGCGCGGTTCGTGCTCGACTTGAAATGCAGGTTGCCGAGACCGCCGGCGCCGCCCTGCGCGAGCATGACCTGCTGGTCGTGCTCGGTCAGGTCGGCGATCAGCTCGCCCGTATCCATGTCGCTGATGATCGTGCCGACCGGCATGCGCAGCGTGACATCGTCGCCGCCCTTGCCGTAGCAATCCGAGCCACGGCCGTTTTCGCCGTTGCGCGCGAGGTGCTTCTTCGCGTAACGGTAGTCGATCAGCGTGTTGATGTTGCGGTCGGCAATCGCGTAAACGCTACCGCCCCGGCCGCCGTCGCCACCGTCCGGCCCGCCGAACGGGACGAATTTCTCGCGGCGCATCGACGCGCTGCCATCGCCTCCGTCGCCGGCGATGACTTCGATTCGTGCTTCGTCAATGAACTTCATTCGTCACTCCGCCCAGTATTTCCGCTATTGTGCCGCGCGCCGGCACGCTTGAACAATCTGCCGTTCGGCCGATCGTACGCCGGTTGCGCGAGGGTCGCCGGCCCGCACTTGCGGGCGGCGACCAATAAAAAAGGCCCCGCGAAGACTGCGGGGCCTTTCGGCTACGAAGCCCGTGGGTGCCTGACTTAGGCAGCCGCCGGGACGACGATGACCAGATGCTTCTTGTCCGCGCCCTTCGTCGCGAACTTGACGTGACCGTCGACCAGCGCGAACAGGGTGTGATCCTTGCCCATGCCGACGTTCTCGCCTGCGTGCATACGCGTACCGCGCTGACGCACGATGATGCCGCCGGCATTGATTGCCTGGCCGCCGTACACCTTCACGCCGAGACGCTTCGACTCGGAGTCGCGGCCGTTCCGGGAAGAGCCGCCTGCCTTTTTGTGTGCCATCTGATTGCTCCTTTACCGAGGCGCTTACGCGTTGATCGCGTCGATGCGCAGCTCAGTGTAGTTCTGGCGGTGGCCGCCGTGCTTTTGGTAGTGCTTCCGGCGACGCATCTTGAAGATGGTGACCTTGGCATGACGACCGTGCGACACAACGGTGGCCTTGACGGAAGCCCCACTGACCAGCGGCGTACCGAACTTAATCGATTCGCCTTCGCCCACTGCGAGAACCTGGTCGAGCGTGATTTCAGCGTCAATGTCAGCCGGTATCTGTTCTACTTTGAGTTTTTCGCCAACGGCAACCTTGTACTGCTTGCCGCCGGTTTTTATGACCGCGTACATTGAGAACCTCACTCTGGATCCAATTTTTCCGCACACCACGCGCGGAAAACACGTGATTATACATGGGGTTAGCACCGAAGTCAAAACCGATCGACGATAACCGCGCGCGGGCCTCTGCCGGACGGCCAAAATCGCGCTGCCGGCACGGCTGACAGACCGGCATATCGCGGATTCGACTTATAATCCGCCGCATCACCCAATTCCATCATCATGTCGTCGTCCACCGCCTCCCCCACCCTCAGCGCCGCCCACCTGCTCGCCCCGATCACCAGCGACATGGAGCAGGTGAATCGCGTTATCCGGCAAAGCCTCGCGTCCGACGTGCTGCTGATCAACCAGATCGCCGAGTACATCATCGGCGCGGGCGGCAAGCGGCTGCGTCCGGCGTTGCTGCTGCTCGTCGCCGGCGCGCTCGGCGAAACGTCGCACCAGCGGCACGTGCTGGCCGCCGTCGTCGAGTTCATCCACACGGCCACGCTGCTGCATGACGACGTCGTCGACGAATCCGAACTGCGCCGCGGCCGCCAGACCGCCAATGCGCTGTTCGGCAACGCGGCGAGCGTGCTGGTAGGCGATTACCTCTACTCGCGCTCGTTCGAGATGATGGTCGGCGTCGGCAAGATGCGCGTGATGGAGATCCTGTCCGAAGCGACGACGATCATTTCCGAAGGCGAGGTGCTCCAACTCCTCAACATGCACGACGCGGACGTCGACGAAACGCGCTACATGCAGGTGATCCGCTACAAGACGGCGAAGCTGTTCGAGGCATCGGCGCGCTTGGGCGCGGTGCTCGCGGGCGCCGATGCGCCCACCGAGGCCGCCGCCGCCGAATACGGCCGCCGGATCGGCACCGCATTCCAGATCATGGACGACTGGCTCGACTATGCCGGCACCGCCGAGGCGATGGGCAAGAATGCCGGCGACGACCTGCGCGAAGGCAAGCCGACGCTGCCGCTCATCTATCTGATCGAACGCGGCACCCCCGAACAGTCGGCGCTCGCACGCGAGGCGATCGAACAGGGCGGCACCGATCGCTTCGACACGATTTTCGAAGCGATCACGCGCTCGGGTGCGCTCGATCACACGCTCGAATGCGCACGTCAGGAAGCGCAGGCGGCGGCAGCGGCGATTGCCGCGTTCCCCGACTCGATCTACAAGGAAAGCCTGCTCGGGTTGTGCTCGTACTCGACGTCGCGGCAGTCATGAACACGCCGCGAACAGGAAGCAATGCTCTGTCTCGAAAATTTTCTTCGGCAAAGTATTCCCTTTTAGAAAAAACATCGTTATAGTTACGTTCTTGCTTGAGACGACGCAGAAATCTTCACGAAGACGGCGAAGTCCGAAGAGCAAAAATCGGGGTGTAGCTTAGCCTGGTAGAGCGCTACGTTCGGGACGTAGAGGCCGGAGGTTCGAATCCTCTCACCCCGACCAGATTTAAAAAAACCGTGCACCGTGTGCACGGTTTTTTTTCGTCCGGCCGCCGCGAGCCCCTCGTGTCGCGCGCGACACATCGCGGTCGCCGGCCTCTGCTATATTTCCCCCATCCCTGTCCTTCACTGCCCTTTCCAACGCGTGGACCAAATTCCCTTATGGGCGCAAATCGGCGCCGTCTTCCTGCTTCTCCTCTGTTCCAGCTTCTTTTCCATTTCCGAGACCGCGATGATGGCGCTCAATCGCCATCGGCTGAAGCACCTCGCCGGTCAGGGCGCACTCGGCGCGAAAACCACGCAGGGACTGCTCACGCGCACCGACTTGCTGCTCAGCGTGATCCTGATCGGCAACAACCTGTTCAACACGATCATTCCGGTCCTCACGACGTCGCTCGCGCTCCATACGTTCGGCCGTAACAACCTCGCGCTGTCGATCGCGACCGGCGTCGTCGCGTTCCTGATCATCGTGTTCGCGGAAATCGCGCCGAAGATCGTCGGCGCGACGTTCCCCGAACGCATCGCGCTGCCGGCGAGCCTCGTGATCGCCCCGCTGATGCGCGTGTTCAAGCCGGTCGTCTGGTTCGTCAACGCGCTCGCGAACGGCGTGCTGTGGGTACTGCGCATCAACACGAAGAAAGGCCGCGACCAGCGGATGTCGGCCGACGAGTTGCGGGCCATCGTGCTCGAATCGAGCAGTTTCATGCCGACCAAGCACCGCAGCATCCTGCTCAACCTGTTCGACCTCGAGAACATCACGGTCGACGACGTGATGGTGCCGCGCCGCCAGATCGAGTCGCTCAACTTCTATGCGCCGCTCGACGACATCCTGCATCAGCTCGAAACCTGCTACCACAACCGTCTGGTCGTCTACGAAGGCGACATCGACAAGGTGCTCGGGGTGCTGCACGTGCGCAAGACGCTCACCGCGCTGCACAACCAGGATTTCGACCGCGAGACGCTGCGCACGCTGCTCGCCGAGCCGTACTACGTGCCGTCCGGCACGCCGGTGGTCCAGCAGCTCCAGTTCTTCCAGGAAACGCGGCAGCGCACCGCGCTCGTCGTCAACGAGTACGGCGAACTCGAAGGGCTCGTCACGCCCGAGGACATCATCGAGGAGCTGATCGGCGAATTCACGACGTCGATGCCGCGCAGCGAACGTGCGGGCGGCTGGGACGAGAACGGCGAATGCATCGTCTCGGCCAGCATGCCGCTGCGCGAGCTGAACCGCTGGTTGCACCTGAAACTGCCGACCGATGGGCCGAAGACGCTGAACGGACTGGTTCTCGAGATCCTCGAGGAAATTCCGGAAGACGACGTGTGCCTGAAAATCGACGACGTGATGCTCGAAGTGATGCGCAGCGACGATCAGGCAGTACGCACCGTCAAGCTCTTCAAGCCGCGCGGCGCGCGCACAGGACGCGCCGCCTCACGCTAGGGCCTGTTCACGCCAATAACGGTCTTGCGAACGTGCCTTTCCGCCCGTCCCCCAAGGGGACTTCCTTTGGGCGCGTGCAAGAAGTAAGGCGCGCCGTTTGGCCGTGCCAAACAAGCGACGCACGACGCCGCCATGCGGGCGGAAAGGCACGTCCCCTGTTTGAAAAAATTCATCGTGGGGCCAGCGCAAGCCCGTTATTGGCGTGAACAGGCCCTAACCGAACGGCCGACTGCCGGCGCCGCCCGCGACGCGCGATCATTTGCGCATCACGGTCAACAGGCGGCCCGCGTGCCGGCTCACATGCATTTCCCTTCCCCCGGGGCGCCGCTGCACACGCAGTCGCCGCCCGCGCATTCCGACGCGCCAGCCGCCGCACCCCATGCCCTCGATGCGGCGCAGCTCGACGATGCCCCCGCCGTACGCCTGCTGACGGACACGCTGCATGCGGCGCGGGTGCGCGACGCGTCGGACATCCACGTCGAGCCGTTCGAGGCGGGCTGGCGCATCCGTCTGCGCATCGACGGCGTGCTGCATGAACATGCGCGACCGCCGCTGCACCTGCGCGATGCGCTCGTCACGCGGATCAAGGTGCTCTCGCGCATGGACATCGCCGAGCGGCGGCTTCCGCAGGACGGCCGGCTGCGCATTGCGATCGACGGAGGCACGCGCGGCGACTACCGCGTCAGTTCGCTGCCCACGCTGTTCGGCGAAAAGCTCGTGCTGCGGCGGCTCGAAACGCTGCCGCCCGATCTCACGCTTGCCAACCTCGGCTTCGACGCGCGGCAGGCCGCCGCGATGGAGGCCGCGATCCGTGCGCCGCATGGCCTCGTGCTCGTCACGGGCCCGACCGGCAGCGGCAAGACGCTGTCGCTCTACTGCGCGCTGCAGATGCTCGATCGCGACGCGCACAACGTGTGCACGGTGGAAGATCCCGCCGAAATCCAGCTCGACGGGATCAACCAGGTGGGCGTTGCCGACAAGGCGGGGCTCACGTTCGCGACGGCGCTGCGCGCGCTGCTGCGGCAGGACCCGGACGTCATCATGGTCGGCGAGATTCGCGATGCGGAGACGGCCGACGTCGCGATCAAGGCCGCGCAGACCGGTCATCTCGTGCTGTCGACGCTGCACACGAACGACGCGCCGGCCGCCGTCGCGCGACTGCTCGACATCGGCGTCGCGCCATACAACCTCGCGGCCGCACTGCACCTCGTCACTGCGCAGCGCCTCGTCCGGCGCCTGTGCGTCGCGTGCCGCGTGCATTCGGACGCATCGGCGCACGCGCTGCGGGAAGCCGGCTGCGACCCGGCAGCGCTGGCAGCCGGATGGCGGCCGTTCGTCGCGCGCGGCTGTTCCGCCTGTCACGGCATCGGCTATCGCGGCCGCATCGGCCTGCATCAGACGATGCCGGTATCGCCGGGGCTGGCCGAGCGCATCGTCGCGCGGGCGAGCGTCGGCGAGCTCGCGCAATGCGTGGCGGCCGAGGGCGTGCGCACGCTGCGCGACGCGGCATTCGCGCGCGTCCTGGACGGCACGACGAGCATCGCGGAAGCCGTCGCCGCCACACCTGCGGCATGAGCATGCGCACGCCACCGCGCGAAACCCGCTTTGCATGGCGCGGCCGCCGTCGCGACGGCTCACCGCGCCGCGGGATCGTCATCGCCTTCGACGCCGCAGCCGCGCGCGCCACGCTCGCGCGCGACGGCATCGCGGTACTGTCGCTCGACGTCCGCGGGCCGGCCCGTCCGCCCGCGGCGGCCGCGCGCGACATCACACGCTTCACGCGCCAGCTCGCGAGCCTGCTGCAGGCCGGCCTGCCGCTCGCGCCGTCGCTCGAGATGCTCGCGCACACCCGCACGCGCGACGGCGTGCCGCGCATCGCCGCGGGGCTTGCCCGCGAGATCGTCGGCGGCCGGCGCTTCGCCGACGCGCTCGCACGCTATCCATCGCAATTCGGCACGCTGTATCGCCAGTTGATCGAGGTCGGCGAGGCGTCCGGTTCGCTCGGCATCGTGCTGACGCGGGTCGCGGAACACCGCGAACGCGCCGACGCGCAATGGCGCAAGCTGCGTGCCGCACTCGCGTATCCGGCCGCCGTCATCCTGTTCGCGCTCGCAATCTCGGCGGCATTGATGGTGTGGGTCGTGCCGACCTTCCGGCAGATCTTCGACGGCTTCGGCGCCGCCCTGCCCGCGCCGACCCGCGCACTGCTCGCACTGTCCTCCGCGCTGTCGGCATGGGGCGGCGTGCTCCTGGCCGGTGCGGCCACGATGGGGCTGGCCGCGCAGCACGCGCTTCGGCGCTCGGCCGCGCTACGCCATGCGCTCGCGCGGCGCTTGCTGCGCGCGCCGCTCGCGGGCAGCGCGCTGGAACGGTTCGCGGCGGCACGCTGGTGCCGGTCGCTGGCGACCCTGCTCGGCGCCGGCGTGCCGCTCGCCGATGCGTTCGCCACGCTCGAGCGCACCGCCGGCCATCCGGTGTTCGCGCACGCCACCGCGCACATCGCCGCACGCGTGCTGCGCGGCGTGCGTCTGGCCGATGCGATGCATTCGGCCGGCTGCTTTCCGGACGACGTCGTGCAACCAATTGCCGTCGCCGAGGAAACCGGTGCGCTCGACACGATGCTCGCCGACATCGCCGCACTGTGCGAACGCCAGCTCGACGCGCGTCTCGATACGCTCGCGGCACTGGGCGAACCGTTGATCGTGATCGTCCTGGGCGCGCTCGTCGGCGGCCTCGTGATCGCGATGTACCTGCCGATCCTTCAGCTCGGCAACGTGGTGTAGCATCGCAACCGATTCTGTCGCCTTTTAGTCCAACCTCGAGCCTCATGACGCCAGCGCCCCTGTCCGCCGTTTCCGATTCGCCCGAGAGCACGCTGCTCGCGCTGGCGATGCTGCCGCCCGCGCTGCAGTATGCGTTCGCGGTCGTCATCGGCCTTTGCATCGGCAGTTTCCTGAACGTGGTGGTGCACCGGTTGCCCGTGATGATGCAGCGCGCGTGGCAGGCCGAGATCGCCGAAGCGACCGGCGCCGCGGGCGCCCCGCCCGACGACGGTTATCCGCCGCGCTATGATCTGTGGCGCCCGCGCAGCGCCTGCCCGCACTGCGGCCATGTGTTGCGCGCCTGGGAAAACATTCCGCTCCTTAGCTACCTGATGCTGCGCGGGCGCTGCCGGCGCTGCGGCCATGCAATCGGCATCCGCTATCCGCTCGTCGAACTCGCGTGCGCAGGGCTCGCGGCCGGCTCGCTCGCGGCGTTCGGCCCGACCGTCGCCGCGCTTGCAGCGTTCGCGCTGTGCGCGGCGCTGCTCGCAATGAGCGCGATCGACATCCGGACCGGCTACCTGCCCGACTCGATGACGCTGCCACTGCTGTGGGCCGGGCTCGTGCTGAACCTCGGCGGCACTTTCACGTCGCTGCGCTCGGCCGTGATCGGCGCGATGGCCGGCTACCTGTTCCTGTGGTCGATCTACTGGCTGTTCAAATGGCTGCGCGGCATCGAGGGCATCGGTTTCGGCGATCTGAAGCTGCTTGCCGCGCTCGGCGCATGGATGGGCTGGGCCGCACTGCCGCAAGTCGTGCTGTTCGCGGCGGTGACCGGCGCGGTCGTCGGGCTCGTCGCGACCTGGCGCGGCCGCATGCGCTTCGAGGAGCCGATTCCGTTCGGCCCGTTCCTCGCGGCCGGCGGCGTCGCCACGCTGTTTTTCGGCACCCCTTTCTATGCGGCGCTCGGAGGCTGACATGTTTTCAGTAGGACTCACGGGCGGCATCGGCAGCGGCAAGACGACCGTTGCCGACCTGTTCGGCGCCCGTGGCGCATCGCTCGTCGATACCGACCTGATTGCCCACCGCATCACCGCACCAGGCGGTCTCGCAATGCCGGCGATCGAGCAGGCCTTCGGTCGCGGCTTCGTGGCCGCCGACGGCTCGCTCGATCGTGCAAAAATGCGCACGCTGATCTTCAGCGACGACGACGCGCGCCGGCGCCTCGAAGCGATCACGCATCCGTTGATCCGCGCGGAGACCGATCGCGAAGCGCGCGACGCACGGGGCCCGTACGTGATGTTCGTCGTGCCGCTGCTCGTCGAGTCGGGCACGTGGAAGGCGCGCAGCAATCGCATGCTCGTCGTCGACTGCCCGGTTGAAACGCAGATCGCGCGCGTGATGCGACGCAACGGTTTCACACGCGAACAGGTCGAAGCGATCATCGCGCGCCAGGCGACGCGCGAAGCGCGCCTCGCGGCGGCCGACGACGTGATCGTCAATGATGCGGTCACGCCCGACGCTCTTGCCGCCCAGGTCGATGCACTGCACCAACGCTATGTCGGATTCGCGGCCGCCGCGCACTGAGCCTCGCACGCAATCGTGATGGTGTACGAAATTGGCGCGTTGCTAGGGTAGAGAGGGGGCATTAGAATGTCCTTCATTGTTTCAATCCCTACCCAAGAGGCGAGCGCGCTTGATTCTTTACGAGTATCCGTTCAACGAGCGAATTCGCACGCTGTTGCGTCTCGAAGATCTGTTCGAGCGCTTCGCGTTCTTTTTGGCTCAGGAGGACCCGCGTGAGCACCACGTCGCGCTGACGACGCTGTTCGAGATCGCCGAGGTAACGGGCCGCGCGGACCTGAAATCGGATCTGATGAAGGAGCTCGAACGTCAACGCCAGACGCTCGCCCCCTTTCGCGGCAATCCGGGCATCGAGCAGAACGCGCTCGAGGCCGTGCTCGGCGAAATCGAGCAGACGCTCGCGAATCTCGCGCAAATGCAGGGCAAGACCGGCCAGCATCTCGTCGACAACGAGTGGCTCGCCAGCATCCGCAGCCGCGCGGTGATTCCGGGCGGCACGTGCAAGTTCGACCTGCCGTCGTACTACGCGTGGCAGCAATGGCCCGCCGAGCAGCGGCGCCAGGACATCGCGAAGTGGATCCTGCCGATGCTGCCGTTGCGCGACGCCGCGGCGATCGTACTGCGGCTCGCGCGCGAATCGGGTCAGGCGTCGAAGGTCATGGCGATGCAGGGCAGCTACCAGCAGATGCTGTCCGGGCGCAGCTATCAGTTGATGCAGGTGCGGGTGCCGCCGGAGTTGCGCGTGATCCCCGAGGCGAGCGCCAACAAATACATGCTATGGGTACGGTTCACCATGCACGACGGCGACGTGCGGCCGCGTGCGGTGGACATCGACGTGCCGTTCCATCTGACCCTGTGTAATCTGTAACGGCCGCGTGCCGGTTCAACGCTTTCGTATGACTACCGTTGTGAAATGTCCGTCGTGCGGCGCAGAAGTGCGCTGGACGCCTGAAAACAAGTTCCGTCCCTTCTGTTCGGCCCGCTGCAAGCAGCTCGATCTTGGCGCATGGGCCGCGGAAAAGTATCGGATCGGCGGCGCCTCCGACGAGGGTCCATCGTCGGAAGAGGACGGTACGGACAACCACCGCGACAGCTGAGCGGCGCGCGACGCCACCGTCCGCCGATATGGCCCGCGTTTCCGGCGGGCTACCACGGCGTCATTGCGACGCCGCTTCCTTCTCGAGCAGTTCGAGCACCGGCAGCGCCGCCGGCAGCAGCGGCGCGACCTCGACCGGCAGTTGCTGCCATACGAACGCCTGCCCTTCCTTGCTGTGCGGCTCGCCCGTCCAGCCCGTCACCTTGCAGAAATAGAGCCGCACGTACGCGTGCGGATAATCGTGCTCGAGCGTGTGCCAGCGGTGGCTGGCCGTGACTTCGATGCCGAGTTCCTCGTGCAGCTCGCGCGCCAGCGCGTCCTCGACGCTTTCGCCGGCCTCCAGCTTGCCGCCCGGAAACTCCCAGTAACCTTCGTACGGCTTGCCCTGCAGGCGTTGCGCGAGCAGATACCGACCGTCCGGCTGCACCATCACACCAACCGCGACTTCCGTCACCTTGCGGCCGTCCGGCGCCCGCACGGCGCCCTGTGCCTGATCCGCGCTCATGCCTGCTCCTTGCGGCCCGACCAGTCCCGCGCGAACTGCCACGCGACGCGGCCCGAGCGCGAGCCGCGCTCGAGCGCCCACACGAGCGCGTCGCCGCGTGCGGATTCGATCTCCGCATCCGGGCAGCCGAAATGACGCAGCCAGTGCCCGACGATGTCGAGGTAGTCGTCCTGCTTGAACGGATAGAAACTGACCCACAGGCCGAAGCGCTCCGACAGCGAGATTTTCTCCTCGACCACTTCGCCGGGGTGAATCTCGCCGTCCGGCAGATGCTTGTACGACTCGTTGTCGCTCATGTACTCGGGCAGCAGGTGGCGGCGGTTCGACGTCGCGTAGATCAGCACGTTGTCCGACTGCGCGGCGATCGACCCGTCGAGCGCGACCTTCAGCGCCTTGTAGCCCGATTCGCCGTCCTCGAACGACAGGTCGTCGCAAAACACGATGAACCGCTCCGGACGCTGCGAGATCAGGTCGACGATGTCGCCGAGATCGTGCAGGTCGTCCTTGTCGACTTCGATCAGGCGCAGCCCGTCGTTCGCGTACGCATTCAGGCACGCCTTGATCAGCGACGACTTGCCGGTACCGCGTGCGCCGGTCAGCAGCACGTTGTTGGCCGGCTTGCACTGTACGAACTGCCGCGTGTTCTGGTCGATCAGCGCTTTCTGGCGGTCGATGTTGTGCAAGTCGCCGAGCGTGATCGACGACACGGCCGGTACCGGCTGCAGGTAACCGCGCCCTTGGCGCTTGCGCCAGCGGAACGCGTGCGCCGCGTTCCAGTCGATGGCCGCCGGTGCTGGCGGCAGCATCCCTTCGAGACGGCCGAGCAGCGCTTCCGCGCGCGTCAGAAACTGTTCAAGCTTGTCCATGTCGTTCGAGCGCTCCCGATCAGGAGCGGTAATCCGCGTTGATGCTCACGTAATCGTGCGACAGGTCGCACGTCCAGACGGTAGCTTGCGCGTCGCCACGACCGAGCAGCACGCGGATCGTGATCTCGCTCTGCTTCATCACGCGCTGGCCGTCTTCTTCCTGGTAGGCCGGGTTGCGGCCGCCCGCCTTCGCGACGAGCACGTCGTCCAGATAGAGGTCGATCTTGCCGACGTCGAGATCCGCGACGCCCGCATAGCCGATCGCCGCGAGAATCCGGCCCAGGTTGGGGTCGGATGCGTAGAAGGCCGTCTTCACGAGCGGCGAATGGCCGATCGCGTACGCGATCTGGCGGCATTCGGCGACGCTCTTGCCGCCTTCGACCTGCACCGTCATGAATTTCGTCGCGCCTTCGCCGTCGCGCACGATCAGTTGCGACAGCACCTGCGCGACTTCCGTCACCGCGTCGCGCAGCGCCGCATAGGCCGGCGAATCGGTCGACGTGATCGCCGGCAGCGTGCTCTTGCCCGATGCGATCAGGATGAACGAGTCGTTCGTCGACGTGTCGCCGTCGATCGTGATGCAGTTGAACGAGCGGTCGGCGACTTCCTTCACGAGCGTGTCGAGCACCGGCTGCGCGACGTTCGCATCGAACGCGAGGAAGCCGAGCATCGTCGCCATGTTCGGCTTGATCATGCCCGCGCCCTTGCTGATGCCCGTCAGCGTGACCGTGTGGCCGTCGATCGTCACCTGGCGCGACGTCGCCTTCGGCAGCGTGTCGGTCGTCATGATCGCCTGCGCGGCGTCGAACCAGTTCGCGGCCTTGCGGTTCGCGAGCGCGGCCGGCAAGCCGGCCTTCAGGCGGTCGATCGGCAGCGGCTCGAGGATCACGCCGGTCGAGAACGGCAGCACCTGCGCCGGCTCGATGCCTGCGAGGCGCGCGAGCTCCGTACACGTTTCACGGGCGTTCACGAGGCCCGGCTCGCCGGTGCCCGCGTTCGCATTGCCCGTATTCACGACCAGCGCACGGATGCCCGCGCCGCCCGCACGCACCTTCGCCAGGTGCTCGCGGCAGACGGTGACCGGCGCTGCGCAGAAACGGTTTTCGGTGAACACGCCCGCGACCGTCGCACCTTCGTCGACGGAGATGACCAGCACGTCCTTGCGATTCGGCTTGCGGATGTTCGCTTCCGCCCAGCCGAGCGTGACGCCGGCGACGGGATGCAGTTGGGCGGGATCGATCGACGGAAAATTGACAGCCATGGGGCACACCTGCCGGATGGAAAATGCCGGCACGCGCCGGCATCGATTGGAAGAACCGGCGGCCGCACGCGCGGGCCGCCACAACTCACATCACTGACTCGAAGCTGCGAACGACGCGGCACGCGTGACGCGCGCCGCCGCCGATCATGACAGCTTCCCGTGACATTGCTTGTACTTCTTGCCGCTGCCGCACGGGCACGGGTCGTTGCGGCCGACCTTCGGCATTTCGCCGCCGGGGCCGCTGTGCGTCATCGCGCTGCCGACCATGTCGGCCGTCGCCGTGGCCGCCGCGGCTGCCGTGACGTTCGCGACCGGCGCGCCGGCGTCCGCGTAGTCGGCGTGCTGGTATTCGACGTTCTCGAGATGACCGCCGCGCTCCTCGATCTGCTCGGCAGCTTCTTCCAGCTGCTCCGGCGACTGGATCTGCACGTTCATCACGATGCGCGTGACTTCCTGCTTGATCGCGTCGAGCATCGCGGCGAACAGCTCGAACGCCTCGCGCTTGTACTCCTGCTTCGGGTTCTTCTGCGCGTAGCCGCGCAGGTGGATGCCCTGGCGCAGGTGGTCGAGCGCCGCGAGGTGCTCGCGCCACAGGCGATCGACCGTCTGCAGCATCACCGAGCGCTCGAACGCGCTGAACGATTCGCGGCCGACCATCGCGACCTTCGCCTCGTACTGCTCGTCGGCGGCCGTCATCACCGCGTCGAGGATCTCCTCGGCGGTGATTGACGACGACTCGTTCACCATTTCCTGGATCGCGAGATCGAGCTGCCAGTCGTTGCGCAGCGCTTCCTCGAGCTCGGGCACGTCCCACTGCTCTTCAATGCTGCCTTCCGGCACGAACTGGCGGACGACTTCGGTGATCACGCCGTGACGCATCGCGGTGATCGTCTCGGTGATGTCATGCGCTTCGAGCAGCTCGTTGCGCTGCTGGTAGATCACCTTGCGCTGGTCGTTCGACACGTCGTCGTATTCGAGCAGCTGCTTGCGGATGTCGAAGTTGCGCGCTTCGACCTTGCGCTGCGCCGACTCGATCGACCGCGTGACGATACCCGCCTCGATCGCCTCGCCTTCCGGCATCTTCAGGCGATCCATGATCGAGCGCACGCGGTCGCCCGCGAAGATGCGCAGCAGCGGGTCGTCGAGCGACAGGTAGAAGCGCGACGAGCCCGGATCGCCCTGGCGGCCTGCACGGCCGCGCAGCTGGTTGTCGATCCGGCGCGATTCGTGGCGCTCGGTACCGATGATGTGCAGGCCGCCCGCAGCCTTCACCTCCTCGTGCAGCGTTTCCCACTCGTCGTGCAGCTTCTGGATGCGGCGCGCCTTTTCGTCGGCCGGGATCGCATCGTCGGCCTCGATGAATGCCGCCTGCTTCTCCGCGTTGCCGCCGAGCACGATGTCGGTACCGCGGCCGGCCATGTTGGTCGCGATCGTAATGCGCTTCGGGCGGCCGGCTTCCGCGACGATCGCCGCTTCACGCTCGTGCTGCTTCGCGTTCAGCACTTCGTGCGGCAGCCCTGCCTGCTTCAGCAGGTGCGACAGCAGTTCGGAGTTCTCGATCGACGTCGTGCCGACCAGCACCGGCTGGCCACGCTCGTAGCAGTCGCGGATGTCGCGGATCACCGCGTCGTAGCGTTCCTTGGCCGTCTTGTAGATCTGGTCCTGCTTGTCGATCCGCTTCGGCGGGCGGTTGGTCGGGATCACGACCGTCTCGAGGCCGTAGATCTCGTTGAATTCGTACGCTTCGGTGTCCGCGGTACCGGTCATGCCGGCCAGCTTCGCGTACATCCGGAAGTAGTTCTGGAACGTGATCGACGCGAGCGTCTGGTTCTCGCTCTGGATCTTCACGTGCTCCTTCGCCTCGACCGCCTGGTGCAGGCCGTCCGACCAGCGGCGGCCGGCCATCAGGCGGCCCGTGAATTCGTCGACGATGACCACTTCGCCGTTCTGCACGACGTAGTGCTGATCCTTGTGGAACAGCGTGTGCGCGCGCAGCGCCGCGTACACGTGGTGCATCAGCGTGATGTTCTGCGGCGCGTACAGGCTCTCGCCCTCGCCGATCAGGCCCCATTCGGCGAGCAAACGCTCGGCCTTCTCGTGGCCCGATTCCGTCAGGAACACCTGGCGCGCCTTCTCGTCGAGCGTGTAGTCGCCCGGCTTCTCGACGCCCGTGCCGTCGGCCTTCTCTTCGCCGATCTGGCGCTCGAGCAGTGGCGGCAGTGCGTTCATCCGCACGTACAGCTCGGTGTGATCCTCAGCCTGGCCCGAAATGATCAGCGGCGTACGCGCTTCGTCGATCAGGATCGAGTCCACTTCGTCGACGACCGCGAAGTTCAGGGCCCGCTGCACGCGCGCGTCGGTCTCGTAGACCATGTTGTCGCGCAGGTAGTCGAAGCCGAATTCGTTGTTCGTGCCGTACGTGATGTCCGCCGCGTAGGCCTGCTGCTTCTGGTCGTGCTCCATGCCGGACAGGTTGATGCCGACCGACAGACCGAGGAAGTTGTAGAGGCGCGCCATCCATTCGGCGTCGCGCTGCGCGAGGTAGTCGTTGACGGTCACGACGTGCACGCCGCGGCCGGCCAGCGCATTCAGGTACACGGGCAGCGTCGCGACGAGCGTCTTGCCCTCGCCGGTGCGCATTTCCGCGATCTTGCCGTAGTGGAGCACCATGCCGCCGATCATCTGCACGTCGAAGTGCCGCATCTTCAGCACGCGACGGCTCGCTTCGCGACAGACCGCGAAGGCCTCGGGCAGCAGCTTGTCGAGCGACTCGCCGGCCGCGACCCGCTGGCGGAATTCGTCCGTCTTGCCGCGCAACTGGTCGTCCGTCAGCTTCTCGATCTGCGTTTCGAGCGCATTGATCGTCGCGACGGTCTTTTGGTATTGCTTGACGAGCCGCTGGTTGCGGCTGCCAAAAATTTTCTGGAGAAAACCGGTTGTCATCGGATCGGATCCTGCGTCGCAGCACCGGCGCCCGGCGCGTGTTGCGCGCCCCGGCGCCCGAGCCTCGGCGGCTTAGCGAATTAGTGGACTCAAACGTTGAATTTTAGCACGCGAGAACGCGTGCGCCTGCGTCCCGGCCGGACGGGCATCGCGCGCCGGGGCCGGGCGGGCGGAGCCGAAAGCCGCCCGTGCACAGGCCGGCGCGGGTACAATCGGCTGCAACGTCCGCGCGCGTGCGCGCTCGAAGAAAGCCTCGATGAACCGATTTTCCAAGCGTTTCGGCCCGCTCGCCGCCTATCGCCCGCAACCCGTGTCCGAAGTGCTCGGTCGTACCGACGCGTTCGCCGCGTTGCGCGCCGGCGTCGAGCAGATCGCGTCGCTGCAGCGCGACTTGGGCGCGTGCCTGCCCGACTATCTGGCGAATCACGTCGAACCGGGCTTCATCAAGGACGGCACCCTGACCCTCTTTGCCGCGCACAATGCGCTGGCAGCACGGCTGCGACAGGTCGAAGTACGGCTGCTCGGCGATCTCCAGAAGCGCGGCTGGCCCGTGACGACGCTGCGCGTGCGCGTGCGGCCGAACGACGCGCCCGAGCCGCCGCACGTGAAGCAGGCGCGGATGACTTCGGCCGGCGCCGCCGCGCTGCGCGACCTCGCCGACCACCTCGAGCCGTCGCCGCTGCAGGCCGCGCTCGCGCGGATGGCGGCCCGGCACGGCGCGAAGCCGCGTTGATCGCATCGACCATCGTCGGGGGCGGTCAGCCAACAAAAAAGCGACCCGAGGGTCGCTTTTTTATCGCTTGCGCTGAACGCCGGTCACGCGAAGGCCGTCTGCGCGTCGAACGCGAACCCCTTCGGTGCAGCCTGCGGATCGTCGAACGTCACGATCTCGTACGCGTCTTCGTGCGCGAGCAGCTCGCGCAGCAACGCGTTGTTCAGCCCGTGGCCCGACTTGTACGCGGTGTACGACGCCAGCAGCGGATGGCCGATCACGTACAGGTCGCCGATCGCGTCGAGCATCTTGTGCTTCACGAACTCGTCGTCGTAGCGCAGCCCGTCGTTGTTCAGGATGCGGTATTCGTCGAGCACGATCGCGTTGTCCATGCTGCCGCCGCGCGCCAGGCCGATCTCGCGCAGCATCTCGGCCTCGTGCGCGAAGCCGAACGTGCGCGCACGCGCGATCTCGCGCACGTACGACGTGGTCGCGAAATCGACCTCGAGCTCCTGGCCCGTCTTGTCGACGGCCGGGTGGCGGAAGTCGATCGAGAACTTCAGCTTGAAGCCGAAATACGGATCGAGACGCGCGAACTTGTCGCCGTCGCGGATTTCGACCGGCTTCGTCACCTTGATGAAGCGCTTCGGCGCGTTCTGCTCCTCGATGCCGGCGGACTGGATCAGGAACACGAACGTGGCCGCGCTGCCGTCCATGATCGGGATTTCCTCGGCCGTCACATCGACGTACAGGTTGTCGATGCCGAGACCCGCACACGCGGACATCAGGTGCTCGACCGTCGACACGCGCACGCCATCCTTCTGCAACACCGACGCGAGCCGCGTGTCGCCGATCGACATCGCCGATGCGGGAATGCCGACCGGCGTGGGCAGGTCGACGCGTGAAAAGACGATGCCCGTGCCGGGCGCGGCGGGACGGAGCGTCAACTCGATCTTGCGGCCCGAGTGGACACCGATACCCACGGTCTTCACGATGGATTTGATGGTGCGCTGCTTCAACATGGTCTTCTTCGTCTTGATTGAAGATATCAATCAGGAGTTATATTCGATAGGCGGGATTATAGCGTAATTCCCTATTCAGCGCTGTCTGAAACTGCGTATCAATCTGTTTCGACAGTTTACCCGCGCCGATACGGGACGGGCCGATGCCCGGAACGGAGGCGTTTCCGGTCATCAGCCCGTGTTACAACTGCCCTGAGGCCGGTGAGCAGCGTTGCCGGAAGGCAACGGCGCACCGCACGATCAGGACGTCAACGTCGCGAGAACACTCGCCGCATCGCTCACTTCGAATTTGCCCGGCGCCTCGACGGCCAGCGTCTTGACCACACCGCCGTCAATCACCATCGCGTAGCGCAAGGAACGAATTCCCATGCCACGCGCGGACAAATCCTGCGTCAGCCCCAGCGCATGAGTGAAAGCCGCGCTGCCGTCCGCCATCATGCGCACCTTGCCCGCGGTGTGCAGATCACGTCCCCATGCGCCCATCACGAATGCGTCGTTGACGGACACGCACCAGATCTCGTCGATACCCGCCGCGCGCAATTGCTCGGCGTGCTCGACGTAGCCCGGCACATGCTGCGCCGAGCAGGTCGGCGTGAACGCGCCCGGCAATCCGAAGATCACCACCCGCTTTCCCGCAACCTGATCGCGCACGCTGAAGGCGTTCGGCCCCAGCGTGCACCCTTCGCGCGCGTCGTCGATGAACTCGAACAATTGCGCGTCGGGCAGCGCGTCGCCCACTTGAATCATGGCTGGTCCCTCATAGCGATACGGTTTTTCAGCGTGTAGCGGACAGCACGGCCCATCCCGCTTCGCTCACGCGAAGAGGGCACGTTTCCCGGCCCGGCGTCGCATCCGACGCGGCCTGTTTGGGTCCGTAGCATCCGTCACGCCGGCGTTACCGCGGCAATCTCAACGACTGCGCCGCGGCTTCGCCTGTGTTTGCGTCAGTCAGCCTGCTTGCGCAGGAAAGCCGGGATGTCGTACGTGTCGACACCCTTCTCCTGCAGCGCCTGCACGTGCGATGCCGCGGTTTCGCGCGAATTGCGCCACACCGCCGGCGTATCGAGCGCGCCGTAGTCGGCCGTGCTGACGTGATGCGGCTGCGCATAGCCGTGCGACACCGCGCTGACCGGCTGGTTGTCCGTACCGGTGCGCAGCAGCGTCATCGGGGCCGACTGCTGCTTCTTCGCAGCACGGCCCAGACCCGTCGCCACGACCGTCACGCGCAGTGCATCGCCCATCGCGTCGTCGTACACCGCACCGAAGATCACCGTCGCATCTTCCGCCGCGTAGCTCTTGATCGTGTTCATCACCTCGCGCGTTTCCGACAGGCGCAGCGAACGGCTCGACGTGATGTTGACCAGCACGCCGCGCGCGCCCGACAGATCGACGCCTTCGAGCAGCGGGCTCGCCACGGCCTGTTCCGCCGCGAGGCGTGCGCGATCGACGCCGGCGACCGTCGCCGTGCCCATCATCGCCTTGCCCTGCTCGCCCATCACCGTCTTCACGTCTTCGAAGTCGACGTTCACGAGGCCGTCGACGTTGATGATTTCCGCGATACCTGCCACCGCGTTGTTCAACACGTCGTCCGCGCACTGGAAGCACTTGTCCATCTCGGCGTCGTCGCCCATCACGTCGAACAGCTTGTCGTTCAGCACGACGATCAGCGAGTCGACGTGATCCTCCAGTTGCTGCGAGCCTGCTTCGGCGACGCGCATGCGCTTGCCGCCTTCGAACTCGAACGGCTTGCTGACGACGCCAACCGTCAGAATGCCCATCTCCTTCGCGATCTGCGCGACCACCGGTGCCGCGCCCGTGCCCGTGCCGCCGCCCATGCCGGCCGTGATGAACACCATATGCGCGCCGCGCAGTGCGTCGGCGATGCGCTCACGCGCCTCTTCCGCTGCCGCACGACCCATTTCCGGCTTCGCACCAGCGCCCAGACCCGTGTTGCCGAGCTGGATCACCGACGATGCGCGCGAACGCGACAGCGCCTGGGCGTCCGTGTTCATCACGATGAAGTCGACGCCCTGCACGCCGCGGTTGATCATGTGCTGGACGGCATTGCCGCCAGCGCCGCCAACGCCGACCACCTTGATGATGGTGCCGTTGGTTTCGGTTTCCAGCATTTCGAATTCCATGTTGCCTCCGTCAAGAGAATGACTGCTACTCGGCCGTTATTCGGCAGGAGATCGGGCAACCCCCTGTCGCGCGCCAGCCGCCGGCACCAGCGCGAATTTCGATTCGGTTCGTCAGAAGTTGCTCAGGAACCATTCCTTCATCCGCGAGAACACCTGCCCCGCGTTGCCGGACTGCACGGCGACCTTGCGGCCGCGCATGCGCTGCGCACTGCCTTCGACGAGCAGCCCCATCGCCGTCGAGTAGCGCGGATTGCGCACGACGTCGGAGAGGCCGCCTGCATATTCCGGCGCGCCGATGCGCACCGGTTTCAGGAAAATGTCTTCACCGAGCTCGACCATGCCCGGCATCATCGACGCGCCGCCGGTAATGACCACGCCGGAGCTCAGGAGTTCTTCGTAACCCGACTCGCGCACGACCTGCTGCACGAGCGAGAACAGTTCCTCGACGCGCGGCTCGATCACGGCCGCGAGCGCCTGGCGCGACAGCGTGCGCGGGCCGCGTTCGCCGAGGCCCGGCACTTCGACCATTTCGTCCGGATCGGCGAGCGCCTGCTTCGCGATCCCGTAGCCGACCTTGATGTCTTCCGCATCCGGCGTCGGCGTGCGCAGCGCCATCGCGATGTCGCTCGTGATCTGGTCGCCGGCGATCGGGATCACCGCCGTATGGCGGATCGCGCCTTCGGCGAAGATCGCGATGTCGGTCGTGCCGCCGCCGATGTCGACCAGCACCACGCCGAGATCCTTCTCGTCTTCCGTCAGCACCGCCAGCGACGACGCGAGCGGCTGCAGGATCAGGTCGTTCACTTCCAGACCGCAGCGGCGCACGCACTTGACGATGTTCTGCGCGGCGCTCACGGCGCCCGTCACGATGTGCACCTTCACTTCCAGCCGGATGCCGCTCATCCCGATCGGCTCGCGCACGTCTTCCTGGCCGTCGATGATGAATTCCTGCGTGAGGATGTGCAGCACCTGCTGGTCGGTCGGGATGTTGATCGCCTTCGCGGTCTCGATCACGCGCGCGACGTCCGTCTGCGTGACTTCCTTGTCCTTGATCGCGACCATTCCGCTCGAGTTGAAGCTGCGGATGTGGCTGCCCGCGATCCCCGTGAACACGTTGGTGATCTTGCAGT
Source organism: Burkholderia sp. BCC0097 (assembly GCF_902832985.1). Classification (NCBI taxonomy): domain Bacteria; kingdom Pseudomonadati; phylum Pseudomonadota; class Betaproteobacteria; order Burkholderiales; family Burkholderiaceae; genus Burkholderia; species Burkholderia sp. BCC0097. The sequence goes on from NZ_CADFDM010000003.1 coordinate 871,778, forward strand.
CGGCCATCAGCTCGGCTTCCTCGAGCGCGCGCTGGATCGATTGCACGGTGGCCTCGATGTTGACCACCACACCTTTCTTCAGACCCTTCGACTCGCTCTGGCCGAGACCGATCACCTCGTAGTGACCCTCGCCTTTCAACTCGGCGACGATGGCCACCACCTTCGACGTGCCGATGTCGAGGGAAACCAGCAGATCCTTGTAGTCTTTGCTCATAAAGTGCTCTTGCGTGTGATCTCTCGTTACTTCTTGCGCTTGTCGGTATCGGTCAGGAACCGCATGCCTGCCGCGCGAATCGCGAATCCGTTCGGATACCGCAGGTCCGCGTACTCGATGTCGTTGCCCCAACGCTCCGTGACGGCCGGCCACGCGGCGACCAGGCGCTGGCTCCGGTCATGCAGCGTGTCGCTGTTGCGTTCCTTGCCCAGCTCGACCTGCATGCCGTTCGACAGCTTCACCGTCCACGCGTACCGCGCCGACAGCGTCACTTCTTCCGGCGCCGCCTTCAGCGGCGCAAACCATTTCCCGAAGTCGCGATACCGCGTGACGACTTCCTTCGCGCTGCCTTCCGGGCCGTCGAACGCCGGCAGTTCCTGCTCCAGCTCGCCCTGGTTCGCGGTGAACAGCTCGCCGTCGACGCTCACCAGCTGATCGCTGCCCCAGGTCCCGAGCGGTTTGTACTCCTCGAGCGTGACAGCCAGCGCATTCGGCCACACCCGGCGCACGCTCGCGTGACGCACCCACGGCATCTGCTCGAACGCCGCGCGCGCCGTATCGAGATCGACCGTGAAGAAATTGCCCTTCAGCCGGCCGACCACGCCCGCGCGCACCGTCGGCGAGTTGATGTGCTCGGTGTCGCCGTCGATCCGGATCTCCCGCAGCGCGAACGTCGGGCGCTGGATCAGCCAGTAGCAGCCGGCCGCCGCCAACACGAGCAGCAGCAGCGCGTACAGCGCGCTGGCGGCAAGGTTGAGTTGGCGAACGTTGTTCCACATACGTCGTTCCGTTCCTGCGTCAATCGTTGAGCGTGAGCGACAGCACCTTCACGACCAGCTCGGAATAGCCGATGCCGACCGCGCGCGCGGCCTTCGGCGGCAGCGAGTGGTCGGTCATCCCGGGGGCCGTGTTCACTTCGAGGAAGTACGCATTGCCAGCCGCGTCGAGCATGAAATCCGCGCGGCCCCAGTCGGTGCAGCCGAGCACGTCGAACGCGCGGCGCGCGATGCGCTTCAGTTCCGCTTCCTGTTCCGCCGGCAGGCCGCACGGGATCAGGTACTGCGTATCGTCGGCGACGTACTTCGCGTGGTAGTCGTAGAACTCGCCCGCCGGCACGATCTTGATCAGCGGCAGGTCGAGATCGCCGGCGATGCACGCGGTATATTCGCCGCCGCCTTCGATGCTCTTCTCGACGATCACGATCTTGTCGTGCGTCGCGGCTTCCGCGAGCGCGGCCGGCAGCGCGTCGGCCGTCTTCACCTTCAGCACCGCGACGCTCGAGCCTTCGCTCGCCGGCTTCACGAACAGCGGCAGGCCGAGCTTCGCGACGATGTCGGTCGCGCGCGCGGCCAGATCGTCGCCGCGCATCACCGTCTCGAACGGCGGCGTCGGCACGCCCGTCTGCTGCCACACGAGCTTCGTGCGGAACTTGTCGAGGCCGAGCGCCGAGCCCAGCACGCCGCTGCCCGTGTAGCGAATCCCGTAGAAATCGAGCGCGCCCTGGATCTGGCCGTTCTCGCCGTAGCCGCCGTGCAGCGCATTGAACGCGCGCACGAAGCCTTCGTCCTTCAGCGCCGACAGCGGCCGCTCGGCCGGGTCGAACGGATGCGCGTCGACGCCCGCGTCACGCAGGCCCTGCAGCACGAGGCGGCCCGAGGTGAGCGACACCTCGCGCTCGGCGGATTCGCCGCCGAACAACACCGCCACCTTGCCGAAACGTTTCGGATCGATCCCGCTCATGTCATGCCTTCTGTTGAATGTGTTGCACGAGCTTCGCCGGCACGCCGCCGATCGAACCCGCCCCCATCGTGATCACCACGTCGCCGTTCTGCGCGACCTTCGCCAATGCGTCCGGCACGTCGTCGACCGTCGCGACGAACACCGGGTCGACCTTGCCCACCGCGCGCAGCGCGCGCGACAGCGCGTCGCCGCTGGCCGTCGGGATCGCGGCCTCACCGGCCGCGTAGACTTCCGTCAGCACCAGCGCATCGACCGTCGACAGCACGTTGACGAAATCGTCGAAGCAGTCGCGCGTGCGCGTATAGCGGTGCGGCTGGAACGCCAGCACGAGGCGGCGGCCCGGGAACGCGCCGCGCGCGGCCGCGATCGTCGCCGCCATCTCGACCGGGTGATGGCCGTAGTCGTCGATCAGCGTGTACTGGCCGCCGTCCGCGCTCGGCACGTCGCCGTAGCGCTGGAAGCGCCGGCCGACGCCGTTGAATTCCGCCAGCGCCAGCTGGATCGCGTCGTCCGACACGCCGAGATCGGTTGCGATCGCGATCGCCGCGAGCGCGTTCTGCACGTTGTGCAGGCCCGGCATGTTCAGCACGACCGCGAGCGGCGCACGCCCTTCGCGGATCACCGTGAAGTGCATCCGGCCGTCGCGCGCGTCGATGTCTTCCGCGCGCACCTGCGCGTCCGGCGACAGGCCGTAGCGCACGACCGGCTTCGAGATGAACGGAATGATCTGCCGCACGTTCGGATCGTCGACGCACACCACCGCGCTGCCGTAGAACGGCAAGCGCTGCGTGAATTCGATGAACGCCTGCTTGAGCCGCGCGAAATCGTGGCCGTAGGTGTCCATGTGGTCGGCGTCGATGTTCGTGATGACTTCGATCACCGGGTACAGGTTCAGGAACGACGCATCCGACTCGTCGGCCTCCGCGACGATGAAGTCGCCCGTGCCGAGCCGTGCGTTCGCGCCGGCGCTGATCAGCCGGCCGCCGATCACGAACGTCGGGTCCAGCCCGCCCGCCGCGAGCACGCTCGCGACGAGGCTCGTCGTCGTGGTCTTGCCGTGCGTGCCGGCGATCGCGATGCCCTGCTTCAGGCGCATCAGCTCCGCGAGCATCACCGCACGCTGCACGATCGGCACGCCCTGGTGGCGCGCGGCCAGCACTTCCGGGTTGTCCGAGCGCACGGCCGTCGACACGACGACCGCGTTCGCGCCCTCGATGTTCGCCGCGTCGTGGCCGATCGCGATCCGCGCGCCCAGCGCCCCGAGGCGATCGGTCACCGCATTGCGCGACAGGTCCGAGCCGCTGACCGCGTAACCGAGGTTGACGAGCACTTCGGCGATGCCGCTCATGCCCGCACCGCCGATCCCGACGAAATGAATGTGTTTGACGATGTGTTTCATTGCAGTATTTCCAGGTTCGCGCCGGCCGCCTTCGCGCAGACGCGCGCGACTTCGTCGGTGGCCTCGGGCTTCGCGAGCGTGCGCGAACGTTCGGCCATCGCCGCGAGCGATGCCCGCGACTGGCCGCGCAGCCAGTCGGCGAGCAGCTCCGCCGACAGGTCGCGTTGTTGCACCAGCACGGCCGCGCCCGCATCGGCGAGAAACGCGGCGTTGGTCGTCTGGTGATCGTCGACCGCATACGGGAACGGCACGAACAGCGCCGCCACGCCCACCGCCGCGATCTCCGACACCGTCATCGCGCCCGACCGGCAGATCACCAGATCCGCCGCCGCATACGCGGCCGCCATGTCGTCGATGAACGGTACGAGCCGCACGCCCTCGCCGGCCGCGAAACCGGCCGCTTCGTAATTCGCCTTCAGTGCCTCGATGTGCTTCACGCCGGCCTGGTGCACGACGCGCGGGCGCTCGCCCGGCGCCAGCAGCGCCAGCGCGCGCGGCACGACTTCATTCAGCGCGGCCGCCCCGAGGCTGCCGCCGACCACCAGCACGTTCAACGGGCCGCTGCGCGACGCATAGCGTGCCTGGGGCGGTTCCGTGCGCGCCAGTTCCGCGCGAATCGGGTTACCCGTCCATTCCGCGTGCGGCAACGCGCCGGGGAACGCGACGAGCACGCGCTTCGCGAGTTTCGCGAGCACCTTGTTGGTCAGGCCCGCGATCGAATTCTGTTCATGCAGCACGAGCGGACGCCCCGACAGCGCGGTCATCACGCCCGCCGGGAACGTGATGTAGCCGCCCATCCCGAGCACGACGTCCGGCCGCACGCGGCGCAGCGCGCCGAGGCTCTGCCAGCATGCGCGCAGCAGGTTAACGGGCAGCGTCAGCTTGGTCTTCAGTCCCTTGCCGCGCAGCCCGCCGAACCGCACGTACTCCATCGGAATGCCGTGCTTCGGCACCAGCGTCGCTTCCATCCCGGCCGGATTGCCGAGCCATACGACGCGCCAGCCCGCCGCCTCCATCCGGTGCGCAACCGCGAGCCCCGGGAACACGTGGCCCCCGGTGCCGCCTGCCATCACCATCAGCGTGCGTTGTGACGCGGTCATACCTTCCCTCCGCGCATCAGCACCCGGTTCTCGTAGTCCACACGCAGCAGTACCGCGAGCGCCACGCAGTTCAACAGGATGCCCGAGCCGCCGTAGCTCACGAGCGGCAGCGTCAGCCCCTTGGTCGGCAGCAGCCCGAGGTTCACGCCCATGTTGATGAACGTCTGCGCGCCGAACCAGATGCCGATGCCCTTCGCCATCAGGCCCGCGAACGTGCGATCGAGCGCGAGCGCCTGGCGGCCGATCTCGAACGCGCGGCGCACGATCCAGTAGAACAGCAGGATCACGACCAGCACGCCGACGAAACCGAGTTCCTCGCCGATCACCGCGAGGATGAAGTCGGTATGCGCTTCCGGCAGGTAATTCAGCTTCTCGACGCTGCCGCCGAGGCCGACGCCGAACCACTCGCCGCGGCCGAACGCGATCAGCGAGTGCGTGAGCTGGTAAGCCTTGCCCTGCGCGTAGCGCTCGTCCCACGGATCGAGATACGCGAAGATCCGCTCGCGACGCCACGGCGACAGCCACACGAGCATCGTGAACGTGCCGACCGCCGTCGCGACGAGGCCGCCGAACAGCTTGCCGTTCACGCCGCCGAGGAACAGCACGCCCATCGCGATCGCGGCGACCACCATGAACGCGCCCATGTCGGGCTCGAGCAGCAGCAGCGCGCCGACCAGGCCGACCGCGAACGCCATCGGCAGGAAGCCCTTCGCGAAGCTCTGCATGTATTCCTGCTTGCGCACCGTGTAGTTCGCCGCGTAGATCGTCACCGCGAGCTTCATGATTTCCGACGGCTGCATGTTCGTGATGCCGAGCGGAATCCAGCGGCGCGCACCGTTCACGCCCTTGCCGACGTGCGGGATCAGCACGATCACGAGGCCGACCAGCGCGATCAGGAAAAGATGCGGCGCGTACTTGTCCCAGGTCGACACCGGCACGCGGAACGCGAGCACCGCCGCGATGAACGCGACGGTGAGCGACACGCAGTGGCGCATCAGGAACGCGTAATCGTGATACGACGCGTATTTCGGCGAATCGGGCATCGCGATCGACGCCGAATACACCATCACGACGCCGAGTCCGAGCAGCGCGATCGCGACCCACAGCAGCGAATAGTCGAAATCGAGCATTCGCGAACGGCTCGGACGCACGCCGTTGACGACGCTCGCGAGGCCGCCCGTCGCGGCGCGCGTGGCCGATGCGACGCGGCCGCCCGCGGCATTGCCGCCGGTGTCGCGCCGGTCGTTGAAACGGGAGACGAGGCGATCGGACCAGCTCATGGCGTCGCTCCTTTGTCGATGGCGATTGCGTCGACCGCCGCGCGAAACACTTCCGCGCGATGGGCGTAGTTCCTGAACATGTCGAGGCTCGCGCACGCAGGCGACAGCAACACTGCATCGCCCGGCTCGGCGAGCTCGGCTGCTGCGTGCACCGCTGCTTCGAGCGTCGCGTGCCCGGCGAGCGGCACGCCCGTTTCGGCGAGCGTGTCGCGGATCACCGGCGCGTCGCGCCCGATCAGCATCACCGCGCGGCACCAGCGCGCGACCGGCGCGACCAGCGGCCCGAAATCCTGCCCCTTGCCGTCGCCACCCGCGATCAGCACGATCTTCTGCGCGAGCCCGTCGAGCGCGGCCACCGTCGCGCCGACGTTCGTGCCCTTGCTGTCATCCACGTAGTCAACGTCGTCGATCGTCGCGATTACTTCGACGCGATGCGCTTCGCCGCGGTATTCGCGCAGCGCGTGCAGCAACGGTGCGGCCGGAAGGTCGATCGCGCGCGCGAGCGCGAACGCGGCCAGCGCGTTCGCCGCGTTGTGCAGCCCGCGGATGCGTAGCGCGTCGGCCGGCATCAGGCGCTTTTGCGCGATGTCGGGCGTATGCGCGGCGTCGCGCTTGCGCCGGCGGGTCGTCGTCGCTTCATCCGGCGCGTCGCGATCGACGGCTTCCACCAGCCATGCGATGCCGTTGTCGCGCGACAGCCCGTAGTCGCTGTCCTGCGTCGGTTCGTTCAGGCCGAACGTGACCGTGCGGGGCGCGTCGGCCGCGCCGGCTGCCGGCGCGAATTTCATCACGGCCGCGTCGTCGCGGTTCAGCACGCGCGTCGTTGTCGCGCCGAAGATCCGGCCCTTTGCCTGCGCGTATGCGTCGAAGCTGCCGTGCCAGTCGAGGTGGTCCTGCGTGATGTTGAGGATCGCGGCCGCATCGGGCGCGAACGTGCGCGCGGTCTCGAGCTGGAAGCTCGACAGTTCGAGCACCCATACGTCGGGCAGCGCGGTTTCGTCGATCGCGCTCGCGAGCCGGTCGAGCATCGCCGGGCTGATGTTGCCCGCGACGGCGACCTTCTTGCCCGAGCGCTGGCACAGCAGGCCCGTGAGGCTCGTCGTCGTGGTCTTGCCGTTGGTGCCGGTAATCGCGAGCACCTTCGGCTGGTAGCCGCTCGTGCCGAGCGCGCGCAGCGCCTGCGCGAAGAATTCCAGCTCGCCCCACACCGCGACACCGCGCTCGTTCGCGGCCGCGACCAGCGCCGCGAGCGCCGGCTCCAGCGGCGACAGCCCGGGGCTCAGCCCGACGATCTCGACGCCGCCGTCGAGCAGCGCGGGCGTGAACGCCCCGCCGACGAATTCCGCATCGATGCCTTCGGCCTGCAGCGCGGCAAGGTTCGGCGGCGCCTCGCGGGTATCGGCAATGCGCAGCCGGCACCCGTGCCTCGCGCACCATCGCGCGATCGCGAGACCCGATTCCCCGAGCCCCAGTACGAGCACCATCGGCCGTTGCCGATCTCCAAACATCTCGCCAGACATCCTTGTTACCTTTCCTTTACCGCAGCTTGAGGGTGGTCAGACCGAACAGGCACAGCATCAGCGTGATGATCCAGAAACGCACGACCACCTGCGTTTCCTTCCAGCCGGACAATTCGAAATGGTGATGCAGCGGCGCCATCTTCAGCAGGCGCCGCCCTTCGCCGTAACGCTTCTTCGTGTACTTGAACCACGACACCTGCAGCATCACCGACAGCGTTTCCGCGACGAAGATGCCGCCCATGATGAACAGCACGATTTCCTGGCGCACGATCACCGCGACCGTGCCGAGCGCGCCGCCCAGCGCCAGCGCGCCGACGTCGCCCATGAACACCTGCGCGGGATGTGTGTTGTACCAGAGGAACGCGAGCCCCGCCCCGCCCATCGCGGAACAGAAGATCAGCAGTTCCCCCGCGCCGGGGATGTGCGGGAACAGCAGGTATTTTGAATAGACCGCGCTGCCCATCACGTACGCGAACACACCGAGCGACGCGCCGACCAGCACGACCGGCATGATCACGAGACCGTCGAGACCGTCGGTCAGGTTCACCGCGTTGCTCGCGCCGACGATCACGAAGTAGGTCAGCACGATGAAGCCCCACACGCCGAGCGGGTAGCTGATCGACTTCAGGAACGGCAGCATCAGGTCGGCGCGCGCCGGCAGCCCCATCGACAGGCCGCTCCGCACCCACGCCATGAACAGGTCGAACACGCGCACGTTGTTTGCCTCGGACACGCTGAACGCGAGATAAACAGCCGCGAACAGCCCGATCACCGATTGCCAGAAATACTTCTCGCGCGACGACATCCCGCGCGGATCCTTGTGGACGACCTTGCGGTAATCGTCGACCCAGCCAATTACGCCGAAGCCGAACGTGACGAGCATCACGATCCAGATGAAACGGTTCGTCAGGTCGCCCCACAGCAGCGTCGCGACCGCGATGCCGATCAGGATCAGTACGCCGCCCATCGTCGGCGTGCCGGACTTGACGAGGTGGGTCTGGGGACCATCCTTGCGCACGGCCTGCCCGACCTTCATTTGCGTCAGCTTGCGGATCACCCACGGACCGCACACGAGCCCGATCCCCAGCGCGGTGATGGTGGCCATCACCGCCCGGAACGTGAGGTACGTGAACAAGCGCAAAAAGCTTGCGTCTCCTTGCAGCCATTGCGCCAGCGCCAGCAGCATGCTTCCTTCCTTCTACTCAGTGTGCGGCGGGCACGGTGCCCGCCGCGGGTTGGTTCGTCAGCGCGTCGACCACGCGCTCCATCTTCATGTACCGCGAGCCCTTCACGAGCACTGTCGCCTGCGCGCCGTAACCGGCGGCGAACAGCGCCGACACGAGCGCGCCGACGTCGTCGAAATGGCGTGCCGTGTCGCCGTAGGCCGTGCACGCGTCGCGCGATGCGTCGCCGAACGCGAACAGCGCGTCGATCCCGCGTTCGCGCGCGTACGCGCCGATCTCGCGATGGAAGGCCGGCCCTTCGTCGCCGACTTCGCCCATGTCGCCGATCACCAGCACGCGCGGCGCCGGATGCGCGGCGAGCACGTCGATCGCGGCACGCATCGAATCGGGGTTCGCGTTGTACGTGTCGTCGACGACCGTCGCGCCCGCGAGGCTGCCGACGCTCGCCTGCTTCACCTGCAGCCGGCCCTTGACCGGTTCGAACGATTCGAGACCCTGCCGGATCGCCGACAGCGCGACGCCGGCCCCGAGCGCCGCGGCCGTCGCGGCCAGCGCGTTACGCGCGTTGTGCTCCCCGAGCGCGCGCAGCCGCACCGTGACGGCGCCAGCCGGCGTGTCGATCGCGAGTTCGCCGCCGTGCATGCGGCCGACGACCTGCGCGTCGTTCTGCCGTTCGGCGTCGTGCAGCGCGAAATCGAGGATCCGGTTGCCGGTCGCCGCGACGCGCCAGATGCCCGCGTACGCGTCGTCGGCCGGGAACACCGCAACGCCGTCCGGCGGCAGCGCGTGAATCACGGCCGCATGTTCGAGCGCGACGGCTTCGACCGTCGCCATGAATTCCTGGTGCTCGCGCTGTGCGTTGTTGACGAGCGCGACCGTCGGCGCGGTGAGGCGCGCGAGGACTTCGGTTTCGCCCGGATGGTTCATCCCGATCTCGATCACCGCGAGACGATGCGCGGCCGACAGGCGCAGCAGCGTCAGCGGCAGGCCGACATCGTTGTTCAGGTTGCCGGCCGTCGCGAGCCGCGCGTCGGCGCCGACCGCCGCCGCGAAAATCGACGCGATCATTTCCTTGACGGTCGTCTTGCCGTTGCTGCCCGTCACCGCGACGAGCGGCAGCGGGAATCGCATCCGCCAGCCGTGCGCGAGCGCGCCGAGCGCGGCACGCGTTTCGCCGCCTTCGATCATCGGCATCGCAATGCCCGCCCGGGCGTGCGCGACGAGCGCCGCGGCAGCGCCGCGCGCGGCAACGTCGCCGAGAAAGTCGTGCGCATCGAAACGCTCGCCCTTCAACGCGACGAACAGGTCGCCCGGGCCGACCGTGCGGCTGTCGGTCGACACGCGGTCGAACGTGACGCCCGCGTCGCCGTGGACGGTGGCGCCGGGAATCAGGCGGGCGGCTTCGCCGAGGCTGAGCATCGTCATTCGGCGCCTCCCTTGCCGTGCGTCGCGCGCGCTGCGAGCGCGAGCCGTGCGTGATCCTGGTCGGAGAACGCGCGCTTCTTGCCCATGATTTCCTGTGTGGCCTCGTGGCCCTTGCCGGCCAGCACGACGACATCCTCGCGTGCGGCGCCGCGCACGGCCTGCAGGATCGCGCTCGCGCGATCCTCGATACGGCGCGCGCGATCGGGCGCAGTCATGCCCGCGACGACCTGGTCGATGATGTGCTGCGGATCTTCGCTGCGCGGGTTGTCGCTCGTGACGACGACTTCGTCGGCGAGCCGCTCCGCGATCGCGCCCATCAGCGGACGCTTCGTCGCATCGCGATCGCCGCCGCAGCCGAACATGCAGACGAGCCGGCCGCCGCGCGCCGCGGCGATCGGGCGCAGCGCGTCGAGCGTCTTTTCGAGCGCGTCTGGCGTATGCGCGTAGTCGATCACGACGAGCGGTTCGTCGTTCTGCAACCGGCCGCCGAGCCGCTGCATCCTGCCGTTGACCGACTCGAGCCGCTCGATCTCGGCAAGGGCCGCGTCGAACGGCACGTCGGCCGCGAGCAGCGCGCCGAGCACCGCGAGCAGGTTGCTGACGTTGAACGTGCCGAGCGTGCCGACCTCGACGTCCGCGTCGCCCCACGACGAACGCAGGCGGAATGCGGTACCCGTCACGGTGGCGCGCACGTCGAACGCGACCAGTTCCCGATCGGCGTCAGGCGCCGGTGCGTCGCCGATCCCGTACGCGATCGTGCGCACACGGCCAGCCAGCTTCTCGAGCAGGCGGCGGCCAGCCGCATCGTCGCGGTTGATCACCGCCGCGCGCAGGCCGCGCCATGCGAACAGCTTCGCCTTCGCTGCCTCATACGCATCGAACGTGCCGTGATAGTCGAGGTGATCCTGCGTGAGGTTCGTAAACACCGCGACGTCGAACGCCGTCCCGTTCGCGCGCCCCTGGTGCAGCGCATGCGACGACACTTCCATCGCCACCGCCTGCGCGCCCGCGTCGCGCAATTGCGCGAGGCTGCGCTGAAGTTGCGGCGCGTCGGGCGTCGTGAAACCGGTCGGCACGAGCTGACCGGGCATCCCGGTGCCGAGCGTGCCGATCACCGCGCACGGCTGGTGCAGCGCCGTCAGTGCGGTGGCGATCCATTGCGTGCACGACGTCTTGCCGTTCGTGCCCGTGACACCGATCGCCAGCAGGCTGTCGCTCGGGTCGCCGTACCAGCCGCTGGCGATCTCGCCGGCGAGCTGGTCGAGCGCCGGCACCGCCAGCGCGACGGGTACGGCCGGCGCGGCCGGTGCGTGGGCCAGCCCTTCCGGCTGATACAGCACGGCGGCCGCACCGCGTGCAACGGCATCCGCCATGAAAGCGCGGTTATCTGCCCCGTCGACCGCATACGCGACGAACACGTCGCCAGCCTCGAGGCTGCGCGTGTCGGCATGCAGTTGCGCCGTAGGGGCCACATGCTGACGCAGCCACGCAAGCGCGGCTGCGATCTGCTGATGCGCCGGATGGGAACTGCGGGCGGCGCTCATCGAACAACTCCTGGTGAATTACGCGTCGTGCTGGACACGATCATATGCTTCGCGCCGCTGCTCGTAGCCAGCTTTTGCGGGCCCTTTGCGGCAGGGGAGTCCGGCGAATCGTCGGACACCACGAGCTGCTTGATCGGCATGTTCGGCGGAACGTTCAGCGCACGCATCGTGTCGCCGGCGATCGCCGAGAATACGGGGCCGGACACCTGGCCGCCGAAGTGGCTGCCGGCAGTCGGTTCGTCGACCGACACCGCGATCACGACACGCGGATTCGGCATCGGTGCCATCCCGACGAACGACGCGCGGTACTTGCGCGTGTAGCCGTGACCTTCATGTTTGTACGCGGTACCGCTCTTGCCGCCGACCCGATAGCCCGGCACGGCCGCATCCGGCGACGTGCCGCCCGGCGCCACCACCGTCTCGAGCATCGCGCGCACTTCGCGCGCGGTGGTCGGATTGAACACCTGCGTGCCGGCGACCGGCTGATTGGGGTCGGTCTTGAAAATGGTCACGGGCATCAGCTCGCCGTCGTGCGCGATCGCCGTGTACGCCCGCGCGAGCTGGAACAGCGACACGGACAGGCCGTAGCCGTACGACATCGTCGCCTGCTCGATGCGGCGCCAGCTCTTCCACGGACGCAGGCGGCCAGCCACCGCGCCCGGGAAGCCGACCTTCGGCGCCTGGCCGAGGCCGATGCTCGTATACATATTCCACATTTCCTCGGGCCGCATCGTCATCGCGATCTTCGTCGCGCCGATGTTGCTCGACTTCTGGATCACGCCGCCGACCGTCAGCGTGCCGAAACCCGCGTCGTCGGTGATCGGCGCGCCGTCGAGCACGAAATGCCCGTTGCCCGTCTCGACGAGCGTGTTCGGCGTCACGCGGTGCAGGTCGAGCGCGAGCGACACCGTGAACGGCTTCATGATCGAGCCCGGCTCGAACACGTCGGTCATGATCCGGTTGCGCAACTGCTCGCCCGTCATGCGCGAGCGGTCGTTCGGGTTGTACGTCGGGTAGTTGACGAGCGCGAGCACTTCGCCGGTCCGCACGTCGACGACCATCGCCGCGCCGGCCTTCGCCTTGAACTTCTCGACGGCAGCCTTCAGGTTCGCGTACGCGATGTACTGGATCTTGCTGTCGATCGACAGGTCGACGTCGGTGCCGTTGTGCGGCGGAATCTGCTCGGCGACATCCTCGATGATGTGCCCCATCCGGTCCTTGATCACGCGGCGCATGCCCGACGTGCCGGACAGCATCTTCTGGTCGCCCAGTTCGACGCCTTCCTGCCCTTCGTCCTCGACGTTCGTGAAGCCGATCAGGTGAGCGGTGATCTCGCCTTCCGGATAGAAGCGCTTGTATTCGTTGCGCTGATAGATGCCGGGAATGTCGAGCGCGGCGACCTTGTCGGCGACGTCGATCGGCACCTGGCGCTTCACGTAGACGAAACCCTTGTCTTCCGACAGCTTCACGCGCAATTCCTTCGACGTCATGCCGAGGAGCTTGCCGAGCTGGTTGACCTTGTCGGCATCGAGATCGTCCGGCACCGCGTCGGGAATCGCCCAGATCGCGCGCACCGGCAGGCTCGTCGCGAGCACGAGCCCGTTACGGTCGAGGATCTTGCCACGCGTCGCGGGCAGTTCGATCGTGCGCTGGTAGCGGCTTTCGCCCTGCTTCTGATAGAACGCGTTGCCGGGCCCCTGGATCCAGAACGCCCGTGCGGCCAGCGCGACGAACGCCATGAACAGCAGGAACACGACGAGCTTCGAGCGCCACATCGGCAAATGAACGCCCAGCACGGGGCTCGACGAGAACTTCACGTTCTGGCGCTTCGGGGACGGCTTCATCGCGCGCCCCCCTTGCCCTTGCCGGCCGTGTCGGCCGACGCCGGGATCGGCGCGTCGATCGCCTTCGCGGCGCCCGCCGGCAGCGTCAGGTATTGCGTGCGGCCAGTCGAGATCGGCTGCATTTTCAGCGAATCGTTCGCGAGCTGCTCGATGCGCGACGTCTTCGACAGCGCGCTCTGCTGATATTGAAGCTGCGCGTAGTCCTGCTGGAGCTGACGCTCCTGCGACTGCGCGCGCTGCAGCTGGATGAAGATCTGGCGCTGCTGGTTCGTCGAGTTGACGACCGACAGCGCGCAACCCATCACGATGATCAGCAGGAAGATATTGAGGCGGCTCATGGCGTGACGCGCTCCGCGATGCGCATCACGGCCGAGCGGGCGCGCGGATTCGCGGCGACTTCCGCTTCGCTCGGAAACTGGCGGCTGATGATCTTGAGCGGCGGGCTCGGGAGGTCGACGGCGCGGATCGGCAGGCGACGATCGACCGCAGGCGCACTCGCGTGCGCCTGCATGAATCGCTTGACGATCCGGTCCTCGAGTGAATGAAAGCTGATGACCACCAGCCGCCCCCCTTGCTCCAGCAACGACAGTGCCGCGTCTAGTACGACTTGCAGGTCCGCAAGCTCTTGATTGACGTGAATCCGTATAGCCTGAAAGGTGCGGGTTGCCGGATCCTTGCCCTTCTCACGGGTTTTGACGACGTGACCCACGATTTGGGCAAGCTCGCCCGTGGTGTCGAGAGGCCCAAGACGGTCGGACTCTGCCCGGCGAGCAACAAGCGCCTTTGCAATCTGAAAAGCAAACCGTTCTTCCCCATAATCCCGTATCACCTCCGTCAATTCCTGCACCGAAGCCCGCGCGAGCCATTCGGCCGCCGACTCGCCACGCGTCGGATCCATTCGCATGTCCAGCGGACCATCGGCGCGGAAACTGAAGCCGCGCGCCGGATCGTCCACCTGCGGCGAGGACACGCCCAAGTCCAGCAACACCCCCGACACCTTCTCGACGCCGCGCGCCGCAAGCGCGTCGCGCATCGATGCAAAGCTGTCATGCACGATCGAGAAGCGCGCATCCTCGATGCCCTGCGCCGTCTCGATCGCCCTCGGATCCTTGTCGAACGCGATCAGCCGCCCGGCCGACGCCAGCCGCGCGAGCACCGCGCGGCTGTGCCCGCCGCGCCCGAACGTGCCGTCGACGTACACGCCGTCCGGCCGCGTCACGAGCGACTCGACCGCTTCATCCAACAGCACCGTCCGATGCCGCAATTCATTTCCCATCGCGGGCGTCTCCGTCACCGCAATCAGAACGTGAAATTCTTCAGCGCGTCGGGCATGCCCTGCGCCATCGCCGCCTGCTCCTTCGCGTTGTAGGTCTGCGAATCCCACAGCTCGAAGTGACTACCCATTCCCAACAACATGACTTCCTTTTCCAGTCCGGCTGCCATGCGCAGCTCGGGCGATACAAGAATCCGGCCCGCGCTGTCGAGATCGACGTCCATCGCATTGCCGAGAAAAATTCGTCGCCACCAGTGCGCGTCCATCGGCAGCGCGGCGATCTTGGCGCGGAACACTTCCCATTCGGGGCGCGGAAACAGCAACAGGCAGCCGTCCGGGTGCTTGGTCACAGTCACCCGTCCTTCTGCCTGTCCTTGCAGCGCTTCGCGATAGCGAGACGGCACCGACATCCGCCCTTTCGCATCGAGCGTCAGCGCCGACGCCCCTTGGAACACTTTCCGCTCTCCCGTTCAGGGCACCGAAGCACCCGCTCAATGCTGAGAATTTAGCCGGAACAGCCTGCTAAATCACACAAAAATACACTTTCTCACACTGTCTCCCACTTTAGAGGAAGGGTGTGGCACGGTCAAGGGAGCGGCCCGCTTTTTTGACGAATTTTGTTAGTTAGAACAAGGACTTACGCGCACATGCTCATGCGCCCCCTCATTCCAAAAACCGTTATAAATGAATGAGCTAGTGCAACTTGTGAAGGTGATACGTGAGAAAGACGGGCCAGACGGGCGTGCGGACGGGGCTTTTGGGGGCGGGAAAACGAGGAGGGAGCGGGCGATATCGGGGCCGGTGAACCGGGGCGGCGTCCCACGCCACCCCGGCGCAAATCTCAGAGATAGTACGCAGTGCTCGTCATGACTTTCGACGCGGCGCGCATCAGCATCCGCGCGGGCAGCGGCAGCTCGATCCCGCCGGCGTCGGTCGCGGCCTTGCCGTGCTTCACCTCGTCGATCCGCATCTGGTCGACGATCGCGCGCGACGCGGTATCGGTCGGCGGCAGTTCGGACATGTGACCTTCGAGATGGCTCTCGACCTGCCGCTCCGTCTCGGCCATGAAGCCGAGGCTGACCTTGTCGCCGAGCGTGCCGGCCGCGACGCCGATCGCGAGGGCGCCGGCATACCACAGCGGATTCAGCAGGCTCGGGCGCGAATCGAGTTCCTTCAGGCGGTGCGCGGTCCACGCGAGGTGATCCTCCTCCTCTCGCGCGGCCTCCTCGAACATCGCCTTCGCCGACGCCGTGCGCGCGGTGAGCTTCTGCGCCTGATAGAGCGCCTGCGCGCAGACCTCGCCCACGTGATTCACGCGCATCAAGCCGGCCGCGTGCGTGCGTTCGGCGGGCGTCAGTTCGACGTCCGGCGTATCGGCCGGCACGGGCACCGGCCGGCTCATCCGGCTAATGCCGGTCAGCGATCGCAGGCCGCGATCGAATTCGCTGATCAGTTCGTCCAACACCATCCTGTTCTCCTGGCTGCAGGTGCCGCTGCGCGCGGCAAGGGCACGAGTGCGCTGCGTAACCGACTTGATTATTCAGCGGAAATTGCGGTTAACCCGTGATTTTAACCATTGTTGCATAAAGGAAACATGGCGGTGTTGAGCTGCAGCATTTCGCTTTGTGGCAAAAACCGGCTTTGCTACATTACGTGCGACTTCTTGCGAAGTTGATGGGGCCCGTCGCCAGAACATAACTATCCGCCCCGCCAAAAAAATTCAGTGATTCTTGGAGATCCGTTAATGAAAAAGTCGCTTCTCGCGCTCGTCGCGCTGGGCGCGTTCGCTGGCGCTGCCCATGCGCAAAGCAGCGTGACGCTTTACGGCATCATCGATGAAGGCTTCCTCTTCAACAACAACGCAGGCGGCAAGCACTTGTACGGCCTGGCGAGCGGCGTGATGCAGGGTAGCCGCTTCGGCCTGCGCGGCACCGAAGACCTCGGTGGCGGCCTGAAGGCGATCTTCACCCTCGAAAACGGTTTCGACGTGAACAGCGGCAGGCTCGGTCAGGGCGGCCTGATGTTCGGTCGTCAGGCTTACGTCGGCCTGTCGAGCCAGTACGGTACGGTCACGCTGGGCCGTCAGTACGACTCCGTCGTCGACTTCGTCGGCCCGCTCGAGGCAGGCGACCAGTGGGGCGGCTACATCGCCGCTCACCCGGGCGACCTCGACAACTTCAACAACGCGTATCGCGTGAACAACGCGGTCAAGTTCACGAGCGCGAACTACGGCGGCCTCACGTTCGGCGGCTTGTACAGCTTCGGCGGCCAGGCAGGCCAGTTCTCGAAGAACCAGGTCTGGTCGCTCGGCGCAGGCTACACCAACGGCCCGCTCGTCCTCGGCGTCGGTTACTTGAACGCACGTACGCCGAACCAGTTCGGCGGCATGTTCAACAACGGATCGACGTCGTCGTCGGTTTCGTCGCCGGTCTACGGCGCGTACGCGAACAACGCGAACACGTACCAGGTCATCGGTGCAGGCGGCGCTTACACGTTCGGTGCAGCGACGATCGGCGCGACGTACTCGAACACGAAGTTCAAGGGCTTCTCGGCAGGCCCGTTCGTGAACCAGACCGCGACGTTCAACAACGGCGAAATCAACTTCAAGTACCAGTTGACGCCGGCGTTGATCCTCGGCGCGGCGTACGACTACACGCAAGGCAGCAAGATCGACGGCAACTCGGCAGCCAAGTACCACCAGGGCTCGCTGGGCGTCGACTACTTCCTGTCGAAGCGTACCGACGTCTACGCGATCGGCGTGTACCAGCACGCATCGGGCAACGTGCTCGATTCGAACGGCAACGTCCTGAAGGCAACGGCAGCGATCAACGGTCTGGCCGGGTCGAGCACGAGCAACCAGGTCGCGGCACGCGTCGGTATCCGTCACAAGTTCTAATCAGCTTGCCTGACAAGCCGCAGCATATTGAAGGCGCCTTCGGGCGCCTTTTTCTTTTGTGGTGAGGCGGTGGCGGTGGTGGATCAGCGGGTCGGTGGATCGGTGGATCGGTGGATCGGTGGATCGGTGGATCGGTGATCGGTGATCGGTGATCGGTGATCGGTGATCGGTGATCGGTGATCGGTGATCGGATGGTAGCTGTCGACACGCCCTCCAGCCGTCAGCTCGAAACGCAAGGCTTGCCGCCGCGCCCCGCACGAAACGGGCGCTTCCGGTCATCCACCCGCAGCCGCAAACAAAAAACCCGGCACAGGCCGGGCTTTTCGTTCAACCGCATCGTTGCGTGCGTTGCGTGCGTTGCGTGCGTTGCGTGCGTTACGCACGTCCATCGCGCAGTTCGCGCCGCAGGATCTTGCCGACGTTCGTCTTCGGCAACTCCGTGCGGAACTCGACCAGCTTCGGCCGCTTGTACCCGGTGAGCCGCTCCTTGCAGTAGGCAAGGATGTCCTTGTCGGTCAGCGCCGGGTCCTTTTTCACGATGAACAGCTTCACGGCTTCGCCGGAATGCTCGTCCGGCACGCCGACCGCCGCCACCTCGAACACGCCCGGATGCGACGCCACCACGTCCTCGACTTCGTTCGGATACACGTTGAAGCCGGACACGAGAATCATGTCCTTCTTGCGATCGACGATCTTCACGTAGCCGCGCGCATCCATCACGCCAACGTCGCCCGTCTTGAAGAAGCCGTCCGCGAACATGACCTTCGCGGTCTCGTCCGGCCGGTTCCAGTAGCCGGCCATCACCTGCGGCCCGCGGATGCAGATCTCGCCGGGCTCACCGAGCGCGACGTCGTTGCCGGCATCGTCGCGAATCGCGACCTCGGTCGACGGCAGAGGCAGACCGATCGTGCCGCTGTATTCGGTCGCCGTCACGGGGTTGCAGGTCGCCACCGGCGACGTTTCGGACAGCCCGTACCCTTCGATGATCGCGGTACGCGTCTTTTCATACCAGCGCTTCGCGACGCCCTCCTGGATCGCCATGCCGCCGCCGTTGGCGATCACGAGTTTCGACAGGTCGAGCTGACCGAACTCGGGATGATTCAGCAGCGCGTTGTACAGCGTGTTGACGGCCGGAATCGTCGAGATCTGGTAGCCCTTCAGTTCCTTGATCATGCCGGCGATGTCACGTGGGTTCGGGATCAGGATGCCCATGCCGCCCGTACGCATCGTCAGGAAACCGCAGACGGTGAGCGCGAACACGTGATACAGCGGCAGCGCGACAACGGTCACGAACTGTTCCACCTCCGGGTACTTCTCGTGAGCCGGATGGTGCCAGGCGCCAGCCTGCAGCACGTTCGACACGATGTTCCGGTGCAGCAGCGTCGCTCCCTTCGCGACACCGGTCGTACCGCCGGTGTACTGCAGGAACGCGACGTCGTCGGGGCCGATCTTCTGCGGCTTGAACGCCAGTCGCGCGCCCTCCGACAGCGCGGCCTTGAAGCGCGTGAACGACGGCAGCTGCCACGCAGGCACCATCTTCTTCACGTTGCGCACGACGTAATTGACGAGCCATCCCTTGATGCCGAGCAGGTCGCCCATCGATGCGACGACCACGTGCTTGACGGCCGTATTGGCGATGACGGCCTGCAGCGTCGACGCGAAATTCTCCAGGATGACGATTGCCTCCGCACCGCTGTCCTTTAGCTGATGCTCGAGCTCGCGCGGCGTATAGAGCGGGTTGACGTTGACGACGGTATAGCCGGCGCGCAGGACCGCGGCGATCGTCACCGGGTACTGCAGCACGTTCGGCATCATGATCGCGACCCGCGACCCGCGCGCCAGGCCGCGGGATTGCAGCCATGCGCCGAACTGGCGCGACAGCTTGTCGAGTTCGCCATACGTGATGCCCTTGCCCATGCAGACGAACGCGGTACGGTCGCGATACTGACGGAAGCTCTCGTCGAGCAGGTCCGGGACGGACGGATAAGGAGAGGAGTCAATTTCGGCTGGAACGCCGGGTGGGTACGATTTCAGCCAGATTTTGTCCATACCGCGCGTCTCCTCACTGATTTTCGAATGGTCGTGCTAAAACGCATCGTAACGGCTCCCCCGCCCCGAGACAACAGGGTTAGATGTCCACTTCCAACTTCCATATCAATTTTGTCTGATGATACGGCGATATTCGATCAAATCCGCTCAACTTCCACAAGACAATCGTAAAACGTCGCCGAATTCCCCAGATCGGTCAGTGCCTGACTCGTCACCTCGTTCGCGTTCCTGCCGTCCGGCGACAGCTTCTTCCACCAGATCGACAATCCGACGACGAGCCCGGCACGCGCACGGTCGGTAATGCGCGCGAGCGCCTGCATCGAGCCACGGTCATTGAAGATGCGGACGGTGTCGCCCTCCGCGATGCCGCGGGCATCGGCGTCGGATGGGTGCATGTCGAGGTGCGGCTCGCCTTCCGTCGAACGCAGGCTGTCGACGTTCACGAACGTGCTGTTCAGGAAGTGGCGGGCCGGCGGCGAAATCATCGCCAGCGGATAGCGTACGGCGAGCTCGGGCGCGGCTTCGGCCGACTCGAACGGCGGCAGATAGTCAGGGACCGGCTCCATGCCCATCTGCTCGAGCCGTGGGCTGTAGAACTCGCACTTGCCGGAGGGCGTGCGGAAACCACCATTCGCGAACGGCGCCTCCGGCAGCTTGAGCTTCAGCCAGCCGACCCGCTTCAGCGTGTCCCAGTCGCTGTCGAGCGCCGGATCGTCCCAGCGAAGCGCCGCGCGAGCGACCTCTTCGTCGCTGTGATAAAGCGCCGGTTCGTCGAGCCCCATGCTGCGCGCGATCCCCCGGAAGATCTCCGTGTTCGGCCGCGCGTCTCCTACTGGCGGAATCGCCGGCAGGTTCGCCATCACGTAGGTATGGCCGTACGACTTATGGACATCCAAATGCTCGAGCTGCGTCGTCGCCGGCAATACAATGTCGGCGAAATCGGCCGTATCTGTCTTGAAGTGCTCGAGAACGACCGTGAACAGATCGTCGCGAGCGAAACCTGCGGCCACCTTGGACGAATCGGGCGCGACCGCCACCGGATTCGAGTTGTACACGATCAGCGCTTCGACTTTCGGCCCGAACCTCGCGTCGCCCGGGTGCAGCAGTGCGTCGCCGATCGCGTTCATGTTGATGATGCGCGGCAACTTATGCGGCCAACCCTGCATCAGATCCGGACGCAGCAGCGCTGCCTGGTTGACCGGCGCGGATTCCGACGACGAGAGCAGCAGTCCGCCCGCCCGATCGCGCCACGCCCCAGTTAGCGCCGGCAGGCTGGCAATCGCGCGCACCGCATTGCCGCCGCCGCGAACACGCTGCATGCCGTAGTTGAGGCGAATCGATGCCTTGCGGGTGGCGCCGTAACGACATGCAAGATCGACCAGTTCCGACGCATCGATGCCGCAGATCTGCGCGACACGTTCCGGCGGATAGCTCAGGGCGCGCGCCTTCAGTTCGTCGAAGCCGAGCGTATGGTCGGCAATGTAGTCGTGATCGAGCAGGTTTTCGGTAATGAGCACATGCATCATGCCGAGCGCAAATGCGCCATCGGTACCGGGTTTCAGCGCGATGTGCTGATGGCATTTCTCCGCAGTCAGCGAACGATATGGGTCGATCGCGACCAGACGCGCGCCGCGGCGCTTCGCTTCCTGGGCGCGGGTCCAGAAGTGCAGGCTCGATGCAATCGGATTTGCGCCCCATATCAGGATCAGTTCGCTTTCCTCGAAGTACTCGAGGTGCATGCCGACACTACCGCCGTATGTGTATCGCAGCCCCGCTGCGCCGGCCGCCGCGCAGATCGCACGCTCCAACCGCGAAGCGCCGAGCTTGTGGAAGAAGCGTTGAGCAATGCCCTCGCCTTGCACGAGCCCCATCGTTCCCGCATAGCTGTACGGCACGATCGCCTCCGGCGCACGCGCGGCGATTTCACCGAGGCGGCGCCCAATCTCGTCGAACGCCTCACTCCAGCTGATCGGCACGAAGCGCCCTTCGCCCTTCGCACCGACGCGCTTGAGCGGAACAGTGAGGCGATCGGGATGGTGAACGCGATCCGCGTAACGACTGACTTTCGTGCACAACACGCCCTGCGTCGGCGGATGGTCGGGGTCGCCCGTGACCTTGATTGCCTTGCCGTTCTCGACGGTCACACGCATTGCGCATGTGTCCGGACAATCATGCGGGCAAACGGCCCGGGCTACCTGGGTGGCGGCGTTCATCGTTTTGAATGCAGAGATGGGGGTTCGCAAATTTTACGTGGACGCGCCAAATAAAGCGTTCATTTCGCAGCGATTTTGGATGATCTGCGCGGCGGTCGAGTGGAAGCGGGGCGGGCTGCTGCGAGCGGAAAGCTGATCATAGGATCGCGCTTGTCGATACGCTGCGGAGAAGAAATTGCGTCTTGATTGAAGATACGATCAATAAGAAGTTGAATCGCCGGAGATAGAAGCAATTGAGGGAATGGGATGCTGGGATTGCTTGCGTGGGTGAGATGCTAATGCAGTGGCGTTGGTAAGGCTTTACCCCGCCATGCACATTTCCGTCGCCGCAATGCAAAAACCCCCGCCTTTCGGGCGGGGGTTCTTGGCTTAGGGAGCCTGACGATTACCTACTTTCACACGGGAATCCGCACTATCATCGGCGTAGAGTCGTTTCACGGTCCTGTTCGGGATGGGAAGGGGTGGGACCGACTCGCTATGGTCATCAGGCAAAGAGGGTTGTTGCGTTGCTTCGCAGCGCAACCAATCTTGGAAGAAGCAGTAATTTTTGAGTTGTGTGTATCACACACGAGAATCCAACTTGTCTCATCTTGCTACGCAGGTCACCGGTACTTCAACCGGCGCGCCGCATCGATCAGCTTCGCTGCTCGACGCTCTGCGTGGGATGCTCGTAAGTGCTGAAGCACTAACGATCATCGACACAAGACAGACTTGTTATAGGATCAAGCCTTACGGGCAATTAGTATCAGTTAGCTGAACGCATTACTGCGCTTACACACCTGACCTATCAACGTCCTGGTCTCGAACGACCCTTC